>CAZFER010000100.1:0-17316 GCA_964517495.1 uncultured bacterium | reverse complement strand
CGGAGCGTAAAAAAGCCGAAGCCGAGCACGAAAAGCTCCAATCCCAGTTTATCCAGGCTCAGAAAATGGAATCTGTGGGGCGGCTGGCTGGCGGCGTGGCCCATGATTACAACAACATGCTTAGTGTTATCATCGGACACGCAGAACTCGCTTTGGGAAAAACGGCGGCCAGCGATCCCTTACAAGAAGATTTAAAGGAAATTCTGGGTGCGGCCCAGCGTTCTGCGGACATAACACGCCAGTTGTTAGCCTTCGCTCGCCAACAAACCATTGATCCTAAAATAACCGACTTGAACGAAATCGTGGAAGGAATGCTCAATATGCTGCGTCGGCTTATCGGTGAGGATATCAATTTGTCCTGGCAGCCCGGCCCCGGTCAGATGATGGTCTTGATGGACCCATCCCAACTCGACCAAATCATGGCCAACCTGTGCGTCAACGCACGGGACGCCATCGGCGGTGTGGGCAAACTCACCATCGAAACCAGCCATATCCATTTTGACGATGACTATTGCGCCGTGCATGCTGGTTTCATTCCTGGTGATTTCATCATGCTGGCGGTGAGCGACGATGGCTTCGGCATGAACAAAGACACATTGGAAAATATTTTTGAGCCGTTTTTTACCACCAAAGGTGTAGGCGAAGGCACCGGCCTGGGATTGTCCACGGTGTTCGGTATCGTCAAACAGAACGATGGCTTTATCAACGTATACAGCGAGTTGGGAAAAGGCACGACCTTTAGAATCTACCTGCCGTCGCATGCAAAAGAAGAGACGAGAATAAAAGCGCCGGAAACGCAGGATATTCCTGTTGGCCACGGAGAAACAGTGCTGGTCGTCGAAGATGAAGCGTCCATTTTGAGCCTGATCCAAAAAATACTTGATAGTTTGGGATACACTGTTTTGGCGGCATCCACTCCTGGAAAAGCAATAGCCTTGGAAGAAGAACATGCTGGCGATATTCACCTGCTAATCACCGATGTCGTTATGCCGGAGATGAACGGCCGCGATCTTGCAAAAAACCTTCAAACCCATTATCCGGCGCTCAAAGTTCTGTTCATGTCCGGCTATACCGCCAATGTTATCGCGCATCGGGGCGTTCTTGAGGAAGGTGTCAATTTTATACAGAAACCATTTTCCAAACAGGACTTGGCAATAAAAGTAAGGATGGCTTTAGAATCCTGATTTACACGGCAACCTTTGATGTTTGAACCATGCAAACCATTATTGTAGAAGGAGGACGTTTCATTTATGACGATTGCGTACTTGGCTTTGTTTTTCGGTTTGGCGCTTCTGGTTTGGAGCGCCGATAAGTTTGTAACCGGCTCCGCCTCTGCTGCGCGCCATTTGGGGATGCCGTCTCTATTGATTGGCATGGTCGTCGTTGGATTCGGCACCTCGGTTCCAATCTTTTTAATACGCTTGCTGTGGTGGGCATCGCCGGAACCATCTGTCCGATAGAGGTTGGAAAGGAGGTGTTGTCTCGCGATGTAATGCTCATGTCTGCATTAACCGTTTCCCTCTTTATCACCGGATACGGATTTCGCGGTCCAGGCCGCATCAACCGCATGGAAGGAATACTGCAAAAGTCGTACCCTCTCCCATATGGCTGTCTACCTCAACAGAACCGTTGTGTAGTTTAGCGATCGACCAAACTATACTTAGCCCCAAACCGGCTCCACCCGTTTTACGGTCTCTCGCTTCCTCGACGCGATAAAATCGTTCGAAAACCTTATCAAGCGATTCAGGGGGGATTCCAATTCCTGTGTCACGCACGGATAAGTTGACATATTCATCATCATGGGTCAAAGATATAAATATCTTTCCACCATGTTTATTAAATCGAACGGCGTTACTCAGTAAATTACGTATCATGATCTCCAGCCAGCCTTCATGGCCAAAGACAGGGATGACTTGTGATGGCGGCGTCCAATCGATGTGAATCGAGTGCTCCTGTATCGACTCTTCCATCTTTCCTATACACTCAGTAATAGTTGCGGCTAAATCAATGGGTTGAAATTCGCGCCTTGAATCTAGGCTTTCCAAACGAGCCAGCAATAGAAGATGTTCTACAATATCGTGAAGATCTATTGACGCTCGATGGACTTGTGACATAAAACGCTCATGGGCTTCATTATTGCATTCTTGTGTGAGCGCTATTTCTGAGGAGCATTGTAACGCGGAAAGCGGCGTTCTTAATTCATGCGCCACGTCGCTTGAAAATTGTTTTTCCCACTCGAAAGATTTCTCCAGTTTTTCCAGCAACAGATTGAGGGTTTGAACGGCAGGTTGTATTTCATCTGGGGGAGAAGTTAACTGCACTCGTTCTGAAAGAGTGCTGGCATCCATTGTTTCCAGTTGCCTATTCAATTGGGCGACGGGTTTTAAGCCCCATTGAATCATATAACGCCCTGTCAATCCAATAAGAAGAGAAAACGCGAGTCCACCACTCCATAGCCAAAAAATAAGCGTGTTTAGATAACGATCAAAATCATCATCCACAAACGCCATAAGCAAAGTGATTGAACCGGGCGTGTCTGCTGAAACCAGTTCAATCTGGTTCACCATGGTGTCATATCGTTGTACGGGAAGATAGGAGATCCAAAGACCTGAATACATCTTGTTGTCGATCTGAAAACGTTGAAAATGAACCGGTTTGTGCTTGTGGGGTTTAAATTTAATTGGATTGCCGTTAGTGAATCCGGATTGAAAAAGCAATTCACGTTCGTCATTCCAGATCAAAGCTAAACTATCGGCTTCCCGGATTGGTCCTGGTTTAAAATGCATGGAGAAATGAGAATCAATATCGTTCAAAATTGGTGATTGTTCCGGATTGATTTTCTTGATTACCGTTTCAGCCAAAACAAGCAATTTTTGTTTGGTATTGTCTTCAAGAAAATCATGAATACGGTTGTAGATAAAATATCCGAATCCCGTCAAAGCAAGGCCTGTGATCAAAACAAGAATGATAAAGAATCGAATTTTCAAAGAATTCATTCAGCGGCCCTTCCAATGAAATACCCATGACCTCTTTTTGTGTGTATTAACTTCGAATCGAATTCATGATCAATTTTTCTTCGCAGATTCTTAATATGGACATCGACTACGTTGCTGCTGACTTCATGATCAAATTCATACAGATTTTCCATAATCATCTGCTTGCTAACCACAGAGCCGCTTCTCAAAGCCAAACATTCCAGCACAGCATATTCTTTTTGCGTCAATTCAATAGTGTGTATTCCTCGTTTCACAACATGTTTTTGCATGTCGATAATCAAATCTTCCACCTGGATCGTGTTGGTCACTTGCTGGTGTGAACGCCGCACCAATGCCCTTACCCGCGCAAGAAGTTCTTTAAACGAAAACGGCTTGCTCAAGTAATCATCCGCCCCCAAATTCAAACCGGTGACACGGTCGCTGATTTCCCCTTTTGCAGTAAGAATCAGTATTGGCGTCCTATTATGTTGTTTGCGTATCGTTTTAAGAACCTGCAACCCATTCATTTTGGGAAGCATCAGGTCAAGAACGATAACGGCATATTCATTATTCAACGCATACCAAAGTCCTTCTTCACCGTCGCTCGCCGTATCTAGAGCAATGCCGTGGGACAAAAAACCTTGTTTCAAACTTTCCAGCAATGGCTGATAATCTTCAATAAGCAACAATTTCATCTCATTTTCAATCTAACCCTAACTGGATGAATAAACGTAATTATAACTCATGAACTTACGGAATTATAATGAAGAGCAAGCGGCTCAGCTCCAAGAGAATGAGCCGCTTGCTTGAGACAGAAGATTAGTCTCTTCCTTTTTTCGCATGTGCCGGAGGTCCCGCATGTTCAGGAGGACCTGTCATGGGGAGTTCCTTTATTTGAGCATCGCTTAGAACGATGGAAACCAAGGTGGCATATTCATCCTCAGCATCTTCAATCCATTTTTCCAGTTCCCTGATTTTGGGTTTCGTATCGATTTCCATTTTCAGGGCGGCTTTCAAACCCTTTACTTTCGCTTCAAACTCATCCAAAAGGGCATTGATTTGCGAGAGTTGATCGCTTGTCAATTCAACTTGGTTTAGGCGATCGAGATGAATTTTTATTTTCCCTTTTGGTTCTCTTCCTTCTGGCCCTTTTCCTTTTCCGGGATGCATCGCCAAGAGCTGCTCTTGAGTCAAAATTGCAACAAGAGAGCTTTCAAATTCCTTCTTGAAACGCCCCCAGCCTTCAATCCCGTCTTTGGCTTTTTCGAGTTCTTGTTCCAACTCGCTAATAGCCAATAAGGTCTTTTCATAGTCGGGATACTTATCAAAGAGGGTTTCTTGAATGGCTTGAATTTGCGCCAGTTGTTCCTGGCTCAATTCCAATTTAGCGACGGTCTCTCGATTAACAATAGGTTTGCGTACTGGACCCTTTGCCTCTTCCTGGCCATAAATGATTTTATTGCCAACTTGCATAAATGGCCTTTCATCTCCCGGAACTTGACTCATTCCAAGCAAAGCAAAGGAAATGACAAATCCCACTACGCTCCAGATGATCCATTGACGTTTTTTCTTCATAATCTGTTCTCCTCTTGTTTTTTTTAGATGCCTGCAGTCATCTTGGAAATAGAATACAAAAAACAAAATGAAGAAATCATGAAGAAAAGGAATTTTTTTAGAAAAGATAAAACGGAACCTGTCAGCCCGACAAAGTGAAAATGGGGTAAAAACATTGGATCGGCCACGCTATTCCCCCCCACAAACCGATTGGCAATGCCCCATCACGGAGTGCGGGCAGAATGCCCGCGCTCCGAAAATCCCAACTCCGCGTAATTCATTTAATCCGCGCTTTAAAAAACACCCACCTCCATTTCCACATTCACTTCCTTGCAGAAACACCCAACCCCCGATATTCAATATCCTGTGTGTATCCTTAACATCCTGGCATCCTGATTCAGACCTTAATCTGTTATGAGTTTAACATCACTTATGCTTTGCTCCCATCTTGCCATTGCCTTCGCAAGTTCCCGGGCTTTTTCTTTGTGAGTGTTTGCCAGGTTGTTCTGTTCGTTTCGATCCGTTTCCAGGTTGAACAAGTATTGGTTCTTCCCTTCAGCAATCCATTTCCACTGGCCTTGGCGGACGACTTTATGCCTGCGGTAGCGCCAAAAAAGCGTTCGTTCGGGAAGAGATTTGTTTTTCACTAGCAGGGGAGAAATATCCACGCCATCCAATGGTGGAGTATCTATATCACTTGCTCCTGCAAGGGATGCCATAGTGGGGAACATATCCATGCTTAACACGGTGTCATCGATGGTTTGGCCTTTGTCAATTTTGCCAGGCCAATACGCGATAGCAGGGACACGATGCCCACCTTCCCACAATGAACCTTTGTCCCCACGCAATGAACCATTTGAACCGAGCGGCGTTGCACCGTTGTCAGAGCAGAAAAAGACAAAGGTATCTCTGGACAAACCAAGTTGTTCAAGTGTTTTGATGACCCGACCAATGTTCTCGTCCATCGCTTCGACCATTTCCTTGTAAGCGCCCTTTTTATCCTTGCGGCTGCCGTGAGAGTTGAAATCCACGCCTGGAAAACGATCTGCTTTGTCTTCCCGCCCTTGATAAGGCCAATGAGGGGCTTCATGAGCGATATAAACACAGAAGGGGTTATCTTTATTGGATTTGATAAAATCTATGGCGTGGTCAGTGATAAGATCAGTGACATAGCCTTCCTCTTCGATTTGCTCAAGGTTATGCCACCAATCAGCAATACCAGCGTTGTCGTAATGAGAATGGTAATCAATGTTGCCACTAACATATCCATGAAAGACATCAAAGCCATGGTGGACAGGGTTGTATTCCTTTTTATAGCCCAAATGCCACTTCCCAAAGATACCCGTTTTATAGCCTGCTTTTTTCAATACTTCGGCAAAGGTCACTTCATCCTGCCTCAGACCCACCTGGCGGGTTTCACCGCGAACATAGATAACACCCTCCAAACCGCTGCGTTGTTGATAGCGTCCAGTTAAAAGCGCCGCTCGCGTGGGCGAACACACCGGCGCGTTGGAATGATAATCAGTAAAGCGCATACCATTTCGGGCTAAAGCATCAAGATGAGGCGTGTTTATCCAATCATTTCCATAGCAACCAATATCTCCATAGCCCAAATCATCAGCCATGATCAAAACAATGTTGGGCTTGCGTTCAGCGTTGCCATTTGGGGTGGACAAAGCGAGCAAGCCGGCTAAAGAGGATTGTAAAAAAGTTCGTCGGGTTTGATTGGTATTGGTCATGAGTTTTACCTTTTGATTTTACTTCCATAAATTGGCTTTGAGTTCCTTGGCCATAACCTTCATTTTTTGGTTCAGCCTTTTGACTATTTCGGGTTCGATTTCAGCAAAGTTGTATTGTTCCGCTGGATCGATATCCAGGTTGAATAGTTCAGGGGTCAAGGGTTCATCTTTATCAAGATCTTCTCGATGGCTTCGCGAAAGGCGTAATTTCCATGGTCCCTCGCGTACCGCTTCCAGACGTTTTCCGCGGAAATAGAAGAATTCCTCGCGGGGTGTATCCTCCTTGCCTCGCAGCATGGGCATGATGTTCATCCCGTCTATAACTCTATCATCGGGTAAGGGTGTGCCGGTGCAATGGCAGATGGTGGCAAATAAATCCATGGTGCAAGCCATATCCGCGGATACTTGCCCGGGATTGATTTGGTTGGGCCACCTTACGATACAGGGTACCCGATGGCCACCTTCGTAAGTAGTTCCTTTTGATCCTTCTAGCAAACTTTTGAAGCCCGAATGCCAGCGTTTGACACCCCCTTGCAGCATGCGGGGTGGCAGGTTAAGCCAGGGGCCATTGTCGCTGGTGAATATCACCATCGTATTATCGTCCAGTCCTTCCTCTTTTAATGTCTCCAAAATTTTCCCCACGCTCCAATCAATGGTTTCGATTACATCACCATATAGACCGGCACGGGACGTTCCACGAAAAGAATCCGACGTGCTGATAGGCAGATGAGGCATGCTGTGCGGCAGATATAAGAAGAAGGGAGAATCTTTGGAGGATTTAATAAATTTCACCGCTTCACGAGTAAAGCGTTCAGTAAGCGTTTTTTGTTCCACGGGATGTTCGATCACCTCAGTGTCGCGGTAAAGGTAAAGGGGTTTATCAGTTTTTACCCACGGTGGAATCATATCGTTGCTATAAGGCAAGCCGTAATAATGATCAAATCCTCGCGATGTGGGCATGTAATCCACTGGATCATGGCCAAGGTGCCATTTACCTATGGCCATGGTTCTATAGCCCTGCTTTTTAAGCAGCTGAGGAAGCAAAACTTCAGACAGATTAAGCCCTTTTTTGGAATTAGGGCCTAAATTGCCCGGCTGGCCAGCTCGCACAGGATACCGCCCGGTGAGCAAGGCCACCCGTGAGGGAGTGCAGACCGGGGCCGTTGCGTAAAACGAAGTTAAACGCATGCCTTCGTCTGCCATATTATCCAAATGAGGCGTTTGAATGGTGGGGTGGCCGTATGAACTCAAATCACCATAACCCATATCATCAGTGAAAATAAGTACAATATTGGGCTTTCTTCCCCCATTGGAAGCATGGGTTAGATTGGGCATCATTAAGGGGCCGGCGGCTAGCCCCATTGATAAGAGATGATTAAAATGACGGCGATTCAATCCTTTATTCATATCCCATTCTCCTTAAACAATATTTCATCTTCTTCATTTTCTCTATTAAAACATATTCTGAGTGGTTCTTCAAAGTTGAACAGAAAAAAAATTGGTGGCATATCAGCCTTATTTTTTGCGGAAAATTCTCCGGTCTCCATTGCTTCTCAACCAGATGGCTTTTTCGGTACCGGGGATCATTTTGATTGATATGGCATCAGCAATTGGCGTTGATAGGGTATCATGAAATTTTATCGGAGCATCGCTTGGGTGCAAGACGCCAAAGCGATCCATCACCAACACATTGTTATCATCCAACAGGCGTATATCCGCCACCGCATCCCAATCGAATTTTGAATGAGGAACCGCCTTGACCTCCCGGTTCCAATGAGTGTAGAGGTAAGGCGGTCCACCCTGTGATGAAAAGGCGACCACCAATCCATCGGGCGACTGGCGGCAATCATATTTATAAATCATATTTTGGGTTGTTGGAATGTTTACCTTTTCAATTAAACGCCGGTTAATTGTGTCAATTCGTAATAATACACCAGTGGAAGAAAGGGCAACCACCTCACGGCCAAAATTAAGGCTCTCCACTCCGATCCAAAGTGCGCCACGTTCAAAATCATTTAAATCAATCCATTTTGTAGGCCGATGCGCCATTAGAGATTCGTTTTGATAAATCGTACTCACGGATGGATAATGCCAGACCTGCCCATTGGTGCATAGAAACAACAGCCCGTCCTCCACCAGGGTTCCATCCCTTACATCGTATTGAGGCCAGGTATAAAGGCCTGAGCCATCCAACATGAAACTTTTCCCCGCGATGTCATAAACAAGGCGCCCCCAACGATCAAGCAGGATAATCAGCCGTTCATTAATGGGGAACACATCGACAAATAAGGGGATTTCATCAAAACTTTCGAACATGCGCACACCACGCGCCTTGCGAATAAAATCAGTATTCACCAAATCATAGCAAACCGAGGTTAATTCACTGGAACGACGCCACATGCGCCGCAAATGTTTATACGCTTGTGATAACTGCCCAGCTTGGATCATGTTTTCCATGCGCGAGTGAATGGAAACACCGGACATGTCCAATTCTATGGTATATAACCGGTAGCGATTATCCAGCAACAAGAGCGATTCACGGCTGGGTAACTGTTTTATTTTAATAAAACGGTCGATGATCGCGGGAGTGGTGACATTGTTTTCGTAAAGGGATGTATCGCCTGAGTAATGGGTATTGCCATTTAAATCAAGCGTAATCAAGCCTTCGTCACTGTTGGTCAGTAATAAGTCACGGACGATCGGATTAAACCATTGGGCGCGGAAAGGGAACCGTACCTGCCGTTTATCATAGGATAATTGATTATTAATGTTAATGGTAACCGGCTGATGATTTTGGGTAAATTGAAACGCGATAGCGGTATTATAAGAGGATATACCCTGCAGCAGCAGGGTTTCGGTTTCCATATCCCACACACGGTTCATATTATCCAAAACACAAATATGTCCGTTTCCAGAATGGATTTCCATGTCAATCAAATGGACTGGTAATGGGGGAGCGGTGATGGCTTCGGGACTGAAATGCTTCACCAATTCCGGATTATCCCAAACCGTTTTATCCTCCATTCCTTGATCAAGTGTACTCTTTTTGATGTGGTATAATTGGCCGGCTTTGGTTAAAAGCAATGCATCGCCATCGGATGTGATTTCGCCTGCCGTCAACAATGATGGCAGGGGTTGGATGGGAGAATATATCCAGTCCAGGGTTTCTTCATCTTTTATAAAAATTCGTCCCATTTTGTCAAATATAAAAACTCTCGTTTCTTGCCCACGTTGAATATACATATCACGCGCCCAACCGGCATCGTCGTATTGAGCCGGCAAGGATTTAGCCAAGGTTGTGATCACCCATTCGTTCATAAATTCAAGAATATCACGATAACGTTCGGGGGATTCCTCCAGCGCACGGTCCGCTATCCAATACAAATGATTTTGAGTATTGTTTTTAAAGGAATTTTGCATGTGTTTATAATAGTAATCAGGCATGACCGTGCTTAAATAAGGCCCCATCTGTTGGATCGTGGCGGGATAATGCCAAAAGAGGGCATTCTGCAATACCCAGGCTGATCCCAGTCCTGCACTGATGATTAATAAAATCAACACGATTTTCTTCCATTTTATGGAACGGAAAAGGTTTGGCATCATCGAAACTCCTAGCAATGTTAAGCATGGAAATAAAAATGTATATAAATCCCAATCAAGAGGAAATCCCAATTGGGGATAGTACAAAAATGTCGCGATTAATCCGAAAAGGCTAGCCAGCCCCAAAAAAACCACATCCGGTTTAAAGCATAGCCTGAAAGTACTTTTAAATTCGGTCAATATTCGGACCACCACAATGGTTGCCCCCGCCAGCCCGATCAATAATATTTCGTTGGCTTTATCAGCATAATGGCGCATTGAAAACAACTCATAACCCTTTGCTTTGGCCATTGGGCTAAGGGGGATAAGCAAAGAGGCGTCCCCCAAGCGTGTGGTAAATCCAATAAACGGATCCGTATAGAAAGAAAGAATGGCCAAAATGATTAATACGATTGTTGTGGCCACTATCCCCTGCCAAATAAATCCCATGATTCTGATCTCTTTCCTCCACCAGGCGACCCCCAGCAAAAAGACATAAGCAGGGAAAAGAAATGCATGCCATAACGCCACGGCAAACGCCAGGCCATAAATAATACTGACCGTGGTGATGGAACAACGCCTTTTACTGTAGAGCAATCCAACCAATAAAAAGAGCACTTCTATTACCACGGGGAAACTGTAAACCTCTAAATACCCACAAAATATCTCCATCACCGGCGTGCATATTAAGAATGGAGGGACCAGCCACGTATATGGATTCGGCAGCCGTCGTGCCAAAATAATCACGATAATGACATACAAACCACCGTAAACGCACATCAGCAGGGAATTTAAGGTCACCATATCCAAACTAGGCCATATATATAATATTTTGTTCATCAAAATACGAATCAACGACTCTAGGGGAGCATGGGGGACATAAAAAGCGTTTTTTTGCACCGCCGCCAGATGGAATTGATACATATCCCCCGCTTCAAGGTGCCGTATGCGGAAAAACCAACAGAGGAAGGATGAAAGAACAAAAATGAAAAAGGTGGTTAATATGGGTTTTCGGTTGAGTGAAGAATATATTGAAAAGACGACTCGCTTAATGCCTCGCCAGGCAGTCTCGGCATAACCAGCTGAAAATAAGGCGGGCAAAGCCAAAAGTCCCCAAAATCCCACAAAAAACCAAGGTGTTCGATCAAGGCGTTCCATTATCCATAAATGAGGAAGAGAAGCCCAAATTAAAAACACTATAAACAGGGCAGCGACCATATAACTGATGCTGCTCTTAAAATTTAACCAAAAACCTGTAAGACAGGATGAATTGATGCGATTCATTATATTCCAAATGTATTTTTCCCTAGTGATACTTCAGTTAATAGTCTTTCTGTGGCGAGATTCTCTCAATATTGAAGTGACACTATATCCTTTCACCACAACTGGTAATCAAACAATAAAAGGATAATATAACGTGATTTGATATGAAAGTCACAACAAATTGAAGACGCTAATGGAATATATATATAAATCGCATATTTATAGAGGTGTTTCTATGCCTGTTGTGTTTTTAACCCATGAAAATAAAGATAGTTTCATAAATCGGTTTAATGCCATAACACTGGATAGCGCACCCCAGTGGGGATCACTTAATGCATCAGGGATGTTACGCCATTTACGTTACACGATTGAATTATCACTGGGGGAAGTGCAGGAAAAGGATATCAGTAATTTCTTCAGCCGTACAATCATCAGGATTCTATTCTTCCATTGCATCACCACCTGGCCCAAAGGAATAAAAGCACCACCAACCTTTACCCCGGATACCTCCGAATCGCTCGAATCAGAGCGTGAACAGTTAATACAAGCCCTGCACCGATTTTGTGATACGGTTGAACGTGAACCCCAGCGAAAAACCTTGAGTCCCTTATTGGGAATGATCACATTACGCTATTGGTCGCGTGTACATGGCATTCATATGAATCACCATCTACGCCAATTTGGTGTTTAATTGACTCACACTTTTTTTATGGGAGGGCGAGGCTCCCGAGGAGGGCGAGGCTCCCGCCGAGCCGTTATACACGAAAACCCCGGGGAGGGCGAGGCTCCCGCCGAGCCGTGGTACGTAAACACGGCTCATCAGGAAATTCGCCCTCCCAATTCAATGATTCAATATTCCTACACCACCATCGGATCAATCCGATGCAATTGACAATACGCCTTTAGCTCCTGTTTAAAATCACCATAAAAAAATATCTGATGAAAACCGGGATAAGCCAGCACATCTTCAACTCCATCAAGTTTTACCATGACGGATACCACACATCCTCCCGCGGGTGGAACAGCAACATTATCAACCACTTCACCACTGGAGATAATCATCTCATGCTTTTTGTCTTTTTGATTGTTTAACAACACATCGGCCACTGTTACGCGTTCACCAGTCTTCCACATGGGGCGGGGGACAGCATCACGGTTTCCATGATGATGAGATAGGTAATATGGTTCGGCAGGTTGGTCGAAACCTCTTAATTTAGTCGGGCAGGTGCAATGGGCGCCGATCACGCAATTTCTGGCTGTCTCTGCCACTGGATCTTGCTGAAAACCAGGACGATCAAATAAATATTGAACCAACGCATGGGTTACGGCTGCACCAATATCGGCCTCACACGCAGCTGGAATTCCACAATCAAGCATCCGTGACCACGCAATACAAGGTAAACTGACTTTACTTTTACCTAGCGCACCCAGGCAATCCATGGTGATCGCATCGCCTTCCTCACGCTGAAGAATAGTCCGAGCCACCACGAAACTTTTTACCCCATTTAATATATCCTCTTCACTGGCTCCATGGACATGGGTTGCATGCTTTAAGTAGTCCTGGGCGATCGCTCTAATTTCACTAGAGGTTGGTGTGCTGTTATATTCATCCAGGAATGCTTTGGCAGGAATATAGCGCAGCTTGGTTCCCAAATCCTTCACTTCGCGATCCACGCGCTGATTTCCCTTTAACACAATGTAACGGGTTTCACGGAGTTTTGCCCCTGCTTTCAGCATTTTCAAACCATAAATGGCCTGGCTGAAATCATCAGTCGAACTTATGAATGACCCTTCCCGGTGGGCAATTTTGATGGTGTTGGTGGTAAACGAACTCCCGATGGGTGAATAAATGACCGAGGGTATAGGCGATTTGATGGCTTTCACCGCCGTTGGCCATGAATGCTGCTGGCGATCCAAAAGGATTACAAACAGGCCATCCACCTTCTCTTCTTTTGCCTTGGCAATCCATTGATCCGCTTCCGCTTCGGAATATATCGGCTGTGCTCGCAACTGAAGCTGGACATCCATTTCCTCTGCGGCTTGCTTTAGTTTTTGGGTATAATCGGTTTTGGCTTTTTCACCGTCATAAATCGCTCCCGGCCACCACATGCCATATTCCTCTTTGCGGCGCACAAAAGCAGCCATAACCTTTGGCTTATGGTTGGATGCTGGCCCAGCAGGTTTGATGGTTGATTCATCACCTGCCACGCTTGCCCATACGTTTCCCCCCAATTGGCTCATGGCTAAGAGTGAACCCGAGGCAAACAAAAATTGACGTCGTGAAACGGGTGTAACTTGAACGATATGTGATTGGTTGTTAAATGCCATGTTGCTTTCCTCCATTCGATGCCTTGATATGATGTCTTGTGTTAGATGAGAATTCCCCTCACTGCTTCTATCCACCAAACAAATATTATCTTATCATAGGGGAAAAGCGGTTGTCTATCATTTTTTATCAAAAAGGACAAATTATGCGAAATCTGAATTTAACCCCTACCCTGCGTCAAATTCTTTTCATCGGTCTTATCATTTCGATCTGCGTTCATTCTTCTGTATCGAATGAACCGGCTGCCCAAGGCTGGGTTCCTCTTTTTAACGGCAAAGACTTAACCGGTTGGACGGTCAAATGCAAAGAAAAGGATCGTTCAAAATCTTTTTGGCAAGTGGATAATGGAACCATCCTCGCCAATTCACTGGATGCCAAAGGGCACGATTACGTGTGGTTAATGACGAAGCGGGAATATCAGGATTTTGAATTGCGTTTAAAATTTCAGGCTTACAAAAACAGTCCTGGCAACAGTGGCGTACAAATCCGCAGTCGCTATGATGAAAATGAAGGCTGGCTAAACGGTCCACAAATCGACATTAACCCTCCCGGCCCCTGGCGTACCGGCATGATGTGGGATGAAACACGGGGAAACCAACGCTGGATCTATCCCAATTTACCCAAGGGAAAATGGGTGAACAAATCCATGTCGAATCCAAACTTGAAATTCTATTACAGCGAAGATGAACCCGCATGGAATACGCTTGAAATAAAAGTAATCGGATTGAAAGTCCAGGCCAAACTGAATGGAATAAAAGTGACGGATTTCAACGGCAAAGACATTCTTGATGATGAAACCCACCAGAAACGAAATGTTGGTCAAAAGGGATATATCGCATTACAGATCCATAAAGGTGATCAATTAAAAATACGTTTTAAGGATATAGAAATTAGGGAACTCAAACCAGAGGATAATTAATATCAAGGTAACAATCATGTGTGCTTGCTCCATCTTAATTCTCCTGTTTTTATCCAAACACCTCAAACACCTTTCGCGCATAAGCACTACTCTGTTCATGGGCTTCTACTGTGTTCATGGTATTTGGAGTGCCCTTCTCAACCGCTTGCTCCAACACCAAATGAGGTTTTACACCTTCCTTCACCAATATTTGAGCCAATTTCTCATAATCGATATCCCCTTTACCAAAAGTTTCCGTCCATACACCATCAATGGATTGTCGCAGATGCAATTCCCGGATACGTGATGCGTAAAGAAGGACAATATCGAAAAGCGCCACCGATGAATCACCCGTCCCGCGAAAGATCCAATGTGAGTCGAGGCAAAGGGAAACGAATTCGGGATCAGTGCCCACCATCATGTGATGAAACTCACGCGCCCCCTGGCGCAGCTCGGCGTCATGGTTGTGATACGCCAGGGTTAAATCCATATCCACCAATCGCTCGCCCAGTTTGTTTAACGCATTGGCCTGCGTGATAAGTTGCTGGTCGCTTTTATCCTTGCCACTGCCCCATTGAATGGGATTGGGGTTGGTAACAATAATTTGGGTCCCAACTTTTTTGGCTTCCTCCGCGATGGATAGTATTTCATCAATGCTTTTATTCGCCTGCTCAGCTTCATGCAGAGTACTGTTGACATAGATCGAACGCATTTCCAATCCATGCTTACCCAAGAGCATGGTAAGTTGTTTGAGTTGGGGAACCGATGAAACCAAAGGCTCCAATCCGTCAAGCCCGCTTTTTGAAACCGCTTCCAAACCCGCATCAAGATTTTGATTTAAATCACGCCCTTCTCGCCGGAAATAAACGGTCCATGAATACTGGTTGGACGCTAAATGCAATTCCTGCTCTTGCGCTGCCGAAGCCAGCTTGGCGCCGGCAGCCAACGCACTCCCTGCTATTGCTGAATTCACACAAAAATCACGTCGGGATATATTATTTGATATCATGTTTCTTTTCTCCTAATATCGTACGATGAATACGTTTACAAGTATTTAATGCTTTTTTTCTGTTCACTCATTTATATCAAAATCAGCCTTTATTTAAACGATACAGGTTTATAACAATAATTCAATAATAAAATTGATTTTTCTATCCATCAGGATATGATGTCACGAAATTAACTGGCACATGAGCAAACTGTGATGAATTCCTCCAACACTTCAATACAGGGAGGGCGAGGCTCCCGTCTGTTCAGCGACAATTACCATCCCCCTCCCTGGATTGGTAGAGGCTGGGGAAGGGGTGATAAGAAGTTGAATTTATTCTGAATCCTGTGCATACCGTTCACGAAAATCTCTAATCCTATAAAACGTCATATAATTGGCATCGTGGTAATTATTCGCTCCATGATACGCGGTTCGAGACTGGAAAATAATATCATCCCCATCAAAACGAAAATCGATATATTGAAATCCAACCTTCGAATCATTTCCAACACGATGATAATCCGATCGACCCTCCAGTAATACCTCATGGTGAGTCCAATGGAAAACATCATCAGAAGAATAGATCGACAAACTATTGCGCTGCTGAGGATTTATGGGATTGGTGTTGCCATTACTAATCGTCCAATACCGTCCAGTTTTTGGATCACGGCGAATGGCGAATTTCGACATCCCACCTGGAAATTCTATAAATCCGGTTTGAGGATCAAAACGAACTTTCCGTCCTTCATCATGCACGTCCACCACCGCTGCACGATCAACAACCGGCATTGAGTTGACACGCAAGATGTTTAGCATACGGCCGTTTGGTGTCACCACAATGTTGCCTTCCAGCCAACCTGCATTCTCAGAAAAAGCAGGTGGATCAGTATTCGTATCATAAACCAATTGATTGCTCATTCTCCACGATGAAGCCTTTAGTAAATCACTATTTACCTCCGCTGAAATAACCAGCGAACGAAAACCTTCCGGCCACTCTTCCGTAGCATTGTTTTCGAAAGCGCGGTAAAGACGCCCTTGGTGTTCAACCACCGGCATGGGCGCGCAATGGTAATGCTGGTTTTCTGTTTCCGCAAACAAAAGCCCTGAATTTTCGTCGATGGGTTCAGTCCACGTCTCACCTCCATCATCACTGCGGCGAATGACGATCGAGCCGTTTTGATTCGAGGTTCCAAAATAATAAAGCTGCCCTCCATGTTGAAACAAATTCGCCCAAAAACTGCTTTTAATTTCACTTATACAGCGCCATGTTTCACCCTCATCTCTCGAACGGAAGATCAACGACACCGTTGGCCGCGGTGCGTTAGGGCCAAACATATCCATCCCGGCAAGCAAATCTCCATTCTCAAGACGAATCAAACTCGGGCTGCCCAGATAGATACCCGATGATGCAGGACTAAAATGAATTACATGTTCAAGAGGATCAAATAACCCATCCGCAAAACCCACTGTTTGAATAACAATGATCACCATCAAGCCCGTCAAATACCTTTTAAAACTCATATGAACTCTCCTTCTCTCCCATTCTAATATCATCTCCACCCCTCAGGATTGAACAACGCAATCCATTCATCATAACCATCCTGTGATCAAAACATGTAGGGGTGGATTTCAAACCCACCCTGATATAGCACCTCTCTTCGTTTCAAACCTACCTATATTTAACACGCTTTTGCAAACAAAAAAGGTCAATTATATTTTAATGATACAATGAAGAAAAAATGGTGGGTTACGCCGTAAACAACACGGCTTTTAACCCACCTTATTCCCACCCACTCATTGGCAACAAATCAACCTATATTCACACGCCCTTTATGGCTATGCATATTATTACCTTCTCTCACGCACCCGCTTGCGGGCTGGGAAGCCCGCACTCCGAATATCACGGGGAGCGGGCATCCCTGCCCGCTCGGCACACCCTCCAAAAAAAAATCCAGTTCATCCTCAACATCCTGGATATCCTGATTCAGAAAAAA
>CAZFER010000099.1:0-17729 GCA_964517495.1 uncultured bacterium | reverse complement strand
AAGGATTATACCCTCCTCAATGTGAGAGCATTGAGGACCATTTAGCGAAGAACAACAAGGCCTATTTAATTTTATCTTCGTCAGCGCGAAAGCGCTGAGATAACCAAGAATAGGATAAATCGACGGCACCCCCCGTATTAAAAACCGGGGCGCCCCGAATGAAAACAAAGTTTAAAGCAGATTGAATTGGGAAAAAGATTGAAAATGCTTCGTGTAAAGGAACCATATGGATAAAGACAGCATATAACCAGTAATCCAGAAAATAAATAATACACAAAGCAATACTTGATTCACTTAATCCTGCTTGAAAAGCAAATTTTCAACAGGATAGGTATATCTGTTTATCATTTTCATAATCTTTACAAGTGCATGCATTATCAGGTATGTTCAATATCATCAATATTTAAGGAGAATGAAAATGAAGCATCGATATAAATGGCTTTGCCTAATCGCATTACTATTAACACCACTAACGCTCACTGCCAACGAAATCGACCCCATAAAAGGTAAATGGAAAGGTTTTGGCATGGATACCCCCGGCGGACGGGGTGGGGATATTATCAAAGTCACTAATTTAAAACCAAGCGGTCCAGGATCGTTGCGCGCGGCGCTCGATCATGATGGCCCTCGGATTGTGGTATTTGAAGTGGGTGGAGTGATCGATCTGCAAAAAAAGAACATGTCTATTCGCCATCCCTTTATCACCATCGCAGGGCAAACCGCACCCTCTCCAGGTATTACCATTATCCGTGGGAGCATCTACATCCACACCCATGATGTAATTCTCCAACACTTGCGTGTTCGCCCCGGTGATGCAGGAATGCCCAAACGCAGCGGCTGGTCACCTGACGGGATATCAACCTCTGCCGCCCACAATATCCTTTTCGACCATTGCTCAACCACATGGGCAGTCGATGAAAACCTCAGCGTTTCCGGACCACGCCTGGAAGGGCCGGAAGCCACTTCACGGAATGTCACCATTAGCCATTGCATCATTGCCGAAGGGCTGGACGATTCATCCCATGAAAAAGGACCACACTCCAAAGGGACCTTGATTCATGATTATTGCCAAAACATCGCCGTCATCGGAAATCTCTATGCCCACAATGTAGACCGGAATCCCTATTTTAAAGCTTTCACCACAGGTCTCGTAGTCAATAATATTATCTACAATCCAGGGCGACGCGCTGTGAATGTTGGCTATGCTCCAAGCGAGTGGGAGGATATTGATATTGAACCCCAAAATTGTCAAATCAGCGTGATCGGCAATGTTCTGATTCATGGCCAGGATACCCGTAGTGACCTTGCATTAATCGCCAATAGAGGCGATGTCTATTTTAAAGACAACATTATTCGCAATCGTGAGAATCAACCCGCATCCCTGATCTCTGGCGACATAAAACGCCTGTTTGAAAAACCCGTCTGGCCGGGAGGTTTTGCCCCATTACCCGCAAAAGAAACCGTCGATTACCTCATCAAACACGTCGGCGCAAGACCTAACGACCGCGATGAAATAGACCAACGTATCATACGTGAATTTCAAACACGGCAAGGACGAATTATAGACAGCCAGGAAGAAGTGGGTGGATACCCCAACCATAAAATGACCAAACGAAAACTTGATATTCCCTCTGAAAATACCGAGGAATGGCTGAGGTCTTTTTCACGCGCGTTGGAAGAAAACACGTCAATCAATAGCCATTCAGGTTGAGGATCGAATAGTATCGACGGCAACAAATCCAAAACTATTCATTCCATTTGATGGGTGAAAATACAACTCAGGCTTGAGCAATGTGTGTTTGCTACGCTCCATGCCATCGGGCATCAAATGTAGATTGTTCAATCGGGATTCATATTGCTCATCCATATAAGGCCAGGGGACTGCAACACCGGTATATACGTTGGTTACAGCATGATTCGGTTGCGAATTAAAATGCAATTCCTGCAGGATATAAAAGTTCATCTCTTGTGGGTTATTGCTGAAAAATGAAGCATTTTGGCTAGGAAAACATCTGGACAATACCATAGATGACAAGAACCACAAACAACAGGCAACCAATGGGCAGGCAGGCAGTACAGGGACATCCCTGATATTCAAAATTCACTTTCATGGTACGGGGGCCAAATTTCGCGGATCGCCGAAAATCATCGCGTGCCTGCTGCAAATAATCCTCCGGCACATTAACAATTTCCGTCTCAACCTCCCGATACTCATCCGACTGACGCTCATCATTGTGCTCATGATTGGAATGATTTTTCTCTGAATTCATTAAAATCGCTTTCTAATTTACAATGTATGGATATCGATATCAGGTGCACGCTTTGAAAGATGATACATCTCTATCCCAATGGCTTGCCCTTTTTTGTTATAATCCAGCACAATCCCGGCTGACACTCCTTCAGATTCATAGGCAGAGATTCCTCACGAAGCGATAAATACAACGCATCCGCTTGCCGGTCGATTCTCAATTTCATGGTTTTCGCTCCGTTTAGTTAAAATATGAGCCTTTATTTTGAAATTATGAATGACTTTACCGTATTCTGTCGGGTTAATCAATTACAATTTGACTGTAATTATAGTCTAAGAATGGGGAAATTTGGGCATTTGGTCGTCAGTCTTAATTTCTTGTGTTACCTTCTTCACTATTCAAAAGTGTCGGCAAAACCTTGTCTACACTATCCTCCCCAACCCAGTGGTCTCCACTGGGTTTTTTTCTCTGATGAGTGAATGTTTACCTTGATTTATGCGTATAATAAAAGACTTCACCAATTGAAAGATTGGTTGTGTATTTATTGATTTCACGTGGATTGATTTTTAATGAAACAATTTGGCCGTTGCTTTCTTTTTCTTTTAACCCTGCCTGCTTATCTCATTCAGTTGATCAAATCTATCAGCATTTATGTGAGTACCCGGCGTTGGTATTTGTTGGGTTTTATTCCTTGCAGCGCTGGTTTGTGGCCATTGGGATTGTATCTATGGGAACGGCCAGCACAGCGTTGGTATATTAAAGTTTCATTGAGGATGTTGAGCTATGTCTGCTTTCTATTTGGGACCGCTCTGTTTTTTGAGGGATTATGGATCTTTTCTGGATTGTTGTTATTAATTCGATTCATTATGTGGATCGACGCCGAATTTGAACTTGGACGGCGATTGCCTTCTTCCGATGAATCGCATGTGTATCCACCATTTCGGCATCCATTGGATGTGGTTTGTGTTGTGGTTATCTTTTTGATGTTTTTGATCTTTGCCATCAACAAGGATCGTTTGCTCGAAACTCAGGATCCCTCCGATCATTACTATCATATGGCAGTGGCACAAAAGATATTGGAACGTGGCGAGATTCCCATGTGGGATGATTGGGAATTTGCCCCAATGGGCCGCCCTCATCTTTATCCACCGTTTTTGCACCTTTTGATCGCCTATTTTGCCGGCGAACCAGAGTATATTGAACAAGGATTTACCAGCATTCAGATGCTGCTTTATCCGGCGGCACTGTTTTCATATTGGTATTTATTCCGTGTTTTATTAGGCCCAGCCTGGGCTTATTTGTCGCTTCTCGTTCTATCAATGGAATTTATGTTCGGCATGGGGTGCCTTTTAGGATTACCCGCTTCACTTGTCAATGTGATCTGGCCTTGGATCATCATCGCACTGCTAAACAAGCGCACCTATATTGCCATGGTCTTGCTGGCTCTGTGTTTTTATACCCATACCGGCATGCCGCTATTGATTAGCTTGGCATTGTTTGTTTTAGGGATTTGGAAGCGTGAATACTTTTGGCAGGTATTGGCTGTGCTGGCAGGAGCGTTTGTTCTATCCCTGCCGTGGACGATGCGATACCTGGCCTTCGCCGATTGGATGCACTCCGGAGGGGCCAAAGGGTATAACGTTGAAAGCATTATGGCACGCCTCCTGTGGCTACAAATTGTGAATCCCCTTTTTATCGTGTTGGCTTGTTGGGGATGGTTTACCGCCCGGGAAAAGAACGTAGCAGTTTTCAGGTCGCAGGTGATTGGCTTTCTACCGATGTTAACTCAATATGGGGGACGGTTTTTTATGCATGGCGCACCTTTTCTCGCGCCTTTAATCGCAAGGCCTTTTTTACGCTTCGTTGAAGGAAACATCACCCGGCGGCGAGCAGTTGCAATCTGGCTGCTAACTTTGATCCCCTTACCCTGTGTCAATTTTATGGGCGCCAATGACACGATAAAACCTCAATTGTTCCCCAATATAACTGCCAGCCATTACAGCCTGTTCATTTCAATTCACCGTGAACATAAGGAACAGAAGGACCTGCAGCAAGTAACCAATATGATCAAAGCAACCACGTCCCCTGATGATATTATCCATTTACCGGATAGCGCTCCCCACTTTGCTGATCTAATAGTCGTCAAAACCGGCCGAGCCACCGACATGGGCGGCTGGGGTGAAGTCTCTAAACCCGAAATGTGGGAAGCTGTCATGAAAAGCCGCGCCGATCCAAAGAGCGGTATATTTCTAGTCAACGATTCCAAACACATCCCCGAGGGATATACCATTAAAAAAGTGGGCAAGTACTATTTAGGACTTCCATAAAGCACACACAATTTTATCTCGCAGATTGGCCATATAATTGAATACTTTCCTCGTTAATGATTGAAGTAAAACGAGTTTGTTCCCCTATATCGATCAAATCCACTGGCTTGGATAGATTGAATATTAATTCTATCTATACTCCCTCAAACCACCATCCACAGCACCAATCCAACAATAAACGAGGCTAGAATCCCAAGAGGGATGGTGTAGCGCAGGATTTCGCCTTCGCGGCCAAGAGCATTACACATGGGTGTGGCGATGGCGACTTTGAAGGGGGAAGAGATTGAGCCGACAGAGGCTCCCACCGCCAGACCGGATACCAGCCAAACCGCGGATATATCCAATACCTGCGCGGCTTCCAACTGCAGTACACCAAACAACATTAATGACGCCACCCCATAACCGGTGAGAAAGGTTCCAATCCAGCCTAAAAATGGAACAAAGATGGGATAATAATCCGCTGAATAGTGCTTGATGCCATTAGCGATCAACCAGGGCATGTTATATGCCTGCTCAAGTTCAACAAAACCTGCTTGATATCCCGAAAAAGCGAGAATTTGTCCCAATGCACCAAATAAGCCCATCGTCAATGATACACGCCAACCGATACTCAACGATTTGTGGGTGACGGTTTTGAGTTGATCTTTGGATACCCGTATTAAACGGATAGCCAGAAGGCAGGCGAAAAAGAGATAGACATACGAAGAGAAAAAGGGCCGGTAGGTAATCGTGTGAACGGGAATAAGGTTGAATGAAAAAGTGAGGTTTTCAAAGGTCAAGCGCTTGAGAACTGGGATGGCATTAACAGCCGTTAGCATGATAAGAACAAAAAGAAATGGGGATAGATCGTATAGAATTACCCGCGTTAACTTTAAATTCCGCAAACCACCAGAAACCAAAAAGAGAATCAATACAAATCCACCCATCATCCCCGCGATGGAAAAACCTATGTAAGTGGCGACCACAAGAGCCACCAGGCTGACGATTAAGGCGCACCCGAGCGATAGGGCGATTTTCCTGATAAGCGCCTCACGCATGGATAGAAAGAAGGGGATATAAATCGAAAGCCACAGCATGGCGGGAATCGACAACCAGGCAGAGGCAACACCTATGTCATACATGGGTAAACCAGTGATGATGGCGATCACGGTGATGATAATGCCCGCCATTTCCAAGGTCATCAGCCCGGCATAACCAATAACCGCCAGGGCGGCTGCCCCAGTGGGAGGTACACCCGCCGCGTATAGCATCGGGGCGACTACCGGCTCGGCAATCACACTGGAACCCTCCATAAAATTGCCTACTCCCATCGTAATTAACAATTCGCGGTGGTAGGTATTGCGCACCCCCTCCATGAACCACTCCACGAGGCGAGACAATGAACCAGAAACCAAAAGCAGATTGGAAAGAAACACTCCCGCGCATACAACCAATAAAAGCGGGAGTGTCGTGAAGACCCCATCCAACGCTGCTTGCAGGGCCACTGTGAGTGGTGTATTAAAAACAGTAGCCACCAATAGCAATGAAAATAACGTACTGTATATTGAAATTTCCAACGCCGATCGTTTCAACCAGGCTGCAAGGATGATCATGAAGATGATCGGAGACCAGCAAAGAAGAAAAAGCATGGATGAAATTATCTCCTGGAATTATTGAAAATCACCAATCGCCAAGGCCCAATCGGATTTGTAAGGAGCTTTCCAACTGTGTTGTTTGGGCTCAAGTTTCCCCAAGTCTATTTCCCTATGAGGCTTTTGGGTATCAACCACACAAGCGGATTTAGCACTTTTCATCTTTGTCAGATCAATCGTGATGGAATCGGTATCCTCTTTGTATACAACAAATCGTGTATGGTCCGGTGTTTTCAGGCAAACGCCATCAGTGATGCGGTTCTCTCGAACCATGTTTTTAAGAAAGCGATGTTCAAAAAAGGATGAGTAGGTTTTGATCCAATGGGGATGAGGATAAGGGGCTGAGCCTCCATGTTTAGAACCACCCACCAGGTTGCCCCATATATTGGCCACTCCACCAGCGAGCGTGGAATGCCACAAGCCCCGGCGGGTGAGTTTTTCGGTGTAATCCTTCTTGGGATAAGGTGATGGTTTGCGGATCCGGAAACGATCTTCGGAGAACGACGGTTTATCAGGGCGTGCCATAATGGCGGCGACGTACACCTCATAGGTAGGGCGATGATGTTCGTAAGCGGAGTAATCAAGCCCTTCATGGATTTGCTGATCGCTATGGTCGGTACCCGAGCGGGGGCCGCCGGAACGGCCACCTAAAAAGTGGTGCCATCCAAACTGCTCATGCATATAATCATGCCATTGGCGCAGATCATCCGAATCCACCCATTCGAAGAGGTCGAAGCCATACCCCATGCTCCAACCGGGCAGTGGACCAAGGCGGGCGGCGATATAGCGTTGCAAGCGCCGGTCGACTTTGCCGTTCTTGCCCCATTTGTTGGGCGTCATATGGCGCTGCTGATCACCCCAGGCCCACAAGTGAACCATTCCCCCAGCCCGATGGGCTTTGGTAATCAATAACTCGAGCGCTTCAAAGGTGCGGGGATCGGGATTGGGATCATCGCTTTTGATATCATCATAGCGTGTGACATCGAAATCGAACCAGCGGCATAACACGGATGTATGGAAGCCATTGAAGCCGTGTTCAACAAAAAAGGTCTGGATATCGTTTTCAATCTTATCAGGCTTGTTGTAAAACGCCGTAGGATCATCATACATCACCAGTTGAGGGACAAAAGCGCTATTGGTCCCTTCCCACCCCCATTTGGGGCCAAAGTGGGTGATGAAACCATGAGCCTGAGGATCAGGATTCGGGTTAATAGTGACAGTACCTGTTTTGCCATTCAATTCGTCTTCTGGACTGTTGGTCTTGAAGGTCCATTCACCTGTTTTTGTGCCGGTAAAGCGGAATTTCCAGGTATCATCCCCATCATAAAACATGCCAGTCGTGCGTGTCGCACCGGATGAATGGGTAAAGGATACGGTGGCCTGCACGTCAAAGGGATTACCCTTGTATGTGTGATTTTCCAATGACCACTCAAGGTAGGGATACCATTGGATACCACTGCGATCGAGCGGTGCAGCGTTTAATGATAGAACGGAAATGACTAGAAGAAGAAAATGACTGAGAAGAAGTAACATTTTATATTGCATTAAGGCCTCCCGAAAACTAAAATATTATTGATAGCATTTTCTGTTTTTGAGGATAAAATAAATTAAGTTCTCATTTCTTCCAATTTGTGGATTAGGAATATACTATATTAGACTGAAGAGATTTGAATGAATAGGGGAAAAATAGATGTCTTTAGGAGTTGATTATGAACCGTATCATTATTGAAGGACCCACATTAACAAATAAAAGGCTTTATGTATCAGATATTGACGAGGCAATTGAACAACTCCACAAATTAAAAGTTACTCAGCAACTGGTATGTAAAGAGAGCATTCAACGTTTTAAAGGTCTTATTAAAAAAGAACAGGATAGTGAAATCCGAGAAGAAGATTGGTATATGCAGTGAATGTCTTCCTAGATACATCTATTCTGGTTGAATATTTAAAGGGAAACAATCCGGACTTATTGGATTTTATTATCGAGCATAATAATCATTGTGCATCTTATATAAACCATATTGTTTATAGTGAGTTTTTGTTTCACTTTCTTGGCTTGATTGCTCATAAACCTCCAATATCACTAAAAAAATCGTCGAGTATCTCTTTGATACTCAATAAACATAAACCTATGGATTTTATTCGGAATTTCAAAGTACTCGAAATGAATACCAGTATTTTGGAAATGAGTTTTAATTATATGGAATTATATAATATGCTACCGAATGATGCACTGATTCTTGCGTGTTGTAAATACCACAATATACGTTTTTTGGCAACATATGATTCAGATTTCAATAAAATTTGCGATAGAGAAGAAATTATATTATTTAAGCAAATCGAAGACATTCAAAATGAGTTGAGATAGAATAGGATATTCTATTTTCTTCCCAACTATTATTTAGATTTCCTCGCCTTTGTTGCATGCTGTGATCTCTAGAATGATCGGAATAATGAATAATTCCAATCATGAGTATACGATCACTCCCCAAGCGGATACCCCAGTCGTGGATGCCGCAAGGGGAAAAAATGATACGCTTTCAACTCATCCGGCGGCATATAGAGATTCATTTCCTTATTCAAAGTCAAACGTACCCCATTCTTCGGGTTGTAATACAGCTTCGCTGGGTAAATCGCTGACAATCCCCGTTTTTTTATTGCTCCAATAAAGACGCAAGCGTGTACCGCTGGGATCACCAATCAACAAACCTATATCACCGCAGGTTGGCATGGAGTTGACATTTTTTAATCCAATGACATTAAAGGGAATAGCCGCTTCGTATATGCCCTTCGTTTGAGCCAATTGAATGTTTTCACTCACTTGGGAAACGGAATCGAAATGAACTTCACCAACGGGTGAATCAATTAAGATCGAATTTCCCTCAAAGTTCTTACCATTTTGGACATAGCGTACAGCGAGAATATTGCCATCCGTCGGGTTACCCAATCGTGTTATAAACACACGCAAATCACCTTCTGCGGGGGGAGCGAACCGTTCCTTATGGCCCTTCTTCCCCTGAGGTTCTGCATTGGGATTGCTGCGAAGCATCAAATCCAATCCCCCACCAGTAGCGAATGCATAAGCCCAGCCATCCGAGGCGTTGTTGTCGAGCAAATCCTCACGTCCCGTTTTCCAGGCTGCGTAGAGGGTATTACCATGCCAGGCCAATGCTCCATCGATGGATCGCCGTTCATCGATGGTGTGCCATGAATTTATTGGCCATTCATTGACACGGCCATCAACGGTAGGGGCATCTTTTAGTTTGTGGACAATCATGGTTTTCTCTTTTTTATCAAAGGGAGAATCCAACCGTTCTTTTGGCAAACCTTCTAACATATCTTCTGTTACGTTAATTTCGTTTCCTGGAATCCGCTGTATGGTGTCTAAATGTAATATCTCGAAAATGCCGGAAAATTCCTTCCCAGCAACGAGGTAAACCGTTCCATCGTCCATTTGCCGAACACTGGGCCAAAAGTGTTCATCATCAAAACTATAGTCGTCAATAATCATATCGTGTTCCGCCTTCGGCAGACGTAGAAGGGGATGAGTCCGAATATCACCGCCAGCATCGGAGATATACAAGCCGTCGCTGGTCAACAGATGAATGGAGCCTTCGTTGGTTGCAACTGCCCAGGTTTCACCTGCTTCTCCACCGGGTTGAAACGATGGACCCAGCACGCGGGTAATATTGGTTAAATCACCCGGGAAACGTGGAGCGGGAGCATTACGGCCTTTTTGGGCATGATAAAGCCACATGCGTTTTCCATTTTTAAAGGCTTGAAGTGGACCGCCATAGTGTCCACTCATATAAATGAAATAGTCGTCATTGGTGTGGATAATATCTGAGAGGTTATCGGTTTTATCCGTAAAAAAATCGACATTCCCCAAATCCCAAACCGGCACCCCATTATCTGTAAAACCTGGTGGGGGAATATAGACACCTGCCGTGGTATAGATCGAAAGGTCTGTGCCAATGGCCACATTCCCATGAAATCGTTTGACGGGTTCCTCACCAAGGTTGGTTCCCTGGATTTCGTTGGCTTGAGGAGTTTTATCGCGATTGAGGTCGCTCCAAATGCAAAATTGGGCTTTCTCATGACCGCGAAAAACTTCTTTTACCTTTTTGGCTAATTCAGGATCTTCTTTGGTATAGCGGTCGATCATCGGGCCAAGCGCTTTTCGGCCTGTTCCTCCCACACGGGCCACACAATGTGCAATGCCATTTTCATAAATGAAAACGGCACCATCAGAGGTTTTAAAGCGGTGAGGGCCGTTATAGGTGTTGATCAGATACATGCGATTATTGGCATAGACAGGTGTAGAGGGAACACGGGTGATGGTTTTTCCCTCTAAAGCGTAAATGGACTTGGGTTTTGATGTACCTGTCTCCCAATCCAAGGCAAATTCAATCCCTTGCAAATTGCTGGGGTAGAAAAAGCGGGTGGGTTCTTTGGGATCAATATGCCCACCTCCACCATAACGTGGTGGACCATAATACGCTTTGATAAATCTCCCATCGCGGGTGTTCCACACACTGATGCGTTTGGGGGCATAGTCGCATTCCGCCACCCATAATTGGCCTTTGCTATCCACGGCGATTCCATTGGGGAAATGCATGCGCTCTTTGTCATAAAGTCCAAATTGCTTTCCACCCGGTTTGCCAATGGCTTGCAGGAATTTGCCTCCGTTGTCAAACACTTTTAACTGGTGATGATTGCCCCAATCGGAAATATACCAATGGCCTTGTTTATCCTTTTCCAGTTGATTGGCTTCGACCAGGTGATTTTCTATGAATTCAGTCTTCTTTGTGAGTTTAGCGTTATTCCAATCAACCTGGCTATGAATGACTTGATTGTTTGATGCAATATATAAACGTTTTTGATTTGGCTCATAATACAGGCCTCTGGGAGTATCAAGTTTTACCGTTCCCAGTTCATTCTTGTTTTGTAAATCAACGAAAAGCAGTTTATTGTCACGTGTTAATGAAATGATAGCGGTTTGATTAAAAACCGCTAATGAAAGGCCTGTGTGGCGGTCGTAGGCTCCTTCAAGTTCACGGCTATAAACTAACACATGGGTTCCATCGTTTAATAACGCGAATAGGTGTAATACTCCTTTTCGCAGAGCCAATGAATAAGCATGCACAGTGGGATTTCGGTCTTCGCCCTGGTCTTGTGTCAAGGCATAACCGCCGTCCCATCCCATTTTTTTCCCATATACTTTCTTCCCTTGTTCATTGAGCCACATCAACGAATGCCCGCATTCACCGGTTGATGCACAGAAAAGGATTTGAGGTTCATCAGCATAGGGTGAGCCTTCCGGCAAGAAGAGGGCATCGAGTGGAGGGGTATGATCAGCAAGCCATGCGCCGCTATGGTCAGCGGTATGCCAAGGGGGTGAACCGGGGCTTTGTACCGCCATTTTGTATCTCAATTCAATATCATCGTGTTTCAATCCACGGATATAGTATGTGCCCGGTTCCACCCGTTGCCGGTAAATATTGTAGAGCTGGGCTTTTTTGTTGCTGCCCCCCTCTATGGGGGGATGAACCCAGTGTTCACCTTGATCATAGCCATCCCAATAGAGGGTATGAGTTCCCCCTTCAAACCAGGTATCCTGGATCAAATTACGAATACGCTTTCCCTCTTGGTTTTCAATTACAAGCGTAACGTAACCCGCTTCTTCAATTTCAAAATGAATTGGGATGCCGCTGGATGAATCCAAACTTGGCTGGCAAAACCCTTGTGAATTCGATATAAATACAATTAGTCCTATGCAGGATATTCGCTTTAACAAACTGATTAAAAACATATATCACCTTTTATTTATCCTCCTCTGTAATTCCCATTCCGCTGCGGTCGGGGTATTCTGGCCGGGCAGGTGGGGAGTAGGGATTACTCTTTATTTCCTGCAGCATTAAATCAATGGCGGCGTCGAGTTGGGGATCACCTCCATTAACCATGAGAGAGGGATCGTCGATTACTTCAATATCCGGATCAACGCCGTGGCCTTCGATTCCCCAGGTTCCATCGGTTTCATAATAGGCGAATGATGGGGCGGTAGTGTATGCACCATCGATCAAGCGGGGAGAGCCTGTGATTCCAACCAGACCACCCCACGTGCGAGTACCGATCAACTTGCCCAGTCCGGCTTGGCGGAAATAGGCGGGGAATGCGTCACCACCGGAACCCGCCATTGAATTGATCAACATGCATTTTGGACCTTGATGAGCATCGGGCGGCCAGGGCCAGTCCTTGCCATCGCGGCGCGCCCAATAATTAACGATGGGCCGGTTGAGCAACTCAATAAAGCGTGTGGGGATTTGCCCGCCGGCGTTCCAGCGCTCATCGATGATAAGGGCTTCTTTATCCACCTGGCCATAAAATTGACGGAACAGATCGTTTTGTCCACCGATGCTGGTGTTGGGAACAAAAATATAACCCACTTTCCCATTGGTTTTCTTATCTACATACGCGCGGTTGCTTTCAATCCAGGCACGGTAACGCAGGTTGCCTTCCCCTCCACTTAGCTGAACCACGACATCCCGTGCTTCATCATCGAGTTTAGGTTTATCGCTGACTGTAAGCGTGACAGTTTGGCCTGCTTTACCAATGAAGGCCGACCAGGGATCCTGATTGGTATCCAGGGGAACACGATTGACAGCCAGTATGTAATCGCCTTCTTCCAACTCCTCTTTTTTAATACGGTTCAAAGGGCTGCGGGCATCCGTATCCCATGGGGCACCCTGGTATATTTTGGAGATGCGATAGGCACCATTTTCCAATTCAAAATCAACACCAAGCATTCCCACAGACGTACTCGGTTGACCTTCGGTATCCCCGCCACCGTAATAGGTATGGCCAACGTTGAGTTCGGCGATCATCTCAGAAATGACAAATCCAACATCCTCGCGGGACGCGCAATCATTCAACATTTCTTCATAGTGGTCATATATGGCTTTCCAATCCACACCATGCATGTTGGGATCATAGAAAAAGTCACGCTGTATGCGCCAGACATCGGTAAAAATCTGATGCCATTCTTTGCGAGGCTCGATGGAGGCCACCATACCAGAGAGGGAAATGGTGTCAGACATATTCTGACCAGGAGCGGCTTTGATGATGGCAAAGGTTCCTCCTTTGCGCACCAGTAAGTTTTTGCCATCGGCCGATATATCATAGCTGCCTGCGCCGGAAAGGACAGTTTTTTCTTCTTTCTTGTCATCATTCATATCGAAGATTTTAATATCGGTCTGACCACCTTCATGTTTCGAAGGCCGACGCACATAAATCAATTTATTATCATGACTGACAGAGAGATTATAAAAACCACCATTCGAAAGAGGTAATTGGAAGATACGCTTTTCAAATCCTTCAATATCAATTTGCAGGGATTCTTTCTCTTTCTCCTTATCAGCTTCCTCTTCATCGTCTGATTCCTCTTTCTTTGCTTCGTCGTTGCTGTCGGCTTTTTCTTCTTTGACTTTCTTGGATTTTTCTTTGTCTTTATCTTCTGATTTATCGTCTTTCTCTTGTTTCTTTTCCTTATCTTCTTCTTTTTCCTCTTCCCAGGTTTCTTCATCACTCTCATAGGCATAGGGATTTTTGACATCATCCCTTAGAGGAACTGCCATTAAGCGTTCGGTATCGGTGTAGACAAAAGTTGTACCGATGTCCTCATAGATAGGGCCGGAAAAATAACGGTTGCTGGCGAAATAAAGGTATTCTCCTTTGCGGTCAAAAACCGGTGAGGAATCGTTAAACATATCGCTGGTTACTTTGTAAGATTCTGCTTTCTCAAGGTTATATAGCCAGATCGAGGATAGGTGGTTCTCACTGTTTTTTGTGTACGCGATCCAGGATGAATCATGTGCCCAGCTGATATGGGGACGGTTGGCCCAGGGATCCACATCAATGAATTTGGATTCACCAGATTCGACGGTATGTATATAAAGGGAACCCGCTTTATCCGTGAAGGCAATATGCTCGGAATCAGGCGACCAAACGGGATTGAAACGCCACGATTTATTGCCTGATGTTAATTGGCGTGCATCTTTCTTCCCATCAGATTGCATAATATAGAGTTCATATTCACCACTTTGATCAGAAAAATACGCAATCCAACGGCCATCAGGACTCCAGGCGGGATAGCGTTCCGCAAAACCGTCAGTACGGGTGAGATTGATCACCGAACCTTCTTTTGCAGGTAGTGACCAGATATCCCCACGGGTTTCGATCACAGCCCGTTTAGCAGTCGGCGAGATTCCCCACCCATAAATGTTATTGGTTACGTTTACCCGTTTTTCCCGCAATTGGGGCTGGGCGCCGGGGATAAAGATCATGATGCTGTGGGCTTTTTCTTTGCTCAAGTTAAGTAAATAAAGGTTTGATCCGTTTTGGAATACGATCTCACCTTCACCGTTTGAACCCGGGCCAATAGCCGGGAATTTTACATCATACTCTTTGAATGTGGTGATTTGCCGCGATTCTTCAGTAACGGTATCGTAAGCCCAAATGTTAAGCCGATGATTAGTTCCGGCATCAGAAAGGTAATACACCGTGTTGCCATACCACATGGGATACGTATCCGTGCCATCCCACGTGGTGATGCGTTTGGATGAGAAATTCTTTAAATTAAACAACCATATATCGGTGGCCATACCGCCGCGATATCGTTTCCAGTTACGAAAATCACGGCTATGGAGTGTATAGGCCAGCCACTCACCATCGGTGTTGATAGCGCCATTGGCGCCATAAGGCACCGGTAACTGATCGTACATGCCTCCCTCGGGGGAAACAGTGAATAGTTGGGTTTGACGTGAAAGCCCGGCAAATCCATTTGTGAAGAATAGGATTTTATCCTGGGGTGTCCATTCGCAAAGAATTTCATTGGCGGGGTGATGTGTTACACGTTGGGGAATACCACCATTTACGGAAAGGGTATAGACATCACGGTCACCATTATAATTCCCGATAAAAGCGATGGTTTTCCCATCCGGACTGAAACGGGGAAACAATTCTTCTCCAGAAGGAGCAGCCAGGGGGGTGGCGGTTCCACCTTCACGGGGCACGAGCCATAAATCATTGGCATACATGAATACAATATGGGTTTGGCTCACATCCGGATAGCGCAACATGCCAGCATGCGGGCGAACAGCCTCATCGTTCTCTGCTGAAGCGGTGCTTGCCATAATGGACAAGTTTCCTATCAATAGCATTCCGAACAATAAAAGCACGCTAATTGAAATCCTCTTCATCTTTTAAGCCTCCATCGTTTATTCAGATTGATCTCACAGGCATCCTTGTGCACAATACACCTTTAATATAAAACAAACGAAACTCAATGACTTTCTCATGACGTTAAGCATTGATCTGCTTTAAATGACTTACAAGAATTCCGAATGAAAGGTGCATATTTTATGAATCAATCCACTGTACGTAATGGTGATACGATTGTCAAACCCAGGCGAGAATTTACGTTTACCTCATTCTTTTTAGGTGTTATTTTGTCAGTCGTTATGGGAGCAGCCAATGTCTATCTTGGTTTGCGTGCAGGAATGACGGTGTCGGCTTCCATTCCAGCGGCTGTGATTGCGATGGGAATTTTGCATGGCATATTTAAACGGGAGTCTATTTTAGAGTCCAACATGGTGCAAACCGGTGCTTCAGCGGGTGAGTCCTTGGCGGCGGGAATAATATTTACCATGCCAGCCCTTATTTTAGTGGGTTTATGGGAGACTTTTGATTATTGGACAACCACGATCATTGCTTTAGCCGGTGGTCTTCTCGGAATTTTGTTCATGATCCCCATGCGCAAAGTGTTTGTTGTTGATTATCCTGAGTTGAAATTCCCTGAAGGTGTGGCATGTGCCGAGGTTTTACGCGCCGGTGAAGGCGAAGCCACAGGTGAAGCAACAACAGAAACGGGAGCAAAATATGTTTTTCAAGGATTGGCATTTGGCGCCATTTTCAAATTTGTCTCTTCCTTCTTGGGATTAATCAAAGGAAGTGTGGAGTATGCAACCTTTGTCTCATCACGCGTTTTCTTTTTTGGCAGCGATGTCTCGCCAGCACTTGTTTCAGTGGGGGTGATTGTCGGTTTACCTATTGCCGCCCAAATATTTATGGGAGGTGCCTTGGGTTGGTTAATCATTATGCCATTCATGTTGGCTGAACCCGGCGCTGAAAGCGCGGTAAAAGCGGCAGAACACTTGTGGGATACTCACATTCGCTACATTGGTGTTGGCACCATGGTTGTGGGAGGTGTCATATCGATCTGGCGTGTCAGGCAAGGCTTGGTTGAAGCGGTGAAAGGGCTTTCCCGGCGTTTACCTAAACAGGAAGGCCTGATAGCCAATACGGAAAAGAACCTTGGGGGAATTACGGTTTTCTTATTGTCTGTTTTATGTATCGCTTTAATTGCGGGATTGTATTATAAGGTATTAAATGCTCATGCAGGAATTACCTCGCTGATTACGGTGATTATGATTGTGATGGCGTTTTTCTTCACCGCCGTGGCGAGCTACATCGTGGGATTGGTAGGGAATTCAAATAGCCCGGTTTCGGGAATGACCATCACCACTGTTTTAATCACCGGTCTTTTAATCTTCTTATTTGGCTATAGCGGCGTCGAAGGAATGATGGCGACCTTGGGTGTAGCCGGTGTAGTCTGTTGTGTGGCATGTACCTCTGGCGATGTGTGTAACGATCTTAAGACTGGATATATCGTAGGCGCCACACCCAAAAAACAGCAAATCATGCAGATTATCGGCGTATTGGCCGCATCGTTTATTCTCGCACCCGTACTGGTGGTTTTGCATGAAGGATCGATTAATAACGGTACGGGTGGCATTGGCGGAAGCGAATTACCTGCTCCACAGGCAAAGTTATTTTCTGCGCTGGTAAATGGATTTTTCGGGGATGGTGATCTCCCTTGGGATATGGTCGGTTGGGGAGTGGCCATTGGTGTTGTTTTGCTGTTTATCGACAAATGGCTGGAAATGATTAAATCCGAATTCCGCTTACATGTCATGCCGGTCGCGGTGGGTATATATCTTCCTCTTGGATTGTCTGCTCCCATTTTCTTCGGAGGGTTGCTGCATGCATTTATTTCAAGAAAACGCAATAACGACAAGGAAATGCGTCAAAAAAGAGGTACATTGATAGCATCAGGGCTGATTGCTGGTGAATCGTTAATCGGTGTATTGATTGGTTTTCTTGCCTATATAAACATTAAATCACTGGCCCTTGGAGAATATTTGGGACATAAGGGATTCGAAGCCATATCAATTTTAGGTTTATTGTTTATTCTATTTTGGATTTGGCGGCGATCTGTGAAGGCTTAGAAATAAGCGAATAGGACAATATGCATCTATAAGAGGTTGTTTATACTTTAATATTCTTGATTTTTTAATATACCAGCACATGAAAAGTGATTAAAATATCACTTTAGGTGTACTATTTTCTCCTTGAAATCGAATCATCATGAAAAAGCAGAAGGCCAAAACGGCCAATTACGATAC
>CAZFER010000098.1:0-17885 GCA_964517495.1 uncultured bacterium | reverse complement strand
AGGTTCCTCTTTTTGTTGGTGGTCGCATTAAGGCGAAAGTTCGGGAAGAAAAAGCAAAAAAAATGTTGCTTCAAGAAAAAGTAAGAAAACGTCGTTTGCAAATCGAATTGGAAGTCCACACTGCCATTGAAACGATTCAATCTGATTACCAGCGTGTACTCGCTACAAAAACCGCAATTGCCCAAGCGAATGAAAGTTTTCGCATTGAACAGGAAAAATACACAGTCGGCAAAGGAACAATTACAGATGTACTCGATGCCCAATCGGCATTGTTTGAATCTGAATCGAACTATTATCGCGCGTTAGCGGATTTGAATATTGATCATGTGCAACTCGAATTGGCAATGGGAGATCCTTTATGGCCGTAGTCAACACACAAAACTTTATAGTTCTGAGAAGCTACGCTAGGGGTAGTGTGGCACTCTTGATTTTCATAATTCTCTTGTTCAGCAAAGGCTGTGGTGGGGGCAATAATACGGACATAAAATCTCAGAAGAAAGCTCCATTGGTCGTTGTCGAAACAGTTAAAGAGGGCGAGATCGTTCGTTCTCTCGATTTGACTGGCGAGATCGTGCCTGTCGAGGCGATCCTGATCGGTGCCATGGTTGAAGGCCCCATTGAATTTTGCCCTTGGCGCGAGGGTGATCGTGTGGAGAATGGGGAGAAACTCATTGAAATTAAGCGGGAGGTTTACCAGGCAGAAGTTAAGGCGGCTGAAGCCGCTCTGATTGTGGCACAGGCCAAATTGGCCGATATGAGAGCTGGTACACGGCCTGAGGAAGTCGAGAAGGCCCGTCAAGATGTGCGCGAAGCCGAACAAAGCGCAGCGTTTGAAAAAAATGATTATGAACGTGTTTCCCAATTGGTTGATACGGGGGCTTTGCCCGGTGAAAACTTGGAAAAAGCGCGCGTAAAATTGACGGCGGCCGAAGCAAAATTAAACTCGGCCCGAAAGCAATTGGAGATGCTGGAAGCAGGCTCTACCCAAACTGCTATCGCTGTTCAACAAGCGATAGTCAAGGAGGCTTCCGCAAAACTCGATCAGGCTAAAGCGCGTTTGAATGAATGCATCATCACCGCGCCTTTTGCTGGAACCATTACCAAAGTTTATGTCCGTAAAGGCGACATGGCAGCCATGAAAACTCCATTACTCGAGATGGCTGATTTAGACACTCTGGTTATCCGTTGCGCAGTTCCTGAATCACATTCTTCCAGTGTTCAAAAAGGCATGAAGGCAGAGGTTCGCCTTGATGCCCTTCCTGGTAAAATCCTGTCCGCCGAAGTCGTCCGCGTTTTTCCTGAACTCGATCCACGCATGAGAACACGAACCATCGAACTGGATATCCGCGACAAAGTTGGCCTTGTGTCGGGCATGTTCGGTAGAATCCTATTAATCCTTGAATCTATTTCTAACGCCATCACCGTGCCCGCGCAATCCGTAATGGTCTCGCCGGTGGGAGAGCAGACAGCTTTTGTCGTTATTGACGGTAAGGCCGTGAAACGCAAGATCCAGACTGGAATCGAGGAAAGCGGACGGATTCAAATACTCTCAGGCTTGAAGCCAAATGAGAATGTAATTATTTCGGGGCAGGAAAAACTGAAGGACGGAGTGGAAATTCGCCTTCCTGGCTTGCCAAGCAATGGTCAAGACACTATCAAACCGGGTAGCGGTGAGGAGCATTCCCGATGAAATTAACTCAATACGCTGTTCATCGCCGTCTGGCCACCAGCGCCATCCTGTTGGCGCTCACCGTGTTGGGCCTGTACGGATTGTGGCGATTGCCGGTGGACTTCTTGCCGGAAATCACCTACCCGATGATCAAGGTTCATATCTGGTGGCGCGGGGCTACGCCGGAGGAAATCGACAAGAACATCGCCGATCCTCTCGAACGCGAGATGGCCACGGTGGACGATCTGGACTACTTGGAATCCTCGTCCATCGAAGGCATGTACACACTGCTTGCTAACTTCAAGTACGGCGTGGACGTGAACGTGGCCTACCAGGACGCGCTGGCCGCGATGGCGCGTACTGCCCGACACTTGCCCCAGGATATCGACCCCCCGGTCATCATCAAGGCGGACCCGTCTCAGTTGCCGGTCGTGCAGTTGACCATCAGCAGCGACCAGTGGGACCTGGTGCAAATACGCACTTGGGTTGATGAATGGTTGCAAGATCAGTTGTTGGCAGTTCCTGGTGTGGCGGGCACTGAGATCGTCGGAGGACTCAAGCGTGAAATCCGCGTTCATCTGGACCCTGATGTTTTGGAAAAGTTTGGCATAGGCTTGTCCGACGTGCTCAAGCGGTTGCGGGAGGAGAACGTTGAACAATTCGGGGGCCGGGTCACTGTAGGACCGAAGGAGATCATTGCCCGCACAATGGGCGAGTACAAAACACTCGATGAAATACGCAATGTTCTTCTAACTCGGGACAGGCAAGCGAAAGTTTATGTACATGACGTAGCCGCGGTGTTGGATTCGCACGAGGAAACTCGGGTAATCACGCGCTTAAATGGCTATCCTTGCGTGAAACTAAGCGTGCTCAAACAAGCCAATGCAAACACCGTGGAAGTGGCAAACGCTGTAAACAAGCGTCTTGCGGATTTAGAACTGTCGTTACCTGAGGGCATTACTCTTGGCATGGTTGAAAACCAGGCTGACTACATTGGAGCCGCACTGACCGGTGTCCGCAACGCCGCGGTCGAGGCCGCTATTCTTGTGATACTGATTGTCTGGCTTTTTCTCGGTTCGTGGCGACAAGTTCTGGTGATCATGTTAGCCCTTCCTTTGACTTTGATTCTGAACTTCGGCCTCATGCAACTCGCTGGATTCTCGCTCAACATCTTTTCTCTAGGTGGCTTGGTTATTGCCATCGGTGTGTTGGTTGATAACTCAATCATCGTTATTGAGACAATCACACGAAGGAGGCAAGATCGTCCCGATGTCCCGATCAATACAGTGGTGATCGATGCCACATCAGAGATAGGTCCAGCCATTGTCGCTGCCACACTTTCTTTTTTGGCTTTGTTCGTACCCTTTCTGCTTGTACCGGGGCTTGTGAGTCTGTTGTTTCGCGAGTTGATCCTGGTAATTGCCGGTATCGTCGTCATCAGCTTGATTATGGCCGTCACCATAACACCGATGATCACTGCACTTGTAATGGGCAAGCACACCCGAAACCGAAAGGTCTCTCGCTTCGAGCGGCTTTTCGAAAGGATCACCGGGGCCTATGTCTGGACGCTTGGAAAGGTGCTTCGAGGGCGGTGGATTGTTGTTCCCGTATTTGTGCTCATCCTCGTCACGTCGATTTTCGCCATGGGGTGGCTCGGAAGCGAGTTTCTGCCGCAAATGGACGATGGCCGCATCATGATCAAGGTGAAACTGCCGACCGGTGCATCCTTGGCCGAAACAGACAAAGTGCTCAAACTAATCGAGAAACAAATCGGAGAGGACGAACGCATCGAAAGCCTTTTCACTCTTTCGGGTGGTAAGGTGTGGGGGCTTTACACGTATGAAATCGCCAACGAGGGAGAACTGAATATCCAGCTCGTTCCACGCCACCGCCGCGAAATGAGCACGGATGAATTTATTGGTTACTTGCGTCCGATTATCAGCAAAATTCCGGTTCCTGGCGGTAAGGCCATGGTCATGCAGATGAAACTCAAGGGCATCCGCAAATTGGGCGATGCCGATATTGAAGTCAAGATCAAGGGACAGGACATTGAGCGGCTTTATGAACTTGCCCGGATAACCGCCGGAACGATGAATGCCTTGGAGCATTTCACCAATGTTTATGTCTCTATGGACATGACCAAACCTGAATTTCAAGTGCTTGTGGATCGAGCGAAGGCTGCGGAATTGGGAGTTTCCATCAGTGATATTGCCGACACGATGCGTTCCCTAATCACGGGGGCAGTAGCGACGCGCTTCCGGGATGGAGATGAGTATTACAACATTCGGGTGATGATTCCCGAGAGCAAAATGATCGCTCGCCGCGATGTGAATAATCTTCCCCTCCAATCCATCCAGGGCGGATATCTCTACCTAAAAGACGTGGCCGACGTTCTTCAGGCGGTCGGCCCCGTCGAGATCGTCCGCGAAGATCAGGTCAAACAGGTCATCGTTCGCGGCGATGCCGCGGGTGTGAGCGTTGGTCAGGCGTTGGGAGAACTGAAGGCGGCCATGGAAAACATGGAACGCCCCATTGGCTATGATTTTGCGTATGGCGGCCAAGCACAGATGATGGCGGAGATGAAGCAAACAGTTTTAGCAATATTGGCCTTTGCCATCTTCTTCTCTTTCATCGCGCTGGCTGTTCAATTCAACAGTTTTCGGCTTCCCGCTCTTATCTTGGGTAGCGTTCCATTTTGCCTGGCTGGCTTCGTGATTATCATGCTTATCAGTGGTCTGCCGTTGGGCGCGACGGTCATCATCGGTGTGTTAGTCATTGTCGCTGCAACCGTCAATGACGGAGTTTTACTTTTGACCTTTGCGAATGTATTGAGAGAACGGGAAGGATTAAATTCATCTGAGGCCGTCCTTCAGGCAGCGAAGATTCGTCTCCGTCCGCGCGTCATGACCACCATTGCGATACTTGTCGGTTTCATTCCGCTCGCGCTGGCCATTGAGGAGGGCGGCGATATGCTCCAACCCATGGCCACTGCTGCGATCGGAGGGCTGCTTATGGAAATGCTGGTCGCGTTGTTTTTAATGCCTTGCTTGTATGTAATGTTAAATCAAAATTCTAAACAACTTTGAGGAGTAATATAAGAATGCATGTCAACAACAAGTTCATCTTCATCATGATGGGTTTTTTTCTACTTATGGGTGTTTTTCGTTCAGCCGCCTATAGCGCAAATTTGGAACCCAAAATCCCCGGCGTTTGTCCACCATTCCATTTGTTGGATGAAAAAGGAAACATTATTAATCCTATAAACGGCATAAATGATGACAAACCTTATTCACCCAAACAGACCTGCGGCAAATGTCACGACTATGAAAAAATCACACAGGGATACCATTTCCAGCAAGGTGCGGATGAGAAGCCCACGGAAGATCAATCCAAGCGGGTTCAGTGGGCGCTCAGTCCGGGCAATTTTGGGGGAACCTGGTGTTCGCCCGCTCCGTTGTATCGATACCTCTCTCCCAAAAAGAATGATTCCGCCGCGACAATGGACATGACCCCCCAAACCTTTATCACGGCTGGGTGCGGGAAATGCCATCCTGGAGGCGGCCCGTTGGAGTTTGATCGCGACGGCAAGCGGTACGATCAATGGATGAAAAACCCAGATAGCGGCCTTGTTTCCGGTGGCGAGAATAATCTGGACGGTGATTATTACAAAACCAATTGGGATAAGACCGGCGTCCTGGAAGCCGATTGTTTATTATGCCATCTCCCGGAGTATGATTTCAGCACACGAAACAAGCAGCTTGGCTTAACAAATTTCCGCTGGATTCCAACCGCTTCCGCGGGTTTTGCTTCGATTGATGGTTCTGTTTCAAATGGCGAAGAAATTCAGGTTTTCTATGATAAAACAAAATTCAATCCGGACGGAACAGTTTCTCTCCATATCGTTCGTGAGCCTCGCAATGAGACGTGCCTTCAATGCCACGCCAAACCCGGCTGGAAAAAACGCGGCGCAAACTTCCGCTCCCGTACCGATGTTCATCTCCGTGCCGGTTTGAAATGTGTGGATTGCCATCCGGCAGGAAGCTCGGCAACCGATGAGCGTATCAATGGAAAAGAACTCCATCAAATTGGAAAAGGCGACGATCCCGGCGGACAAGTGCGAAACGATCTCGACAATACCTGCCGCAGTTGTGAGGATTGTCATGACACCGGATATTTAGGCGCTCCCATTGCGACTCATCCTTGGTTGCCGCCCTTGCATCTCGACAAAATTGCCTGCCAAACCTGCCATATTCCCGAACGCGCCGTGAAAGCCGCGCAGTTCCAGGCGGGCGATGTCTTTAATCCCGGTCCGCGCATTCCAACCAAAGGAAAGCATCTCTGGACGTTTTACGGACCGGATATGAATTATTGGAACCATTATGGCGACTTGGAAGCCAACGGGTATGACGACAAACCCACCGATCCTTACAAACCGGCGTTAACGCGTTATGAGGGAAAAATCTTTCCAGTCAATCGCGTCCATAGCGCTTGGCCTGGAATTGAAGTAGAAGGCCAACAAGGGTTGATGCAGCCCAAAATGTCTGATATATACAAAATGTGGACTGAACATCAGGCCGATCCGGATAAATACTCAGAGTTAGCGAAAATCAAAGATGATAATGACGATCTTGTTCCTGAAGTGAATACGCCGGATGAAATCGACGCCTTGATCGCTTCTGTTTCTGAGATGTTGACTAACATCCAATATCCTATGGAAGGCAAAAAGGTTGTATGGGTGATGGATAACCGGGTGTATTCATCGGGGACGGAATACCGGGAAATTCCCATCCACGAATGGGAAGCATCCGCTTACGGAAATTCTCATAAATACAACCACGACATCTATCCAGCAAAAGCAGCGCTTGGATTCAATGGCTGCACCGACTGCCATTCTCCAGACTCTGACTTTTTCTTCGCCAGCGCATTTACATCCCCCTTTGATCGGGACGGCAATCCAGTGGTCAAACCGCAATACGTGATGATGGGATTCGGCGCAATGGACGTATGGCCCGGCGTTTGGCGCGAAACCTATCTGAAATCTCTTTTCTATATCCTGTTTGTTTTTGCATTGTTGAGTTTCGCTTACTGCATCGCCAAACATATATTATTCGATAAAAATGAAACCTTGATCCCGATTCTATACTGGTTTTTTCTTGCCACTGGGGTTGGCTTTTTGATCTTGCTGACTCAAACTCAACTCGTGACGTATATGCTCCCCTCTCGTTTTTGGCTGGACAGCCGTCACTTTCTGATTTCATGTTTTGTAATCGCGGCGGGGATTACCACACTCGCGATTACGAATAAAATGGAAAAGAACCAACACGATAATCTCTTTAAGATTTTTTCTAAACTATTAATCCTTTCTTTAGTTGTTGTATTTATTACTGGCATTTTCATGCTTCTAAACATTCCTGGGCTTGGACTTGCAATACGGTTAGCGTTTACCTTTTTCGATCTTGGCCTGATCGGCATTTTGCTAGGAGTTATTCTTATCTTATCCACGATTTCCATTTCAAAACCACATCAAAAAAGGAAGGAGGAAAAACAATATTTTTGAGAAAACTGGACGTGAGTAGTCTAAACAAATTGAATTTAAAAAAAGGGGGAGAATTATGAACTCAGAGAATGCAGTACCTCGTCGTGATTTTTTAAAAAAAGCCAGCCTGATATCCGCAGGAACAGTATCTGCTGGAGTTGTGGGCACTTCGGTTCAATCATTAAAAGCGAATGGTCAAGTTACGATTAGTCAAACACAAGAATGGCCTTTCCCTTTTATTGATTTGTATCCCGAAATTGCTGCTGAACGTGGATACGAAGCCTTTTATCAAGGTGCGTGTTGTTATGGGACTGCGCAGGCACTATTAAGCCAATGGAAAGAATTGGTTGGTGAACCATTTACATCCATACCAGCTGAAATGTTTTTATATGGTGAAGGCGGTGTTGCGGGATGGGGATCGGTATGTGGAACATTAAATGGTGCATCGGCTATGATTAATTTGGTATGTGAATTCGAGGATGCCAAACAATTAATCAATGAACTCGTTGCATGGTATTCGAGTACCGCCATCCCTATTTTTATCCCTTCTGGTTTGAGTGAAATCCAAACCAGCGTCTCCGATTCCCCATTGTGTCATGCTTCAGTGAGTAAATGGTGCAAAGTTGCAGGTGTCGGTGCCACTTCCGCCGAACGGAAAGAACGATGTGCTCGTCTTGTTGCAGATGTTGCTGGTAAAACATGCCATTTATTAAACGATCATTTTCAAAATTTGTTCGTTTCTCAACATGGGCCAGCGGATTCTGTTGCAGAATGTATGACATGCCATGGTCCAACTGCTCTGAATAATTCACTTGGCAAGATGGATTGTGTCTCATGTCATGAGCCAGAAAATCATCCACTTCCCATATCCAATTGGGAGCAATTTTAACGAATAATTTATATCTGTGTCGAGCGGGAAATTATCCTGCTCGACACATCCAAATCTATACTTAGGAGTAAAGGATCATGATAAAGTTACAAATCCTTGGTACGGGCTGTCCCAAATGCAAAACCTTGACCGCCAATGCCGAACAAGCCGCCAAAGAAATCGGAATCGAATACGAAATCGAAAAAGTTCAAGACATCAACGATATCGTATCGTTTGGCGTGATGAGTACGCCTGCGTTAGCTGTTGATGGAAAAGTACTGGCGTCTGGTAAAGTCCTTGCACCCGATGAAATTCAAAATCTACTTAAGGAGAATTAACCGTGAACACTCAAACATGCCAATGCTCAAAACCAAAATACAAACTCGTTTTCTCTTGCTCTGGGGCGGCGGATGTTGGAGCAATTTCCGATCAAACCGCCCGCAAATTAAAAGAAGAGAAAACGGCCTCGATGTGCTGTATCGCCGCTGTCGGCGCTGAGATCCCTGACATTTTAGAAACCACAAAAAATGCATCAGACATGCTCGCCATTGACGGATGTGATAAAGATTGCGCCAAAATCATCCTGAATAAGACGGGCTTCACCAATTTCAAACACCTTCAACTCGAAACGCTTGGAATGAAAAAAGGCGAATCACCAGTGACGGATGAACGGGTTGAGCAATCCCTTATAGAGGCACGAAAACTCTTGACCGCATAGAAAGGATATTGCCATGAAATCCAAACAAATTATTACCATCATTTTGCTTTTATTCGTTGTTGGATCGGTAGCGGCCATGATCTATCAAGAATACCGGCCCGTCGTTTCAGAAGAGGTTAACAACGAAGAAACCCTTTCCCATGAAGATAAAATGCCCGTGCAAATTATCGCCTACTACTTTTTTGGATACCAACGATGTCCTACCTGCATAAACATCGAAACGTATACCCAGGAATCCTTGCATACATTTTTCAAGGATGAACTTGACTCCAATCTCATTGTATGGAAACCCGTGAATGTGGAAACAGCAGGCAACAGACATTATATCGAAGATTTTCAACTCAATATGAAGATGGTTGTTTTGGCAATGATGGAAAATGGCGAGTTGAAAACATGGAAAAAACTGGAAAATGTCTGGTTCCTATCCGGAAACCGAGAGGCATTTCTTGATTACATCAAAATTGAAACCGAAGAATATTTGAAGGAACTATGATAATGGAGTACTTATTTTCTTGGGGTACGGCGTTATGGCTTGGTATTTTGACCTCCATCAGCCCGTGCCCCCTGGCAACAAACATCGCGGCAATTTCATATATCGGACGAAGAGTGGATCGCCCGGCCCATGTGCTTTGGGCAGGCGTCTTTTATACCTTAGGACGGTCTTTGACGTATTTTTTTCTTGGCTGGCTGATCGTCACCAGTTTTCTCAATACGCCGCAGCTATCTTTTTTTCTGCAAAAATACATGCACAAGATTCTGGGCCCTTTGTTAATAATTGTCGGCATGTTCTTGCTGGAATTGATTTCACTCAGCCTGGGAAACTCCAGGCTAAGCCAATGGATTCAAAAACGCGCAGAAACGTGGGGCCTATGGGGCGCTGGCGCATTAGGCATTGTGTTCGCCCTCTCGTTTTGCCCGGTTTCGGCGGCTTTGTTCTTTGGCAGTTTGATTCCGTTGGCGATTCAGCATCAATCGGGTACATTTCTACCCTCTCTGTATGGAATTGGAACCGCTTTACCAGTGGTATTCTTTGCAGTGCTGATTGCATGGGGAACCTACTCAATGAGCAAATCCTTCAATCGGATCACCCATATTGAATGGTGGGTACGACGCCTAACCGGTATCGTCTTCATTTTAATCGGGATCTACATGAGTATCGATCAGCTAACCTGATTACAAGTTGACGCAAATTGGTTGACACAAAGAATAGAGAGGCGCAAAAAGGATTATTGTGTGGTGAAAAGCATCGCATTCATGAAATTGGATTCGTTTCAGCTTTTTTGCGTGTGTTTATAGCAACCACTTGCTTTGGCTTTCTCGCACGTTTTTGCGCCCAGGGTTTATACCACAAATATACACCGGATAGAGTGAAAATTACCAAACTGAGTGCAGTTATATAGTAGAGAACATTCAACCATCCTCCAAAAAATTTACCTGTGTGCAAATCATCAACCACTTTGCCCCAATGCAATTTTTCTTCCTTTGGGATTTCGGTTTTCGCGAAGGCTTTTTTGGTAACACTAATTCCCATCATTGATTCTTTTGCTTTAATCCAACGGTTATCCGCTTCGGCAACCAAAATTGCTCCGTGATCGGATGCGACTTCAACCGGTTTGCCATCAGCGGTATAGAGCGTGACGACTTCCCGTTCTTTATAATCTTTTTCCTCGTCTGGCATGTTGTCATACCAAGCAACCAATGGTGCGAACGTTACGGGTTTATCCTTGAGTCCAAATTTATCATGCTCAATCAGGATAAACCCGGTTACTCCAATCATCAAAATAACGATACCAAAGATTAATCCCATGTAGGAATGTAGAGATTTCCAGTGCTTGAATTGTGTTTTCATTCGAACACACTCCAATCTGGAATCCCGGTGTCACCTGGAATTATGCGGGTAAACGCGCCAGATTTGGTTCCAATATAAAACCGGGTAGATTCACTAGGTGCGGACGTTATGGATTTTAATTCCAGCGGCTTCCCTTCAGGCAAATTACCCGTTTTTTCAACCCAGCTGGCGTTAAGTGGATTTGACGTGAAGAACACTCCATTCTTCTTGCTGCCAACCCAAAGTCGTTGCATGGAATCGAAATGAATTGCTTCCACTTCTTTCTTGAAAGGTTCATCTGGTTTTTCCGCAGGGAGGTTTCCTGTAATATCAGTCCAAAAATCACTATGATTTTCATTAAGAAATATCCCCGTTTTAATTCCAGCGAACAATTTGGTTCCATCGTTTGAGACTTCTACGGTTTTGATGTCAATCTCATTTTTCCCCGGTTCAGCTATCAGGCCCTCATTGACCGCTTCGAACTGAATCGGAAGTGAATCGTTCTTGTTGCCACGGAACATTCCCGCTTTTGTTCCTACGTAGATCCAATCCCCAAGGATAGAGACGGTTTTCGCGTCTCCGGTCTGTTCCCCCGAAAACTGCTCATCGCTTGTTATTTTAATCCAATTGTTCCCGCCATCGCCTGACCGATACACTTCTCCCGTTCGGACTTCGGTTCCATCCTCCAACCGAATCTCTTTTTTCCGGGAAATGTATAGCATTGAAGGGTTTTCAGGATCTTGTGTAATCCATTTGATATCTTTTTGCATTTTTCCGTCTTTCTCAAATGCTGGAATCCCATTGCTGGAATCAAGCCATAAAAAACTTCCATCCACATTGGAATATTTAAAGATATCAAATTTGGCCGCCAAAAAAATGGTATTGCCGCTGGAATCGTTGGTAAAATCAACCAGCACCCGCCGAACATCCAAATCAAACAAGGTAGAAATGCCTTGCGTTAGTTCTGTCCATCCTTCGCCAATGGTTTCAGCGCCTTGCTCAGTAAACCACAATCCCGATTTGGTTCCCGCGAACAATGCGGTTGGAGAGTTCGGATCAACCACCAAGTCTTTCACTTCTGCCGCTGCTGAGATCAAACCTTTGTTCACATCCTGCCAGGTTTGCCCTGAAATCTCCGTTTTGAAAAAACCTTCCTTCGTTCCGGCAAACCACGTTGTTTCTGGTGAACCACCATCACGAAGCAAGACTTTTATTTCTTCATTCACATCTGGAGCATTCACTTCATCCCAAGTATCACCTCGATCATCCGACTGAAAGAGATTTCCATTTTTATCACCAACTAAAATCTCTTCGGGATCGCTCGGATGAGGGGCTAAACCAAACTCCTTTACCTCGGCTTCACTGGGCAAGGTGGTGACTGACCAGTTTGTTCCGCCATCATCGCTTCGTATAACCGTTTTAATTTCCCGTTTTTGACCGTCTTCATTCTCTTGTTTGATTTTCACCGCTGCATACAACGAACTGAAATCGGCATTGAACGCCATACCTTTGAACTCGGCTTCATCCAAACTTGTAAAACCAAATTCTTCCACAGGCCCAAACGACACAAATTCCCAAGGCTCAGTTTCTGGATTTGAGGATTTGAATAAACCGATTTTTGTCCCCAATAAAATGGTATACGGTTCAAACTGTACAACCACAGCTTTGACATCCAACTCGTCACCCGATAATCCTTCCGAATAGCCGCTCCACGTTTTTCCCTCATCTTGGCTGAGAAAATACCCACCCTTGGTTGCCAAATGCACCTGGCTAGGATTGACCGGGTCTACTGTCAAAAAACGAGCGTCTTTGGTATCGCTTTCTGCTAAAACTTGAAAATCAGGGGTTGGATGTAGTTTTAATTGACTGTGATAAAAATCTTCCACATTCACATGAGCAGGTAGCACGGGTTGCGAATTCTGTAATGCCAACGAGATTTTCGTATTAAGAGAGGAAGTCGAAAAACCAGAATCGCTTTGAGATAAAGTGTTGTCTAAACCCTCACTGCGAGTGAAGGTTTCTCCGCTATCTTCAGAATAAAATACGCCATCCTTCGTACCCACCACAACCATGCCGCTTTCCAATACGGCAATCGATTTGGCGTCTTGACCGTCACCAGCAGTTAATCCAAATGCATTGGTCTCCCATTTGCTGATCTCGGGATTGCTTATAAAAATGCCCCCTGTTTTTGTACCCGCTAACAAACGCCCATCCGGTAATTGGGCTAGCGATTTGAGATCAGTATTGTTGGGAGGTAGTGGACCACCTCCGACCCAGCCATCCTCCGTTTCTAAGGCGGTACTGGTGTTGGAAAGAACACTTAGAATTGTCAAAACCATGACAATATAACTGCGACGAAGAAATCCATGAATCATGAGTTTATACATAACTACTCCTTTTTGAATATTTTGAGCCTGATTTATTTTTCTTTGCCAATGGCAAATGGGTGATAAATTTCTCCCAGGCTGGCAACGCCGTTGCTGGGGTCGTAACTCGATGCACATGCATAGGGGGGGCCTGGAACTGCATTCGGCGAGGTTGCTTTTGGTGGCAATTTGGTATCATCGACTGCGAATTGTCGATCGGGCCCTGCAGACATCAGAACAATACCCTCGGTTTTTCGCTTGTGCTTGTGATTGCCAAATTGTTTCAATAAAATTTGGGCATTCAAAAAAGCATTGGCATCACGAAATTTCTTGGTGGTTTCTTCATCCCAATAGAGATAAACATCATTGGGTGGCATGCTTTCGGGATCCACAGAAACACCACCCTTCATAAATGGATCATGAGGAATCCCATTGATATAGGAAACCGGCGACGTTAACGGAGCAAGCCGGGCAAGCCGGCCCAACGCTTCACCTCTTGATGCCCCTTCATAAAAGTCGTAACGGATCATTGGGAACATGTCATGATTGTCGTTGGCAAAAGCAAAAAGCGCTTGCTCTAACGCATGCATATCACCACGGGCTTTGCTCACCTTAGCGCGAGTCATTGCGTTGTTAAATTGAGGAACGGCAATCGTAGCCAGTATCCCCAATATGGCCACCACGATGAGCAATTCAATCAGAGAGAAGGCTGATGCTGTTTTCTTCATCGTCTTTTTCCTTTTCAAAACCAGTCCAGGATAGCTTATGGCTAATCATCGGAGTGTCGTCCAGTTCCATAAATTTGGGGCGACTTTCTTTCTCTTTCCAGAAAAATTCGTTCCATTTCGACATTGCTTTAACCCGACCGGCTTCATCTCTTTTGAAATTGTCTTTATATTTGATATGAGTGCTTGAAATGAGATAATCACCATATTTCTCGTGAGCTTCGCGCCACATGCGCATTGGAATAGGCAGCCATTCATTTGGATCACGACTACTTCGCAAGGCTTGGATCCCATTTAAATGTCCTTTGATATTTACATACCTATATGTCTGAAAGCGCCATTGCTTTGGTTTCGGAACAAAATCATTTAAAGGATCTTTCATTGTTCGATTGTCATTAAGATAAGCGATAGGTTTTGATATAGAATCAGTAAGAATAAAAGGGATGAAACCATCAACGTCTGGTGGTAGAAAACCATTGTCCAAACGATATGTTTCAACAGCCAGTTTTATGATGCGCATTTCGCTCATGGCCTTGCCCACTTTGGCTCTGTGTTTCGCCATTCTTAGGTTGTATGTAACCATCATTGATAAAATTCCCAAAACCCCCACCACAACCAACAATTCAACAAGAGAAAAACCCCTACATTTTTTATGCTTTAAAGTCATGGTATTCCTTCCATTCTATGGGTGAGATTAAAAAAATTAAATTATAAATCATATGAAATCATGTTGCACTTGATGACATGATAGCAATTCATATGTTAAGCATACAATACAAAAGATAAAAGTCAAGGTTGCATTCAGACTTTCTTGAATGCTCCAACCAGATGAACCAGATTTTGAATCTATTCAATGGTGGGCACGACGCCTAACCGGTATCGTCTTCATTTTAATCGGGATCTACATGAGTATCGATCAGCTAACCTGATTTTACTTGACAAAAATTGATGGCCCTCTATAATTCGCTACGTAGCGAATTATAGAAATATTATCGAACATTTTGTTACCGCTTTCCAGGCACTGACGGATGAAAACCGCCTACGTGCCCTGATTGCGCTTCATCACCAGGAACTATCTGCCTGCCGGATCGTTGAACTTTTGGCCTTGACCACGTTAAAACGCCGCCGGAGGCAACAGGAATGTTGAAAATCTTTTTTCTTTATTGTAATTCTGGGCAAAAAAAATCATGAATAAAAAGACAATTCTTTTTTTATGCACTCACAATTCGGCCCGGAGCCAAATGGCGGAAGGATTTATGAAGCATTATGCAGGGGATCGTTTTGACGTGTACAGCGCAGGATTAAATCCAACTCAAGTAAATCCATTGGCCATTCAAGTGATGAACGAAGTAGGTATTGATATCCGTGGGCAACGATCAAAATCGATTAAGGATTATCTGGGCAGAATATCAGTCACCTACGCAATCTTTGTGTGTATGAATGCTGAAAAAAATTGCCCCCGTATTCATCCCTTTGCGCTTCATGAGATTTCTTGGCCATTCTACAATCCTGCATGCTGCGAGGGAAACGAGGAAGAAATATTAATAAAATTCCGGGAAGTTCGCGATCAAATCGAAGCCCGGATCAAAGATTGGGTAAAGTCCCTGGAGTAATGGAGCAGAAAACGTCCAATCACATTTCATACAGGAGATGAATCATGAGTTGTATAACTTCAGAAAATAAACCCGATCAAAACCAAGGCAAAGGATTAAGTATATTTGAGCGATTTCTAACCCTGTGGGTGGCTCTATGCATTATTGGCGGGATTCTACTGGGAAAAACTGCGCCCGGATTGGCAACCTATCTGGACAGTTTCTCTATATATGTCGGCGGCGCTCCTGTCGTTTCCATCCCCATTGCGATATGCCTTTTCTTTATGATGTATCCCATTATGGTCAAAATCGATTTTGGAGAAGTGATAAAGGCCGGGAAAAGCATTAAACCTGTAGGACTAACCCTGTTCATTAATTGGGCAATTAAACCATTTACCATGTACGCGATTGCAGCCGTGTTTCTTGGGGTTCTGTTCAAAGGCTTTATCGGAGCCGATGCAACCGATATCGTCAAAATGCCATTTGGTATTGATCTGCCTGTGGGATCTGAATATGGAGCGGGTACGGTTGTTTTGGTGGATGGAATCAAAATGCTCCAGGTTCCCCTATGGAGAAGTTACCTTGCGGGATGCATTTTATTAGGTATCGCTCCCTGTACAGCCATGGTCTTGGTTTGGGGATTTTTATCGAAGGGCAATGATGGCCACACGCTGGTCATGGTTGCCATTAACTCGTTAACCATGCTTGTTTTATATGGCGTCTTGGGTGGATATCTCCTTGGTGTGGGACAACTGCCAGTACCATGGGAGGCGCTGTTGTTATCCATCAGCATTTATGTCGCCCTTCCATTGGTGGCAGGATATTTTTCCAGAAAATGGATAATCCACTCGAAAGGAGAAGACTGGTTCAAAGAAAAATTCCTGCATGTTCTTACACCGATTACTATCATCGCACTCCTTGTGACTCTCGTTCTGCTATTCTCTTTCAAAGGCGAAGTGATTCTAAACAATCCATTAACAATTCTTTGGATAGCCATCCCTCTGTTTATCCAAACCGTCTTGATCTTCGCATTGGGATATTGGTTTTCAAAGATTCTCAAACTCAGCTATGAAGACGCCGCACCTACTGCGATGATCGGAGCCTCGAATCACTTCGAAGTCGCCATCGCAACCGCCGTCATGCTTTTTGGATTATCTTCCGGAGCGGCATTGGCGACCGTGGTAGGCGTGTTGATCGAGGTTCCTGTCATGTTGATGCTGGTTAAGATTTGCCTGAATACTCAACATTATTTTAAAGAACAAAAATGATAAAACAATATTCTACCCTCACATGTCCGGCATGTGGCTATTCCAAGAAAGAAAAAATGCCGATCAATCAATGTCGTTACTTATACGAATGCGATAAATGCAAAACAGTTCTAAAACCGAAAAAAGGCGATTGTTGTGTCTTTTGTTCCTATGGAGATATCCCATGCCCATCAATTCAAGAAGCCCAAAACTGACTTCTGTCATTAAAGCCTGATCGTATTGAATTCATGGAAAAAAAACAGACCCCCAAAACAATAAATCTCCCTGAAATTGATTTGGATGTTCTCATAAAACCCACTGCAACCCTCGTGATGATGATTCAATTGTTCCGTTCAACCACCGGCTTGGATTTATTCCTTGTTTTGGATGAAGAGGGTAATGAGACTGAAATTACATTTTCAAACACGTTTAATTTCCCCAAATTCTGTCAATTGGTAAACCAGCAAGAGCAAGGGAAACTTGATTGTAGACTATCGCATAAAACGATGACAAGCAAAGCCATCAAAATTGGAAGTTCGACCTGTATGCATTGTCATAATGGATTCGTGACAGTCCATTACCCAATCAAAATTAAACATTCCGCTTGCGCCAATATTCAAACCACTTGTTTCATGTCATTCAAAAAAGATACGACTTTAAATTCAAACCTAACCGGCATTTCATATAAATACGATATTTCCATGGATGAACTATCTCAATCCATTCTAGATTTCCCCAGAGTCTCAAAAAAGATGATTGATAAAATTCAACAATGGCTTGAATTGATTGTCACTTATTTGTATGAGCATTCTTCTGACCATGAGGAAGAGAAAAACAACCCTGTTTATACAACTGAAGAGATCATTCGCTCTTCATCCACAGAATACAAAATCAGAAGCAGTATCGCACAAACCTGTCCGCTGCCTATTTGGCGATCAAATAAATGTACAGGAATCTCAAAATCATTGATGAATAAAATCAATGATTTTATTTTAAAAAATTATCATCTGGATTTTTCAGCTCAAGTGATGTCGAATGCTTTGGGATTTGAGCCATCGTATTTTTCAAAAGAATTTAAAAAATACCATAATGAAGGATTTAATGATTTTTTAACAAGGATTCGCTTGAATGAGGCAAAATTATTGCTGATAAGCAACCCATATTTATCAATAAAACAAGTTGCTACACAATGTGGGTATTCAAGTCCCTCCTATTTCGCCAACGTATTTAAAAAGTCATTCGGTCTTAGTCCAAATTTATATAAAACACAACGTTCTTAAGATTATTTTTTTTGTGACTAATGTATGGTTCAGGAATGGGCATGGTTGGTATTGAC
>CAZFER010000097.1:0-18049 GCA_964517495.1 uncultured bacterium | reverse complement strand
TTTGGGATCGGGATAGCCTTGCTCATCGTGTTCCATTTGGCGCACTTCATCCTCGTCAACACGTTGGCATAATTCACGCCCACAGGGATCACAGATATAGGCGGGGGTGGATTCTTCCAGGCAGCGCACACATTGACCGGTTGTGGGGGGATAGATAGCGTCATGATGAATGCTTCTGATATCAATCCCAATTGGCGGAACGCCATGAATGTTCCGGTTGACAAGGTTAAAGGGGAGCCGGTCATGGGTATCCAGGAAGCGGCATTCCGCCTCGGTGTATTCACACAGGGCATGGCGGCGGGTATTCAAAACCGCTTTGCGCTTGTCGGCGTTATCCCGTATGTCGATGGGTTGGTCGTAGTAGGCTTTTCTACGAAGTTCCGCATGAACATCCCGGCGGGATCGGTTTCCCCCGCCCCCGCCGCCACCGTGAAAGAGTTTCTTGTGGGGCAGTGGACCATATTTTGTGGAAATCGGGCCACTGATACCGTCCAAGAAAGGACTGTGATCCGGTGTTTTCTCAAAATTGGGATCGAAAGGAAACGGTTTCCCTTTATTTTCTTGCGGAAAGAGTATGGGTTGAAATACCGGATCGGGAAAAATCGAACGGGGAGGGGGCGGTTTTATTTCAGAACCGGGTTCATAATTCAATAAAAGCGGTTCATCATTGCGCGTGGTGTGCTTGAGATGGATATCCCTGGATAAATCCTCACAGGGGATATCCTCCATCTTCGGCGGTTGAACGGTCAAATCCTCCCCCAGGTTCTTGTCCGTATCCCATGAAAATTCAATGGATTTCGGCTCATAGTCCAGGGGATTGTCTTCGTAGTAAAACGCATCATCTTGTATCAAATCCATGGTTTTTCCTCATTTGGAAATTGTCTTTTCATTAAGGAAGTCACATGAGCGGGGAAAAATGCACTGAGAAAAAGAAATTTTGTTGATATTTGTTATGTGGTTGACAAAACCACGGTTTTAAGGGATTCTGGTTACACGTTTAAGCATAACCTTATTCGTTTACCGGGAATGCACGATGAACCAGGATATGAACAACTATCCAATGTCACTAGACGAGGAGAGAGCGTATTTTGAGACGCTCTATAATCAGCACTGGGATATGGCGTGTCGAGTCGTGTTTCGACATTTAGGGAATGCGGCTGATGTGAATGACATTGTTCATGATGTTTTTTCAAAACTATGGGAAAAAAGAGCCCATCGCATAGCGGATAATTTTGGTGGTTACCTCTATTCTGCTATTAAAAATAAATGTATTTCCATTCTTCGTAGACGAACAACGTGGAGAATCATTTCTGAGAAACTTAAGCACACTCAAGAAAACGTTAAACCGTATAATGGAGAGAAGATTAAAGAAAAAGTTGAGATAGACGAACTGATCGAAAAATTGAGTATGTATGAGCGATTTATCCTTATACTTAAAATCATTGAGAATTACACCTATGAGGAGATAGCAATAATTTTGGGGAAATCCCGGAATACGATACGAAAAGATTTTGAAAATACACTGGACAAATTATATCAACAATACTATGAGGTTCAGGAAAAATGACTGAACTCAGCCTGCAAAAAATAGCCGCGATTCTTTCTGACCTGGAGGATAAAACGGTTACCCCGGAGATGCTATCCCAACCTGAATACCAGGACATGGTGAAGAAAATTCAATTGGCCAATCAATTTTTGGAAGCCAATCGCGACGCGCTTTCCGGGGTAAAAGTGACGAAGGAGGAATTGGAGGCGTTCAAGCAACGGGCATTGCCCTATCATCAGGAATATGACATTCTCCAGTACATCCTGGCGTTTCCCGAGCAATTTGATCACGCCATGATCCAGATTGCCTGTGAGATTGCCCAAGCCCGGGATGCGGAAGAAAACCAGGCAATTGCCAGCCTAAAAAAAGAAGAGCTCTTTCCCTCGTTAAACCAGGATGACGCTGATCCGGATGAAATCCGATCCCGCTTATCCGAGGCTATCGTCAGCCATCAGAATCGCCTGGATATTCAACCGCTCGATCTCCATTTTGCCCGATCATCCAAAAGGATGCCGCTGAAAGCAATGGGAATCTCCCCCGATGTGGGGAAAATGGCGGCTGCAGGCGGGGGGGAATTCAGGCGGGTTACATTAACCGGGGAAGGCTTTCCCGTGGAAGTGGAATTAACCCATTTCGGGGAGCAGACCAGTCTCCATCTCAAGACCTCAGCGCCCCCCATGCAGGAGGGGATGGTGGCAATCACCTTTCGGGAAAACGAATCCGAATTGTTCACCGTGTTGATTGCCCTCTTGGGGGGCAAAGGGAAGCAATCCCTGGGGGAAGTGGAACATGAGCAATTGGCGCATGTGCCGGACGAGGAGATTCAGATGTTCATCCGGGCCATCTCGCTGCCCTATTCGATCGCGATGACCATCACCGAATTAATCCCCAAAATCAGCCAGGCCTCGGAAAATATCCAGGTCCTGCTTCCGCTCATTTCCAGCGGGACTCCGGCTGTGCGGCGGGTTGCCATTTGCCTGATCGGGGTGATATGCGGCAATGATTCGTTTAACCTGCTGAAATCGTGCCTGGAGGATGAAGAAGAATCCGTGCGCAAAGCCTCACAATATATATTAAGTATACTTGACAATGGCTAATTCGTCTGACGCCTCCCAACCCAAACTTCTGGATCAAATCCGCACCTGTCTATCAAACCGGCAGACAACCGAAGCCACTATTCTGATCTGTGGTGCCCTGGGGGGGAAATCGATTAATGATTACGATGCCGATGAGGAAGAAGCTCTTAGTCTATTTTTTTCCAATATAATCAATGATCTTTTGAATCACCACATCACCTGGCTGCAAACCAATCCCAATATCCTCTCGCTGATCCTGGATTTGGTGGAGCATGCCCGGGAGTTGAAATTCGATCCTGCCAAGTGCTCCCATTACGTTTTTCGCATTCATTGTATTCAGGCCTACTATTACGCCAACCATGCCAATTGGGAACAGGCCAAGGTTCAACTCACGCAGGCGGTCAATGCTGATGATCCGTCCCAGATCATGGAAAACGGGGGTTCAAACCTTCCCCAATCACTCTTAATTGAATATTTGATGGAAAACCTTTGGATAGCCTCTCAAAAAGAAAAAATCGATCCCAAAGCGCGGGAGGATATTCTGGCGCTTTATAGTGAGCTGAAAGACATTGTATCCTGCGTCACCCGGGAGGAAACGCGCTCAGGGGTGGTGCGAATTATCCTGGTTGACATGAACCACAAAAAAGCCGTCATCAGACTCTTGTTTGTGGGGATTGAGGAATCGGAAGAACAGCATCCACAAATTCGTTATCTGCCTGCCAGTAATGAGAAACTGGCGGAACAACCGAAATCCGCTCAGCCTTTGGCCATGAAGGCTGCCAATCATTACTTGAAAACGAATGATTATCCCGATGGGTTGGATGGGAAAAGGATCGTCTGGCAAATTTTAACGGCGCATGATTTGCCCCCTCAAGACACCAAAGACTATGAAGGGGATTCTCTCGGCCTGGCGCTGTGTACCGCCATTGTATCTGAATACCTTAAACAGATCATTCCATCGGATATCACCTTCACCGGGGCATTTCACATCGATTCAATTGACGACGGACGAATTTCGCCGGTCAATTTTATTCCAATCAAAATCAAGGATGCCATCAAAGCAGGGATGCGGGTTATCTATCTTCCCGAAGCCAACAAACAACAACTGGATGTGGCAACCTTGAAAATTGCCGAGGAAAAGCACTATGAGTTGAAATACGTTCGTAACATCCAGGATGTGTTCAACGAATTGTTCGTGAAGAGTGTTCCCCCTGGTATTGCTCCCTTTCTGAAAGACATGGCGGGGACGTTGAAGGAATTCATCTATCCACGGAAAACCGAGGAAACCCATCCCCGTGAAGTGGCTCCCTCTCATCGCGTGCATATCTGGTTGTCCACCCTGATGATGAGTTCGCTTTTTGTGATGGACTGGTTTATGTTGACCGCTTCCTTTACACCGATCAGTTTTTTACGTATTACGCTGGGGTGGTTGCTTATTGTGGCATCGCTTCTTCTTTCGTATGCGCTGCCCTATCAACTCATTCGAAGAAAACGGACCGATAGCTGGTATGCGAGCATTTATTTAACCCTCATCGCTGTAACACTCTGCATTTTATTGGTCATACCGGATGTGCCCTGGAAAATTACCGATATCAGCGAGGGCTATGATTGGCCGCCCATATTTGCCTTGTGCAAGGATTATTTTATCTTTTGGATTTTTGTATGGGTGTTTGGGACCAATGTCTTCAATGTTCATGTGGCGTATCAATCCCTGCTTGCCAAGCGTCAATTTAAAACCCTCCGGCAATGCCTGCGCTGGGATTCCGCTCTGGAAGGCAATATGCCCATTGTCTGCTTTCCCTTTCCCACGGCATGGGGACTGTTGGCGATGGCAATCGTGGCCATTTTTCTGCTCTATTTGGAGGTCGAGTATTACCTCTCGTTTCGGGAAGAATTTGAACATTCCGTGTATATCTCCACCATGGGAATATCGAGAGATCTGCTCTTTATTATGGTGGCGGGTGAAGTGATGATATTTTATAAGAAAATTGTGGCTGAGACCAAGAGGCGGTTGTTTGATTGATGCAAGACTTACCTTTTCATTGTCGATAAATACCTCCCTTCAATTAATAATCCTTTCAGAAATGACGCCTGGGCAATCGTGAAGGAATTGGGAATACGGCTAAAAGATACACATTAATTTCAATCAATCCGATCGTTATGCTATGGATATTAGAAAAAAGGGAAAGGATTGCTATAGTTCCATTTTACACCACTGGAGAACAAAGAAGGTTACAAAAAATGAAGATTATACATGTCGTTGGGGCACGTCCCAATTTTATGAAAGTGGCGCCGGTTATTTCAGCCATGAATGAACATGACGGCTTTAAGCAAAAGTTGGTTCATACTGGCCAACATTATGACAAAAACATGTCTGAGATATTCTTTCACCAACTGGAAATACCAGAACCGGATATTAATCTCGAAGTGGGGGGTGGATCACATGCCGCTCAAACCGCCCAGATCATGATGCGTTTCGAAGAAGTGGTTTTGAATGAAAAGCCGGATTGGGTTTTGGTTTATGGTGACGTAAACTCAACCATGGCGGCAACCTTGGTTTCAACCAAACTTGGTGTAAAGGTGGCGCATGTGGAATCCGGTTTACGATCGTTTGACCGCACCATGCCAGAAGAGCTGAACCGTTTGGTGACCGATCAATTATCCGATCTCCATTTTACACCGTCCAAAGATGGAAATGTTAATTTGGAGAAAGAAGGTATTTCCCAAGACAAAATTCATTTGGTCGGAAATGTGATGATCGATACGCTGGTGCGTCTTTTGCCGAAAGCGGAACAACAGGAACGCTCTTCTTTATTTGAAGGTGTTCCGAAAAATGCCTATTGTTTAGTTACCCTGCATCGGCCATCAAATGTTGATAATGAAGAGATGCTTAAATCCATTTTTTCCACATTGAACATAATCAGGAAGGATATCCCGATTGTATTCCCCATCCATCCACGAACCCGCCAACGGGTTGCTTCGTTGAACATGACAATGGATGAGTCAAGATTTAAACTACTGGATCCAGTGGGTTATCTGTCTTTTCTTACATTGCAACGTCATGCAGCGCTTGTTATAACGGATTCTGGTGGCATTCAGGAAGAAACAACTTATCTTAATGTTCCATGTTTAACCGTCAGAGAGAACACAGAACGGCCTGTTACCGTTTCGTTGGGAACCAATCAGTTAGTGGGACAGGATATGAATCGTTTACGTTCAGAGGTTGAAAAAATATTAAATGGCGACAGAAAGAAAGGACAAATCCCTCCATTGTGGGATGGTAAAAGCGGAAAACGAATCGCCGAGATCATGAAGACGTTTTCTTATTGAAATGATGACTAAACTTAAAATCCTGTTTCAAATTATACGGCATTTAGGAGTAGGGTGGATAGCTTTCCGTGTTTTTTATAAGTTAAAGTTTTTAATACGATACTATGAATGGATTCTACCTGCCGGAACATGGGATCGTTATCCTTTGAAAAGATTTCTATCTGATCCAAACCTTGTACTGAATTGCAATTACAAAGAATATAGGCGAAACCTTGATGTTCGATTCTTTTTTGAATCCAACGAGAAGGAAACTGCTAATGAAATTCTAAAATCCTTTGATGCTACTTCTACCAATCCTCAATCTGTCGCAGAAGAAGTTTCCAGAGGGATTTTTACTTATTTTTCACATCAAAAAATGAATATCGGCTTTCCTCCCAATTGGCATAGCAATCCATTCAATCAACAACAAATTCCCAGCAAACGCCACTGGAGCCGTATTGATGATTTTGGATATGGAGATATAAAAATCATTTGGGAACCAAGCCGCTTTGGATTTGTTTATCCGCTCGTTCGTGCCTACTGGAGGGAGCGAAACGAAACCTATGCGGAATGTTTTTGGACATTGGTGGAAGATTGGATGGACAATAATCCACCGAACCAAGGTGCCAACTGGAAATGCGGTCAGGAAGTAGCCATACGTGTAATGGCACTCTGCTTTGGTCTGTATGGATTTTATGATTCACCCTATACCACACCTGCACGTGTAAAGAAGATTGTCCAACTGATTGCTTTTTCAGGCGAGCGCATTGAAAAGAACATCCATTATGCTATAAGCCAAAAAAACAATCATGGAATGAGTGAAGCCATGGGTTTATTTACCATCGGTGTATTATTCCCTGAATTTAAAGCATCCCAAAAGTGGAAAAGCCACGGCAAATATTGGCTTGAACTTCTTGCCCAGCGTTTGATTTATAAAGATGGGGCATTCTCCCAACACTCTGCCAATTACCATCGCTTGATGCTGCATGATTATATCTGGGCGTTACGTCTTGGTGATCTCAATCAATGTCAACTTAACGAGAAAACCAAAGAACGGATTAAGAAGGCCTTTGAATTTTTATACCAAATTCAAGATAAGCTATCTGGCAAGATTCCATGTTATGGACAAAATGATGGTTCATTAATATTAGCCTTAAACAATTGCGATTATCAGGATTTTCGTCCTGTGATCCAGACTCTGAACTACTATTTTTACAGCACTTGTTGTTTCGAGAGAGGACCGTGGGATGAAGACCTATTTTGGTTATTTAACCGCACTATATATAATAACGATGTAATTACAACGAAGCAGTCAAATTTATCTGCCCAGCAAGGTGGATGTTACACAATCCGTAACAGTAACGGTTTCACGTTCATTCGCTGTGCCACATTTCGCCATCGCCCCGGTCATGCTGATCTCCTCCATGTCGACATATGGTGGCAGGGGATTAATATAGCACAAGATAGTGGTACCTTTAGTTATAATGCTCCGCCTCCCTGGGATAATCCATTGAGCCAAGCCTTTTACCATAATACAGTTACCGTTAATCAGAGAGATCAGATGGAGCGAATTTCTAAATTCTTATGGCTACCCTGGATCAATGATAAAGTTATTACAATAAACGAGGAAAACAATGGATCTCAGATTCTTTGGAGTGGGGAACACGATGGGTACCATCGATTACAACCGCCAGTTTTCCATCGCCGTCATGTAATAATGCTAGGTGAAGAACATTGGCTTGTATGTGATCGGCTTTCCAGCGCCAGTGAGTTCAAAGCCCGTTTACACTGGCTTATATGTGATCAACCACACCGGTTGGATGAGGAAAATGGCCGATTGGATATGGAAACCTCGATGGGTATCTATTCAATCGTTATCAATACACTCAGCGGTTCTTCCACGGTTTTCATTCTAAGGGCGGATGATAAAAGCCCCTATGGGTGGCGCGCTCCTTATTATAATTCCAAGGAACCTTCTTTATCACTGATAGGGGATTCAACTGGTAAAGAATTACTCTTTGTCTCCGCTTTTGGACCATCCATTTCGGACTTAAAAGCAGGCGAAGGCAAAGTCATTCTCAAAACACATACCAGGGAATGGGAATGTTTAATCCCTGATTAATTTGTGAATTACTTTTTCGCAGAGGTTCCGCTTTATGGAACTTCCGTGCGGTAATTCCTCGTGGAGTCGCTGTTATATAATCTATTCATTTCAAATCGCTTTTTATTTGGGTTGCCATGGCTTCAGCCAGTTTCACGGGGACGGCATTACCGATGAGTTTGTAGCCTTTTGCAACGTTATCATAGTGGAAGACGAAATCATCCGGGAATGTCTGGATTCTTGCGCATTCTCGCACGGAGTGTCTTCTGAATACGGGGGATTTTCCTACAAATTCCCACCGGTCTCCTGCCAACTTTTTCATGCTGGCTGAATTGGGGTGTAGCGGGGCATGTCTTCCTCCAGCCTGGATGGTGAATGAAGGCTCATTCCAATTTCTTTTTCGGTTCCTGGACATGTAGAGGGTTGAGAAGCCCCCGTTCATATGCTCATGGTTGGGGATACACAAGTTTTTATTCGGCTTGTTTTTGTCTTTTGCCGGTACCGATTCCGGGAGCTCTTTTATGGCATCTTGTAGGGTTGGTTCTGGTTCCTGCGGTTTCGGGAACTCAAATTGATCGCCGACAGAGTCGTCATACCCCACAATAATCACTCGTCTTCTTTCCTGGGGGACGCCGTAATCGTTGGCATTTACCAAACCATATTTGACTTTATAACCAAGCGCTGAAATCTTCGCGAGCAGTTTCTTGAATTCGGGTTTGTGCGTGCTGGAGATCATGCCTGGGACATTCTCCGCCAGGAAAAACCTCGGGCTTTTCTCTTTCAAAGTACGGATATACTCATAGAAGAGTTTTCCCCGTTCATCCATGATCCCTCGCATGACACCTGCCAGGCTCCAACTCTGGCAGGGAGGACCACCGATTATTCCGTCCGCATCCGGGATTTCATCAGGTTCAATTTTGATGATGGAGCGTTTGTCAATCGGGATGTTGTGATTTTCTTCGAAGGTTTTCCATGTATCCCTATCATTATCATTGGCAAAGGTGAGTTTAAAACCTGCATTGGTGAAACCCAAATCCAAACCGCCGCAACCTGAGAAGAGTGAAACTATCTTGATGCTTACCACCCGAATGAAATCAACTTAGCCTTAAGCATATTCGCAGGATTGTCAGGATCTCTGATCTGGACATCGCTTGTTTTTATGGGCTTGGTTGATTCTATACTCCTTCTGTCAGTTAAAGTAAATGAGTTCCACTTGCTTTGCCGCATCAAGGCAAATACGCTTGTCTTGTATGTATGTTCTGTCTTAAACAGATGGCTGAACACCCTTGCAGGCTGCTTGATTTGCCACATGCCTCTTTACCTCAAGTCGGTGATGCCGAGGGGATCAACCCTGTTCACCCTCCCCAGTTCCTTGGTCTTGGAGAATTCCATGTCCATTTTGGCAATGCCTTTTACTACCGCATTCCAAACCCGTTCGTACAACTCCCTGGACGCGGCATAACAATCACCGTAAACAAACGAAAGCGTGTTGAGTTTCATCCCAGGAGAGACATTCCCCACCGCATAGATCATGTCCTTGACAGTCCAGTTTTCGCAGTTTCGGCAGGTTTTGGTGATCATGGGATTGTCAGAATATAACTTTGATTTGGGGTAGGAACTATTGAGCGCGATGATGGATGAATTCACACCGGTTTTCTTGACCTCGATGGCGTCTGATCCCTTTAGCATTATGTCTGGCGGGTTATTCTGGTTCCCCAGGTATGAAAAGGCTTTCGCATAGGCTTTGATTTTCTTTGACGGATCAGTCTCGTTAAAGGTCCTGCAAAAGGCATCCTTCACATAAAAGTCGAGCGCATCGCCTGCATTATTGGCCCTTATCACCGCTGAAAGATTGGCTTTGGGGATAGTCCCCACTTTGCTCAAGTCGGAAAGCGTTTGTTCCTTGATGTTGAGCAACGCATGCAGCAAATTAGTCTCCATGAATATTCTTGGTTCTCATGGATAAATATAACTTCGCATTAGGTATCCCGGAAACAGGATATTAATCCGCAGTATGGTTTTATAACACAGTTATTAAGGACACAAGATGATTTTCGCATCACCTTTTGTAGCCGATAACTATAAATAGTGCACAAGAACGTAATATATCTGTGTCTGATCACATATGGCATCCAGAATCCAAAGAAGTCCGGCATCCAATTCCTGAGACAGAGAATTCGCCGTCCATAAAGTGGGCGGATATTGCCATTTAACTTGCCCTGCGGAATGATCTCATCTCCCTGAAAATCCTCGAAAAACTCTACATCAGCCCCGGGCAACCATACATCCTGGATGAACTCTTGCGAGCGGTCATCAAACCTTACGATAAACGGAAAAAGATGACACTTTGGCGGAGGGTGGTGTATCTCGAGAAGTTGAATTTGCTGGAAAAAGTGAAGGGGAAACCGATGAGCGTTTATCCCAAACGGGATATCGAGAAGAGCAACATCTCAAAGCTGCTCAACTTGTGTTACAGCAAAATGGTGGGTGATTCGTATATCCGATCTTGAAATGCAAATCAGCCTGTCGCCGGGTAGGCCGATCGACATGGAGGTGAGAAAGTTGATCCCCACCGCTCTCAAGAACATCCGCATGGGAACCCAGGAAGCGGTTCGACGTGAACTCTATAACATCCTTGGACGCAATGTCTCCTGGCACACAGTGAACAAGCATCTGGATTACCTGGTCAGGAAAGGCTATGTCGAAAAGCGAATCATCACCCGAGGCACCGTTCGAACCATCACAGTCTTCTCTCTCCCTGCATAAAAATACCAATGTGAGATATAACCTCTATACCCATATTTCCCTCTTTTTCTGCAAAACACACATATAACGTTGTAACTTCCTCTAAAACAGCATTGCATTAATTGTAAAATTTACGCTCTATTTGTGATTATTATGCCGTAATTGAAAAGCATACTTGATTATTGTTACATATATGCAGAAATTGTGATATATTCTCCAAAAATGATATATTTATTTAGTATTTGTTATTTATATAATCTATATGTTGTATATATGTATAAATTCCTTTTAAGAAGAATAGAAGAAGGAACGAGGAAAAGAACCACTACCCCTATATGACAAATTGGGATTTTTGTGCAGTTTTTGAGTAGGTTATTGTTAGACTACTGTCCAAACGAATTTGAGTATATATAACAGGAATCGTGAATTACTTCCCTTTAAAAGGAGCTTATTTCATCACAAGTAGACGTTCACCCCTTTTTTGATAAGAAACTGTAGAACTAATTCAATTTAGCGATACAATATTATATAGGATAAACAAGATTTAAATATCTTCCGATTCGATATATAAGCAGAGGATGAGATTATGAACGCCAAAACACACCATGAAATGAAGGAATCTGAAAAGGCCCTGGCAATGGGCGTATACTCGGAATGGAACGATCAAACCAACCGTTACTTTTCTGAACTCCTCTCGCGGTATCCCATCAAGAAGATGTCTCTCAAAGATGCCCGCGAACTGCAGGATTCCCGACTTGGAGACAGGGAACTATCAGAGATTGTTCGGGAAATGCGTGATGAGTGATCGCAATGGCATCATTTAAATTGGATATTTCTTCTCTCGTAAAACGCTGTCGCAAAGAAGAAGGATCAGATTTCATCATCCAACTGTACAACAGGATTGAAAAGACCAAAGAACGTTTACTAACTTCATACTTATCCGTCATTGAGTACAGTTCCACCATGATGCGATTGCACCGTGAGAGATTGCTATCATACGAAGAAGCCACAGGTCTTATGGATCTCTTCCGTAGGGAAAGCGAACAACATGTGGGTTACTGGCCGGTCAGCCAACCATTGCTTTACGAAGCATTGCGCTTGGTGATCGATCATCCTTTAAAAACTCCGGATGCGATCCAACTCGCCAGTGCAATGGAAGCCCATCAATTTCTAAAACCCACTCAAAAAAACTTCTATTTTGTTGCAAATGATAATATGCTTTGCAAGACCACTGAGAAGGAGGGTTTAAACGTTCTTCGACCCAGAGACAAGAATGCAATGGAGATTTTAAGCTCCCTTGAATAGCTTACAATTCAAGTGATTACGAATTTATATAGAAAGAGAGAAAAACTTTTATCGACTGAAAGCAGGTCATCAAGGGATATGAATCGTTTTTCCAGTAATTATATTATTTACTAGTTTGATACTCACATATCCAATTCCAAAGAAAAGGTTTCCCCACACCCCTTCCAAAAGAAAGATATCTTTTTAAGGGCTTGCTGTGATTTTAACTTATGGGATTGCTATCACGGTTTCGGAGGAAGAAAACTCGGTCTCAAACCGAGGTACCGAGGGAATCGACCGAGGTTGAGGAAAAGGATCAGGTCCAAGAGAAATCGCAACCAGCCAATCCTCATATCCCGTTAGAGAGAGCATCTCCCTCACCCAGCCACCCACAAGCAACTCTCATTCAATCCCATCAGCAGCAGAACCGGGATTTTCTTTATGGTGTAGGTTATGGATCGTTCAAATCGGATTTTGATGATCTTAAGGAGAAACTGAGGAAAATTCACGAGGACATGGCGAATCAGCACTCGCTGATCCTCGGAAAGACCGAGGATTTGACCGAGGATAACCGAGTTATACTCGGTAAACTCGACGAGAATCGGAAGAAACTCGGTCTCCTCATCGAGAAAGCCGAGCTTTACTCGGCTCAGCATGCTGACTCCAACACTTCCAACACCCGCTGTAAAGTTTCGGATGAAAATCCCTGAGGAACACGGATCTGATGACCGCTGGCTAGAATGATTTCGATTCGGTCATGAGAAGCGCTGGGGGCTATATTCTCTGGAACCGATATTTGAACAAATGGTAATCCATGGGGAGTGGAATTCTGGCAGGCTTCCGAGGGCTGAACAACCGCTTTTTCTTTTCTGTCCCGTTTTTTGATTTCGCTTCGCCACCACGAGAACGCTGCGGGACTTATCCCTCTTTCCCGGCAAAAGGACACCTGAGTCATCCTACTCGCTTCCCATTCCTTCATCACATCACGCCAGTATTTTGAGCGCTCGGTTTCCCTGGGTTTGCTTGTCTTGGTCATGAAACACCTCCATCACCAAGATCTCACAAACTCCACCACGCGGTTGATCGGATGCTTACGAAGAATGATCAATCAATCTAAGCCTTCGACGTCGTCAGGGATGATTCCACCGCATCAAAAAAAACAACTCCACCAATAACCAAACGTAAGGATAACGGAGCTCAATACGACCATGAGGGTGTATCGCGTGCCAAGACATCGCGCATCTATCATACTAACGAAGATCGTGTGGAAGTATATCCCGATTGCGAATATTAGTATAGGAAATCGATGGCTCTGTTTAACCCAGATTCTTCAAATCCTTAATTATCTTTTCTTAAATATTGCCCTCAAAAAATATTTTCATGATATATTATTGTACCTATTCTCTGTTTAGATATTTTCCCCATTTGATTAGCTTGATTTTATGTTTAAGCAACAACTATCTACATATCAATTGAAAAATAGGTACCACTTACGGTACTTATACCCTTATGAAGCCAATAGAGTATTTTTTCAGGACTTTTGCAATGAAATCTACAACCTTACGTGCACCACCAAATCTAAATGAGGGAAGGAGAATTACAGTATGGACAAAACGTACGGGCTTCTAATCAAACAGCAAAAATCTTTAACGTGGCTTCAAATCACAACCATTCTCCAGCGTGATCCATACCTGTACTCGGGTTTATTAAGGTGGTTAAACGAACTCGGATTGTACGTTGAATCTACAATTGTCCAGGTAATTGTTCAACATGGAGTAGCTCCTGAAAAGGTGGCAAGTACCATCGTTGAGGAACTGATTCAAGGGGAAATGGCAAATTGGAGATGTAATTTTTCGCGCTGTGCTAAAAACCGAAATAAAAGCTGGATGTATCGCCTATCATGGGGTTTGATAACCTGCTGTTGGGATGGAATGGTATGCGTTGTCTATCGCATCCTCAAATGTACTGGCTTTTTTGATGAGCGGGCGCAAGACTATGCTGATAGAACATTGAAGTTGGTAAATGCTTATCTTCACCGCTGGCAATGAACATATTGCCAACGGTGACCACCATTCATCTCATCAAAGGTTTGCAGCGCTTGATATCCCTTTTTCATGAACCAAAGGTTCATTAGGGGGATTTTTTTTGTAAGCATGCTTTGCTCTCATAATTCCGTCCATAATATTAAGTGTCTGTATAACCCCAGCACGATAATCCTCGGGTACACTATCTACAATTTCTTGGCGGAGTTCTGTTTTATCTCTACCTTGCTTTATTTGTTCTTCATAATCGAGAGCAATTTTTGATTCTAAATCAATCAGTTCAGAACGAATCACCTCTCTTAACAAAGCAATACCACTTTCTTCGTCTCGCATTTCCAATCGTTTAATCTTTTCAAAATCGAGCTGATGCACATTGCTGGTGTTTTTTAGAACCATGATAATGTCTCCTTTCTTCATTTATATATCAGTAATTTATAGCATTACAATTTTTCATTATTGCATTATTTCTTTCCATAAGGAAATAAATTGTTTCAAGCACATCTTCCTCTTTCGTTGAGAGGTTGCAACAGAAAGATTTTCAATTTCTGCAATTTTTTCTAGAGTTATATCTCTAAGAAAGTATTCAAAATGCCGACAATTTTCCTCATTCATTAAAGATGCCACTTCTATTACATCATTCAATATTTTTTCGTCGTTATCAAGCTGTTCAATAGTCTCAGGAATATCAAATCCTGTCATCTCCTTTTCACAAATTCTCCTAAGAGCTTTTGCATATCGATTCAGAAATCCTTTAATAATAACTTGAGAATATCCCTCGGGAGAACGAATCTGACCCCCTCTAGATATATGATTTACCATCTTTTCGCGCCAGTACAGAAACGCATCCACACATGCATCTTCTACTTTCTGGCAACGATGAATAATGGGCCAATTTCTTTCTATTGCAATCCCTAAATCACTGTCTATTGATTCTATCCATAATTCACCCAACTCTTCCTCAGTTATGCTGCCTTCTTGAATTCTTATTCGAATCGCAGGATTAAAAGCACTAAGTCTTAGCATTTTTCTCCCTCTAGAATTAGATAGTACAATTTCCGGCCATTTTTTTTCATAACTTTTTCGAAAAGTTTTTCTTCAAAAAGTAGCAAATTTATCTGCCCAAAAATCCAAGGATTTTTGGGTTAAAAAAGATAATCCACTATAAATATTAAAAAAACCGGTTTACAATTTATCCATTTATACGATTATTTTAACCGCGTGGGAGATATCTATCATGAATAACACAAAAAGTGAAGGAGAGGGAAAAAATAATAAGAAGGGAAAAATCCTTGCAGGATCACTCACAGCAACACGTTACGCGCTTAAAAAATATTTTGATGTCTATGTAGACAACCTCCGTAAAGAATACTGTACCACTAATGATAAAATACTTGATAAAATCTCTCTAAATAATGAAGATTTCAGGAAATTTATTATAAGAGAACTAGAAAAACGTTTTGAAAACAAGGATAAAAGCGAAAATATATATTCGCAAATTACCCAGCCCTCCAGCACACCTTTTGACTTCGAAGACGTAAAACTTCTTCTTGATCTATTTAATGTAGATATCGACACTTTTAACATAGAAGTAGAAGTATCCCACAGTAGCATCATTGTACGCTATGGACAAGTTTTATTCGATAAATTTGAAGAATACGAGAAAAGATATCGAAGAGAAACTCGGAAAATGGGGGAAAGAAGATTTAGGAAAGAAATAGAAGAACAATTAGAATCACACTTAAGCGATTTGTCAAAACAATTTGAATTGGAACCCAAGAGGGGAAAAAGTATCCGAAATGCTATTCACGAACATGATATAGATTTCTTCGATAAACGTGAACTCCATAAACTCCTTGAACTTCTAGGAATAGATCGAGAACACTTTAATCTTCTTGCTAATCAGAAAAATCATGTATGTTTTTTAAATCAAGATAAAAATGAAGCTTATAAATGGCGGGGGGTTTTCATATGTAAAACAAAAGAAAATACAGATGGTGCCCACTTAAAAGGGTATAAGCTTATTATAAAACCAGGGAACATGGCGGGATGGGAGAGCCATCCAAGGATACAAAAACATAAGGGCAGTCCCTTTGGGGATGAAATTATTACTCTAATTTCTGGGCACGCTTTAGTGCGAGCAGGTGAAAAAGATTTTCTTCTCAAAAAACCTGGTGATTATGTCCATTTCAAAAGCAACGTTAAACATATGATACAATGCCCTCTCCCAACTGGAAAAGTAGAGGAAGCACAAGAGGCTGTATTAGTGGTAGTACGCTTTCCCACAGAAGAAGAGGAGAGAGAGTAATTAAAATAGATTTATCCGATTTTAAAGTTTACTTTTTTTGATAAAAATTAAAATGTTATTTCAATTTCCTTCCTAAACTTATTAGACATTGATTACACTGTTTCCTTGCCTCCTTACTTCAATATCATTACGAATTTAATTTTCGTGAAAAATTTCAATGCCTTTATGTACTTAATTAAATTAGAAAGGGACAACGAAAATGATCGGAAATAGGGAAAGAAGTCCGCCATAAAAACTCCTTTAGCAGTCGCACATTAATGAATTCAAAAGGAGAGAGCAAATGAAAACCTTCTGCCGTGCCCCGCCGTTTCTATCTTCGATTCAATGGAAATAGATAAATTAAACTTCAACTTCATAATTCGGATTATTCTTTCAAAAAATGGAATCAGAGACAATACGACTTTTTGATACCAAATTTATCAGAGTCAATTTGTTCCAGCACTTCGGCCATTCACTTGTGAACAATATCTTTTTTCTCAAACATTCACTTCTCTTCACTCTCATTTTCCTCTACCATACATCCGTATGCAGCTGCAAGCGGCTGCGTTCAGGGTGTGGAAACCCTTCCGTTGGCGGCTTGCATCAGCCGTAAAACAGATGCCGTCTTCCCAGCCACATACGTGGCCGGGAGGCGGCTATATATGTCCAGGCCTCGCGGCTAAAAATAGCCGTAGCCGTCCAACGGCGGTTTTCCAACTCCCGGCTACTTACAGCCAAAATTACAGCAAATAAAAAAGAGAAATGCTACGGGAACGATCACCCGTAGCCCATTTTCCGTTCGGAAGGGAGTTTGGAAACGTCGCCTTATCTCTTTCATATCAAAAGAGTTACCTTCTTTTCCATCTGTGTATTCGCAACAATTGTTTCTCCAATATTTGGCCAAACAATCAGTGAGAATCTCTTGAAAAACCCAGGAGCTGAAGCCGATACCGCTGAATGGATTTCGCTCATCAATAGAATTGAAACTTCAAGTTACGCACACAGCGGTGATAAAAGTTTCAGCCACCGTGGTTTAAATGGGGGAGGGGATGGCTACTTGGTTGTTGAGCAACGGATAAGCCTATCTGCCTACGCAAGTGCCATTGATAGTGAACACTCCGAGGCAATCATCGGTATGTGGAGCGATACCAGTAATGACTTGGCCGGTTTTATACTGGAATTCCTTGATTCTATTGGTATTGCGATGGGGGATTGGAAAAATGGTAAGCGTCGGGTGGAGGATTGATTGTCGGCATGTTATTTGTTTAGAATTTCCAGAATGATGGATTAAGACGATTGGGTTATCCAGTAGTAGGATCGGTTTTTTCGGGTTGGGATTCTTTCCAAGCCAGGGGAGTTAATTCGTGGATTTTTTTGATGGAGAAATCGGCGATCTTCCCTAATACGTCACGGAAATAATCAAATGGATTGATTCCATCTCGGATGTTCCACGTTGTTTGAAAAAATGAACAATCTGTTATGAAGACCATTTTAAATTCGATACGACTAATCCAATAAAAAATTCAACTTACCAGTCTCATGACTGAATTCATAACCAGTCTAACGCTTACATTTCAGGCTGTGGCTTTCCATAAATTTCCTGATATTAGGATTCATTCTCTTCATACCCCTACATCATTTGCGAAGCCTTTTCGCAAAGTC
>CAZFER010000096.1:0-18530 GCA_964517495.1 uncultured bacterium | reverse complement strand
GGTGGGTTACGCTTCATCCGCTTGGGCGGATTCCGCTTTTAACCCACCCTACCAATCTGCCGAACCGTTATAGGTGGGAACGGCTCGGCGGGAGCCTCGCCCTCCCTATTTAACGATACAATTTGATTTTAAGCCATCTGGGGCTGACACGTGGGTCTGTCTGTACGATTATCGTTGATATAAAGGGTGGTTATGCTCGATACGCCACCTAGGGCAGACACGCAGGTCTGCCCCTACAGTTATCGGTGATGCAATGGGTAATCAGGCTCGATACGTTTTGGTGGGGTGCGGTTCATTCGCTTGGGTTGATTTTGTTTTTATCCCTCCTGCCAATCTACATGTATTGATGCATTGCCGGTTGGATTCTGGGAAAAAGAGGTATGAGGGTGTGACTCAAGGGCTGACTACTTCGCCGTCTTGCCCTTGCCGCCCCACGGGAAGTTATGTTAGAGGGGATAACGTGTGGGCAGGGATGCCCACACCCCTTGTAATTGTTTTAAATGAGGCCTATTGGTGTTAATGGGTTGGCCAATTTTTGATGGCGGTTGGATTTTTTAGGGCGTAGAGAGCGCTGTCGGTGGAGGTGAAATAGAGGGTTCCATCGGACGCGATGACGGGGGATGACTCGATTCCATTTTGGGCTTGATAGCGCCAGAGTTCATCTCCATCGGGTGAAAGGGCATAGAGAATGCCATCGCTATCTCCGCAATAAATGGTGCCGTTGCCATCCACACTGGGTGAGCCTATGACAAAATAACCATCGGTTTTGAATTTCCATTTATCTGTCCCATTGGTTGGTGTGATGGCATACACATATCCATCAAGGCAACCTACATAAATTGTTCCATCCGAAGCGATGGCGGGTGAGGAAATAATGCCTTTACTGAATTCCTGGCTCCATATTTTATTTCCATTTCGGATATTAATGGCATAGAGCCTGCCTTCATCGGTGCAGACGCCCAGGTATAAGCGTTGACGTTCATGATCCAAAGCGGGTGAGGAAATGACTCGATTTTCGCCTCGGCGTATTGATTCATCAAATGTCCATGCGGGTTGTGAGGATTGGGGAGCGAATTTGGCGATTTTTGCATTTCCCGATTGATTGCAGGCCACATAAACGTTATTGTCTTCATCCAAAACGGGTGCAGAAGAAAAGTAGCCTCTCAGGTTTGACGTTTGCCAACGTAATCCACCGTTCGGGCGTATGGCGTAGAATCGTTCATTCCAGGCGCCGAAATAGGATTGGCCGGAGCTATCCACGACAGGGGCATGGATGATTCGCCGGTCGGTGCCGTTATTGGGTTGATATCTCCATTTTTCATTGCCATCCGGGGAGATGGCGTAATAATTCCCTGCTAGATCACCCAGGTAAATCGTGTTGTCAGGGCCGATGGCCGGGGTTGCGAATAAGGCTTCTTCGGCCTGGAAACTCCATTGCATGGTTCCGGATTGATCCAGGGCATATAATTTCCCGTCAGTCGAAGCCAAATATAGTGTGCCGTCATTGGCTATAACAGGAGAGGAAAAAAGCGAAGCGCCGGTTTGGAAACGCCATAGGAGGGCTGGTTCATCGGGGCCGATGTTTGGGGTCAGGCCAGTTCGTTGGGGATTGTAATGAAAGGTGGGGGCAGAATCATCAACCCATGCCGTTGTTGTAACCAAGGTTAAAAGGCAAAGTGTAAGCAGTAAGCGTTGCATGTGTGGTCTCCAATGGTGTTAGTTTTTCTTTTTACCGGGAAGGTAGGTATAACGCGCCTGGTCAGCGGTTAGACCAATCGTTTCAATCGCATCCAAATTGCGGGTGCCCAAACCTTGTTCTTCTGCCAAGCGCAAAGTATTGGCACCATTATAAAATGGTTTGGTGTAGTCATCAGCGTGAGGATCATACCCCATTATCGAGGCACCCACGGCATCGGTTGCCACGGGATTGTTGCCCGCGATAAGAAGATTGGGGACGGAAATGCCCAACTGCGGGCCGTTCCAGTAGCCTTCGCCTCCTGTCATGGAGACAATGCCGTCGATAATGGCCAGGTCGATGGGGCGTGCCCGGCAAATATCCACGGTGATACGTGGGACTCGATACCCAGGGTTATACTGCCCAACCACGGGGATAATCTCACCATCCGCTGACGGGCGCTGGTTCCCGTTGTGTAATAAACCTCGTGATGAGGTAGCCCTTTCGTTTCCTGGGTCGGCGTAGATGGCATTGGGCGTGATACCGAACAAGTTTTTCATCGAAAGGGTTATTCCAGCGATATCATGGTTTTTCATCTTGGCGATAGAGATCATCACATCGGTATCATGGTAGCGATGATTAAAATCGAAGGAGCGGTAGACATAGGCTCCATCACCCACAGGGCAGGTAATATATCGTGAATGGGTTCCTTTATTGCGTGTGTTTTCCCATTCGAGATTATCTATCATCGACTCGAAGAGTGAGATGATATCCTGATGTTCGTCATACGCCCAGTTATTGTTGAAGGCGGTTTTATCGTTGTCATTGGTGGTCATGCTTTCCACAATAATTTGGCGCGTTGCTCCGTAATCTTGAAATAGTGAACAGGCCGCCAAAACCACCATGGGGTGAGTGTAAATGGTTTCCACATGGCTGAGTGAATAGATTCCTCGGGCGCGATAAGAGGTGAGATTAACCTTGATTGTCAAGGTTTTGTTCATGACTAAAGTTGGGATATCACCGATGGAATCGAACATACTGGCCAATGTGTTTTTGATGGTTTCGAATTCATAGCGGCGGCAACGTTGTATGGCCACTTTTGGCGTTGAATTAAATTGTGCTGGCGTTGCGGCAAACGGCTGGAGGCCACCTGTTAACAATGGCATGCTTAAAGCGGTGGTCTGAATAAAATTTCGGCGGGAGAAGGATTTTTTTTTGGACATAGTTGATTCTTCCACGTGTTGTTTTGGTGATGAATTTGGGTGTTTCTATTGGCTAAAATTTTCCCCCAAACCATAACTTATAATTAATGTTAGTGTAAAATTAGAAGTATGTCAATCAATTTTAATCATGTAAATTATTATACTATTTTTGGGGAGCGATCATGCCACCGCCGAGGATTTGATCGCCTTTGGAAAGAACCAAGGCCTGTCCTGGAGCGATTCCAAATTGCGGTTCTTCAAATTCGATCTCGATAGAGCCATTATAACATGCAATCACTCGGGCGTAGGCCGGTAGATGGCGGGAGCGAATTTGGGCGGTTACGGTATCACCCACGGCTGGGGGATCGATCCATCGTGGGGATATAGCCTTCACTTTGCATTTTCCCAATTCTTCCCGAGTGCCCACGATCACGGCATTGCGCTTGGGATCGATTTCGCATACATAAAATGGCCCGCCGGATAGGCCTAATCCCCGGCGTTGACCCACGGTGTAGTAGGTGACTCCTTTGTGGGTTCCCAGCTGATTCCCTTGCCTATCCAGGATTGGACCTTCCTGGCTTTGCAGATGTTGGGATAAAAACTCATTATACGAACGTCCAAGCGTAAAGCAGATTTCCTGGCTTTCGGGTTTGTTGGCGGTGATGAGGCCCATGGAGCGGGCGATTTCGCGGACTTCGTCTTTGGTTTTATCTCCCAGGGGGAAGCGGATAGATTTGAGGAGTTCTTTTCGGACACCGTAAAGGTAGTAACTCTGATCTTTTTCGCGATAAACAGCCCGATGCAGATGAGGTTCACCCTGTTCATCGACGGTGATGCGCGCATAATGGCCGGTGGCGACCAGATCACAGCCGTAATCCTGGGCCATTTCGAGGGCTTCTTCATATCGAACTTCGCTGTTGCAGCGTACACAGGGGTTGGGAGTCAAACCGGCTTCATAACTGCGAATGAAAGGTTGGATCACCTTGGCATTGAATTCCCGTGCAGTATTGACGGTATAATGGGGAATCCCCAGTGATGCGGCCACTTGTTTGGCATCGCGTACATCACCGAATGAGCAGCAGCCTCCGCTCATTTCACGGGTGGGTTCCACATCCAGTTGTTTCATGGTGATCCCCACAAGGTCATAGCCCTGCTCTTTCAGCAAGGCACCAGCGACGCTGCTGTCGACTCCGCCACTCATAAGGAGAAGAATGGTTTGGCTCATAAAAACCACCAGATTACTGTATAAAGTTTAAATAAACTATTTTATTTATTTTTATCTCTAATATGTTGATGATGCAAGGAAAAAAATATACTTACTATAAAGGGTTCAATTTGATCCATTTCGCCACTGCAAAAGAAAAATCAGTGAATGGAAGTTGTTTAGGATCCCATTTCAATTCACGGCATAGTGTAGGCAAATCCTTTTGAAATTGTTTATAACGTTTAATTATCTCTTTTCCGCCAGGGATCGTTCTTGTATGAGGTTTTATTTTTGGCATGTTGATAATGAATGAGCAAATAAATACAATTACCAGATTAAAGAGAAGACCTTATATCACCCATTTGTAGCAACACCGTGAGATTCTTTAATTACCTTTTCAACAGCCTTTTCTATCTCTCTTTCTCTTGCTTTACTCTTTAATTTTGGGAACAGAACTGCACGCGGTGTGTTTGGTGGTAGTGGCTCAGTTCGATAACTATCCCATTCACGAATTCGGCCATCGCGACGATGTATTGCAAGATCACCCTTTTCATCATGTGCCAATTGTCGGGCAACCTCTATAGCCTCACGTTGAGTTTGGTGAACAGATAAGGGACGGCTGCGCCCTTCATTTTTTATCAAATAGTCGTTTATCCAATAAATTTTCCAAACTTCAATATATCTGTTTTAAATATAATTTGAATGTTCAAAAGAGAAATTTTCTTATTACCATTATATCACCAAACTCAAACATTTGATGGTGAATTATTCTTTATTTAAGCCGGTCGGGATTCAATCCTTCCAACTCAGGTATGACGAATAGGCCATCCTTGCGGATCAATACGTCATCGAAATAGATTTCACCGCCGCCATATTCGGGGCGTTGGATGAGCACCAGGTCCCAATGGAGGTTGGATTGATTGCCGTTGGGAGCGTCGTCATAACAGTTTCCCAACGCCATGTGGAGGGAGCCAGCGATTTTTTCGTCGAACAGGGTATCTTTCATGGGGTGCAGAATGTGCGGATTGAATCCGAATGAGAATTCACCCACATAAGATGCCCCTTCATCGGAGGTTAAAACGTCGCGCAGCCGATCGGTATTTTTGCCGGAATCCATGTCAACCGCTTTGCCATCTTTGAACGTGAGATTGATTCCTTCATACAGAATCCCTTCATGCACCGAGGGCGTATTAAACCGGATTGTGCCATTAACCGATTCGCGAACCGGTGCGGTAAAACATTCACCATCGGGGATGTTATGGGTCCCGGCACATTTCACCACGGGGATATCCTTGATGGAAAATTGCAGATCGGTATCAGGGGCGATGATGCGAACCTTATCCGTGCGTTGCATCAGCTGCTCAAGGGGATCGACGGCCTGGTTCATTTTGGCATAATCAAGGCAGCACACATCGTAATAAAAACGCTTGAATGCTTCAGTGGAGGTTTGCGCCAACTGGCACATGGCCGCGTTGGGATATCGCATGACACACCAGCGGGTGTGTTTCACCCGTTGATTAATATGAACCGGCCCAACGATATACTTTTCATACAATTTAAGCTGCGATTTGGGGACATCGGCCAGTTCGAAGACATTTTCACTTCCGCGGATTCCAATATAGACCTGGGCCTGCTTCATTTGGCCAAGCAGAAAATCCCCGAGTGCTTTAAAGGTGTTTTCGGTGCCTTCAAGCAACAGGCGGCGCAGGGTTTGGTCATCCTCAAAGTACAGGTAGGGAATCCCCCCGGCCCGGACGGTCTCGGCTAGCACCGCCACGGCTAAATCCCGGGTGTCGAATCCCTTTCCGTTGATAAACACGATATCTCCAGGCTTTACGCTGGTGGAATAATTGACGATGGTTTTGGCTAATTGTTGAATGCGTTCTTCAAACACGGTATTTATTGGCTCCTTGTTTCAAATTCGTAAAGCAAGAAGTATGATGGTGATTGAATGAAATCGCAAGCAGGCTGGTTTTAAGAAAGGAATCGACAATCACATTTCAAATTATCGCAAAATAGATTAAAATTAAAAAGTAATATAAATGCTTTCCATTCCTCCCCCTATGCAATGGGGAAGGCTGGGAGGGGGTTAAGGAGATTGAATTACTATTCATTATCAACCCTCCCAGGCTTGGAAGGGGAATGGGCTTTGAAATTCAAACTTATAACAATAAATCTAAAGAGAAACGATTTTCAAAACAATGAAGAATGTTAATCAACGCATGTCAGAGATGCTAAAAGCCTTATCTCAAAAAGGCTCCTCACCGGGTGGAGTGGATAAGCTGGTGAATATGCTGGGACAGATGGATCGGCAAACCGAGCAGCATGTTTTAAACACCCTCAAGCAGCAAAATCCAAAACTGGCCGAGGAACTAAGTGAGAAGTTCTTTACGTTTGAGGATTTGGTCACGCTGGATGATGCTGTTTTGAAAAAGGCATTATCCGAAGTACACCGCCAGACTTTGGCAGTAGCCCTGAAGGGAACCAGTGATCCCATCCGGCAGAAGGTCATATCCAACCTTTCCAATCGCGCGGCAGAATTGCTGCAAGATGATATGGATATGATGGGACCCAAACCGCGTCCATTGGTGGAAGAGGCCCAGCGCGAAGTCACCAAAGCTTTGCGGCGTTGGCGAAATGTGATTCTTTAATTACGGAGTTTTAAACCAATCACCATCCAGCCACAATCTCTTCCACGGCCTCCACGCTACCACCGGCAATCCGGAAATGATTGGCATAGGTGGCGTTTTCGGTGTGATAAGCCGATGCGGATTCAGAAAATTTCAAACCGGTAGCGGTGCTGATAACTGCGACGGTTTCACTTTCTTTAACGGTGTTTTCTGCGCGAGCCTGCATTAAGGCTGAAAGGGCAATTCCAGTTTGGGGACAAATATCAACACCGCTGCGGGTGATCGCCATTTGGGCATCCTGGATGGCATCTTCACTGGCGCGATAAAAATGTGCGTTAAACGGCTTGAGCAAATGATCAACCCGTGAAAATGAAACCGGATCGCAAATATTTGCAGCGGATGCCACGCTTGATTTATATTTGCCAGGTTTATAGGCTTCCGGTGTGCGTCCCTGTTCATCCCAGCGCACCAAGGTATCACATACATGCGCCTGACCCACTAAAATACCTGGTAATCGGTCAATCAAGCCATGGTCATGTGCCCGTTTCAGCCCCATCAATAGAGCGGTTAAATTCCCGGCATTCCCCACAGGAATAGATATCCAATCCGGTACCTGCCAATTTAAATCCTGGCAAATTTCAAGCGGGATGGTTTCCTGCCCTACAATTCGAAAGGCGTTTTTTGAATTAACCAATACGAGTTCAGGGTGAGTGCGGCTGAATTCCTGGATAATGCGCATACAGCCATCAAATCCATCAGGATGATCAACGGGTATCACTTTGGCGCCAAATTGCAACGCTTGGGTTAATTGGGCGACTGAAATCTTGTTGTATGGGACTAAAATCACACACTGCAAGCGGTCTCGGACATAGGCGGCATAGGCAGCAGCAGAAGCAGAAGTATCACCGGTTGAGGCACAGCAAATGCCTGTAATGCCTAAATCAGGGTATTCCATCTGCAGGCGCAAGGTTTCAGACACGGCAACAGACATGCCGCGATCTTTAAAGCTTCCACTGGGATTTTGGCCTTCCAATTTAATGAACGTCGGCCCTAATCCCTGTTCTTTGCAAAGCCACTCTGGCAGTTCAAATAAATCGGTACAACCCTCATGCATGGCCATGCAGGCTTCTTCAGGAAAGCCGGGAAGGATAAAATCATGCCATAAAAACACCCCTGAACCGGTGGGATACCGCCGTGCGGCTTCGCTCCACCGTAATCCATCAAAGTAGTTTTGTGCCGATTCACCATATCCTATTTGCGATTGGATATAATCTTCATCACGTTGTACCAGTAATAAACCACTACAATCCGGGCGGGTGCATGTATAGGTAAATCGATCAGTTGGATATGCCGTATCACACTGAATACATTGAAGTTGAAAGTGAACTTCGGTTTTTAGCGTTGGGGATGTTTCCATGATTTGATTCTCCATCACATTTGATTCCAAAATTCATTGTACTAATGAATTTTTTATTGAGAAGATACAATTACCTTTTTGGCTCTTATTTCGTTTCAATTGTTATGATCCTTGAAAAATTAAACAGAATCCAAACCGGGTTGACACATAGGTCAACCCCTACATGTGGTAGGGGCGAATCTAATGTCATTAAGTTAAAGGGGAGTTGAAACGGCTCGGCGGGAGCCTCGCCCTCCCTATTCAACGATCCAATTGGATTTTAACTTAATGACATTGGGGGCGAACCTGTGTGTACGCCCTACTTTATGATACGGCAAACAATAGATGAGTTTTGAGTCAATCTTTATATTCCAGCCCTTTATTAAGGGATAAGAGCATGGAAAACTTTTTATATTTGGTTTTGAGATAATCTCAAAAAAGGGGCCCTTAAATGCGCAATACATTATTCGCTTTACGCTCATCCATACTTTCTCTTTTTTGCGTTATTGCATTCCTCTTTTCACCGCCAGCATGCAGCGATCCCTGGTGGTCCAATATCACTGAGGAAGCGCAAACCGCGGTGGCGGATGGAATCCAGTATGAACGTCTTTTATATAAGACGGTTACCAACCAACCCGTTCGCGCCCATATATTAAGTGTAACCGGGGTGGGTGAAAACTATATTTTTGGCGTTTTGGGAAGTTTTGGGGCATTATTTACCCCATCTGATTACGCTCAACGCAGCGATGCCATTGCCATCGTAAACGGTGGTTTCTTTTCCGAACGGCCCAGCCGGGCACTGGGACTGGTTGCGGCACATGCGCGAATTCTTTATCTCCCACATAATGGGAATTATCGTGGAACGGTTGGATTCCATTCCGACGGTGTGCTTTTCGATTGGATATCCAAAGACGATTTGGAAGCCAACCGTTTTCGTTCGGACAAAGAAGGGTGGAACAAGTGTCATGCTGCTCTGGCGGCTGGACCGATTCTGATAAAAGATAGCACCCGATGCCTGGATGAAACAAGCAAATTTAATCTCACCGACCGGCATCCACGAACCGCAATTGCATCCAAATCGGGTGGCGAAGTATTACTGGTGGTGGTCGATGGCCGCCAGCCGGATTGGAGTGCGGGGGTATCATTGACCGAACTGACTGAAATGTTCAAGGAAATGGGTGTATGTAATGCCATGAATTTGGATGGCGGGGGATCTGCGTCAATGGTGATCAACGAAAAATTAATCAATCGGCCCTCGGATTATGCTTTACCGGGTTCACCCGGCAAAGAACGGGCTGTGGCCAATGTCGTTGCACTGTTCAAAAAGTGACAATTAACGGTGCAAGCGTTCCATCAATAGGCGTTTCGCATTTTGTCCGCAAATTTCATTAAATTCACGTTCACTCAGCGGCAATGACTTGAGGTGTTCCAAATCCTGTTTTTGATCTGCCCAGGGTGAATCGGTTCCGAATAAGATTCGATCTGAACCATGTGCTTTTACTAGCTCGATAAACAATTCATCTGAGATATGCCCGAACACATAAGAAGTATCCATATACACATCATATCCGCATAATTGTTTTTTCACCTGTTCCCACTGTTGAAATCCCCCCATATGCGCCAGGATCATGATGAGTTCAGGAAAGCGTTCCTTCAAATAGGCAAACTGCTGTGGGGTGCTGTTGATGGTGGGAATACCTATATCAACTCCCGCATGGAAGAGGGCAATCATTTTGGCCTTGGATAAGGCCTGATAAAGGGGGAAAAGGCGTATATCGTCCGGCGCGATTTTATGATACTCCGGATGGATTTTAACACCAGGAAAATCGCGAGAAGCCAAGTCACGAATCAACTCTGGCAAATTCTCATAATCAGGATGTACCGCAGCAAAGGGCAAAATTTCATCGCAACGAATTTCTTCCATCCAATGGTTAATCGTATCCACTTGTTTGGGTTTGGTGGCTACCGGTTGAATCCAGGCGCAATCAATGCCTGCTTCTTTCATTGAAGTTTTCAGGCTTGAAAGCCGTCCGTCCAGGGCTTCCTTGATCTGGGCAATCTCAGCCATTTTGGGCACCACATCCAAAGCCAATTGATCCGGAAAAATATGAGTATGCACATCAATTATCATCATGGCCCCCCTTGTTGAAATCACATTAATCTATCATTCCACAACTCAAAACAAATTACAATTGCAGACGTCCAAAAAAGTATGCTGATCACGTATTATTAGAAAAGAGCATATTCAATTTCCTTGCCTCTAAGAGGGCGATGTTCCCACGGAGCCGGGTATGATTCTTTGATTCAAAGGTGAGGATGAAATGAGATTAGGCAACACATGAAGCATTCGCCAGGGAATTTAGACGTATCCATGCTGAAGATTTATCCGTCTTTGATGACATTGTGCGCTGGTATGCACAGGATATACGTGTAGATATCGGAATGGAAAAAAAAGACACGGATATCAAAGTGGTGTTAACCCATAAAAACCAACCTTACGACAAAAGCGCCATGATTCAGTTCAGCGAGTTTAATCATGGAATTTTAAACATTCCCCATCGGCGGGCAAAGGATTTGAAGGGAACGTTTGTTTTGAGTGGCCTGAGTGAGGGAATATGGAAAATCATGGCTCATGTCCTCGAAGGTGAAACGGTATATGCAGGAGTAAGCAAATCAGTGGAAATTAAACCATATCAAGGAAACATGGTGTTTATCAACCTGTTGGAAACTCGCAAGTATTTTGTTAATCTTAATCTGCCAACGGATTCACCTGTGGGGGGATGCCATTCAATTTGAAATATCCGGTTTTCCGCAACTATCCATGCATCCCAAGTTTCAACCGGCAAAAATTGGTGACTATTATTCATTCCGTGTGCCGAAGGGATCATACCCGTGCGTTTAACCGTACCCGGTTTTCAGCGGCTGGAATTTGTCCCAAGCCAGTTAAAACAAGATAACAGTAACCTGCCGGTTACTTTGAACCTTAAACGCAACTGATATGCTTTACCTCCCCACTTGCTGAAAATTAATTTAAACAACAAGGCTACGCACTTTCTTTGCCGCGCGTATTAAGGGGGAATTCTCGGATTGGTGCAAACGCCAGCGTAATTCGTTAATATATTGGTTTTTGTTAACTACAGGGTTGGAATCCAGGTAGGTGGCATTATATAGGTTAAGAACGATTTCCTGCAAAATCTCGGGATGGCTTCGTAAATAATCATCCTTAACCAGATTCATGATATGCTGCTTGGTAAAGCCTTCAAAATGGCCTAGGGTATGCATGAATTCCCAAAACACCAACTCAGGCGTGATTTTAGCTTGCCAGGCGTGCACACCTTTGGGGCGCTCCAATTGGTCCATAATGCCTTCGCGCTGGGCAATTTCAGTCAGGCGATAATTATCATAAAAGGCCATAGGGTTGAATTTGATGATCCCCCAGGGCTTGGGAATATCACAAATCAAATCCAGAGTTTCAATATTGTCTTCTTCTTGAATCAGGGGATTGTATCCGATGAAATCACACAGGAGTTTGATGCCCGCATCGTGTATATTTTGAGCCGTACGAATGGTGCGTTCTTTGGTATGGCGGCGGTTATAAAAATCATTCAACACTCGCTGGCTTCCCGATTGAATCCCCATGATGAGATAATGAATTCCTGCTTCTTTTAATAAGTTTAAATTTTCTGGTTCACCCACATTGGGATGCGTATAACCAAAGAAAGGTAAACCAATCTCAGTGGCATAGCGTGGGCAAAATTCCTGTAACCAGGGTTTATTCAGAGGGAGGACATCATCATAGACTTCGATACGTTTTAACGGCCAGGGCCAGGTTCGCAGCCGATATTTTAACTCCGCCAGTACATTATCGACTGACCGGCGGCGTAAAAAGCGGTCACCTTTATATATCTGCCGATAATGGCCGCTGCAGCAATAGGTGCAGGAAAAAGGGCATCCCCGGGTGGCCATCACCATGAAGTTGGAAAATAAGTGCGAGCAGGGTGGATAGGGTGAATCGAGAATCTTACCCTGGTAAATAACGGTTTTATGGCTTAATTCATAGTCGGGAAAGGGATAATTATCGAGGTTTTGCTCAAGGCGCATTAAGGAATTGCGGTGTATGGTTCCTTCTTGGTTAATCCAAATACTGGGAATATTGGTTATATCTTTTCCCTGGTCCATGGCATTGACCAGCGCGCGCATGGGATATTCGCCTTCTCCAACACAAAGCATATCTGTATGGCGGATGTTTTCATCTTTATTTATAGTCGAATCCACTCCCCCCCAAATAACGGGAACCTTTAAGGCGGCTTTGATTTTTGGGGTTAAAAAACACGCCAATCCAAAACTAACAGAAGAAAAAGAAAGCCCAACTAAATGGGGATCATGATGTTTTAAGGTATCCAGCAACAGGTCTAATTCATGGGGGGTGACATAGGTACACATGCTGTAATAGCCCCCCTCTTCCTGTTTTTCAGGAGGGGGGACATCATTTGGGGTAATGCAACTGACGGATTTGAAAATGATGGTTTGGACGTGGTGTTCATCGTGCTGTAGAATGGAGGAGATATAACGTACTCCCAGGCAGTATTCGTCATATAAGGCGATTAATGAAACACGTTGCATAACTTAATCCTCTGATGAAAATCCAATGGCGTTACGTATGGTTGCAACAACGTTTATTCTTTCAAAACTTCTCCGTTTAACTTTCTTCCTCAGGTGAATTCAAAAAACGATGCTGTAAAGGTGAAGGAGGTATATTCTTTTTCAGCACATCCTGAGTGAGATACGCATTTAAATAAAATCCCGGATTGTTGGTATCCGGATAGAGCTGTTGCAGGCTAACAATACGATGATGGGGAAGATTATATTCATGGGATAAAACAGCTATTAATTGGAACAAGGATTTCTCTTGGGCTTCATTGACGAGAATCTCATCGTAGTCTCCTAACACCATGATGGTAATGAAACCGTTAAGTGGTTTTTTAGGACTCTTGCGCCAGTTCAGCCGTGATTCCATCAATTCAAGATTGGAAATACCGGAACGCATTAAAAAAGGATCGCCCTCATGCAATTTTGCGGGTGTTTCCGGATTCCGGCCACTGTAAATGATACCACTCTGGTCAATGAAGTAATGAAAAGGAACATCGCCAAAATTAAGTCGGTCAACATAACGTTCGAGCATATTTTGCATATAGGATAACGATGTTTCCCCATTGTAATCGGCCCCTGAATCCATAACCAAAATCCCCTGCACTTTATGGCTTGGGAAAGTACCGGATGGCAGTTTGCCCAACGCTGCTCGTGGAACAGTTTGCACTGGTTTGGGCCGCCCGTGGAACATTTCCACTTCGCCATATTTCTCATCCAGGGTAAAACAGGATTGGGTGAACAAGGCGCATACGATCACGCCGGTCATGAGAAATGGAATATGAATAAATCCTGAACGCATGCTTAATAAACCTCCAGATTGATATTATAAGCGATAGGTTGGTAGAACCGAGAGGGGGATGTGAATATAGGCTCGTTTTAACGGGTAAGATTTTCCAAATAGCAAGCGGATAAGATAAAATTTCTCTACTTTATGGGAATTTTCTTATTCCCATCCTTCTATTCCTGCTTCATCCCAGTCAGCGTCCAACGCCATATCTTCATTAGAAGTTGCTTTATAGCCCTCAAATAAGAGAGCTTCTATTTGTAGCTGGTTTTCTCGTTCAATCTTTTCCTTCAATACTTCAGCAATGAAACGGCTTTTATCCTGTTTATTGGCTATTTCTTTTGCAATATCATCTGGCAAGGTAATATTCAAGCTAGCCATGTGTATTTCCTCTTGTATAAAGGATACCTTCTATTATATATTGCTAAAACACAACCATAGATATTATTATGCTTTTCATGTGAATTAATCATGGGGAGTTAAGCCGACAATGGTTTTGCGGGCTTGGCCTGTGTTTGCGAATCCCAGATGGGGTAGATCAAGCGAAAGATGCTGCCTTGGTTGGGGACGCTTTCAACCTCCACCTTTCCTCGTTGGCTGGATACGATTTGATGGACCAATGATAATCCCAAGCCAGTTCCTGAATCTTTTGAGGTGTAGAAGGGATCAAAGATTTGATCCATGATTTCCGGATGAATCCCGGATCCCTCATCGATGACCTCGAATACAATCTCTTTTTTACCACAGCGAGAAGCTCTCAAGGCAATGGTCCCGCCATCCGCCATGGCTTCAGACGCGTTGAGAATCAAGTTGAGAAAGGCTTCACGGGTTAATTCTGAATCAGCGGCTATGGAAGGAATATCCGGTTCGACATCAACGTGAATGGTGCAGTTGTCTAATGAAGGTGCATAGGTTAAAACCTGATCCAACAAGGTAGCTGGAGCCACTTCTTCCAAACTGGGGACAGGTGGCCGGGCGAACATAAGGAAATCATTGACTACCCGGGAAAGCCGGTTGACCTCTTCAATGATGAATTGGGAAAGGCCTTCTTCCCCTTCCATCTCTCTGAAGCGTTTGTTCAACAATTGGGCCGAACCGTGAATAATCCCCAATGGATTTCGTATTTCATGAGCCACGCCTGCTGCCATTCGTCCCAATGCGGCCAGGCGGTCTTGCCGGCGAACCTGCTCTTCCAACCGGCGAATATCAGTAAGGTCATGGAAAGTAACAACCAGCCCAACTGGCTGATTATTCTCCATTAGGGGGACGGTGCTGACTTGGAGGGAAAGAAGTTCATCCTCACCCATCTGACAAGGGATTTCCTGTTGAAATACCGATCGCCTTGATTCCAGCGAGCCTCGAATTAAGCGTTTGAGTTCAGGCGAGTGGATGGTTTCCTCAGTGGTTTTATTACGCCATTCGGTCAATTTGAGAAGTTTGATGCCTTCATTATTGACATGGCTGATGCGGCCATGTTGGTCGACGCTTAAAACCCCGCTGCGAATATTGGCAAGGATATTCTGCAGAAAATGTTGGGTTTGGTTTAGGTCGCGGTTGCTGATTTCCAACTCTTTGGTTTTCCCTTTCAACTGATCGAATTGACGCTCGATTTGTTGAGCCATCGTGTTGAAAGCGGAACGCAGAACTTGTTGTTCTTCAGTGCCTTTTAATTCCACTCGGGCGTCATATTCCCCTTGTGACATGCGATGGGCAGTTTCTGCCAGTTCATAAATGGGGCGTGCCAACGAACGTGCCATAAAAACAGCGGCGAGAATAATGCACACCAGAATAATTAAGAATCCATAAGACATTGGTTTGACCAGAATATTCCAAACCCCCATGATAGGCATGCTCAGTATAAGGTAAGCAGCCGCCTGACCGTTTTGGTTAATGAGGGGAATAATACGGGCTTGCAACGGGATTCCTTGGTTTAAGCCTTCAATATCCAATCCTGGCCCCAAACGTGCAAGATCAACAGGTTTATACTCTTTGTCCTCTTTTCCCTCAATGTTATACAGCTGATGAAAGGCTTCTTCCGGTATGTAAGTTTGAAGGATACTTGGTGAGGGATTGATAACGATAGGCGTGATATCGAGCTGCTCTCCGAGGTAAAATTCAGTTTTTTTATAGCCCGGTTTCTTTTCAATTAGTTTGGACTTGGCAAATAAGCCTCCTACCAGTTCCATATCATAAACATTGTGGCCGCGAAACAAATCACGTGTTATCCACACATATATTTTTCTGTCCTCTTCGTATAATTGCTGTTTCTCAATCCAAGGCTTCATTTTGAGGTATTGCTTTTTGGGAATGACTTGGATATCTCCCTGGCCAAAGGCTTTTTTAAGGGGGGAATCTTTATCAATGTTGTTATAGATGATCCGTTCCATCTCGTAAATGATAGGTTGAGCCTCGGGATCTTCACGGCTTTCGCAGGTGGCTAATATATCGGCCCATTCGGGTTTTTCCACAAACGTTTTGTTTTTAAGATGGATGGCAGCATTAAAAAGGATTTTGCGGTCGAAGATATCCTGAGCCTGATTGAGGAATTTATAAATCTGCTCCTCGGTGGAATTAATCATTTCCGTCCGAACATCATGCCAATGAACAGACAAGGTATAATAAGGCACCCATGAAAGGGGTATCATGGCCAACAAAGCAACCCCCAGGAATGAAACGAACAGGCGAAATCGTAGTTGTTTCATGTGCTCAGGACAATAGGCCTAGGCCCGATATAACCCTCCATATTCGATTCGAATAAGTGCAATGGATTATAACACTTACCATCCGAACCATAATGTAGCATATTTATATCAATATGCTATGAATCGACAATAAAAATTGAATGGTTATTCCCATACACCTGGGATTGTTTGGTGACATGTGGGGCATGCCCCTTTGAGGATGCGGTTTTCCAGAACTCGAAAACCATAGCGTTCGATCAATAGTGTTTGGCACGAAGGACAATAGGTATTTTCCCAATCAGGTGCGTAACCGGGGATATTTCCGATGTAGACATAATTTAAACCCGCTTCTTTGCCTAGTTCACCAGCCTGGAGTAAAGTTTGCCCCTGTGTGCGGCCCATGCCATGCATTTTATAATCTTCATGGAAAGCCGTGATATGCCAGGGAATATTGATATCAACCGAAGCAACAAATTGGGCAATATCACGTAATTCTTCCTCTGTATCATTTAAACCAGGAACAACCAGGGTAACGATTTCCATCCAGAAGCCCTTGTCATGGAGTAACTGGATGGTATCCAACACGGTTTGTAACTTACCCCCTAATTTGCGATAAGGCTTATCCTGAAATCCCTTTAAATCGACTTTATACATGTCTGTCCAGGGTCGAATATAGTCAATCACTTCTGGCGTGCCATTGCCGTTGGAGACATAAGATGTGCGTAAACCCTTTTCTTTGGCGAGTTTAAAAATCTCAACCGCCCATTCTGAAGTGATTAGCGGTTCGTTGTATGTACTGGTTACAGTGCTTGCGCCATATTGAATCGCCAGGTTAACGAATTCCTCAGCACTAATGGGGCGAATATGGCCACCCGCATCAGGATCACGGATAGCTTGTGAAGTGTTCCAGTTTTGGCAATAGGCACAGTGAAAATCGCAGCCCAGCATCCCGAAACTCATGGCGTTTGAGCCGGGCATGGCGTGAAAGAAAGGTTTCTTTTCTATAGGATCACACTGAAGGGCGGCTACATAGCCAAATGGAACCCATAAAGTGCCCCCTTCGTTAAAGCGCACCTTGCAAACACCTGGACGTCCTTCGGGAACCAAACAGCGGTGCCCGCAAGCATAGCAGCGCACTTTATTATTTTCGAGCGTCTCCGATAGCTTGCTCTCTTTGGTATGTGGCGCCAGAATGCTTTCCAGCGTGGTGGTTTGGCTTGAACTCATGTGTACCTCGATATTTATTTAACGATTATGTTTCATCTTCTATATATATTTTACACGGAATTGGCTCGAAATGAATTCAAAATCCGATCATCCCACTTCCATATATGTTGATATAAAAAGGTTAAGAAATCTTGCTTTATGCCCGTGATCAGGTCTTTACCAAACGGCTTGAGGATGTAGATTATTAAACATAGAATATGAAGCCTTTTCCCAAAGCCGGAGTGGTGGAATTGGTAGACGCGCTAGGTTCAGGACCTAGTGTCCTTCGGGACGTGGGGGTTCGAGTCCCCCCTCCGGCACTATTGATTTTACTGTACTTACGAAGAGATACCCCACTATCATAACCATTAAAAAATAACCCTTGTACATAAATTTGTGCACAAGAATATACCGTCCTTCTTCAAATTAATCCAAAGTAAATGGAATCTATTCGAAAATCTATTTGTGATCATTTCGTGTACACATGATTTACGATCAACTGATTTTTAATTGCTACAAAGAATATTTCAATTTAGAAATATATGGTCTATACTCCAAATCGGTTTCATATCCAGTAAAATGATTCAATATCAACTATTTAGTGGAGTATTTTCATGCCTGCTTTTGTGAAAAATGGGCCAGATATTCCCGATTCTTTATTACAAGAACATGAAGAAGGTCGAGTTGTGTTGTTTTGTGGGGCTGGTATTTCTGTTCCTGCTGGGATTACCTGGATTCAAGGGATTGGTGGAAAAACTCTATTATAATCTAAATGAGAATCCAGATGATGTCCATCAAGCAGCCATTAATGCGAAACAGTATGATACAGCAATTGGGTTGCTGGAGAGTAATATTGTTGGGGAACGTGAAAAAGTACGTAGAGAAATATCTAAGATACTGAAACCTGATTACAATAAACCCAATTCTATAACAACTCATGAATCTCTTTAAACCATATCCGAGAACCGAGATGGTCAATATCGGCTTGTCACCACTAATTTTAATCGGATATTCAAGGAAATCATAGAAAAAAGAAATTCCAAACAAAAAAATTCTTTCCAAGGGCTATCAAAGTCTGAAAATATGTTCATGTTGACATTCA
>CAZFER010000095.1:0-18821 GCA_964517495.1 uncultured bacterium | reverse complement strand
TCGAAGATTTCAGAAACATGTCCGCCGAAGAATGGGGAGAGTATGCTTTTGAACGCGCTCTTGCTAGACTGACAGGTGCGGATTTACTGCGTGCTGGTAGATATTTAGGCAATTTGAATCTAGGTGTTACAAACACTAGATGGAAACCAGGAGATAATGTTTATTCTCCTACTACATATGGGGTACCATCTGAATCGACTATACGCAGAAGAGAGTGGATGAATGAAGCCGAAAATCCAACAAGAACAGACTTCACTCAAGCTGATTTCAAAAGAATGAGAAGAGGAAAACCTCCTCAACGATATAATGAAGATAAAGGTGACATTGAGTCAATGGAAAGAGCCTATGAGCCAATACCTAAGCGTGAGGGAGGAACTGAAACTGTGCCATTATGGCCACAAGAGCATGCAGCAAGAGATCCTCACAGGAGACTAAATTATTAAAATGGAGAAAACATTACAGGAGAAATTTCTTGAAACTAAGGGAAAACCTCTTCAGATAGGTAGTTGGATCGTTTTTCAACTAGATAGAATTCCTATTAAACATGGTATAGTTAAGTTAAATTTTCTGAGTGAAGCCGATGGTTCTCAAGGTGTTGCGATAAAAGCTCAAAATGGCAGTATTAAAATGTCAAATAGTGTAATTACAGAACTATTGCACATCTGGCATGAAAAAGATTTAATTTCAACAGTTGAACATGAAGTTGAATGTCCAACTGGAGAATTGAAGATATGGAATATTTATCGTATTATACATCCAAAGTTAGGAAATTTAATAACGGAAGATAAAATGACTGGAAATGCAGGAATGGTTCTTCTAAAAAAACAAAATCACTACCGTAAATACGGTTGCAGCGATTGGAATTGGAAAAATCCATTTTCACCAGATGATTTAGAGTTTGAAATAGAATGGTATGAGATAAGTAAAGACAACAAATAAGAAAAATAATATATTAAAACAATCAAGTGCGGATGCCAAGGGTAAAAATTTTAAACAAAGAGGCGATTCATAAAATCCTGCACTGAAGGTTTTATGTTAAAATATAACTTGATCGGACACCTCGACTCTTAAGGAACCACATTCGCAAGTTGTTGATTTTGCTAATGTTGGTTTCTCGCTATTTTTACGCATCGTTTCGTTCAGGGGGAGTTTAAGCAAGTAGGATGGGTTGCGTTGTTTAACCCATCGAGAGTACATCGATGGGTCGAAAAACGTGATCCATCCTACGAATTTATATCGAGACGTCGATTGCTCGGCAAGAGCCTCGCCCTTCCGCTTAAGTTAATTTCAATAAATACAAAACACTAGCTTCATCCTAAATTAACATAGTGACTTTATTATGTTAACGATTCACTTGGCTGTTATGTAATGGTATGTTTTCAGAAATAAAAAAAACCCTCTGGCGGAGGGTGTAACCAGAGGGTAAACGGTTCGGGAGGAACCGCAGCAGTTGGGAATGTGTGTATGTGCGTGGATGGTGGGAAATTTCTTTCTACTTTTATTATATCAAATTTTATTAGGTTTGACTAATTTTTAGTTTCTTTCCCTTTTTCTCTTATCTCACTTTCTATTTACATTGTAATAGTCCACTGTGCAAATGCAAACTGTTTTACCCAACACTCCCGCGTAGTTAATCCGCTATTTCTAACTTAATCTATTATCTGGTATTGGTTTATCAATAGGAAACGTTTTTGGTAAAAAAATGTAAAATGGGATCTTTAGCAAGCAGGATAGGTTGCGTTGTTTAATCCGTCGAATATGCACTGATGGGTCGGAAAACGCAACCCATCATACGAATTCAGCTCGATGGGTTAAACAACACAACCCACCCTGCTTACTTTGCCATCCAGTCATTTGGTCTTTGGCATCCGCGCGTTAGCTTAAGATCATATTGGATTGTTGAATGGGGAGGGCGAATCCGTTCGTTGTACGTGGAAACAGCTTGGCGGGAGCCTCACCCTCCCTGTTAGTTAAGTGACTTTGTGCGTCGTCGAAAAGGAGTGTAATTATTCAAGCCAGACTCGATTGACCCTGGCTTGATTATAGAATGGAATTGTTAAATTTTATTTATTCAACTGGTTTTTTGTGTTTTTTGGACATACGAAACACCATCCATGCAATGAATGCAACAAGCAACCAAGGGAGAATAAATACAACGGTGGCGATGAGCCAGGAAACACCAGTGGCGATCATGGAGCAGGAATAAAAGAAGACAGAGTGGATATTTTTTAATGCACGGCGAAGGGGTGAAAAAATATCATCCGGTTCAGATACCGCGATGGGTATTTCTTCCTGTTTTTGGATGATTGATATATGGATACTCGCCATTTGTACCTGCCGGACCCAGAGACGCTGTTTTCCTTCAAGGCGTTCGATTTCGGTGCGTACCCGGTTTAATTCCACTTCAACCTTAAGGATTTCATCCAGTTTTTTTACCTCGCGGTCATAAAGGCTGAGAAGCCGTTCTTCCTGTTTCTTTAAATTGCGAATCCTGGTTTCCATATCGAAATACTCTTCGGTGATATCCTGGGCTTGTAGCTGCAGGTTAAGCACCTTGCCGATGGTGCCAAATTCATTAAGTGCTCTTTCCAGGTCTTTTGATGGAATCCAAACGGTTAATTCTGCAGAGGGCTTTGCCTCATGCGCCGTTATGGAAAGTTGTGCGGTCAATCCACCAAATTCATCGGTTGTTTGCTTAAGTGCATCGAGAGCGGCAGAAACACTTTTTACTTCCATCGCCATGCGGCCACTGCGAATCACTTTGCGATTCTCTGCCACATCAACACCTTTACTGATCCCGCGGGAGTTTCCACCTGAAGCGGCCATACCCATTCCACTTCCAAAGGTGCCCGCGGTTAGCTGGTCCTGAACTCCATCCCCATCCGAATCAAAGAGATTTTGGTAATCGGAATACCTATTTTGGGAGCTCGCCGTGTATCCCAAGGATTGAAAAGCTTCCGTTTCAAGAGCAGGCATTGAGTATTGTCTTTCAGTTCCACCCGTTTTCCCCATTTGCTCTTTGTACCACAACTCCATTGATCCTCCTGAATCGAGGGATTCTTTATCGGCGGATGAAACCTTAGGCCCTGTGAGTTGGAGTTGAGGATCAACATACATGGCCACGTATAAAAAAATGCATAGAAATAAAAATGTAAGTTGAGTGGCGATTCGGTTTTTGTATGGCCATCCTGTAAAGGCTCTCCACACGCGAAGATTTTCTTTTTTCAAGGGACGGTGAGGTAGAGCCGATAGAAACGAGTTAAATCGTGATTTGATGTTTTCCATGGTTTTTGGATCTCCAAGTGTTTTTTCCAATTGCTGTGAAATCTTTTTTTGCTCTTCGACTTTTTGTTTAAGGTCCTCACGTTGATCTAAAATGGATTCCACATACTCCAATTCATGAGGAGAGAGTTCACCATCGAGGTAACGGGAGAGGTAGTGGTCCAGAATTTTCCCGGATTTATTGAACATGGTTTATAAATCCCCCATCGTTAAATGACGCTTTAAGGTTGATTTTGCCCGGGTTAGGCGTTTATCAACGGCTTCAACGCTAATTTGCAGCCTGATGGCCATCTCCGCATAGGAGAGGTTTTCAAAATACTTAAGGATGATCACCTCACGTTGGCGGTGTGGCAGCTTTTTTAATGCGTTTAAGGTTGATGCGATTCTTTCCTCACTCATTAATCTGACATCGGCCGTTTCTGTCCTATCGGCCAAATCCAGTGGAGGTTCCGTCCCCCAGGGATTGCTGCGTTTTTCCAAGGGATCCCGTTTTTTGAAGCGCAGGTTCAGCCAATAGCAACGTTTAGCGATACCAATTAGCCAGGCATGAAACGCATCCCGTTTTTTCAATTTCCCAAACGAGAGATAAGCCCGCATCATGGTTTCTTGAGCCAGTTCTTCGGCTTTATATTGATCACATGTTTTGGCCAGACAGAAACTCAGCAGTGCAGAAAAATGTTCCTGCGCCAGCGTTTCAAAGGATCGATCTTCCATATGTTTTTAACCCGGGTTCAATGCCTTCGTTGTTCTCCATTGTATGTCTAAATATAAGGTAACCGAACGGAGGGAAAGTCAGACAAAAAATTTGCACTGGGGGTGCACGCATAGGTAAGCCCTTACGAATATAGTAGATTTAAAGTTCTTCTTGATGGGTCGAAAAGGGTAACCCACATTACGATTTTGGCGTTTCAAAACCGGTTCCGGGGGAGCGTTGCCCTCCCGATGTCGAATTAACACACACCGGCTGGAAGCCGTTGCTCCCCTTATTGGTGTACGGAGGGTAGGTATTGAAGGAGAGAGTTATATATGTCAGAATAAGGAATTTCCGGATGTTCAGGATACTCAGGATATTGAATATCAGGGGTTGGGGGTTGCTACATGGAAGTTCGGTGGGTTACGCTTCATCCGCCTGGGCGGATTCCGCTATTAACCCATCCAGCCTTGCTGAAAGGCTGGCTCCGTCGCCGCCTTGCCTTTGCCACCCAATAATCAATTATATATTTTGTGGAATTTAAAGATATAAATTCCATTCGGCCTTATCTCCCGTTTTTTTTATTCATATGCAAGAAATCACTCTATTCACATCCAACAAGAACGGTTATAAGGGGTGGGGTGATTTTAGTTTGCAGAGTAGAACTCGTGTTTTTACAATTGGAATAACCGGTGGACGTGTGCATACCGAATACAGCGGTGTTTTGTTTCTTTGCGATGGGGTAGAGGGAGATGAAACCATCCCTGTGGAGTGAAATGGGTTGCAGAGGGATCATGGCGGCGTCGAAATTGGCGGAACGGATTGCATGGCACAACAATTCCGGATTGCGGTGAGCGGTCAGGCCCAGGTAGCGAATACTTCCAGATTGTTTGGCCTCAATAGCGGCTTCCAGCATTCCATCGGGGCTGGTTATCTCGTGCCATTCATGGGATGTGCGTAGGTCATGGATCATCCAAATGTCGAGATACTCACGGTTAAGACGTTTGAGGGATTGATGCAGATCGCGCAATGCGCCCTTTTTGTCTCGTTTCAGGGTTTTTGATATGATGAATGTTTTTTCGTCTTTGGGATTGAGGGTTTTTCCAAGCATTTCTTCTGAAAAACCATCGCCATATTCAGCGGCGGTATCGAAACAGGTGATGCCACATTGGCGTGCGTTGCGGATTAGCGCAATCGCCTGAGGTTCATCCAATCGATAAAGTTGGGCGGTGTTTAAGCCCAAAGGCGATATGTGGACATCATGCAGCAAAGACGGGGAAATTTTGCTTTCACTCCAAGCTGGTAAGGATAGAGATACCACACCTGTTCCGCATAGTCCGATAAATTGTCTTCGATCCATTGTTTTCACCACCTGTTTTTGAATTTCTCACACAGGCTACTTTACCCAAAAAAAGGGATGAAGTGAATCCGATTGGGCGTTATACTAGCTGGTAAGAGGAAAATATATGGCATGGTTGGGGGAAACAAGGAAAGGAGTGAGATGATGATTGCTTCTTTAAAAGAACGTTTGATAAGGAAATGCCGAATGAGTGATATTATCACTGTTGTGTCGATCGTGATCGTGTTCGTCGGGGGATGGGCCTATTTTGCCCACTCAAACGTAAGCGAGGAGTATTTAAAAAGGCAGCGAATGCATATGGTTAAAGAGCAGATCGAACTTCGAGGGATAAAAGATAAGCGCGTACTCGAGGCCATGCGCAAGGTAGAACGCCATCAGTTTGTTCCAGACCGCTTGAAAGCCTATGCCTATACAGATAGCCCGCTTCCCATCGGAGAGGACCAGACCATCTCCCAGCCTTATATCGTGGCGCTGATGACAGAATTGCTTGAACCCAAGAAAGAGGATATTGTGCTGGAGATTGGCACCGGTTCAGGTTATCAAGCGGCAGTTTTGGGGGAACTGGTGAAGGAAGTATACACCATCGAAATCGTTGAAAAACTGGGAAAAGAAGCAAAAAAGCGCTTGGAAGAATTGGAGTATAAAAATGTTCATGTGCGCATAGGTGATGGTTATAAAGGCTGGCCGAAAAAGGCTCCTTTTGATAAAGTTATCGTTACTGCCGCGCCGGATCATATTCCCCAGCCCCTTATCGATCAATTAAAGATCAATGGTAAATTGGTGATCCCTGTAGGCGAACATCGCCAGTATTTAAAGGTGGTAACCAAAACCGAGGAAGGCGTGAAACAGGATAGTATTATCCCTGTTCGTTTTGTTCCGATGACAGGTGAAGCGGAGGATAGAGAGTAACCGTCTCTGGATATTGGTGTTCGATGAGGCAACAGGGTTTATCCAATCACCAATAGATTCCCCAGATAAGCAGACCCAAAATAATCAAATCATTCTACTCCATTTTCTAATTGATAGGATGATTAATACCATGAGGAGGGTGCAAGGATCAATGCTATTCGGCCATAAAAAAGGGTGGCTTGAAACTATCAAGCCACCCCTTCGCCATATCGATCTGATGTTAATGTTTAAGTGTCGTTCAGGGATTGGTTTGCATCATGCGTTTTAAATGGCGTGTGGCCATGAATTTAAAGGTGTGCCACGTATGGCGTGGGCGAGATAAAACCCGTTTCAATTGGCGCAAATCCCTAAGGGGTCTGAACATTTTATGCATATCCCATTCACGATAGGCCATTTTAAGCGCTTTCTCCAAATCCGCACCATTCAGTTCTTCTGTACAAACAACGGATTGCGTCCCACCATCATACTGTGACCAGTCTTTGGAGATCAATTTGCCATCCTCTTCCAGCATCTTATAAAAGCGTGAACCAGGGAATGGGGTCATCAAGGAAAATTGGACCGTTTCAGGATTGAGCCGTTTGGCAAAATCAATGGTTTTGCGTACGGTTTCCCAGGTTTCCCCCGGGAGCCCGAAACTGAAGGTGAGGTGTTGGTTGATTCCCAACTCGCGTGTATATCGCACTGCTTCCTCGACCTCTTCCAGATTCAAATTCTTGTCAGCAGCATCAACCAGTTCTTGAGAACCTGACTCCACCCCATATTTAATGGCCATCAGGCCTGCATCTTTCAGGGCTTTCAAGGTTTCGCGATCGGTGGTATCGGCACGTGACATAGCGGCCCAGGGAAGGTTTAAATCTCGTTTATTGATTTCTTCGCACAATTCAAGCAAGCGTTTTTTGCCTATATTGAAGGTGTCATCATCAAAATAAAAGGATCGAAAACCATATTGCTTGACCATGGCTTCGATTTCATCAACAACATCCACTGAACTTCGAGTGCGGTATTTGTTGTTGCCATACATAATTTGGGGCCAGGCGCAAAAAATACATTTAAACGGACACCCACGGCTGGACCACATCTGCAAACTGGGGCCAGGAATACCCCCTGGTAAATCATAATAGTTCAACATGGGTAAATGTTGGCGGGATGGCCAGGGTAGCGTATCCAAATCCATAATCACTTCGCCACGTTCATTTTCAACACCTTCACCGGATAATGAACGGTAAACCAGGTTGGGCACCGTCGAGAGGTCGCCACCGTTATCCAATGTTTGAACCAATTTTAAAGCAGCAAGGTCATATTCACCCTTCAATACATAATCCACCAAAGGCTGTTCATTCAAAAAATTGGGACGGTACATATCCAAATGAATGCCGCAAAAGACAATCTGTGTGTTTGGGCACCGGTCTTTTAATTTTTGAACCTGGCGCAGGTCAGTTTCAAGCGATGCCGTAGACACTTCTATTATGGCAACATCAGGCTGAAAAACCGCTGCCCGCTCGATATATGCATCTTCCTGAATACGTTCAGCGACGCCGTCGATCAGAAGACACGAATAACCTTCGCGTTCCAAGAGGGCAGTGGCATAGGATAAATAAAAGGGAAACGGAAGATAGTCGCTTCCTTCTTCTTCAAAATGGGGCCAACGTGATCCGGCTCGAACACCGTAAAAACCTTTTTTGTACCACGGACCATTACCTAGAAAGATCTTTAAACTCATATTGACCTTTCACTCCTTTTCGTTGAAAACAATTCATCGCCCTTATTGACTGGGCTCTGATCTTAAAGCATGGAAAAAACCGTCGTCAATATGGGGAGTATCGTGATGGCGATCGGAACACAAGCCACAATTAAAGCCTGTGGTAACGTTAACTTTTGAGCGATTTGAAATCCACGCGTACACACTATCACAGAAACCAATTCTGTTAAAAAAAAGCCCAGCACAGGTATTAACTGTAAACATTGGGCGATCATGGCATAGCAACGAATTTCGAACGTTGCGCGATACCCTTTTTTTCCGCTTAATAATGAAATCAACAAATGCTGAAAAAATGAAGCCAACAATATATAATAAATCATAAAATCAAGCGGCATAGTCAGGATAACGGCATAGGATGAAGATTGTAAGCGGTCTTGCAGCTGATTTATGCGTTGTTTGGTTGGGTCATTGTCCGGAATTGATCCCTCCATTTCCGACATGGCTTGCAACTGAGCCAAAAAGGGAGGAAAAGCCTGTAAATAAAATAGATTCATAGGGAACCAAAAGAGCAAAATGCATATAATAGCGAATAGCAGGGGTGTGCTGTAATCGGCGCTTCCCGGAATACTTGAGAAAAAGACCTTGGGTTCAAATACAACTTGCTGTGCGGTTCGATAAAACGCTGGGAAAAAACCCAACTCTCTTCGCTTCAGCCAGGGAATAGAAAACTGAACTTTTTCTTCCTGATCATTTTGGTTTAAGCGGGCAACAAATCCATCCCAACACAGCTGGCAATAAGGTTCCCCCTCGATCAGGATGATGCAACTGCTACATACTTTCTTGTGGCATTGGTTGCATAAATACTCTGCCGGTTTTTGAGAATGATAATAACAATGATCCATGGGCCACTTTCTCACATATAATTAAAACCCACATATATGGGGTGAATCATCTTTGTTAAGTATAGTCATTTTCTTTCAATAAAAAAACCATAAAGTGATTCACACGATGTCGATTGAATTCAAGGAAAACGTATAGACCGATTTAAAAACAAGAATATCAATGAGTTCCAGTTTCATTCTCCTTTGACCGAAAAATTTTATCCCCTTCTTTGATAAAGATGAATTGCTGTTTATCCCCCTTTTCATTCTTTTCATTTCGAAACATAATATTGATTTGCTTATTTTTTATCCACAATATATTAAGATAATCAAGTTTTCTTTGAAGCAACGACTAAAATTCTTTGGGCTCAAAGGAGTAATAAATATATCATGGATGTTATTTTAACCGAAAGCATCCCCAATTTGGGGGAACAAGGCGATATAGTTAAAGTAAGAGGGGGTTATGCGCGTAATTTCTTGATTCCCCGTGGAATGGCATACCCCACATCAAGCGCCAATGCGGCCAAAGTTACCCATCAAAAGCGCATATTGATGGATCAGCGTAACCGGAAAATCAAGACTGAGCAGGATATGGCCAGGCGCTTATCAGAAATTAGTGTAAACGTACCGGTCAAGGCCGGAGAAGAAGATCGTATTCACGGGACGGTGACCAACCAGCATATTGCGGACGCTTTGAAACAAAAGGGGATTGACATCGATCGCCGAAAAATCAATCTTGAAGAACAAATCAAAGCTTTGGGTGTTTACACTGTTCCGGTTAAATTTTCCGGTGATACCGTAGCACAACTCAAGGTTTGGGTGGTGAAAGACGAAAGTTAAACCTCTATCGGCTTTCAGGTTAGTGACTGCCGGCATCACGATGTTCCTGAGGGCTTATGAAATGTCAAACTCGAAATGTTAACGCATGGTATTTTCGATTCCGAATCGAAAAGATTGCCATGCGTTTTTATATTCTGTTTCTGGTCATTTTTTGTTCAATGGCGTGGGGTGAAGCGAACCCGATCCGTAAAGTGCCAAGCAGTGTATTATTAACAGCCGATGGGACCATGCGGGTTGCAGAGGGTGAATTAGTGCTTTTTTGTGGTGATCCACCGGTAAAAATCTCTCCTTTCATGTTACATGTCCCCGCAGCGGGTACGATCGCATTTTCAACCACAGAAGCGGGCTGCCGGTATTACTTTTCGACGGCACAAAAAAAGGTTGGCTCTGCTACCACTGTTTCAAAAGTTGGAATACTATCAGTTACCCTTACCAATCTAGCCTCCCCGAAAACCATGCCAGCATTTTGGGTGGCCTGGCGGCCTAATCGATTGGAACCAATTGCTTCAAGTCATTCATTTGGATTCACCTTGGAGCAAAATCCCTTTCCCTCATCTCCCTGGATACCCGATCCATTCAACTGGGATCATCAAGCCACATGGTATTTTCATGACCATACCTTTATTCAGGATGGAAAGGTAATTTATGAAGTTAAGATCGATGAATCCTGGGAAAGTGATAGTTGGGTAAGAAGGATAACATTACCGTACAACGATCTAAAAAAGGGCCAATTGATCGGATTTAGCCGATTCCAAACAGAACTCGCCAAGGGAGAAAGTTCATTTCTCCAAGTGAAGGTCCCCTTTCAGCCTGAATTCCCATAGAAAATCTTTCCTAGTCCTAATCCTGTTGTCTAAATTTCTAGATAATAATAAGAATTGTAATGATTCTTATCCTTATAGATTTACTCCCATGGCTGCAATAGTGTCAGAAAAAATCTAAAATATCTACTAAAACTCCGAAACATGAAATTGATTTAATACGAAAAAGAATCAAAACATTGAAAGAGGCGCTCTCATGAACGAAGAAATTGAACTCGTACGAGGAAGTGGGAATATCTACCAGGATTTTAACTTGCCGGATGCAGATGTTCGGCAAACCAAAGTATTGCTCGCTTCCAAAATCGTCAAAATCCTGAATGATCGGGAATTATCCACTCGTCAGGCGGAGAAATTGACAGGTGTCGACCATAGTGTGTTCGTTAAACTTCGCAAGCCAGATCTAAAAGGAATGACTATTGACCGTCTGATCACAATATTGAACAAGCTGGACCAAAAAGTTGATGTTTCATTCACTGTCAAAAAAGCCCTCCATCAACAAGCATCTACTATTCATACACAATAGGCCGATTTTTTTACCCACCACGGCGGATGGAGGCCAATTGGTCGGCCAACACACCGAAGAAGAAAATAATGACACTTGAGATCATTAGTAGCTCCGCGCCGCTGGGGACATTAAACCCACGAAATACAATGTTAACGATGGCATAGATCACGCCCATCAAGAATAAAAATGCACTGATTGGAATAAATATCTTTAAAGGATTAAACAAGGCAGCAATGCGTATGATTAGCATGAGTGTTCGAAAGCCATCTTTAATGGAAACGGTGCTTCGGCGGCCTTGACGGGGTTTGGTTTGGATGGGGATTTCACCGACTTGAAATGCATCTTTTAACAGACATAGAGTCAAGGTGGTGGAAAACGAAAACCCATTTGGGAGAATGGGAAAGTAGGTTATAGCCTGTTCCTTTCTAAAAAGGCGAAGTCCCGAATTGACGTCAGCCGGTTTGACTTCCACTAAATAACCTGCGACCCATTGTAACAAGCGCTTTCCGGGCATGCGCGAGGAGTATTGATACGCATGACGGTCCCGAGCACCGATGACAGCATCATAGCCGTTATCCCATGCTTCTAATAATCGAACCAAATCATTCGGATCATGTTGGCCATCGGCATCCAGGGTGGCAATTAATTCATATTTGGCTTGCCGAATTCCTGATTTTAGTGCTGCACCATAGCCCCGGTTAATGTGATGAGAAATGACTTTTGCACCGGCTTCTTCCGCTTTACGTCCGGTATGATCATTCGAACCATCATCCACCACAATAATCTCATAAGAATTATCACCCAGGGCATTTTTAATCCCTTCGACAACGTTTCCAATCCCTTCTTCTTCATTGTAAGCAGGAATGATAACGGACAGTTTATTTTTAAATCTCATTGAGTTGGTTATCCTAAATGTTGAAACGTTACGATTCGTATGGCCTCAGAGATTAATCATGTTTTTTTAACCGTTTCAGATTTTCATAAATCCACGGCTTTGATTTGTTGGAATAGGTATCCTGACCGATAATATCCATATCTCCATCGTTTCCGAGATCAGCGAGAATTCCGGAATATAATCCTTTGCCTGAATGAATGGTATGAGGTTGACCAAAGGAACCCGTCCCGTTGTTATAATAGATTTGTACTTGCTTCTTTTTCCAGGGCACACCAACGACAAGATCTAAATCGCCATCATTATCCACATCACCCAGTTTTACGGTATGATGATCGTTAACATTTGTTTGTATAACTGTTTTTTGCCATGCAGAATCATAATCACTTCCTGGATTCATATACCAGATGATGTCATGATTGCCACCTTGGCGATAGGATTCAGCGGGTGCAATCACCACATCCGAATTACCATCGCCGTCAATATCGCCAATCGCTTCTTTCGTATTCTGATTGATTTCTTTGTAATGGGTATCAATAGGCTTTTTCGAATAGTTTTGAGTACGTGGATTGGCTGGCGATTGAAGCCAATAACCTGTAAAGGTTATGTCGGGAAATTCATCCTTATCAATTTGGCCCACAGCCAGACCTTCAGATTGGCTGATGCCTGTATCGATCGATTTATGGGTATAAGCAGAAATGCTGTTTTGGAAAAAAATGTGTATTTGATTTGGTTCGAGACTTCGGACAATGATATCCAATTTCCCGTCATCATCCATATCCGCAATTTCCATGTCATTGATGTGGTGGAGTGGCAAGACATTGTCATTTGCTTTGTACCACTTCCATCTATCACTCGGCTTATCTGCGGGTTTAGGATTAATAAACACAAATACATCGGCTTGCATTTTGTTTCCGGAGTGATTATCCGAAGAGACAATCAAGTCCAAATCTCGATCTCCATCCATATCAGCGAGTTTGGCAGATCCAAGAAATGAGCGCAAAGGGGCGCTTGGATTGATGTCATATCGAGGCCATTTTTGATAAAGGTTTTCAGGGGCTTTAAACCAGGCAAAGGTTTTTCGTCCTCCGGCGTGTTTCCCTCCCTCAATTGCGACCACGTCAACTAACTGGTCATTGTCTATATCCCCCGCGTCCAAACTGCTGATACCAGATACTTCACCATTTGAAATATCGTAAGGTGATTCAAATGGTACTTCAGCACATAGTTGAGGGGATAATAGAATAACAAACAGTAAAATTCCTGCAATGTGAATGCGATTTGATGTGATTCTCATTTTGTTTTATCTCTTTCCATTTCAAAAGGTGATAAAAATTCATGGAAGTATACAATATCATCATACTTCAATTAAACCCCCCGAGAAGCATAAAATGTGTATCCGTCAATACAAGAATGAACCCATAATCGAACGGATTCCGTTTTAACCCCCATCCTACCAAACTTTACCACGGCCGTCATTTCAGGCGACGAGTTGTCTTGAACTTTCAAGACGCACTACTTTTGGTACCCACCTAAACCATTTTCGATGACACAGCACCTAACTCGTTACTGAACAAATGTTTACCCAATTGGCATCCATTTTGCAGTATTACTTCTCTGTCCATATTCATTCTTCATTGCTTAAAAAAGGAGACCTGTCAAATGAATCATCACTCAAACGGTAAGAAGAACACTGAATTAACTCATCCACCTGAATGGGAAGCTCTATTGGAGAATGTTACTCATCCACAAGACTGGCGGGAAACTTCATGCGATCCTCAATTGTTGGCTAATCTAACATCGAGTTCAAGTTATGAATCCTTTATACAAGATACGCTTAAAAATGAGTGGGATGAGATTACCACTCACCAGGTTGAAACCGTAAAACGAATCGCACAACGCAAACTCAAGGGTCTGGTTAAGAACAGTATTCTACTACTACTTAGCACGGGTTATAGTTACAAACGTCTCAGCGAATTACTGCATGTTCATGAGGATTCTGTTCTGCGTGCCGTTAAAAGGGGAATTCAGCAAATCCGTGAGCATTTGGATGCTGAACATTATGGGGAGTTTCCGGTTGGTAAAGGTAAACGGCCAGTACTACGCACCCGAGTATTTCCTCTTGATAGCTCAAAAGAGAAAAACGATTTTGTCCACTTTTTAAACGGCAATATCGTGGTTCATTTATCCTATCGGGGAGATGATTTATTCAAGGAAGCGATGGTGGTGTATTTAACCGGCAAGCCGGCTAATAAAGTGGGGAGTCTATATGAAAATCCTCATTGATTCATTTGCAAATCAAACTCGGACTCAGAGGATTTTAATTGCCCACATTCGGAGCCTTTGGCGCCACAGTTTTGGCATACCCATACATTATCAACCATGCCAAATAAATATAATCCAAGGGCAATAATCGGAATTCCAAACAAGCCAATGAGGGAAACAAACATCATGGTCGAAACACACATGCCCACAATGATAATACCAAAACCGATCATGGGGTGATAACGTGAAAGCCGTTCTTCCTGAACAATACCGCCGCATGTCATACAGGGTGGAAAATCACTTTTGGGTACTTTTACCGTTGGTTTGCCATCATCCAACTGGGGAGGAGGTTCTTGAACTTGTGCCGGTTGAGGGTCCACCTGCTCAAACTTGGCTTCTTGAAACTCATCATCTTCATAAGCGGGTTCAACCTCCTCCTGTTCAACCGGTTCTTCCTCAAAATTTTTATTTTCGACAGGCGGTTCTTCCAAACCGTTTTCACGCATTATATCTTTTTTCGAAACAATATTTTGAAAGAGGGGTTCGTTACGAATGCTATCAAATTCACGGTCTTCTTTTGCCCATTCAACACACTCAGGGTTCAACCGTGAGGCCCGTTCCATATATATCAAGGCATTATCTTTGTCATCAATTTGAGAATAACTGCACGCCAGGTTATACAAGGCCTCGGCATTTTCGGGATCCTCCATAATGGATTCTTCGAAATAGGTCACCGCCTTTTCATAATCCTTGTTATGAAAATGCGTCATGCCTTGTTCAAAGAGTATGCGGGCTTTCCCTTGCGACATTTGATTATCACCACATAAAAAAGTAATGCTTCACTTCGATATTAAGTTTAAGCAAAAACATGTAGCTGATATCAATTAGTGAACAAAAACATTATCATTTATCATTGTAACATTTATTTAACATTAAAAAAGACAACATCATCAAATTGCGCAATTATTTATTAAATGGAATATCTTTACTTTCTTAATCAAGTATTAAATAAGTTACTCTTAATTCTCAATTTAATTAAAAGAAACCGCTTTTTCAAGTATGCTGAATCAAATTCCAAGTATTTTCATTCACATTGCAAAATTGCATTACAATTTTTCATATCCAGATGATCAACGATTGGTATCGTGTCAAGAATATTTAGTCTTAAAACGGGGTTGACACATCGATCAACCCTTACATGTTGTAGAGGCCAACCTATGTGTCCGCCCGATTTTGTGGCACGGTAGTTATCAGGATGAGTTTTAAGATAGTCGCGGGAGCATCGCCCTCCCTTAAACATCAGCCCCACTACTTGTGGGTGGAGCTCTGTAAACTTGGAATTTCAAATGGTTAACATTTTAAAACGATTTAATATCACCATGAGAATCAATAAAAGTTCATCAATTCAAAAAATCACTTAAAAAGCCAATTACAGTGTTATGGTTATAAAATTATTATAGAATGGTTCGAAATTTCTATTGAAAAAAGTCTGGAACAAAATCTATTCATTTTTTACTCTAAAAGGTAAAAAAAAATAATTTCATAATTCAAGCGAATTGAACGATTAAGGACAACTTTTAAATTTCAGCCTGTGTAATTGTGAAAATTTTTTGAAATCCACTCTTGACGACACAATATATAGGGCTTATCGTATCTTCCTACACAACAGATTGTGTCTAGCCTACTATTTGCATACAAGGAGTTGAACATGGCTGTTATTGAATCGAATCGCTTAACTCCGACGACGGAAGAGCATTCGCGGGGTGAGGGAAATGGGAAAAATACAAAAATGACCACCACAGGCCTTCGTTTTAAGCGAGTTTATACCGAAGAGGGCGTTGATCCTTACACCACCGTGGAATGGGAAAAACGCGATGCCATCATAACCGGCGATAATGGAGAACTGGTTTTCGAACAGAAGGGAGTGGAGTTTCCCAAAACATGGTCTCAAATGGCGACCAAGGTGGTGGTTTCCAAGTATTTTCGGGGCGTGATTGGTTCACCCGATCGTGAACATAGCCTCAAACAATTGATTTCCCGCGTGGTCGACACCATCGTTACATGGGGAACCAATCAAGGCTATTTTGCCTCACGTGAAGACCGCTCAACGTTTCACGATGAGTTAACCTATATGTTGCTGCACCAGCATGCTTCGTTTAACAGCCCCGTCTGGTTTAATTGCGGGGTGGAAGAGGAACCTCAGTGTTCGGCATGTTTTATCAACTCGGTTGAAGACACCATGGATTCCATTCTTTCTCTGGCCAAAACAGAAGGTATGCTGTTTAAATTTGGATCCGGCACGGGGACCAACTTTTCCAGCCTGCGTTCATCCAAAGAGCACTTGAACGGTGGTGGAACTGCCTCAGGACCGGTTTCGTTTATGAAAGGCTACGATGCCTTTGCGGGTGTCATAAAATCAGGCGGGAAAACCCGGCGCGCTGCTAAAATGGTGATTCTCAACGCCGATCATCCCGATATTCTCGACTTTATCCAATGTAAAGCCAAAGAAGAACAAAAAGCCTGGGATTTGATCGACTTTGGGTATGACGGATCTTTTAATGGTGAAGCCTATAGTTCAATTTTCTTCCAGAATGCCAACCATAGCGTGCGGGTAACCGATGAATTCATGCATGCCGTGCAAAATGATGAAGACTGGAAGACCTATTTCGTGAAAGACCACCGTGAATGCGAAATCCACAAAGCCAAGGATCTCATGCAACTTATCGCGGAAGGAACCCATATTTGTGGCGATCCCGGCATGCAATTCGATACGACAATCAATCGATGGCATACCTGCCCAAACTCAGGGCGTATCAATGCATCCAATCCGTGCTCTGAATATATGTTCCTTGACGATACGGCGTGCAATTTAGCTTCGCTTAATCTGATGAAATACCGGAAAGAAGACGGTTCGTTCAATGTAGAGACCTTTAAACACTCTGTCGATGTTATGATTAGTGCGCAGGAAATCATTGTGGATAATGCCAGTTATCCAACCAAAAAAATAGACCGCAACAGCCATATTTACCGCACCTTGGGTCTGGGCTATGCCAATTTGGGAGCGCTGCTTATGGCATCCGGCCTTCCCTATGACAGCGAACAGGGGCGTGAGTATGCCGCCTGTATTACTTCATTAATGTGTGGGGAAGCATATCTGCAAAGCGCTCGAATTTCTGAAGTGATGGGTCCTTTTGAAGGTTATAACATCAACAAGGAGCCCATGCAGAATGTGATCGATATGCATCGCAAAGAAGCCTATTCGATCAAAAAAGAATATGTGCCAGATGAGTTGTATATGGAATCACGGCAGGTTTGGAACCAGGCATACCAAAGCGGCGAACAACACGGTTATCGCAACGCCCAGGTCACCGTGCTTGCCCCTACAGGTACCATTGGGTTCATGATGGATTGTGATACCACGGGTGTTGAACCCGATATCGCCTTGGTCAAATATAAAAACCTGGTGGGCGGCGGCATTCTCAAGATCGTCAATAACACTGTTCCCAAAGCCCTGAACCAACTCGGATACACGGCTGAAGAACAAAAGGACATTATTCGATACATTGATGAACATGATACGATCGAAGGCGCCCCGTACTTGAAGGAAGAACATCTTCCGGTTTTCGATTGTGCCTTTAAGGCCGCCAAGGGAGAACGTTCCATTCATTATATGGGTCACATCCGCATGATGGGCACTGTGCAACCCTTTATCTCGGGTGCCATTTCAAAGACGGTTAATCTTCCCCAGCATGCAAGCGTTAAAGAAATCGAAAAAGCCTATTTTGAATCATGGAAACTGGGGCTTAAAGCGGTAGCCATTTATCGTGACGGCTGCAAACGCACCCAGCCCTTGAACACCAAACAGGAAGAGCGAAAAACTCATATAGAAGCCGCTCCCAAGAAGGTAACCACTTCCACATCGATTGTAGAACCTAAACCGTATCGCAAACGGCTTCCGGATGAACGGCAGGCTATTACCCACAAATTCAGCATTTCCGGCCATGAAGGCTATATCACGGTTGGATTGTATGACGATGGCAAACCGGGTGAGATATTCTTAACCATGGCAAAAGAGGGCACTGTTGTATCTGGCCTGATGGATAACTTCGCCACTGCGATTTCACTTACACTTCAATATGGCGTTCCGCTTCAAGTGCTATGCAATAAGTTTGCCCATACGCGCTTTGAACCGTCGGGCTTCACCCAGAATCCTGAAATTCCTATCGCCAAATCCATCACCGATTATATTTTCCGTTGGCTGGCGGCCAAGTTTTTATCGGAAGAAGAAAAACAGATGGTTGGTATAATTGACCGGAGCAAACCGGCCCAATCTATCCAAAACAACGCTGAATCAACCCCAAAAATTGAGGATTCATCCAGGGAGTCAGGACCTGCGAAAAAGAATGAATTCACTTTCGAGCTCCACACAGACGCTCCACCCTGCCATGAATGTGGAACCATGATGATCCGTAATGGCGCCTGTTATAAATGCCTCAATTGCGGCGCCACCAGCGGGTGTTCATGATTGAGGTCGTCTCAAAACGTATTTCGGTTTTTTCGTGAAAACTTGGGGCAAACACATGGGTTTGCCCCTACAAAATGTAGGGGTTGACCCAATGTCATTAAGTTAAAGGGAGGGCGAGGCACCCACCGAGCCGTTATACCTGGAAACGGCT
>CAZFER010000094.1:9128-19378 GCA_964517495.1 uncultured bacterium | reverse complement strand
ATAGGATAAATCGACGGCACCCCCCGAATTAAAAACCGGGGCGCCCCGAAACAAATTCGCAATGATGAATAAAAATAATCACAAGAAAGGAAAAAACTAAACACAAGAAAAACGCTCTCTACCACAGCCAGTTCAGAGGTAGAGGTCTGCTAGGACGTTATGTTTATCAGTGGTGCTTATTCTTTTTGTGTCCGTGGTTTGATAGGGGCATCGATTTCACCCAACACAAATTGCTGACGCCAAGGTAGAAGCGCAGGATTTTTTTGTATTCTGCACTTTATTTCATAAAGTACTTGGTGTATATTAGATAATATGGAAGGGAAGAAAATGGTATCAACTCCCAGCGATAACCCAACGGCTCTGCATACCCATGCCGTCAATGATCTGCGGTTTATTAGGGATGTGATGGAACGGTCAGCTTCGTTTACAGCCGTTCCGGGATGGGGAACGGTGTTGATGGGCTGTACGGCGATACTGACAGCCTTCATCACAGAACAATATTGGGAGACAGAGTATTGGCTCTGGATTTGGATGATCGAAGCGGGAATTGCCTGCACTCTGGGCTTTTTATTTATGAAACAAAAAGCCAAGCGGGTTTATCTATCGCTTTATTCGGGTTCAGGCTGGCGGTTTTTGCTCAATTTGTTCACCCCGATTCTGGTAGGGATTCCCTTTACTGTGATTTTATATCAGCATGATATGATCAGCATCCTGCCCGGTGCTTGGATGTCATTATACGGGATTGGAGTGGTAACCGGTGGGGTTTTCTCCGTTCGTGTCGTACCGGTAATGGGGTTTTGTTTTATAGCCCTGGGTATTTTAACCCTTTGGGTGCCAGTTGAATGGGGAAATCGGTTATTGGGAGTTGGATTCGGATTCTTTCATATACTATTTGGTGTGATTATCGCCAGGAGGCATGGTGGGTAAACAAAGTCCGCTTAAAAAACAAAAAACGGCAAAACAACAGACGCCCACAACAAAAGAGGAAATACGGGTGGTGCATCGTTCTTCTATCCATGCAGATACGTCGCAGCTGGACCGTTTAATCCATGAACGGATTCGCCTGGGGATTGTCAGCGCATTGGCTGTGAACACCTCGCTGAGTTTTAATGAACTGAAGCGCATTGTGAACACCACCGATGGCAACCTGAGCGTCCACGCCCGCCGGCTGGAAGAGGCGGAATATATTGAATGCAAAAAATCGTTTGATGGGCGAACTCCGAAAACCGAATATACATTGACCCAGACAGGGAAAAAAGCGTTGGAACGTTACCTGTCGCATATGGAGTCGTTGATAAAAACAATGAAAGATACTTAATTTTTTTTGGAGAGGTGCTTTATGATGCAAAGTACTTTGCAAATATTGCTTGAACAACCATTTCATGTGGCGATCATTATGGATGGAAATGGCCGATGGGCCCAACAACAAAATTTATCACGCAGCGAGGGTCACCGTGAAGGATCGAAAGCGGTTCGGCGCACGGTGGAAGCCGCTCCCGATTTGGGGATCACCACTTTAACGCTTTATGCCTTTTCGTCGGATAACTGGCACCGCCCGGATGCAGAAGTGAGTCAGCTCATGGGATTATTTCATGACTATTTACAACAGGAAAAACTGAACTGTATCCAGAACGGCATTCGATTGAGTGTTATCGGGCGAAGAGACAGGCTATCGCTGCCTTTGCGAACCGCAATTCGATCTGCAGAATGGGCGACACTTGGAGGGCAGCGATTGCATTTACGGATTGCCATTGATTACTCATCCCGGGATTCAATTTTGCAAACAGCCAAACGGTTTTACGGAAATGGCGATATCACACGGGAAAATTTCGCTGAGGTACTGGGAGAGGTGATTCATTCCAACGACCGGGCGCCGGATGTGGATTTGTTGATTCGGACAGCAGGGGAACAACGGTTGAGTGATTTCCTGTTGTGGGAGTGTGCGTATGCTGAACTTCATTTTACCCAGCGCATGTGGCCAGAGTTCAGCGAACAAGACTTGCGGACCGCGGTGGAAGATTTTAAGGGGCGAACACGGCGTTTTGGGGCCGTCAAAGCCGCATCATAAATGATGTCTTATATATAATCCGAAAAGGGGAATATCATGGATAGCACTGGTATCATTGGGTTTTTAGATTCGGTTAGAAAATCACCTTTTATTCGGATTCTTCTTGTGGCTTTTTTAATCCTTTTGCTTCAGATTCCGATTGTTATGATCAACACGATTATTGGAGAACGCCAGGCAAGAAAACATGAAGCGACCCGGGACATCACTTCAAAATGGGGCGAGCAACAAACCATAATTGGCCCATTAGTGACAGTCCCCTATTTCGTTGAAATTAAGGAAAAGGACAAAGACGGCAATGTCACAACACGCAAAGAAATTCATCATGCCAACTTTTTGCCTCAGGAACTGACGATTGATGGCACGGCTGAGTGTGAAATCCGCTATCGTGGAATCTACAAGGTTCCGATCTATCGAATGGACCTCCAAGTTAAAGGTGAATTTTCCCGACCCGATTTTTCGGATTGGGGAATTGATCCAAACCAGATTCTATGGGATCGGGCGCATTTGACAGTTCGTATATCCGATGCACGGGCGATAACCAATCAAGTATCACTCACCTGGAACGGGGAGCCAATCAGTTTTATGCCTGGTGTAGGTGAGTATGGTGGCGGACATACGGGAATTCATGCCGATCTGGAAAACCATTTTGAGGGAGAGCGGTTCACGTTTGCTTTCCCTCTCAAGTCGAATGGCAGCCAGGGGATATTTTTCGCACCATTTGGGCGGGATACGAAGGTAAATTTACAATCAAATTGGAATGCCCCCAGTTTTCAGGGCAACTGGCTTCCCACAGAACGATACCTCAATGAAGATGGATTTAGTGCAAACTGGATAATACCATTTCTAGGCAGGGGATATGCACAAACATGGCGAAACCAATACGGAAGCGATTCCAATATTGAACACAAAATCGCTTCTTCCTTATTCGGTGTTCGGTTTATCACACCGGTGGATCAATATCGAATGGCACAAAGAAGCATAAAATATGCCATGCTGTTTTTGGTATTGACGTTTGCCGCTCTTTGGCTTTTTGAAGTGCTGATCCATGTTCGTGTTCACTCCATCCAATATCTATTTGTTGGTGTTGGAATGTGTTTGTTTTATTTATTGGAGTTATCGCTCTCTGAACATATCGGTTTTACTGGCGCCTATATTCTTGCCAGTGTTTCCGTGGTTGCATTGATATCCACCTATTGCATCGCTGTATTGAAGAGCACTCCGCGAGGGGCAATCATGGCGGCAGTAACCACCCTGTTATATGGCTATCTCTATATTTTGTTAATGAACCAGGATTATTCGCTGCTAATAGGCTCGATTGGCTTATTCGTGATCCTCGCAGCAATTATGTATTTAACCAGAAAGATCGATTGGTTTTCGATGAAGATATAACACTTCCTTCTCCAATAAAACGATAAGCCCATCTCCACCCAGAGATGGGCTTTTATTTTATGAAAATTGACGGGACGTTATGAATCAAATACCTCTTATAATGGGATTAGAATGAACGCGTATTTATTGTATGTTTTGACATGTGGGGAAATTTCTGATAAGAAAGCAGTGTGAGTTTGAATAAAGGATTGGTTTTTATGAAAAAAGGATGTGTATTTGTCATTATAGGTGTCTTTTTATTCTTCTTGGTTGGATATCTCGCTCTACGGGTAACGGCGACCTATTGGGTGAGGGGATTGTATTCGGAAAAGGAACTGAAGGAGATGAATCGTTTCTTTTCAACGGAAGTGGACTTTCCTGCTGAATGGTATGAGGCGAAGGTGTACCCTGAGGAATTATTGAATACAGTGCAATTGGTGATGGAATTATATCGTGATTTGGATGTTGAAAATTTAAGTTCCGATTATATCAAAAAATTGGAAGAGAGAAAGGAACTTTCTCCAACGGAATGGGAAGTGGCCACGAAATTCTTGGAAAAGGTTCAACCGTTTATTCAAAAACTACTTGATTTGGAACAGAGAGAGGATTATCAATTTTGTGCCTGGACTCACTGGCTGAAAACCCAAGGAAATGAGCAAACCGCATTCACGCCCATCAAAAATAGCCTTAATGTACTGAAATTATCAGCTTATATCTATGGGAAAAAACAGGAATGGGAACAGGCTTTTAAGGCCAACTCCACCTTTGTGGGATTATTAAGGCGTCCCAAAAATTGCAGTGTGCTTGAACATCTATTTGCTTATACGCTTGAGAACCAGGCGCTGAATTGTACCACTTTTCTTGTTTCGCAGTGCTATGAACCATCTTATTTGAAAGAGGTCTTATCTTCGTTAAAAGGTATGGATGATTCCCTCCATAAGGATTTAATGGATCAAGCGCTCGCCATCGAAACGATTCATATTTTAAAGGAAGCAAAAGAAGACGATGTGGAAATCGATCTCGAACCAGGGAAAAGCGGACGTTTCTATTTTCATCAAATGATGGCGCATCTGGCGCGAACTCAACCGGATGACCAGGATGCACGAGTGGTTGATGAAGTGGATCAAACCAAAGGTTTGGACTATTTGAAACGGCTAGGGTTTGGATGGCATTTTGATGCTATCATGTATAAAATTTATTGGGGTAGTTTTGCCGATGCCACGACCAAAGAGTTGATTGCTACTGCCAAATATCGACTGGCAAAGGTATCGATTGCCTCACGGCTTTATAAACTGGAGAATGGATCGTATCCCACAAAAGCCCGGATGTTGGTTCCTGTTTATTTTGAGACTGAACCAATGGACCCATTTGCGAAAAATCAATCCAATGCGTCGTTTCGTTTTGACAATCGCGGAAAGCAGTTTTACAGCATTGGGCCGGATCAGAAAGATAATAACAACCAGTTTCAAATTTATCAACGTGAAGAACGCTTTAACGGGGATATTACCCCACTTTTATATTAAATTTATAAAAATTTATAATCAAAAGGAATCGCACAATGAGAAGTAAACAACCTATTTCCCGCCGTGGATTTTTGAAAGCAAATGCAGGTTTTTTAATGGCTCCCCTGTTTGTACCACCCAAGAGTTTTGGGTCCAATGATCGAGTCAATGTCGGGATGATCGGCATGGGACGGCAAGCGGTTTATGTGAACATGAAACAGTTTTTAGCAATGCCGGAGGTTCAATTGGTGGCGGTGTGTGATGTGGACCGCTGGCGATTGGAAAATGCCAAAAAATCGATAGAAGACGCCTATGCGAAGAAAAAGGGATACGCGGATTATAGCGGTTGCCAAACCTTTGAAGACTGGCGTGAACTCCTTGAATCAGACGCCATGGATGCGGTGATGATTTCCACTCCGGACCATTGGCATGTGCCCATGGCATTAAGAGCCGTCAAGGCAGGGAAAGATGTCAGCTGTGAGAAACCGTTAACTCTAAGCATTGCAGAAGGGCGCATGCTGGCTGACGCAGTTAAGAAACATGAACGTGTTTTCCGAACCGATAGCGAATTTCGTTCGTTACGGGTATTTCATCGTGCCGTGGAATTGGTGGTTAATGGGCGCATTGGGGAAATCAAAACCATTCGGACCGGGGTTCCAGGCAGCGATACCGGCTGTGAACCTCAACCCATTATGCCAGTACCAGAAGAATTGAATTATGAGATGTGGGTTGGCCCGGCTCCGATGCATCCCTATACCCAAAAGCGGGTTCATCCCCCCAAGGCGTATACGCGCCCGGGCTGGATGCGGGTTCGTGAAACCTGTGAGGGTATGATTACCAATTGGGGAGCCCATTTGAACGACATCGCCCAATGGGGGAACGGAACTGAACGCACCGGCCCGGTTGAAGTTGAAGCGGAAGGTGAGTATCCCAAAACAAAAGGACTATGGAATGTATTAACCCGTTTTGAGGTGTATTACCGCTTTGCCAATGGAGTTGATATGTATTATATAACGGACCGGCCATATGTCCGTTTTGAAGGCACGGAGGGATGGATACAAGCGGAGTATGGTGGAAGAAATCTGACGGCAAGTTCAGAAACGATCTTAAATTCAGAAATCAAGGATGATGAAATTCACTATCCCTTAAAGAGCGATAAACAGGATTTTATTGATGCGGTTCGGAACCGGGGGAACACCTTGGAAGATGCCGAAGTGGGACATCGAACGACATCCCTCTGCCAATTGGGACATATTGCCCTTCAGATCGGGAAACGGTTGAGTTGGGATCCAAGTACAGAGGTTTTTACCAATCATGCTGAAGCCAATGATCTTTTATACCGGCCCTTGCGGGCTCCCTGGTCATGGAAGGTTTTTTAACGTTTGATGAGAAAACCATATTTGATTCAATGGGAAACGAAGTGGATTCTCATTCTGCTGGTTCTTTCATTCCTGCAGATGAATTCGTGGGCACAGTTTAATGGAACCTGGCGGTTTTGGACGGCCCAGGATGGGCTCACTGAATCATATTGCCAGGGATTGTATCCTGATCCAAGTGGCCATTTGTATATCTTGCATGGCTCGGTCGATCATTTAAGTTCATTTGATGGATATACGTTTGAACAAATTCCGGTTCCCAATGCTTCCATGACGAGTGGAAATGTGAGTGTGAATCGATTAATGTTTCGTAATCCAGATGGTTCAATCTGGTTTGCGGATTTGAATCGCAAAAATGATGCGACGACTTCTTTGAATTTTTTTAAATGGTGGGATGGCAAGGAATGGCATCAAATTGAGGTTGAACCTCTTAACATAGTCGTATCGTTGGCTTTTTTTGACAATACTCGGTTGTTGATACAAACAATTGATAATTTGTATATTTGGGAACGTGGAGATAGAGGATATCGAGCGTTATTCGAATATGAAGGAAATCCGGAAAATTATGTGTTGTCGTTACATGTATCACCTGGGCGGTGTGCTTATGTAATGACAGTTCGAAAAATTCTTAAACTCCAAGCTGACTTGGAGCATTATCAAAGTATTCCCTACCCAATAGGAAACAGCCTGTATAGCAATTTGTCATTTCACACTATTCCGTTTCGTGATCAAATTTTCATTGAATTTGAAATGCGGGATCCCAAAAGCTATCGCACCTATGAATTTGATGGAGAGGATTTTTCCCTTATTCATCAATCGAACAATCATAACAGTGTGTTTTTACCAGGATACGGAAATACCTATTTAAAGGTAATGGATAAACGGGGACGATTGGGGAAAGCCCCCATGTTTGATGTTTTCCCAACTGGAAAAGAAGAGGAAATTGAGCGCGAGGGATATTTGGCATCCTCGTTTTTTAATTTTGTACCACTTCAATCAAAAACATGGTTGGGTACTGGCAGCAGCCTTGCAGGTTTATTTCCTGCATTGTGGCAAACTCCCGGGGAATTGCACGAGGTTCAGTCGATTGTGACTGGTATTCGTGAGGATGCCGACGGAGGTTTATGGTTTTTGGCAGGCAATCAATTGGTTTGTTTAAAAAATGGTGAGTGGGATATCATTACCATGCCGGATAATATAAACGCCCCGTGGTTTCAAACCGCCAATTTGTTTCCAATGGAGGGGGAGGGAATCTATTTGATTTCACGGGAGGGCAATGACCATCTTTACCGGTTTGATTCTGCTGAACATATGTTTGAAGAGATTTTGCTTTATCCGGGAGAGTGGTTTTCATATTTTGTTCATCCGGCACGGGATGGGAATGCTTTTGTGATGATCGGAATGAACACGCCAGGGGAATCGGAAAATGACCATTATCTGGCAAAATATAATGGAGAAACGTTTCAGGATATATTTCATTTTGGACATTTTGTCGATATTCGTGATGTTTATGAAACGGCAAAAGGGGATATATGGTTTGCCCAGGGATCTGGGGCAGCGTTATTGGAAAAGAAAGAGGATGGTTATGAACTTAAATCGTTAGAACCACCCTTCAACGGATCCTTCAGTTTATTGGAAGTGGAACCGGACCATATATGGTTTGGAACACGTAACAGCATATGGGAATATGATGGGAACGATTGGCGATTAATCAAGGATAAAACTGATCAAGTGCATAGTATGCTGAAAAGCCAGGATGGAACACTATGGGTTGCATCATGGAGTGGGGTGTATCGCTTTGATGGAACGACTTGGGTTCAATATACGGATGCGGATGGATTGGCCAACACCCAGACCATGCAAGTGTATGAAGACCGTCATAATCGGATTTGGGTGGGAACCATGAGTGGGATCAGTATGTTTTCCCCTTGGGCGGATAAGGAAAAACCGGAAACGATTGTTCCAAGCCATACCAATACCCGTTATGTCAATCAAAACGGATTGGCGCAGATTGTTTTTGATGGAGTGGACCGGTGGAATTACACTCCACCTGACCGGTTATTGTTTTCATACAGTCTAAACGGAGGTGAATGGTCGTCATTTACACGAGACCGAATTGCGGTATTTGAGAACCTTCCTGCACAACAGCATCAAATCGAAATCCGCAGCATGGATTTAAATTTCAACGTGGATGAAACACCGGCTCTATGGATGTTTACTGTATTGCTTCCCTGGTATAAGCAGCCGCTTTTTATTTTGGCAACGATTTTCGGTTCTATGTTGACATTGATTTTCGGGATCATTGCATTGCAGCGGCATTTCAAACTACAGCATGCTTATGTCCATGTGCAGCAGGCCAATGAGGAACTGAAGGAATTGGATAAAATGAAATCATCCTTTGTATCGCAGGCTTCGCATGATTTAAGAACGCCTTTAACCGCGATTAAAGGGACATTGGACAACCTTGGGATGGGGATCGCGGGAGAATTAACGGAAAAGCAACAGCAGTTATTAACTCGTGCCTCAAAGTCGGTCGATCGCTTAAACCACCTGGTCAATGATGTATTGGATATCGCCCGAATCGAATCCGGACGGGTTGTATTGAACAAAACCACGCTTTCCTTCAAAACGCTTGTGGAGAACATCGTAACCGAAGAGCGTCCTGCGGCGGATCAAAAACAAATTCGGTTGACTTTTCTTTCGGATGATAAGCCCTACTCAATTTATGCTGATGGAGGGAAATTGGAACGTGTTGTGGGGGAATTGATCAGCAATGCCATTAAATATACCTCTACCAAAGGCACGATTGAGGTCTTGTTAACCAAACAGGAAAACCAGGTCATTTTATCTGTCAAAGACAGTGGAATTGGGATGAGCCCTGAAGAGTGCAAACAGATCTGGGACCGATTTTATCGTACACCCGCATCTCAAAAGGTCGCCAAAGGCACCGGCCTGGGTTTATCGATTGCCAAAGAACTGGTTGAACTGCATGGCGGGCAATTGCAGGTATCCAGTGAAATTGGCCGTGGAACGACATTCACGTTGACCTTGCCTATTGAGCAGTTGGAAGCATTGGATGGTACGAGTCAGCAGCAATAATTTCATTAGTATCCATATTCAACCACCCGCCACTGCTCCAATGATTAGAAACGGTTCAACACCATTGGCAACTTTATCCGGCAACGGTGTATCCATATCTTCGTGGGATAGATCTTCACTGCATGCAAAGAAGCGAATAAAAGCTCGGCGTTTGAGTGTTACATGATCCCGGATTGTTCCTCGCAGCATCGGGAAGCGTTCTTCAAGTGCATCAAGGATAGATCGCTGAGTTGGTGGGTGCTTAACGTGTGGTGGGTTCGCCAGGAGGTGTACCCGGTTGCTCCCATGTTTTTCCACCGTCGTTTGAACACTGGATACTTTGCCCGAACCAGCGGTTGCGCTGTGAGGCATACAGCCGGTTTGGGTCAACGGATGAGCCTTTTATATGGAATAGTTCCCACCCACCAAAGAGCGGTTCATTGATATCCCATTTATCACGCATGCCATATAACGAAAGGATAAAGGCACCTTTGCGTGTGCCAACCACTACTCGTACGCTGCTCATCAATAACTCCTTCTTTATGAACAGCCTATTTGATATCGAAAACAATAATACTCACAACTCATACATTTACGAAAATTAAGATTTAAAATATTGCTGCTTTTTTGACTGGATTCATGAATCTTTATCACAGACACGGAATCGAATGATATGGAGGAGGAAATGTTGCTTTCCTGGTTATGTTGTGTTTGTATATGGCTCCAAAAAGGCTTTTTTATCCACTATAAAATAGGCTGTCTACTGCGGAATATAATCTTTCCTTATTGCAAATTGGTTTTAGATAATTGACGTCCACCGCTGATGGTTATACGAGATTTTTGAATGGAGATATTTTT
>CAZFER010000094.1:0-9028 GCA_964517495.1 uncultured bacterium | reverse complement strand
AATGGAGATATTTTTGAAATATGATTGTTTCATCAATCAACTTCTTTTTTCCTGATGGAGCGAGTGTAATCGTATCATACACCTTTTTGTCTGTCATATGTACTGGAGATAAAAGAAAATGCGCACTGGATAACCAGAATCTAGTCAAATCCGTTAAACGATGATAGGATGCAGAATAAATGGGAACCTGACACAGCATACGAATTATTGCTCACCTTGGAATCCATGTTACTCAGAATTTGATAATTCTTACTCAAACGAATAGAATCCATTATCACTATGTCACGAATAAATATCGAAAATCCTGAAGAACTGATAGAGTACTTGAGACAACATCATCATATTGATGCGGATAAATCTCCTGTGGTTAGCACTCTGTATGGAGGTGTTTCAAACTGTACCGTTTTGCTTGAGTGTCCCGATGGGATATCATGGGTGTTGAAGCAAGCCCATGAAAAATTGCGAACGCCGGTGGATTGGTTTTGCAGTCCGGAGCGGGTTCACCGTGAGGCCCTGGGAATGAGATGGCTGCAGCAGCTGGCGCCTGCCGGTTCAATTGTTCCACTTGTGTTTGAAGATCATGAAAACCATATCATCGCCATGCAGGCGGTGCCCAATCCCCATGAAAATTGGAAAGCCAGTTTAATGCAGGGTAATGAAAATACCATCTGTTTAAACCATGTCGAACAGTTTGGAAACATAATAGGGCAAATCCATCAGAAATCGTCAGAACAAAAAGAGGAACTCCTGCCTCTTTTTGTTGATCAGACATTCTTCGAAAATCTGCGATTGGAACCATATTATAAATACACTGCCAGCCAGGTGCCGGAGGCCAGTCGTTTTTTTGACGAATTGATTGGAGAAACGCAAACGATTCAGCTGACATTGGTGCATGGTGACTTTAGTCCCAAGAATATATTAATCTACAAAGATCGTTTGATTTTGGTTGACCATGAAGTGATCCACTATGGTGATCCCGCCTTTGATATCGGTTTTTCCATGACTCATTTGCTCAGCAAGGCTCATTATTTTCATTTGCTGCGAAAGCGTTTTGCCCAGGCTGCTTTTCACTATTGGAAGACTTATATTTCGATTGCAGGTGAAAAGGGATTTGATCGAGGTTTTGAGCAACGTGCGGTAAAACATACCATCGCATGCATGCTGGCAAGGGTTGCTGGGCGCTCCCCATTGGAGTATTTTGATGAACCTTTGAAAGAAAAACAGAAGCGGGTGTTGGTTTCATCGCTGATTCCCTCGATACCCAGAACCATGCCAGAACTCATTGAACGCTTTATGGAGAGTTTGTAATTCATGCCAATCATTTCAGATATTCAAGCTTTGGAAATTCTTGACAGCCGTGGCCGTCCCACGGTTCAGGTTTCATGCAGATTAAATAACCGTTCCTTGGCGGTTGCATCAATTCCATCCGGTGCGTCAACTGGTTGTTCAGAGGCGCATGAACTTCGGGATAGTGATCCCAAGCGATATCGGGGGCTTGGCTGCCGAAAGGCGGTTGGCCATGTCAATGGAGAGATATGGGATGCTGTTGTCAACAAAGACTTTTCCGATCAGGAAGCATTGGACCGCTTTCTGATTGAATTGGATGGCACCCCCAACAAATCACGTCTGGGAGCGAATGCCATTTTAGCAGTATCAGTGGCTTTTGCTCGGGCATCTGCCGTTGAACAGGGTGTTCCTCTGTATCAGCATTTTTCCACCATGAGCGGAATCCCATTGAAGACCCTCCCACAATTAACGATCAACCTGTTCAGTGGGGGGCATCATGCTGGGTGGCAGGTTCCGATACAGGATGCCTTGGTGGTACCCGCCAGCGCCAGGAGCATTGATGAAGGCTTGGCCATGACGTATGAGATTTATCAATCCGCAGCGGATTTAATTTTACATAAATATGGTTTACGGGCATTGAGTGCGGATGAAGGCGGCTTGGCTCCCCAATTCGAAAATGCCGACCACATGCTGCAGGATTTAGTGGAAGCCATCGAACGGGCTGGATTTAAACCCGGCGTGGATGTGCAGCTGGCAGTCGATGTGGCATCCAGCCATTTTTATCAGGATGGTCAATATCATATTGGGTTTGACCACTTTGATGGGAAGAGAATGATCGATTACTTGGAAGGTTGGATCAAGAAATATCCCATTGTGAGTTTGGAAGATGGATTGGCGGAAGATGACTGGGATCACTGGCCATTATTGAAGGAAAGAATCGCCGATCGAGCCTTGGTGCTTGGTGATGATTTTTTATGCACCAATCCTCAACGGATTCAAAAAGCGATTGAAACTGATTCCGCGAATGCTCTGTTATTGAAGGTTAACCAGATTGGTACATTAACAGAAGCGTTGGAAGCGTATCAACTCGCCAGAAACGCAGGATGGAAAATCACCATCAGCGCCCGCAGTGGTGAAACCGAAGACAATTGGCTGGCCGATTTAGCCGTTGGTTGGGCGGGGGACCAAATCAAAATCGGGTCAATCACTCAATCGGAGCGTCTGGCGAAGTACAATCGTTTGTTGGCGATTGAGCAGGAGACAAGGCTGTCGTTGGTTTGTTGACCATAGGAACAGGTATAGGACGTGTTTGGAATTTATCAGACAGGTTAATCATAAGAAAGCCTCGTACAGGATAAAAAAAATAATATGGGAGAGTAAAAGTATGAGAAACAGGTTTTTGGCTTTTGGGCTAGTGTTAATTCTTTTGGGTGTGATGAGTTCCGTGATTTTACGTGATACCTCAGCGTCCACATTCACTAAAAAAGTGGAACTTTTATGGCCGGAAGGCGCGCCAGGGGCGAAGGGGGATGGTGAAGAGGATAAACCCACGTTGACGATCTACCACCCCGTGGAACATTTGCGCAATGGCGCTGCGGTAGTCATCTGTCCCGGCGGTGGGTATTGGAAAGTGGCGATGGACCATGAAGGGCACCAGGTAGCCGAATGGCTGAATGCGCATGGTGTAGCTGGCTTTATCCTGCGATATCGCAAAGCGCCGGATTATCATCACCCCGCTCCCATGCAGGATGTGCAGCGAGCCTTACGAACAGTTCGCGCCCGGGCGAATGAATTTAACATTGATCCCGAGCGAATTGGCGTCTTGGGTTTTTCCGCGGGTGGGCATTTGGCTTCAACCGCAGCAACCCATTTCGATAGTGGTGATAAAAGCGCGAATGATCCCATCAAGCGTGTCAGCAGCCGCCCGAATTTTTCGGTGTTGATTTACCCGGTGATTTCATTCACCACCGAATACACTCATAAAGGCTCACGCCGGAATTTGTTGGGAGAAAATCCCGATGAGGCACTGGTCAAGAAATTCTCCAATGAATTGCAAGTGACAGCAGAAACCCCGCCAACTTTTTTGATACACAGTACGGGCGATACAGGTGTCCCCCCGGAAAATAGCATTCTCTATTATCGGGCGCTGCGAAAAGCTGGTGTACCGGCAGAATTGCACATTTTCGAACAGGGCAAACATGGATATGGCTTGGCACCTGATGATCCCGTGTTAAGTATATGGCCTGATTTGTGCATCGCCTGGATGAAGGCACGTGGTTTGTTCAATCATTGAGGAACTTTTTGATGAAATAAAGCTAAACAGCTTGAATTTTACCAAATTGAGATATAATTTTTCATGTCAATGCTGGCGTAGCTCAGTTGGCAGAGCAGCTGATTTGTAATCAGCAGGTCGGGGGTTCGAATCCCTTCGCCAGCTAAAAATAACTTCAACACAATGAGTGATTTACAGAACTGATACAATAATTAAAAATATTCCTTAACTTGATTTGTGCTAATCTTCCTTCGGTCGATCACTGGAGGAAGTGAAATGGACGTTCGTGTTTTTAAAAGGAATAAAACGTATTGGATCCGCTATTCGATCAACGGAATTCAAGTCCGCGAGAGTTTGAAAACACAAGACGCTTTCACGGCGCGCCGGATTGCTAAAAAATCGAGCAAAATCTAATTCTTGGTGTTCATCAAGTTCCCTTAGAGACATATCCCTTCGACCAATTTTTAACTTGATATTTTGAGTATGCACAAGCCAATAAACGCCCTAAAACACTAAGGATGGATCATCGGGCAATTGATCAGATTAATAAGTATTGCCGGTATGCAGGATTGACCTGGGTGTTACCCCATATTTTGCGGCATACTTTTGCTTCCCAGCTTGCCATCGCGGGTGTAAGCCTATATAAAATCAGTAAATGGCATGGACACTCGAATTTTTCGACGACGCAGATTTATGCTAATTTGCAGGCTGGGGATGATGAAATTGAGAAGATTTGAGCTAAAATGGCAAAGGTTTTTTTTGATTGAAAATCATTGATAGGTTAAACGAAATGGGGAAGAAATCTGAGGTGATTGATTTAAAAATAAATCCAATTAGAACTTTTATAATCAATAAAAAATCTTATCTTATTCATAGCATCCCTTTTTTACTGTGCTTTTGGTATATCTGTTCATATGTATTGCAGCCTTTTCCTGCAAATGTGATAGCAACAAGTATCATCGCAGTAATAACATACACAGCTTATCGAAATCCGGCAGCAGGAGCGAAGACTGCAATTTTTCTTGTACCTTTGACTTTTTCACTTGGAAAACATTTAACAACTTATTTTGGTGATTTTGCTCCTCCATATTTACCCTATGCCGAGATCATTCTGGTTTCCATTCTTTGGGGATGGGTGTGGCGAGCGATTTTGAACTCATGGAAACCTGAGAGATTCCCTTGTATTCAAAAAGATCGAACGACTTTTGAAATCCTTTTTCTGGGGCTGATGGGATTTTGGACTATACTGGCTATAGTTGGAACTATTCCCGCCCTTGTTGTTAATTTTAAGACTTCACCCTCTTTGCCTTGGGAACTCTTAATCATAAAAGTCCTTTTTGCGCCAGTATGGGGGATGGACGATATCTTTTTCCCTATTACGGCTTCACTCCGTATTTTACTGGCATTTTGGATTGTTTATTATGTTCAAAGATTGATATCGCAGAAGGAAATTCATGCATCTGTTTCAAGATTGTTTATTTGTGCTATGGCTTTGGTGGCTGCTTATGGGCTTGGGCAATTTATATTTGAAATTGGTTATGCTAAATCGAGTTTTTCACGATATATTCAAAGCACCTTTCATGATAATGATAGCTTCGCTAGTTTTAATCTGATGTCGCTCATGATGGCATTGCCATTAGTATTTGTGTGTAAATCATTTAAACAGAAATTTATATATGGTGCTTGTTCAATACTTTTTTTTATCGCGATTTTTTTATCCAATTCTCGAGCTGTGATGGTTTTATCAGTAGGTTTACTGATATCTTTTTTGATCATTGTTTGGATAAAAGATCGTAATATTTTATGGCGGAAGAGAAAAGAATTGATCATTTTTGCATGTTTTTTGCTTGCAATGTTTACACTTATTGCGCTTGAGTCACCCGCCACATTAAATAAGTTAAGCCGACTAACGGCTGATTTTGAATTGATTGAAGATCCGTCTTTCTATTCTGAAAAAACCATAGATTCTTCGGATAAGTTGGTCGCGAGAGAAAAAGGTGGCAATTTGTCACTTGTTGCTCGAGTGAAACTCTGGCAAAACGCATTTTTGATGCTTGGTGATTCCTGGGGAGCGGGTATGGGAACTGGTATGTATTATCGTTTAACAGGGTTTCCACGCTATCAAGCATTATCCAGATTGGAAAATGCTCATATGTATTGGTTGCAATTGGTTGCAGAATTGGGATTGCCCATGCTTTGCGTTATTTTGAGTATTTTGTTTATATCCATATATTTATGCTGGACTTTAGCTGTTGGTTATTCACAACAAATTTTGGCAATGGCGATTATCGCATTTTGGTTTAGTAATATTGTTGGGCAGTCTTTAACTCAACATGAAATTTTGTGGTATTTTGCGCTATTATCTTCAATTTGTTTTGTTTATTCTCCCTCGTTTCGTGACAAATTGAAATATTTTATACCAAGTAGGAAAAATACATTTATCATAATTGTGCTGGTTTTATTTGTACAAGTTGCCGCCTGGGGAGTAAAAATATATTTTCCAATGGAATTAGGAAGTCCAGCAATTAATCAAGATACTTATGGCTATGCTTTTGACTCTGAAGGACATCGGTATCTTCAAGTAGGCTCAAGTATTAATGAAAACCTTAGAGTTCCTTATGATGATGCGGCTGTTGAATTTCGTGTTAGTGCGCCCTCAATTACTGAAATGTCAAATGATTCGCTTAAAATTAAAGCAGTATTGTTGGACGAATATGATCGTATCCATTTAACCGTTCAAAAAATATTAACCGGCAAAGGAATTCAAAGCGTTGTATTACCGATACCCGACTCGGCAGATAATAAGATCGAAATAATCCTTTCGGTTGATCGTGTTAATGTGCATGGAAACTTGATTAAAAGCGATGAGCGTCAGCTAATTGGCTTTCATTATTATGGTTACAGATGGATGACGAAAAATGAAGATTGACTCATCTTTTGGATAACACCATCTTAAACGTCGATTTTGTGCGAAAAAGGAAAAACCCCGGAAAAAATGCTATTTGGGGGTTGCGTTCATAAAATGAACAGTATAAAATAGGTCAATTAAAATCAGAAAATAAAGTGTTTTTACTATAGATGATGTTTCAGCTGAAAGAACTAATTTATCCATATGACTCTGATTTATTTGAGGATAAGCGGGATTGGTGGGTTGCTCACCTTAAAGTTCATCAGGAATTTAAAATAGCGGAAGAATTAAAAGTCGATAATGTCCCCTATTTTTTACCCCTGGTGGAAAAATTGAATAGACATAATTCAAGAAGGAGAACTAAATTAGCACCACTATTTCCAGGATATTTTTTCTTTTCCGGCAATAATACTGAGAGATTATCTGTTTTGAGAACGGGACGTACCGCACGTGTCATCAAGGTATTGGATCAAGAAAAGATTCGAAATGAACTTAAACAAATCTGGCTGGCTGTACGTGCGGGTGTTAAGGTTGATCCTTTTGAAGGGTTGAAAGAAGGGAAAATGTGCCGGGTGGTTTCGGGTTCGGCAATGGGACTTGAGGGGAAAATCATTAGAAAAAGTAAAAATTGTAAGATTGCAATTGAAGTAACCAGTGTGGGGCAAGGTATTATTGTGGAAGTGGATGCGAATAATATTCAATTGTTGGAAGAGAACGGTGCTGCAGATAAAAGGGATTTGAGTGTGTGTTGTTAATAACCCGGATAAATACCAAAGATCAAATAAAGTAAAATTTCAAAATTTTTGGAAAATTATTTGAGACCACTTCCGGTCATTTTTAGAACAGTATAGAATAAGAAGCTCTATTTCAGAGTTTCTTCATAACATGAGTAAATTGAGTCCCTTGAATGGCAATAGAAATTGCCAGGATGGGGGCGAAGCCTGCCTAAACGTAATTTTTTATCCAAGTGGTAATGTTTTTTTTGTACCTTTTAAGCAATGACTCTCGAAAGAAAGAATGGAAAAAAGATTTTTTAAGTGCGGGGTGCTTCGGGATCGACGAAGAGGATGTCAAAATTAAAAATTGGAAAATAAACAAATTTTAGTCGATACGTCCATAAGGGGTTTCTGCAAATCATCAATCCATTTATATGAAGAAATAGCCAAGCCGTAATACCAAAGAGGACATAACCCATGCAAGCCATTCGTTTTAAGACGTATATTGACGATGACAAAATCATTAAAGTTCCCGATACCGTATCCTTGCCCCATGCGTCTGCGGATATTATTGTTCTCATTGAAGAAACACAGAGCAATGAGAAACAAAACAAAGACCAGGATCGGTGGCAGCGATGGCTAAAGGAAGAAACATCACTGAAAGGCAAAATAGAAGATTGGAACCGTGAAGAAATCTATAACGATCGACTACGACAATTTGATCCTGATTGATACCAACATTTTGATCTACGCGTTGCATGTTGGGAATGAAAAACGAAATTTGGCATCAAAAATTGTATTAAAATTAGGCAAGGTTCAAAACGGGGTATTAAGTATACAAACCCTTTGTGAGTGTTAGGAAAAGCGGATTTATGGAATGTTGTAAGCTCCATGGCAAGAGAATGGATTATTCCTCAAGGAGTGGTTCGGGAGATTGAAAAAAAAAGAGAGATATGAATCAATATGTGGATCAATTTTCGAAGGATGTTAAAAAGAACTAATGGAAGAACTTATCGTGAAATATCCTGCTGGTTTTGAAAATTCGGTAAGCATGACAAAACCTGAACTGGAACAACATATTCGCCTTATGGCCGCTCTGAAAATGTTTGAATTAGGGAAAATTTCTTCTGGAAAAGCAGCCGAACTAGCGGGTGTTTCAAGAGTTGAGTTTTTTGAAACATGTGGAAGATATAAAATCAGTATTTTTAATTATCCTCCCGATGAAATTGAAAAAGAACTAGAAAAAGATCTTAAGGCGATTCATAACCTTATGAATCCTACAAATGAATGAAACTGATCTGTGATACAGGTCCTATCATTACAAGATAATGGCTACTGGCTTGCGGATCATATTATTGAGACCGCAAAACAGCTTGCTGGTGAATAAAACCGTAGGATGGGCTCAAAACGAAGCGTAGCCCATCAAAACAAAATTTAAGGAGAAATGTAAATGAAATTGAATCGTTTGAAGGCGTTTATCATATTCTTGACCATGGGTTTCCTTGGTTTGATGGCCGGATGCAGCCAAGAAGGCCCCAATAGCCATACTCAAGAACAACCAAACAAAGAATCAGCGGCCGTGGCCAAACAGTCGCCCACCCCCATGATCGTCGCCCAATCCTCAGAATCCGAAGCCGCCGAGATCCCCGAAACCGTGTGGGACAACCGCGCCGACTACGAATCCGAAGGCCAAATCGTCATGTTCACCGACTGCGGCTTGTACAAAGGCGACACTGATGAACTTACCGGGGCGAAGTGTGAGTTTTCGGATGGGCAGTGGGTTTTGTTGGATATAGAATTAAATCAAATAGATAATTTGCTTCAGGATTATAAATTTGCATCCTT
>CAZFER010000093.1:0-20539 GCA_964517495.1 uncultured bacterium | reverse complement strand
TATCCACGTAGAACGGCTCGGCGGGAGCCTCGCCCTCCCCTTTAACATAATGACATTGGGGTTGACCTATGTGTCAACCCCGTTTTGAGACAATCTCAGGCGATTTGCCCTCCCGTTTAAGTTAATGTCATTGAAGATCCAGATTTAACTGAATCAATTATTCGTTATATAAGGACCAGTCAGAAACCGAGGTGCCTTCATATTTAAGTACGCTCTCTTCAATATAGTCGATTTCCTCCGCTGTTAGAGGTTCATCCTCCAGCTGGGGTGGTTCCATGACATTGGGGCCAGAGAACGATTCTTTGACACGGAAGGCGATTTTTTCGACAGGCCAATCCTCTTCGACATGGCTCATCTTAATGGTGATCGGTTTAAACATGATATCTTCTGCGTAGGTGTTGGATAGTTCCGGACCATTGTAGCCGGTCAATACAGTTGCGCTTTCCAAAACACCGGTTCCTATATTTGCATCAATTCCCTGATTAGCCGTTTTGGGGCTTGGTTGAAGATTTCGATCTGTATCATAATAGCGAAGTGCACCATGAATGCCTAAGAGTTCACCGAATGGATGAATAGTTTTGCTAAACGCATCAAAATCGTCCTGGCTGATTTTTAGATGAGGATATTTATACATGGAAAAAGATCTCGTGCCATGTAAAAAGATTTGCATGGAACCGGTCTCTTTGATGGAGTATGTAATTCGCGCCTGAATTAAATTTGAATTATTGTCATAGCTTAACCAGGTCACCACACCGGCAATACGATCCACAACCGTTTGCCAAATATCGTGTTGCCCTACGTTTTTACCCCATTTATTCTCATATTCGCTGGTAACCACTCGGGGATAACCATTATCATAGTTGGGTTGAAGGGTCACCATGCCATTTTCTGGAATCTGAGTGAGCCATCTCAAGGGTAAGATTTTATCACTGACCTCGTTGTCAATCAGATGATCCGAATACTCTTTGGCTGTCATCGCGGTTCCACTAAGGGTCGGCAATGTTAGTGTGTTTTCGTCTCCGGTATAGTTGGAAATATTGGTCTCCATTTGGTTGTAATCATTTTGCAGATTGTCTCGCATCCCTTTTATCTCATCGTATGTGTATGAAATGGGATGGAAGAAGTATTCTTGACGATTATTGAGGATGTGATTGAGGTCGTGAAGAATAAATTGAAATTTGAATAAATTATCATAATAATCGGATAGGGCTTGTACGGCTTCCGGGTCCACATTGAAACTATCGGTTTTATGCATCACATAATCAGGGACATCGTTATAATCACCCAGTTCAATTTGTATACCCACCGGGTCATCAGCTACAGCTTGGGGAAATTTTGAGATACGATCCATCACATCATCCCATGTTTGTACACTGGGATCGAGTCCTGATCCACCGGTCGATTTCCATTCGATTGTCATTTCAGCATGGCTTGAAGCGCGCTCAATGGCACTCGACATATCCTGATCAAAATTAAAATCCCCGACAGTGGTGGAAGCGCCTACACTGAGTTCCTGCATAACCTGATTTTTTTGTGATCGGCTATGACATTTAAATATGATCGAAATATATAATGTCCCTCCGCTTTTTACGGATTTTACATATTTGTGGCCATAGATTCGATGGAATTCCTGCAGTCCATTATCCATACCCAATATTTCAATAGCGCTATCGGATAAATGTTCATCACTAAGGCGGTTTGATGAATTCCGAACAGTAACCTTCCCTATGATCGTTACATTATTTCGGTTATAGGAGGATTCGTTAAAATAGCTCATCCCACCTGATAAAGCAATACCGAATCCTGAATAGCCCGCACTGAAGCCAAATGAGAAAGCGGAATGAAATTCCTCACTCGATTCGACATAGCGCGCTTTCATTTCAACTTCCTGACCGCCGAAGGTGGTATTGGCTTCATTTGAAGCAAAGCAGGAACCTTTTCCAATAAGCTTCAACATATCAAATCCATCCCCAGGCTGAATACTTGAGGAGGAATCATAAGGTAAAACCAGAGGTTGTGCAGTTACCGATGAAATGACCAGGGTGCACACAAACAGAACGATACTGCATTGTTTGAACATCATTATTATGTCCTTTCAGATGATGAGGTTAAAAAATCTTCGGAAAGTATAACTTTGCGAAGGTTTAATGCCGAACAAACAGAACTATCCCCCATTTCTTTACATAGAGATCGGCCCAAGAAAACATATTATTAGTACCTGCTATATTGAGAAGAATAGATTCCTTCAAAAATAATTGGGAATTATTACCGAAACCTATGCATAGTACATTACACTTTTAAGTATATAAAGTCAATACCAATTTGTAAAAAAAATACTTTTTTTGATTCACATTTTAATCAAATTTAAACAATCAGCACATGGAGGATTAAATCGATGGGAGGAACTTACCTCATCGCAAATCTACATGAAGGCCCTTCCTTCTGATAGATTCGATATGCTATAAATTGGAATCAAATTAGTCATTTTGGTTATAGGATTACTCCACTAAAATGACTGGTGTTTTATTTTTTGATTAGGAGGAAAAATGATATGATAATGCGATTTTTAGCTCCTTTTATTCTGTTGTTATTTTCAATGGTAAGTTTCACTGAAGAACTGAACACGAAACCATCCTTTGCAAAGGATGATCCACGTGTTGTGGTGGCATTGCTGCAACTTTCTTCATTTGGCAATGATCAAGAAGCCAACCGGGAGAAAGCGGAACGTTCCTGCCGTGAAGCGGCAAAGCAAGGTGCCGATATTGCGCTTATGGGTGAAATGTGGAATATTGGCTATACGCGTTTTGATGCCAGCGTGGATGGCGAGCGTGAGAAATTTTGGGATCGTGCAGTGGCCAAAAATGGGCCGTGGGTTCAGCATTTTGCCCAGCTGGCCAAAGAATTACGGATGGCTATTGCAGTGACCTACGCGCAGAAATGGAAACCATTGCCACGTAACGCCGTAACCCTATTCGACCGGAATGGGAAGGAAGTGTTGACTTACGCCAAGGTGCACACCAGCGATTTTAAACCGCTGGAACGAAACATGACGCCTGGAGAGGATTTTTATACCGCCCCGCTGGATACGGCCAAAGGCACAGTTCAAGTTGGTGCGATGATTTGTTTTGACCGCGAACAACCTGAAAGCGCTCGTATTCTGATGCTTAAAGGAGCAGAATTGGTCCTAACGCCTAATTGCTGTGGATTGGATGATCTTCGCATCCAACAATTTCGGGTTCGAGCCTATGAAAACCTATTCGGGGTGGCGATGACTAACTATCCCAAACCTTACCAGAATGGCCATTCGGTTGCATTTGAACCCGGTGGAAACTGCCTGGTGCAAGCGGGTGAAGAAGAAGGGATTTTTTACGCGGCGTTCAATATGCAGGATATTCGCAGGCGACGCGCCAAATCCATCTGGGGCAATGCCTACCGGCGCCCACATCGGTATAAGATATTAAGTGAATTTATACATGATCCTATCTGGAATCGCATTGATGGGATTGGTGAACCTTATAAAGCAGCGAAACGCTAACTTCACAACAGCATCCCTAGTAAGGAGTAAGGTATGAAATACAAAATGCTTGCACTATTTTAAACGATAGTCTAAAATGGAGACCGTATAAGGAATTAACAATAAATGACTATAAAAAAAGAGATAAATTGATGACATTTCAAGAAGCCGTAATTTCAAAATTACATCCAGGTTCCAGAAAATGAACGTGAGCAACTTTTATACTTAATTGATGAATGGATCAAACAGCGTCATACATTTTCAAAAAAAATACTGAAGATGCAGTGGCGGAATAGGAGCAATGATCCTTTGCTGGATCCCGGCGAGTTGCAGCGTTTAATTGATTTTCATCAACAATTTGTTGATCAACATTGAGAATAGGAGACCATCCAAATGAACACTCCAGACAATCATTCAACTTCGTCCGCAAAGAAAACACGACGTCAATTTGTTAAATCCTCTGTTAAAGCGGGATCGATATTGATGGCGCCTGCATTGCTAAGTGGCTCTGCCCCCGAATCAAACGCTGCCAATCAATCTCCTACTCCCAAAATGCCGGTTGGACGCATCGGCGATTTAGACATGAGCCGCCTTTTTATCGGCAGTAATTTAATCAATATGAACATGCATGCCAGGGATTTGCTTTATGTCAAATCACTCGCCGCCCATTACAATACCGAAGAACGGATATTCAAGACATTTCAAAAGTGTGAAGAAGAGGGTATCAATTTCGCCAATCTTAAAAGCAATAATTTCCAGCGTTATAACCTTGCAAAGTATTGGAGTGAATGGGGCGGGAAAATGAAATGGATGGCGGATGTCATCACCAAGGATTTCAATCAGTTCGAAAGAAAACTCGTCGAGCATCTTGAACTGGGTGCATCCGCCGCTTATGTATGGGGAGGCGCCAGTGACATTTGGTATTACGAAAAAAAGCCCGAGCAGATCATCAAAGCCTACGAAATTATAAAAAAATACAATGTCCCCGCCGGTATTGGCGCACATCGGTTGGAGCCGATTATGTTTTGTGAAAAAGAGGGCATTAAGCCAGACTTTTATTTCAAAACGATTCATCACGACAATTATTGGTCCGCTCATCCAAAAGAAAATCGGCACTTCATTGAATTGTATCGTCCTTTTTCCAATGACCATGATGAATTTCATGATAATTTATGGTGCTATGATCACGAACAAACCATCGAGTTTATGCAGGATGTCGAAATCCCCTGGATTGCTTTCAAAGTATTAGCGGCGGGCGCCATTTCACCGGAAGAAGGTATTAAGTATGCATTTAAAAGCGGAGCGGATTTCGTTTGCCTGGGGATGTTTGATTTTCAAGTGACGGAAGATGCCATTATTTCACGAAAAGCGATTGAAGAAGCCAAGAATCGCAAACGGAAGTGGATTGCTTGATTCGAATTTCCCAAATGGCGGTACAGCGATAGCAATGTCCGGCGGAGTACTGCCAGGGTTGGAGTGTATTGCAGTAACCGCACTCACTTCAACACCTGCGGCCCGTACTCAAACGAAACTCCCCTTTGCCCAGGTTGAATTGGTGAAGCTGGCTCATCCAGGACATTGCCGTTGATTCGGTATGTGTGATCAAGAACCAGTTCCACACCCGCCTTGAGCATGCCGCTCTCTAATAGTTTAGAGAACTCTTCGCTTACCTCCTGATTCGCTTTCCACCCAAAATCTGACGAGTGATAAACCTTGTCTTGTCCCGATTCTTTAATAATAGACACCACTTCCTGCTTAGCCTCAAGGTCAGGTATTGCGAAGGCAATCATCAGGAAGAGAGCGAATAAAAACCACGGGAGTGACTTTATTGTTGTGAGTGAATTATTCTTCGTAATCATCGTAATCCCTTTCTTTTGAAACAAATTCTCTGATGGTTTATTCATTTTACCGTAGAAATCTTTAAAAATTCAAGAAAGTTCATTAATTTTGTTTTTCCTTCAAGGTTAACTGATTCATAATGAAGAGCGGGACCAGAATTGAGACATAGGCTAACAAATCCCAGGGATCGAATGTCGAGTCGGACAGAATGATATATAGAGATTGATCGTTCACTTGAAATTTTTACTATTTAGAACAATGATCTTAAAGGGATATATGAGCAATCAGTTAAAACTCTGAATTTAAATGTTATATCTTATTTCCCCGGCGTTCTTTAACCATTATTATAGTTAAGCATTAAGCAATTCCTAATAAAGGAGAAACACCAATGAAAAAAAACTTAATAATGATTGCGATTATCTGTCTCTGTATGAATGTGGCTGCTCAGCACAAAGAACCACCAGTCAAAGCCCCCTTCAATAAGCTGGATACTTACTGCGTAAATGATTGGTGGAATCATGCTGAAAAAATAAAGAACAATCCCAAACGCATTATTGATGTCAACGTGCCCAGGGATGAAGTGATTTGCTTTGGTATTTATACCACACAAAACAATGTACTCAAACTATCCGCTCAACTGTTCCCCCTCTATCCCGACGAAAGCCGTGAGGTCAGACTCGAACTCAAAAAAAATGGGAAGTGGGAGCAAGCTGCCGTTCAAAAAGTGAATGATATTGGATGGTCGACATTGTTCCGCATTGAAAACTGGGACAACTCCATAGATGTCCCCTATCGCCTGAGGCATGGTGAAAAGGCTGTCTTTGAAGGACTTATTCGTAAAGATCCAGTGGATAAAGATGTTATTGTGGTTGCATCATTGAACTGCAATTCAAATCAAGATCGTGGCATGCGCCAGGAATACATACGCAATCTGAATCATTTTGATCCGGACCTACTATTTTTCGCCGGTGATCAGAGTTACGATCATACCCAGCACACTGCGGCTTGGCTATTGTGGGGATTACAATTCCGCGATGCATTTCGCAATCGGCCATGTGTTACGATTCCTGATGATCATGATGTTGGCCACGCCAATCTTTGGGGAGAAAACGGCAAACGGGCCAGTTCCCCCGCTGGAGATGATGGTGGTTATTTTTATCACCCTGAATATGTAAAAATGGTGGAAAGATGCCAAACGTCGCATTTGCCCGATCCGTATGATCCCACACCTATCGGACAAGGAATAGGCGTTTACTATACAAATTTAACCATCGGTGGCGTCGATTTTGCCATTATAGAGGATCGGAAATTCAAAAGTGGTCCTGCAGGCAAAATTCCACAGATGGGCCCCCGCCCCGATCACATTCGCGACGTGAATTACGATCCCAAGTCCGTGGATGTCAAAGGATTAAAACTGCTGGGGGATCGTCAATTGAAATTTTTGGAAGATTGGGGACGTCCTGGAGAAGGCATTGAACTTAAAGCGGTGTTATCGCAAACCGGTTTTTGCGGTGCCGCTCATCGACACGGTAAGTTTGAAAACTATCTCCATGCCGATTTGGACTGTAACGGCTGGCCGCAAACAGGACGTAAAAAAGCACTGAAACTGATCCAAAAAGCAGGCGCCGTCCATCTGGCTGGCGACCAGCACCTGGCTACACTGGTACAACACGGAATCGATGAATTCCATGACGGTCCTTTTGCTTTTGTCGCACCAGCTATTGTGAACAACTATTACAACCGCTGGTGGAGCCCATTGGATGAGAAACCTGGAAAGAATCATGATCCCAAAAATCCACTGCCTTTTACGGGCGGCTATATCGACGGTTTTGGAAACAAAATTACAATGATCGCCTACGCCAACATTGAAGGACAAACACGCCGGGACGGTTTTGGATTGATTCGATTTAACAAAAAAGAAAAAAGCATCACCTTTGAGAGTTGGGACCGATTCACGGATGCGACAAAACCAAATGCTCAACAGATGCCTGGTTGGCCTCGCACCATCCGGCAAGTGCAAGAAGAGGGATCACCTGTCACATGGAAGTTGGATCCCATTAAATAATCGTTTCAGATGAAACCAAAATGGATTGTAATTTTTGTCAGTTTGCTGATTGTTGCCGGACTCTATTTCGTGGAAATCAGCAAAATACACTATAGCGGCAATCAATCCTTTGCAACGCTTGATGATCTTCCTATGGATGAAACGGCTTCCGAGTGGGAGCCGTTTTATCGTGTTCGCGCTACTCTTCTCGACGGACAATCCGCTCGATTCTCAATCCCTGATGAATTGCGCGACAACCAAGGAAAAGAGCTTGAACTTACCGGAGCCGTTGTGTTTTTTGGAAACGGATGTACTCGGGAGGGTGACTTTGTCACCGTGTCCCGATTTTATCTGCTGCCGTCGCTGGGATTGGCGCAGGCATGTGTTCTTCAGCCGGATGTTGAGATGCGCTGGACTATCCTGGTCAATATGAAAGAAGATTGGATTCTGCACTGTGATGACATGATAAATGCCCTGGCAACCGTCAAAGGACGATTCAGAATCAATGAATCCAAACCTTACGAAGGTATCTTCTTTTTAGATGATGCAGCGTTGGGATCTTCGCATCATGAATAAACCAACATAATTTTTAAAACCGCTCAAGATAAAATCAATAATGATTACAATTTTGTTGAATACACTTTTTGAATCCGCACCTTATGTGATCCTGGGTTTTTTGATTGCTGGCATTTTGCGTTTCTGGATACCACAGGATATATTACAACGCCACTTGGGAAGACATACCCCCGCCACTCTTTTCAAATCCGTTGGCATAGGTTGTATGTTGCCGTTATGCTCGTGCGGGACCATTCCGCTGGGCATTGGCCTGTTTAAGAGCGGAGCGGCCATCGGGAACATGCTGGCGTTCATGACAGCCACTCCAATTCTTTCTCCAGTTCTCATCGCGATGTCCGTAAAAATGCTTGGACTAAAATTGACAGTGACATTGCTTTTGGCAACAACAAGCGGTGCACTGGTTCTTGGAGTGATTGGCAACCAGTTGTTCAAGGATTTATGCCATCAACACAAAACGAGCGTTGGAATACGCCAGTTCACACCTCTAACCTCCACAAAGGATTTCAGTGAAAAAAACAAAATTATCAAAACCCTGAACTGGTCTTTTTTTAGTTTCGGCGCGGATATAAGTGTGGATATCACAATCGGGCTTGGGATAGCCTCCCTTTTATTGGCTTACCTGCCGTTGGATATGATATCCGGTTGGCTGGGTCAGCAAGATCTGTGGACATTGTTTTATATGGTTCTACTGGGGATACCAGTGTATGCATGCAGTATCCCCTCCATCGCCGTAGTTCAGGGTTTGTTGTTGCTGGGCGTAACACCCGGTGCGGCTATTGCCTACATGATCGCCGGGCCTGCAACCAATCTCGGTGAACTCAACGCAATCCGCAATTCGATGGGAATAAAACCCGCTGCTTATTACACGATGGCATTAATTTTTCTGGCCCTCTTAGCCGGAGGTGTTACGGATCAATTCGTTTATCCGAATTATCAATATCACGCGTACCGCATGCAAGGAGAGCTGGTGGTGAATCAATGCTGCGTTCCCATGATATTCGGAGAGGGGGTTGATTCCACAATAGCAACCAGAGAAAATCCAGCGTGGAGTAAACCGTTTGGTGTGTTTTTATTGGGTGTTATCCTTTTTGGGATCGCTAAAAAAATCCGCTATTTTCTCATTAATCCCTGCCTGTCATGCACATGGAAAACATACGGTTCTGATGGATATTGCGGTAGTAAATGCCATGTACGCCGAAAATATGAGTTTGCACGGCATTGGACAAAGAAACGATCCAGGGGAAAGAGTGGATAATTCAAGTCATTTACGAATTACTACATTCTCTAACGTTTCGCATCGCACATTCACATGGGATATTGAATCCAACCAACTTATCCAAAACCGCCCCATCGGATGATGGGGCGGTTCTGATTCAGGCACATACTATGTCCAATTAAATCGTATAACCGTTATAATAAGTCGGCTTCAGGAACGGTTCGGCCTTGTCGGTATTGGTTGCCTTCATGTTCTCGCCATCCCAATAGAGGATCTCGCCCGCACCGATTGCTGCGTTGCCCAGCATGGCCATTTCGGTCAGGAATCCACCATACTCAAAGTTAGCGCTCGCTGGTTCACCCCCTTTGCACGCATCGATCCAGTCACGATGGTGGCCTTTCGAACGCTTCAAGGTCTTCGGGGGACGTTTGTATTCCTTATGCAGCGATTGGGGAAGCAAGACCGGATCACCCGCCCAACCAGGACACATGATCTTGCCCTTACTGCCAACCAATAGAATGCCCTGACCACCTCCGACGAGTTCTTCGCCTGGCCCAAGCTCTTCCGGTTTGGGTGGATCCAACTCGGTATACCACGTCATCCTGACCGGTGGCATATTGCCGCGTTTGGGGAAATCATAATAAATAATATAGGCCAGCGGGAAAGTATACTTGGTGTTCCCATACTGCGTGGCTTGTACTCGGGTTGGATGACACAGGTCAAGTGCCCAAAACGCTGGATCGGCGTTATGGCAGAAGAAATCGCCCATCGAACCCGTGCCGAAATCCCACCAACCGCGCCATGTATAAGGCGTATAATCGATGTGGTACGGACGTTTCCTGGCAGGCCCAAGCCAGAGGTCCCAATCCATTCCTTCTGGTATCGGCATCTTCTCTTTCGGGTAACTTTCGCGCCTGCCTACGCGTGCACGGCTCTTGGTCCAGGCATGCACTTCGGTGACATCACCGATGGCACCATCTCGAATCCATTCAACTGTGCTGCGAATGCCTTCTCCGCTATGCCCCTGGTTGCCCAATTGAGTGGCAACTTTGTTCTTTCGCGCGCATTCAGTCATCATACGGCATTCGTAAACCGTACGCGCAAGTGGTTTTTCGCAATAAACATGCTTGCCGAGGTTCATGGAATCGATCGCAATAACAGCGTGGGTATGATCCGGCGTCGCGACAATGCAGGCATCGATTCCCTTCTCTTGTTCAAGCAATTTGCGGTAATCGATATAGACTGTGCACTCAGGGTAATCTTTCGTGGCGTCATCCGATTCGTAACGAAGATCGACCATCTCTTTCACTGGTTCACGTCCGCCGACTCCACCATAGTAGAATCGGCTGTAATCGTTGAATTTGGACACATCACAAATCGCCGCAACCCGGCAATCGCGTTGGCGTATAATCTCCCTCGTGTGTTGGGCGCCGCGCCCGCCCGTTCCAATAACGGCAACATTGAGCAAATCGCTTGGAGCGGTACCCTCCTCCCCTCCCAATACATATCGCGGCATAAACGCGATTGACGATAGCGCCGCCCCACTGAATAACGCAGTCCGGCGAGACATGGTGTGATTCGATTTTTTGCTGATGTCTGATTTCATGGTAACCGTCTCCAACAGATTGATAGGGTATGATTTAATGCAAGATGGTTGATTTTAATCAATCCAATGCAAATTTTCAATTGAAACCATTTGACCTAAATGGCTTGTAAAGTCAAGAGAACGGTTTACTTAACCTTCCTCAATCACATTCATGCCCATCAAGCGGGATAGGTGGTAGACACTTTCCATGTGATCACCATAAAACACCACCCGATGCAGCAGCGTCATGGCATCTTCGGTCTCGAGGGCGCTGCTCCAATCGGCTGCCATCTTCGCGGCGTCGCGGACTTCGGTAACAATCTGAGTACGGCAAGCGTGGACCGACTTTTCAGGCACATCAATGATCTTGCCGGGTGAAGCGAGAATGGTATCCAGATTGATGAGTTTGGTGCGAGTGATTTCTTGTCCAAGCCGGTATTGAATTTCAGGGACACAACCGCTCCCACCGACTTCTGAGTGCCCACGCAACAAGTATGGTGCGTCTTCGCCATTCGGGCCATCCATTTTTAAGGGCGCCGTACAATGGGCGGTCCAGAGTGCGTTGCGGGATGTGTCAAAGGTGGCATTCCCCTGGAAACCGGGTTTGTCTATGGCGTATTGAAAGAGCAACATGGTCAACAATGAATCCATATCTCCTTCACAGGCGGCGGGGATACCATCGTCACGAAGACGAGTAAATCCCAGACAGGGAAATCCTTTCGGCAGCCATCCCATACATGTCCCAATAGCCAACCCCTGGGCTTGTTCCCGCTCAATAAGATTCTGTAGGGCGATACTAACCCGAGCAGCTTTACTGATGTCCTCTTCGTTTGGCTCTATAATCTTCTTTGCATTCTTTGTCCAGCTGTCTATTTCAGCCTGAACCGCTCCGTCATCCGCATTGGAGATCATTTCGCTGAAATCCTTCTCTTCAATGGCCACCACATCGGTTCCAAAACGCTTTTTAATTTCGTCTGGAGACTGGGCAGGCGCCGTTCCTCGCGCAGGTGGGAAAAGTAGGATGCGTGTCTGTTGCATCATGGGAATGACTCTCAAAAGCCGGAGAGCGCGTTCGAGTTCGTCATAATCGCTGCTGGCAAGAAGTGTGACAGGATATCCCTGGTCATGCCAACGGGGAGCATACATCCAATCGTGTCCACTGGCGGGTAACGAAAATACCGCCATCGGATGCCTCCCATCAAGAATCGGTTTCACAACCCTGGTTAAAGCAAAGTTTTGTACATTGATCGTAAGAACCGGTACCTTTGGCCCTGCCTTTTCTAACAAAGCAGCGGTTTCCTGAGCACTGGTCGATTGCCCCATAATGAGTTCAATGTTGCCCAGTTTCTTTTCCACTTTAGCCAGATGAGTTTTCATTTCCTCAACCTGACTGGCCCCTACTCCCCAATTGCGGTCTTCAGGCACGGGTGTGCCTGTGATAATCACGCAAATCCGCGACTTCTCCCGATGTGGTTTGGGCAATGACTGCGAAGCCCAAGCGTGTTTCCAGGATCCTTCGGCGAGTAACAATCCACCTGTTAATCCCGCTCCCAAAAATTCCCGTCGATTGCAGTGTTCACACATGATGATATCCTCCATACCATTGGATAGATGTAGTAATTCTCTTGATAAATCAACTCCCAATAACACAGGATTAAAAAAATCTCGTGTTTATCTTTAAGTGAGCAGATATAAAACGGTTTCTTCCATAGCCCCCACTGTTTAAAAGTGCATTTGTCCACTATTTCCTCGTCCCACTGGGAAATTAGTCCGTTTTTGAATATATTTTGATTCTATCATGCCTTGACTCGAGAAATCTAGCGAAAATCGCAAAAAAGAACTTTTTCCCCGTATCAACGACATGTCAAACACGTTATACGGCCATCTTGTGAAGCAATAATAAGGCTCTTATTCGCCACAGCCATTCCATCGAACACTGGTGCAACATTTAAAGTGATTTCTTTCAACACCTCACCGCTTTTTGGATTTACCGCAACCAGCTGTCCTGGTTTTATTTTTTCTTGCCATGGTTTTGAGGTGGAGGCGGCAAACAAAACGTCTGACGACAACACCATGGCCACCACAGGGTTGCCGGTGGATGCGGACCAGTTTAATATTCGATCGGTGTTCTGATTTTGTTCTTTCTGTCCGGGTTTTCGACGTGCGGCTTCGCTTGAAGTATTAATCGGTTCACAGAATAAATGATAATCCGGGCCAACCTCTGACATGTGCCCTCCTTGCTGCTTATCATACAGTTTACGCCCATAGCCATAAACATGTTGATTGTCAAAAACAAGAATTCGGCCAGCGGGTGTTTCATTACCGGAAAGATGCCAACCATGATAACCTGCGCCCATTTTTGTCCCGTATTGCCAATAGGTGCGATGCCACCATGTGTGGTCAAGAATACCCGCCGATGAATACAAGTGCTTTTTGTTTAATTCCTTTGAGACGAAGGAAGAATCAAACCTCAAATGCCGCATAAAGATATCATCACCATCGGCAGAAAAAATCCCAGGGAGGGCAACCCTTGGAGCGTCATAGTTAAAACTTATTACGATGTCTTTTGGTTGCTCTCCCGATTGAGGATCCAAACTATTAAACTGTCGAGAGGCGAGTACCTCACCCGTCGCCACATCCAATGCATACAATAGAATTCCGCCATCTAAAAACGATGAACGTCCTGCCGCGAAATAGGCTTTATTATCCTTGATCAATACGCTTCCATGAACAGGCCAAAGTGACTCCAATTGCCCCCGTGACACAATCTGGGCTGTGGTGGGTGCAGCGCGGAACTTCCACCCCAGCATGCCTGTTTCCGCATCCAGGCAATACACATAACCGCTTGATGATCCAAACACCAATCGGCCTTGATGATAACTGGGCGATGAATCAATCCGGCCATCCGTGATGAACTCCCACATCACATCCCCATTGTTTTGATTCAGCGCTATAACAGTATGGCTCCGTTTATCGGCGCAAAATACTTTCCCATCACCTACAATCGGCGGGGTAAGAGATTCGCCAACCTTGGTTGACCATGCCAATTGAACCTGGTGTGATAGTGGCACATCCAAAAAACCGCTGCGAGATGCATCATTACGATACATCGGCCAATCGTTTTTACTCGCGGGTTTCCCCTGCTTGCCATACGTTGGCCCTTTTTCCAGCCGTGATTCGTTAGGCTCGGGTTCGGAAGGATAATTGGATTCAGCAGCCAATGCATTGATACCCGTCAGTTTGCCGGTGATATGACACGCACAGGAATGCAGTGGCGCAATGGTGAGGCCATTAGCAGGCATGATCCCATATTGGCAACTGCCTCGCACCCAATGATGCGCAATCTTGCGGCCTGTGGAAGGTTCTATGAATTCAATTCCGGAACGTCCCGTCAAAAGAAACCGTTCTGTCGCTTTATTGCGATAGCATCGGTGATGCCCCATCCCGGGGACAAAATATTTGAGATCACTTTCCAAGCGGGCCACGATTTCACCCGTGTGCAAATCACGTCCTTCCACGAAACCCGGATCTTGAGTTCCCAAAACCTTCCCCGTCCACACCACATCATCCAACACCAGAATATCAAATGGGCAATCATAATTCTCAAAACATTCTGCCTGCCACAATTGCTGGCCATCCTCAATATCGTAAGCGATCACCTCGGCAGGTTTAGCTTTCCCTTTATGTGAATTTTCCACCACCCAAGCGTCTTTTCCCACCCCCGGTTTGACCGGGGATAGATCCGCTCTATCTCCAACTAAAACCACATCGTTGGCAATCACCATCGTCGGTGCCGACCAGGTCACCCGCGAGGGCGGCATTTGGCGGGCGGAACGCCATTTTTCTTCTCCCGTTTCACGCTCCAGGCAAATTAAATGCTCGTAATTATGCAGGCATACAACCCCACTTTTCACAGCCGTGACGGCCGGAAGCATATCCTTCGTATCATTATCCTCTTTTTCCCAAAGTTGTTTCCCGCTCTTTTCCGAATATGCTATCAGCCTCCGAACACCAAATTCCTTGATAGGGACTCGTGGGTATTGATAGTGAGTCATTTTTTCCGCCCGTTCCTCAAACCACAAACGGCGCTGCTGATGATCTTCAGCGGTTAAATTATCGGCAACAATAATCACCATGTCCTTGTCAATCAAAATCTCCCGCGCGCCTTCAGATCCTTTAAGTCTTCTTCTCTCCTCGCCTGTCATGGCGTCAATAACAGCGACACGCTCTCCCATGGATGGGGTTACATAAACACGATCGCCATTAACGGCCAATCGGCGAGCGAGGTCCACTGGACCGCTGCGAAATCCCCGGACCTGGCTTTCCCATAGTCCAATGGGATATTCCCATAACAATACCCCGTTATAAGCATCTCTCGCAACCAGTTTCCACGCTGCAGAGGCATACACATCCGCTATAGGTCCTTCGTCAATAATATAAAACACGCGACCATTCCCGCTCACCATCGCACTAACACTCGCCAGGTGTTCATGACTGCGTGAGTATTCAGGTCCACAAGCCCAGCGTAAACTTTTGGGTGGTCCAACAATGTTGTCTTTTGAAACCGCGTTGTTAGAAGAGTCATAAAGAAAATGAGTCCATTCATCTCTTTGCTCAGATTTTGGTTTAATGGTTTTCTTCCATCCATCATCGTGTGCCGTCAATAGCATTCCACCTGGAACCAACACACGCATCAACTCTGTTTCAGCTACCGTTCCAGGACGTTCATTCACGATAATATTCACCATATCATCCGCGTAAGGCAATCTCTCTTCTTCCAATAAACGGATTGAAATACCACCATATAGTTCTGCATCCTTTACTGTTTTTCGCGCTCGATCCAATTCACTCTTATCATTCGCAAGCCCTTGGACCAGGAAGCGTCCATTCACGGATAATGCTTTAGTCAATGATCCATCGCCACAGCCAATATGAACAATCAGCCCTCCTGCAACACCCCCATTATCCACAATGGCCTTGGCATGATCTTTCACAGACTCAGCAAAACTTGCCGCATTAAACATAATCAGACTGGAAACACATAATCCCCAAAAGATACGCAAGCCGATTTCTTGGAAGCGGGATTTTTTCTTATGGGACGAATAAATATCAAAAGCATTATTTTGTATCATGAAATAACTCCCCTATTTTTTTAATCTCTCTGTTCCAAAAGATTTTCAATGCGTTGTATTTCAATTGAAAAGGATTAACGTACTATTCAGCGCTCTTTTCACCGAAACAGAGCACCCGGCCATCCTCCAAACTCATATACAGTTTTTCATTCGCAGCGATCAATCCATCATAAACAGGTGGGGCACTCAGTTTGGCAACCTCTCCCAGTTTTTTACCATCCATGCAGGAGAAGGACCACAATAGGGAACCCATTCGTCCTTCAAACGCGGCCAAGGGATCATCTTCAGGTATTACATCCGGTGGTCCAACAACAAACAGTTTCTCTTTTGCCGCCACCATGGCTCGAACACGAACCGGGATAAATATGGACCATCTGTCTTTTTCGGCATCATGGTCACGGGCATATAACCGGTAACCTTTTTCCTCAGGAAAGAATCCCCGGCGCACACGAACGGATGTATAGAATGCATGAACACCATATAGCCGATCCTCATCAAATGAGAGAATCTGGCCATACGTGGAAACACGTCCCATGTGCCTGTCCCAGCCGGGCCAACGCGCGCTGTAAGTCCAGTAGGTCCCTTCATTGTAAGAATCATCCAGAAAACCACGAGTGGAAATCAAACGCTTGGCACTGGATTCCCGCTCAGGGGCTGGTGGATAAATACGAAAGCCTCCCCGTTCTCTTTCAAGTTGCTGCATGGGAGCGGGTAATCGCTTCAAATCACTGCGAAAACGCTCTTGAAGTAAAAAAAGATCAGCACCATCACTCACCAAAATATCAGATTTGGAGCCGTCCATATATCCCGCTCCTCCTTCATCCTTATAGGGATCAGGACGCGGTCCACTCAGGTGGTTTTGGTGAATCAACTCACCGGTCCATGGATCAAGGGCATAAACATATATACCTCCATCCAGATAGGTCGACCGGCCCGCGGTAAAATAAACCAATGGACGTTGTAATTTCGTTGTCACATCATTCTGTACAACCACGCTGCCATGAACTGGCCAGGCCGATTCCACTTGTCCAAAAGCACCAATCCTTCGTTCATAAGGTACTGCACAAAATCGCCAAACCTCAGCACCATCGGAAAGATCCAGGCAATAGACCCAACCATCCGCTGAGCCAAATAATACCAGCGCTCCGTAAACTGTTGGAGGCGAATCAACCCGTGCTCCAGCCGTATATTGCCAAATTGTATCGCCAGTTTTTGCATCCAATGCATGAACGGTGTGTTTATCTTTCTCAATAACCAATAATATTCCCCCAGCAACCACAGGTGGGGTGATCGGTTTGCTTAATGTCACCTCCCATTGCTGTTCTGATTGATCAGACACCGTGGTATTAATACTGCCGCTGCGGCGCGGATCATGCCGATACATGGGCCAGTTTTGGCCATTTTCTTTTTGAGGAGCGCGTTTTTTTATTTGCCCAAATTTTGGACCTTTTATCAAACGGGATTGAGTTTCAAGTTCATTCGTTGATTGATCATCCGATTTTGACTTCGCTTTGAGCGCATTAAAATTGGACATGAGCGCTCCCTGATAACAGACACATTGATGTGGAGCAAGATAAAGGAGGCCATTGGCTGGCATCACACCATATGTACAAGGAGCACGCAGCCAATCGTGCCGCATATGATCATCCCCCTCGAGATCCAAGAATTCCACTCCCCGTTTGGGTAAAAGCAAAAAGTTTTCTGTTGCTTTGCTGCGATAGCACCGGTAATGATGGCCAGGGCTTGTCAATTTAGGGACGGAAACTTTCTGCGTGGGCTTTCCCGTTAATAGATCATATCCAACCCGTTGCGTCGTTGTATCACTCCAATGGTCAGGTAAGTTTTCTTTGTTATCCACACCAAACCAGGCAAGCCCGTTAATCACAAAAACATCCAGGCCATTTCCACTAGGGCCTCTATAAGGTGGGCTTGACCAAAGTTTCTCGCCCGTCTCCACAGAAAACGCATGGGCTTGGTGATAGCGAATGGTTTGATATCCTCTCTTCTCAGGTTCTCCTGGCACCGGTCCATAGGCAAAAAGTACAACTTTATCTTGCGCCACCAATGTTCCCTGTTGTCCCCTTCCTTCAACAGGCTCACTTCGCCATAGTGGTTTACCATTGGTTCGATCCAAACACACAACTTCACCATATTTGGCATAAAAAACATGCTTATCATTAATGGCTAACGTCAAAGGCGAAATCATATCCGGTTCACTTTGCCACAAAATTTCACCATTCTGTGAATTAACCGCCATGATTTGCCCCGGATTCTGACTAAGCCTAAAATCCCTTTTGCTATTTTTAGGGCGTTCGGTCTCTCGAACACACAGGATCAATACCTCAGCATCCAATAAAATCTCATCGGTACCGTCTGTTCTCTCAATGGTTTGGAGCCGTTCACCGGTTGCCGCATTGAGTACGCTAACAGGGGCCTGATAACCAAGCGTTACAAATAACTTATCATCGGCAGCGACTATTCGCCGCGTCGTCGTCCGCGGCAACTGACGCAGCATGGTCGCCCGATCTCTGGGATTATCCCACCGCGATTCATCATGCCACTGACTCCACCCCCAATTGGGCATAGGCATCTTCCATAGCGGCATACCATTAAAGGCGTCCCGGGCAATAAGCGACCACTGCGACGGAAAGCGTTTTTCCGGCTGGCCAAGCGGCCCCTCGTCCCAAACGTAAAAAATACGCCCTTCCGCCGACACCATGGCTGCCATACTTGAATTAATCTCATGGCTGCGCGCGTAGGGTGGACCGCATACCCATTGCATCTGCTGAGGTGGGCCCACAGCCTTATCATGAGAAACCGCGTTGTTATCTGGCCCATAAAAATAATGTGACCACTCGTCCATTTCCTCGGGCCACGGTTTCACTTTTTTCATCCACTTACCATCTTGTTTGATCAACGCCACCCCCCTTGGAACCAGGACACGCAGAATTTCATCCAATTCAACATCCCTCGTTTCTTGCGCGACAACCAAATTCACCAGATCATCGGCATAAGGCAGGCTTTCACCATCCCATTGGCTGATTGACACTCGCCCATATTGCCCCACCGAACGAATAGTTTCGCGAGCCTGGCGGACTTTTTCAGCATCAACCTCCAATCCCTGAACAACAAAACGTGCTTCTTGCCCTAAAGCAGCAGTGAGTCTGCCATCATCAACTCCTACCAAGACAATCAATCCCCCTTGCACACCACTTAATTGAAAGATCTCTTGAACTTGTTTTTGAGCCGATTCGGTTTCGGACTGAACGACACTGGGAGTTAAAACCAGTAGACTTACAGCAATGAGTTTTACAAGATGCATTTTCCTTACTCCTTTGGTTGAAATCGCACTTTTTAAGAGAAATTAATTCCAATGGCTTTTTTTGGAATATTATTAATCGAACAACCATACTCGAACAAACAATCAATCGAAGGATTAAGCCAAGTCCCTTTAAGATTCATCATTTATGGGTGGATCCAGGGAATACATATAACAAAAATAGAGATTTTCAGTTTTCCATCAACCTTCCTTTATTCCTCATCTTTCGATATTACCGTATCACTCTTCTCCATATCCTTCAGGGCATCCTGGCCGTGCAGGTAAATGGTTTGGGTGGGGAAAGCAATTTCCAGTCCGAGGTCTTCCACGATTTGCATGATTTTTAAGTTGATTTTTTCGCGCAGGGCTAAATGCTCATCCCAAACGGTGGTTTTCGAGAAGTAGTAGATAAAGATGTTCAAGGAACTTCCGCCAAACTCAGTGAAGCGAACCAAAATGGTATTGGGCCAGACTTCATCGTCATTGCGCAGCAAGTCACGCAATCGGCGAATCAACTCTTGCATTTGGCTGGGCGTGGTGTCGTAAGTAACCCCAAGGGTGAAGGATATGCGCCGCACTCCTCGCCGGCTGACATTTTCGATATCCCGGTCAACGATTTGCGAATTGGGGATGGTAATCAAGGTTTTGCCAAAAGTTCTTATCTTGGTTGAACGGAACCCCACTGATTCCACAATTCCTTCCGTACCTCCAGCGATAACCCAATCACCGACAGAGAAAGGCCGGTCAAGCAGAAGCACCACAGAGCCGAAGAAGTTTTTAATGGTATCCTGAGCAGCCAAACCAATGGCCAGTCCGGAAACACCGGCAGCAGCCAACAAACTGCTGACCAACGCCCCAAATTCGAAATAATACAATCCTTGCAAAGTCAAAATCAAAATAAAAAAGGTCTTCGCACTGCTTCGCGCAATGGGAACAAAGGTTTTATCCAACAAGGTGTCTTTCAGTGTGGTAATCCGGTAAAGCATATCGATTATAGAATCCGTCAGCCGGCAAAACGCCCAACCAATATTCCCCAGCATGACCAGATAAAAGAGACTCTGTAAAAAGATTTTCACGCTCTGAAGTACAATGGGTAGCGTTTGGCCTGCCAGGAAAATGGTAAAGGCAAAATAAATGCCGATCAGTAAAATCGCAAGGCGCAAGGGTGGAATAAGGGTTTTAAAGACGACGACCAGTTCGTCATCCAAAGAGGTTTTGGTTCGTGAGGTTATTCGAGTAAGAATATCGACCAACCAACGCGCAATGAAATGACGGAGTGTAAAAGCCAGAACAAGTATCAAAAGCGATAATAGA
>CAZFER010000092.1:0-20654 GCA_964517495.1 uncultured bacterium | reverse complement strand
CGTTTTACGTGGAAACGGCTCGGCGGGAGCCTCGCCATCCCTGTTCAACGATCCAAAAATTAATGGGTTTTGATTTTCGAGAGGGCGTTTGCTCCCTTACCTTCACCCCCAAATAGTATCATATTTGACCCCATATCTTTTTTTATCTGCTCCCATTGAGCTGTCAGGGGTTTAAGTGGTTCATACTCCTTATTTTCCTGATGATAATTGACAAAACTATCGATAAAGACATGCTTCAATTGCGTGGAAATATTCACCTTGGCGCATCCAAGAGAAATGCATTTCTTAAATGTATTATCGCTTAATCCCGTACCACCATGCAAAGCAATTGGTAAACCGGTTTCCTTTGCAATGATTTCGATCCGGTCAAAGGCAATCTTGGGTTCCCCTTTGTATACACCATGTGCGGTACCAATGGCGGGAGCAAACACGGCCAGAGGTAAATCTTTGCAAAATTCGATGGCTTTTTCAGGATCAGCCAGATGAGCCTCCGCCTCATCCACAACAATATCATCCTCCACCCCACCGATTTCACCCAGCTCCGCTTCAACTCCCACACCGGCCGCTTCAGCCCGTTTCACCACTTCGCGTGTGATCATCAAGTTTTCATCAAACGGTTTTGATGATGCATCGATCATTACCGACGTCCATCCAGCATTAATGCATTGTTGGATCACATCGATATCCTTGCAATGATCCAAGTGAAGAACCACAGGAATCTTTGAATCCTGGGCAATCTCTTTCGCCCACGACACAATTGTCGAGTACCCCCAAAACTTGATGGTTTTAACCGATGTTTGAAGGATCACCGGCGAATCAAGTTCTTCCGCCGTCTGGACTATCGCCTTCATGCTAAGATAATCAATAATATTGAACGCACCGACTGCATAGCCATCGTCTTTGGCGACCGCCAGCATCGGTCTCATATTCACCAGTCCCATGATTAATCCTCTTTTAATTGGCTTTCCAAATCATTTCGTTTGTTACAGCATAATGTGCGAGTTGAGCCGCTCCCATTAACGAAGAGTTCTCTTTAAGCACATAATCATACTCGCCCATCCATTCCTTTTTACAACGAATAAATGCTTCTGACAATCCCCCACCGGTCAGATGGATCCGTGAGGACAACCGAACATGACTTCGCATTTCCTCCAAATGCCGGGCCATATATTGATTATTCCCTTTGATCATTGCCATTAACATGGTTTCCCTGGAAGTGTTTAGATTCAATTGATTAAAAGACGCATATTTACTATCCACACTATACCGATCCCCTGCTAGAAACACTTCATATTCAGGTAATTCCCAGCACTTTCCTTCCTCGAAAAAACGATTGATAACCTCAGGAAGGTATTGCGAAAAAAAATGATCCGTATCCATCTCCTTGCAAAAGGTTTGGTGGAACCATTGCAAAGCCTTGCCCCCCGTGTTCAAGACATATAACGTCGCCCACATATCGGGAATCACATGACATCGCACATTATAGTTACGCCCTGGAATCGATTGGCTCAATCCCACACATATGATTTCACATGTTCCACAAATATCCAATATCGCACCGTTTTGAGTTACCCCACCGGTTAAGGCGGCACACATGGCGTCGTTGCCTCCCATTAAAACAGGTATGCCGGAAGGCAAACCAAGGGTATTCGCAATGTCTCTTTTTAGTGAACCAACCGGTTCCCAACTTTGAACGATGGATGGAAGTTTTTCCCCAGGGAGGTTTAAATCTGCTAGAATTGATTCATTCCATTTTCCATTATTGGAGGTTGTGTTGTATAAGGCGGTCAAAGAAGCGGTTGAGGGATCCATCCCCCACTCTCCCGTTAGCCGCTTGCCAAATAGAGTATTGGTATGGCCGAATATCCAAGCACGCTCGAATAAGTCATTCTGGTTATCCCGCCACCATAAAATAGTTGATGCGGTACATCCTCCAGAAACAGGCAGATTACTGGTTCCTTCAAGCAGCCGGTCTTCCCCTATGACATCGCGAATATATTGAGCCTGCTTTCCACTGCGGCCATCCATAAATAAGACAGCGGGAGTTAGGGCCTCGCCTTCTTCACTCAATAAAACCGCGCCTGGGGTTGAAACGGAAAATCCAATGGCCTGTACTTCATTTTTGGAAGGATGCAACCGCTGACAACAGCGATTAAACGCACTCCACCAATATTCGGTGTCGATGTCGATTTGTCCACCTTCCCGGATATTGATTGGGTAGGATTCATCGGCACTATCGATAATCGTACGGCCATCACGCACCAAGGCTGTTTTCATGCATGTGGTCCCGGCGTCGACGGCTAAAACCAAACTCATGATAACAATCCTGCTTCAACCAATACTTCACGCACCTTTTCACGATCGCTCTCTTCCAAGCGGCGCAGGGGTTTGCGTGGGTACATCCCCGCCAGCCCGGCTAAATCCATGGCTGCTTTTACGCCTGCCACACCATAGGTGCCACTGATACGTTTATTCGCAATTTTCATCCGTTCTTGATACTCGTTTCCTGCCTCGCTTTCCCCTTTCGTTCCATATTCCCATAATCTATATCCTGCTTCAGGAAAAGCATTGCCCAAACTGACCACCCCTCCTTTTACCCCATGCTTCACCATCGAGGTATAGATAAATCCTATCGAACCGGCTAACACCACAAACTCGGGGCTATTGTATTGGCAAAAGTTTTCGATCCCTTCAGACGCGCTGTCTTTCATCCCCACGATGCGAGGGTGTTTGGCAAGTTCACCCACTGTTTCTGGCGCAAGGGTGATACCCGTAAATCCAGGCGCATTATAAAGCATGACGGGAATATCAATTCGTTCGGCACATTCGGTGAAATAATCCACTAAAACATCATGGGTCATGAATTTACGATAATAGGATGGCGATAATAAAGTTACATAATCAGACTTGATATTACGAGCGTAACGCATTAATTCAAACGTGAGCACTGTACTATCATAAATGCAGCCTGTCATGACGATCTGTTCTGGCGCTTTGTTTTCCATGACCACATCAAGAATGGCCCGTTTTTCCACTTCCCGCAAACATCGATTTTCACCATTGCTCCCCAGTGCCAGATAACCGTGCACTTGGCTCTTCGCATAAAATTCCATATTGCTTTTTAATGCGGTAAAATCGATGGTCATATCTTTGTTAAATGGGGTGGTAATCGGTAAAAAAACGCCGGATAATTTTTGGAGATGTGTTTTCATATCAGTACATCCTTCCACCATACTGCCATTCAAACCATGAATCCGGTTCTGCTTGCTCGTCACCTATCTTAAACCAAGAGTGGTTAAAATGTAAATTACTATGCACCTCACATTTGCCTAAGGCTTCAAAATTTTCTGCAGCTGTTGAATATCCTTTGGGTTTTTGGCAGGATCAAAACCATAGGATTGTTCATATGCCATTAATTCTCTTCGGCGCGTTTCAAGTTTTTCCACAGATCGTTTGTCATGGGTTACGACAAACACATTAACATCTTTAAACGAGTCTTGTATTTGAACACCCTCTGACGTTGTTTCAAATGGAATGGAAGTTACACCTTCCGCATCCACTCGAAGAATCTGCACCGCTTCTCTCAAATTAGCCGGAAGAGGGAAAGACAACAAAGCCTTGCGCGGTGGCCCAAATGAAAAAACCTTCTCATCGGTATCCGCATGATAACTTAAATCCAACGCAAAAAGCAACGCCCCTCGTGGACCAGCAATGACAGAAAGATCCCAATCCGGCTTATCTTCTCTCATTAAACGCTCGTAATGATACGCATCCCCTTCCAGATAGTAATCCTCCAGCATATAAATTTCACGGCCAACGTTTGTGATCGGTTCAATGAGATCGGGAAACTCAAGAATCGACTTAAGGCTGAGATTAAACCAATACAATGAGGTAATTCGTGCAGCCAGCGCATGATAAGCTTGTGCGCGTAATTCTTTCGGAGTGGGTGAGGTTCGTTCACGTCCCCCGTAATTTCCCCAGCCATGATGAGCCCCTTGAGACCAGTAGGCGATGGGTACCGGACGATTCAACTCACGCAGGCTGCGTGTCATAACACCAATCGTTTCAAGCGGTGCTCCCCAGCGAATACGCTCATCCCCCCATCGCCGATAACGCCACCAGGAATCCGCGGAAGGAGCACAAACACGGTAAGCATCATAGTGAGGATAATCAGACAACCCCGCATAAAATCGCCAAATGCGTTCTTCACTATGGGTCACCGTGGTTGGCAATCGAGTGGGTTGATAGGGCGCCAAGGCACGCCATACCTTCATCGGCGGTACGGGTGTTCCTCCACCATATTGAGGTTCCCCCAAAAATTCCACCGCATGGATATGGGGAAGCATGGCGACGGTATCATAGCGTTTAAAATTTGCCAGTTTGTTGAATCGCTTTAAGGGATAACGTGAATAAAGATCGGGATTATCGGTATAGCCTGCCACTTCACCAATATGGGCAGTGTTGATATGCATACGTTTCAATGTTTTTAAATAGGATTCATAGGTAAGCGCACTTCGTCCATTAACCCCCGAGCTCACCCAACCACCACTGATATCAAACACTTCCCGCTTAATGCGAAGATGCGCCCAAAGCGTCACACGTTGATCATTGGCATCTCGTAACCGCACTTCCAACGCGGTATAGGTCAACGGAAGACGGCCGCTAGCCACTTCTGCGCCTCCCTTTTCACCCGCTGGGATGATTCGGTTGGATGGAAATGCTTTGAACTCACGTAGCCATGCTTTTGCATGAAGCAACCGCCAGGAATCATTGCTCTTAGGCAACCATAAGCGGCATGATTCCAATCGCATATCTTTCTCCGTTTGATTGGCAATATGAAAAATCAAGCGCTCAGGATAAGGATCATCATCCTCTCCCAGGAAAGTAACAGAGGATAACCAAATTTCGGGCTGCTTGATTGGAACTTTAATATGAATCGATGAAGCGTCTTCCTCACCGGATGCCTGAATGCTTAATTCAGCTTCGGTTCCCACTCCCCAGGGCGCTCGACGGCCGTTCCATGTCCAAACAGTCAGTGCCTTTGGTTGGAGTTGAAGTGGTTGTTCCGGCCATGCGCTTGGAAAATCATACCACGACCACTCCTCATTGCTGAGCAATTGTTCCGGTGTTTGCCCACGCAAATGAATCTCTGTATCGGGTGTTAGAGTCAGTGTTTTCTCTCCTGCATTACGCACAAACAATTGCACCCTCGCCCCCAAACTAAAATCGGCTTCACGCCGATAGCGCATTTCCTTGGATTGTACATGCGGTGTGACTGTAACACCTTCAAGCGTAACTTGATTACTCCAACTGCTACCCACACTGGAAACAAACAACATTGTAAATACTAAATACATAATATAAATTCGTAAGATAAGCATTATAATGACCATTGCCTTTCCATTAATCAGAATGCTCCACTTGCTTCTTCCCTGACATGAGCACCATAACGGTTAAACCTAACACACAAATAGTAAAGATTATCCCATTCGGTGTTCGCCCGGTCCATTCAGCCCAAGGCCAGGGAAACCGGAAGAATGCAAAATTTAATAAGAAGTACATCCAGGCATTGAATAAAAGGGCATACCGCATAAATGGACGTGCAAGTTTAATCTTCGCACTCAATCGCTTATACAAAACAGCCATTCCTATCGCTAACAACAACGGAACAATTAAATAGATAATCCAACCTAAAACAGGTTGAATGGCACCTTCATTGTAAACCAACTGGCGAACGGTCTTCCCCGCAATCGGCATTAAGGTGACAGGAAAGATAACCAGATAAGGCCACCACCGCCCACCGGCAATCGCCATAATGGGGATAATTCCCATTATTAATCCCAGATCATAAAACATATCCACCCAACCAATCGCCATAAATTCAACCAGCACCAACATCACCAGGTGAACAGCAAGTAATATCCACTCAGCAGGCAAAGGCATATAATTTTTCTCTGAATCAGCGGCCTGTTGGATTCGATTTTGATTGAGCCACAGTCCCAATCCTAAAAGAGCACCCATAGTCGCTCCATAGGTGGTTTCCATCATATTCCACCAATTTATATGAGGATCGAGATTCGTCCAAAATCCTTGATCAAATATCTCTGAATTCCAGGCATGAAAGGCTTGCAAACTTTGCCCAAGGGGAAAACCGATGGCCCCGCCCAATATACCCCACAACGCCATTCGAGGTGCGAGTGAATCTTTACGCCATAACGCTGTATATAAAATGATCAGCACCAGAGCGAATAAAAGCCCGCCCCAACACTCGGGACGTGGTTTAAGCTCCGAACCCGGTTCCCAATGCCAATGGTCGGAAAAGTAAATTTTAGGCAGCATCTTATTTTCAGGGTCAAAGGGTGAATTTAACAGGTATGATCCCAAGAAAAACGCACCAATCACACAAAGCATCAAAATTAATAGTTCAAGATACCGGTAACGCTTCCCACCAAGCCCCATACCAAGAAACGCACCGGCAAATCCAATCCATATCGCTCCTTTGATGGAAAGACCCAGCATTCCCCACCCCAGGGCTCCCCAATGGCCGATTAAAGGTGCATCATGGGTAAGGCCAACCGTTTGCCCGTAGGTCATCGAGCCACCCAATCCCATCCCCACCGTACACCATGCCACCGCGCGGACCGCATTGATCAATGAAAATTTAGGGCAGAACAAAATCACCAACGTCAGGCTAACCAACAAACCGGCAATCATCGCCCCTGTCTCATGCCCATACTGCCCACGAATCCCCCAGGCCATCCCACCCGCCATCGCGGCAAACACCACTGGCTGCCACCATAAAACATGGGTTTGCGATTCCTGGTCCTCCAAAGTCAAATTCATATCACTCATACCAAAACTCCCAATCTATTCCAACGACGGAAATATGGTTTCCAAGCAATCAAGGCATATCCACAGGTGTTATATACGTATAGATTATGATCATAGAATATCAACGAGTATTTGGGTAGGCTTGAGGGTATTAGAATTGAATTTGGATTGTGACTACAAAACCTATCTCAATACACTGCAAGACACTGGCATGAACCTCACCCGCGTTTTTTCGGGAACCTACCGCATTAAATTAGAAAGGAATCCTCTTTTTCTACTCATGCCGCAGTGCGATAATCGGATCAAGATTTGAGGCACGCACGGCTGGATAGATACCGAATACAATCCCCACCCCCATGCTAATCCCCAGGGATAGGATTAAGCTATAGGCTGTTACCACGGTGGGCATTTCGGCCAGAGTTGTGATGATCCACGGGATCAATATGCCGATTCCCATACCAATCATCCCACCCGTCATGGAAAGCACGACTGTCTCGATCAAAAACTGTGTGATAATCTGCTTCTTTTTTGCACCGATGGCCCGGCGGATACCAATCTCACGAGTACGTTCAGTCACCGACGCCAGCATGATATTCATAATCCCGATTCCGCCGACCAGCAAACTAATCCCCGCAATGGAACCCAATACGATATTAAACGTACGTTTGGTGGCTTCCGCCTGGCGAAGCAGCGCCAACGGAACACTAATTTCATAATCATCCTTTTTATGAAATTTCTCCATCATCGATTCCAACCCCGCCGAAGTAAGTTCCACATTCTGTTCATTATCCACTTCGATAATAATTTGATGAAGTTCCACTTTTTCGCGGGTTCGCGAACCGGCTACATTCTTCGTAAACACATCACCAAATCGTTCTTTAGCCACTTCGATTGGGATATAAGCATCGATTTCCTCATCAGGGGTTTGAATATCGCCACCAATATTTCCGGCATTTTTAACAATCCCGATCACTTCGAAATACTCACCACCCAACCGTACGGATTCACCGATATTGCTGCGGGTCGCCAACAAGCGTCGTGCGCCATGTTCTGTTAACACAACCACATTCGCACGGTCAACCGCGTCACGATGCAATAATTCTCTTCCCGCCAGCAGGGGACGTTTGACCAGTTCAAACCAACTCGGGGTGGTTCCCACAATACGCAATTCCATCGAACGAGGCCCAAGGCGGCCTTCTTTTCGAACGATCTTCACCGGCACGGTTCGTTCTACAGTCTGAAAACTTTCCGAAATCCGTTTTTCATCTTCATACAGAAGACCATACACACTCATAAAAATACGCTGATTGGTCGAACTGACTTCTTCGAGGGATTTTTTGGAAGAAATAATAATATTGCGGCTCCCCAACTTGCGGATTCGGTCCAAGGCCTCTTTACTGGCCCCCTCACCCACCGCCAGCATGGCGATCACGCTGCTCACCCCAAAAACCACACCCAGCATGGTCAAAAAGGATCGCAATTTATGTAATAATAAATTTTTTATGCCTAATCTTATTTCACGCATGTAAGAACCGATAAACATCAATCGTCCCCCTCAATTCGTTCGATTACGCCGTCTCTCATAAACATGCGCTTTTTGGCACATTCGGCGATTTCCCGTTCATGGGTGACCATAATAATGGTTTTACCTTGCCGGTTGAGTTCAACCAGCAGGGTCAATATTTCCTGCCCCGTGGCTGAATCCAAATTTCCCGTTGGTTCGTCGGCCAACAGGATGGCAGGATCATTCGCCAACGCCCGGGCAATAGCCACACGCTGCTGTTGTCCACCAGAAAGTTCCATTGGCCGGTGGTTCAAACGGTCAGCCAATCCCACAAGTGCTGCCAATTCACGCGCCCGTTCCGCAGACTTTTGTGGCTCCCATCCCTGGTAATACAGGGGCAACTGAATATTCTCTTCCACAGTTGATTGGGGGATAAGGTTAAAACTCTGGAAAATAAATCCCAAATGCCTTAAACGCAGTTCACTCAGTTCATCATCATTAAGCGTACTAACATCATGGCCATTTAAAATAAACGTTCCATGCGTCGGCCGATCGAGGCAACCCAGCAGATTCAGCATGGTACTCTTGCCTGATCCACTGGGGCCCAGGATCGCCCAAAAACTACCCCGTGCAAATTCAATCGTCACACCATTCAGGGCATTTACTTTTTGCGTACCAATCTGGTAGATTTTATAGACTTCATCCAATTGAGCGGCCAAGCCGTTTAGGTTAATCTTATTCTTCATGGTGTACTTTCATTTATTCTTGCTGTGGTTGCTGTTGACGGCGTTGTTGCATACGTTGCCGCATGGCATTCCGTTCTTCTTCACTCATATTTTCCATACGTTTGCGAAATTGTTCACGCTGTTCGGGTGTCAAGTTCTGATCCCTTTGGCCACCAAATCCCTGTCCCGGACCACGTCCCTGCCCAGCATCTTCACCTGACATTTGTGGAGCACGGCTGCGCCCTTGTTCTGGACCGCCACCGGACATTTGAGAACCACGATTCCCCCCTGGCGCTTGCATACGTTCTCCACCGCCCGAGCGAGGTGAGCCACCCATATATGATTGCTGATCCATGATGCCCGAAGGTAAATTGTTTTTGGATTCCTCAATCATTTCTCTAAACTTGCCGTTTTGGGCTGTATTTTCATCTTCCGAAATATCGACTGAGGTAATGGGTGGAGTAAGGAGTATTTGATCGCCAACATCCAATCCATCTTTAATCTGAGCTAATCGGTTATTATCCGGTCCCAAAACAATTTCCCGTGGCATCCAGCGGTTATTTTCTGCCACAAACACGGTTGGTTTGCCATCTAAACGAGTGACGGCTGTAATAGGAATATAGGTCGTATTCTCAAATTGATCAATAACGATTTCTGCATTACAACTCATACCGCTGCGCAGATCATTCCCTTCTCCCTGGATTTGAATTTCAGTGTTATACACCTTCAAATCCGGATTCATAAACACACTTTGCGCATCAGGCAAGGGCGCAATAGTCGCTAATTCCCCAATATATTCACTGCCGGGCAAGGCGTCCACAGTTATGCGCACCGGCAATCCCAACCGCACCTTATCAAGATAGGATTCATGAATTTTTACCTCGGCGACATAAGATGATGTGGTGGGCAAATGGATTAATTCCTGCCGCTCCCGAACAGATTGGCCTTCTTGCAGCGGTTCATCGTTTCCACGAAAACTCATCCGTACGCTTGTGGCATAAACCACCAAACCTTCACGTGGTGCATATATTTTGGCTTTTTTGATTTGATCTTCAATCTTCTGAAGTTTGCTTTTCTGCCGTTCAAATTCCGATATCTTCGCTTGTAAATCGGCTGAGGCTTGCACAATACTGGCTGAGGCTTTGCGTTGAGTGCGTTCCAAAGCCATTCTCGTCTGTTTGACATCACTTTTCAATTGAGCAATATCACGTTTATATTGGTATTCCTTCACCAATTCCAAATCAGCCTGAGCCACTTCCATGTTCAGTTCAAAACGCTTTTTGGCAATTTCATCCTGCATTAATTCGGTTTTCGACAAATATTTCTCTTCATACAAAATCTGCGACCATTTCAGTTCCTGCTCAGCACGAGTCAGTTCTTCCTGGTTGAGCGTTATTTCACGCTGTTTTTCTTTCATCAACTTGGGAAACTCACCCTGTATATACTTCTCCAAATCCTGTTTGGCGAATTCATACACGAGTTCAGCCTGTTCGATGTCACTTTGCGCCTGGTTTTCCACGATCGCAAGATTCTCTCTGGCGTTGATGAACGCGGCTTCGGCATTCTGAACCATGATCTGCTGATCGACGCGTTGATCCGTAAGCGTACTGGCATCCAATTCCACCAGCAAATCCCCTTCCTTTACCTGGGTTCCTTCAGGTACGACATAAAGAATGGTGCTTGATCCTTCCAGTTCATTTTTGATAACCAGTTTATCTTTTGCCTGAATGGTGCCAGTCACTCCAATGCTAATCGTCAATGGCCCCTGCTTGACTTCATAGGCCGGCTGATCTGCGATGGCATTACCACTTTGATCAGGTTTAATCGCGACATAACCTACACTCAGCACGACAACGATAAGTAATGTTGTCAACCAAAACCAAAACCGCCCTAACAAACTTTTCCCTTTTTTATTTATGGTCTCCGTCATTGTACCAACTCCTTCGGATTGAATTCTTTCCACATGCCTTCATGGTTCACGTCCAAGACGCCCATGTCACGTTGAATTTCCAACTCAGCCAATCGGTAATCAATCATCGACCGGGTCAAAGAATTTTGAGCCCCCAGCAAGGATTCCCGGGCTTCCAATAAATCACGTATTTCTTTTCGGCCTGCCTGAATATACAACTCCGTACTCTTCACTCGCCGCTCAGCCAGCGCCACCGCTTGTACCTGGATCAACAAATCCTCCCGGGTTTGCAATAAGTTGCGAAGTTCACTTCTTATGTCGAATTTAATGGTATCCTCTAATTCCTGTAAATTGCGTACCGATTGTTCCAAATTAATGATACTGTTCCGGTATGCCACCATCTCACTGGTTCGCTCAAATGGCAAATCCAGGGTCAATAAGGTATTATAACGGCCTTTCTCGATATCGAGATCATGGTTATCCGGCATATCGGCTGATCCCAATCCCCGTCGTTCCCCAATGGAGGCGCTTCCAAGCAAAGTCAATTCCGGTCTTAAACGGTCCGCGGCCACGACCACATCGCGTTGGGCATCATACACAATTCCTTGCGTTACTCTTAAATCCAACCGATTTTCAAATGCCAGGTTGATCGCCAATTCTTCTTCCAATTCGTAGGGGCCTGCGTTTTCCCAACTGGGGGGATCCAAATCCACGGGAGCATCAGCAGGTGGGATATCTTCTTCTTCCTCTGATCCATTCCCTTCTCTGGCGATTTGCATTAAATCACCAAATCGTTTATTGAGCTGGTTCAAATCTTCGCGGTTCAATTCAATCTCGGCATCGGTTGGCAGTCCCAAAAAGATTTTAAACGAATCCAGTTGACGCTCATAATTCATCTGTGCCCCAATCCATGATTCCCGAGCGGATAAAACCTGCTGATTGGCCTGGTCAACCTGAATGGGGTCAATATCCCCTGCATCCCCTTTGCGGCGTGATTCTCTGGCAGAGCGGATTAATCCCGTATAGTTCTGTTCCTGGTTTTTGATGGTATCAATTGTCTGCAAAACGCCTAAATAGCGATTGGCCACATCCACCGCAAACTCCCGCTTGAAACGTTCAAAATCGTAAATCGCATAAACCGTGTTCCGTTCCGCTTGAGTAAGTGGTTCAGCCTCAATGTGCTTGCCTGCTCCCCGTAATAGAGGAACGGATATCGACGCATCGGCAAACGCACTGCTTGACGATGAACTGAATGGATTAAGCAACTTAACCAAATCAAGGCCAATACGGGTGGTTAAACTCATCCCATTCATGAACTGCTTGGATAAACCTGTAATCGCTGAACTTTCAATTCCATGTTCATCCTCGCTTCCACCAAAATCGGAACTGAATACGCCTTCCACCAATCCACTAAAGGTATTGCGAAATGCATCCCGCTCTAAATCCAATTGTAACGCCGTGCGAAATACATTTTCCTTTTGTGATTGATACTGGCGATTATTGCTTGCTGCCAGTTTTAAAGCATCGATCAGGGATATTTTTAACGGTTGGTCAAAGGCTGATGTTGCGGTACCAATAGCCTCGGTGGCACTATTCAAATACGTATCATCAGGCCAATGTGGAATAGGTGTCAGCTCATTTGAACCCATTGATGCGGGATGGGAAATCCGTAAATTTTGATCAACCAACAACCGTTTCCTTAACGTCACTTCAGGTGGTTCGATCGTGAACGGTTCCGTTTTACCTAACGCTTCCTCCTGCTTTTCTTCAATGATTTTGTAAGCAGTCCGGCTGGCAAACTCCCGATATTTCCCTGCTGATGAACAACCAATTAACATGACACCCATCATCAAAAAAAATGCGCTACGACAATGAATAAATTGTTTCACCCCTTACCTCCATCGTGTTTGGCTACAACGCTATATAATTAAGAGCAATTTATATTCCAATTCGTAACTGCGTCTTTATTTTGAGTTAAGTTTTGTTTATGCGCAATTTTTCCTCATTCCATCAAGAAATTGAGCAAATTTTGCGCTAATCTCTTAATTCATTCGAAAAACATACGTTTGTATAGTCGCTTATCTTATTGAAAAAGTTTCATAATTTCATCCCGGTTTGTATAAAATTTGAATGGCAATCTGATGTCGGTGTATTAGAGAATGCCCTTATTTCTTAGAACGTTCCGGTTCTGTTATCACTCCCCTGCTCCAATTTTGCACACGTTTTAATCGCATGGCTCCCTGTTCATAATATACCTGATTCAAGTTGGACAAGTGGTCTTTCCATAATACATCACGTTTTGAATGCCATCCTTTACTAAATTGAATGATATTCAATTTTCCGATCGCCGTTATCAGTTGATCAGCGATCAACTGATGCCCCTTGATTCGGGGATGCACATGATCAATCAACCACTCATGGCCTGGAATTCCACCCTCGCTCTGATTTTCAATTAATCCTTTAATATCCACAAATGGAACCGTATAAGTTGTAGCCACATCAGTAATCACTTCATGCATGGATTCCAACATCCGCAAGGGACAGATATCTTCATCTTTGGCTTTTACAAACCATGGTTTGGCTTCTGTCAACCGCCCCACTCGTTCGTAGCACAATCCCAATGTATATGACATTCCCGCATGCCGATCATCAATTTCAAGGGCTTCATTCAACAATTGAATTTTTTCAAAGACATCATCCCAAGGGGTATTTTGAACTCTCACCCATAAATCGTTCACCCGGGATCGTTCAATATCTGTCAAATTGGATTTCCATACTGATTTAAATGGGGGGCAATCCTTAAGATTGGACACCGGATTCATCAAAATAAGAGGAATTTCAGCCTCACGGGCTAAATGAACCATGGTTTTCAAATTATAGCGAAAGTGCTGAATGATAGTGCTCCGCCATTCATCATCTCGATGATACCAGGCCAGACCTTCCTCAAAATCGAGTTTGGCCTGCACTTCTACAGGCAACATGGCTTGTTCAGCCTTTTGGTTTTCACGTTGTCTTTCCACCAGTGCATGATAGACAGTTGAATAACTCCGCAAATATTTCAACATCTCATGCATTTGAAGCAACACAGGAGGGATGCGTTTGATCGGGGCATAGGTTCGGTCTTCAAGAAATTCATTATGCCCCGTGTAAACAATCAACAAATCCGGCTCATGGGTAAGCACTTCGCGGAGGATTGGAACCAGCCGGTAACTGGCATAGGATATCCCACCACAATTGATGACTTCAAATTCACGCGCGGGTTGGACTGCTTGTAGATTCAATCGGAGCCACTCGGTAAACGAGGTTTCCACCGAGTAAGGCCTTCCCTGCACGGTTGATCCACCCAGGCAGAAAATACGGAACTGGTTCTCCCTTTTTTCAGCGGTAAACGACTGCTTGCGAAAATAGGTTAAGCGCTCTTCAGCGGTTTCGTAATGTGTGCCTGCTTTATTCAAAACAAACAGCGGCCGAATCCCACTGAAAGCGACATAGGGATCCTGTGAATCAATCGGCGGCGCGGCTACAACCAGCCTGAACAGCAACTCAATAAGCACTAAGGGGCACATTACAACAATCAGCGCCAAAGCATAAAAAACCAGGCGCCGGGAGGGAAACCACCTAATGGTCAAGATAAAATCCTTACATTCAACTGAATGTCTTTCGAACTCGCTCTAACAACGCTTTGGTCTTTCGAATACCCTCATATTCGTCCTTGGCGCCACCACCGGATTCAATTCCAACATAACCATGATACCCGGCATCCAATACAATCTTCATCATTTTGAAATAATCAATTCGTGCCTCATTGCCTTCCTCGTCAAATTTCCCTGACTTGGCACTCACCCCTTTGGCATAAGGCATCAGCAATTCCACACTTTTATACATATCGGCATCATCCGGAAAATTGCCGAAATCAGGCAGGGTGCCCACTCGTGGATGATTGGCGCTCTTCATCACACTAAGCAACCATTCCGCATTGCTTGAGAGTCCGCCGTGATTCTCAACAATCACGTTGATATCCTGCTGATCCCCAATTTCCGCCAGCATCAACAAACTTTCCGTCACTTGCTTTCTTTGTTCTTCAGGGCTGCCATCTCCATGCGCGTTCACTCGAATCGAATGGCATCCCAAGAAGGCGGCAGCGTCGATCCACTTGGAATGATCTTTCACCGCTTGCTGGCGTTCGGTCTTGTCCTTGGCGCCCAAGCGTCCTTCATGGTCGCACATGATCAACACGTTGGTCACGCCTTCATTCTTTGCACGTTTGTTCAATTCACCCAAGTATTTTTCATCATGCGCTTTATCCAAAAAGAACTGGTTCACATACTCGACCGCTTCAATTCCAAAGGTTTGCCGCGCAATCACCGGAAAATCGAGGTTGGTGATTTTCCCCGTCATGGTCGCCTGTGAATCGGTCTTCAAACCTTTCACAAACTTTGACCATCCCAGTTTTTGCTGGGCATCACCAAACAGCGTCCGATGCAAAGACCACTCCGCCAGTGATATTTTAAACAACGGCTCTTTTTCCGATGCCATAACCTGCCCTGCAAAACTCAAACCTCCTAATACCATAGCCGATCGGCTCAAAAAAGTACGGCGTTCCATAATCGTCTCCCTTCCCATAATTAGATGATAAATCCTATCATCAGTTCGTGCGATTCGATAGAGAAATGAGAGTGATTGAATATCAAATTATACTCTAAAATTAAATGCTTTAAATATAAGATATGAGTAAAGGGTGTATCATTAAAGATTTTTTCCAAGGAAAGATGTATAATATGAGAGTATCCAAAAATTCGAGGTAATACCAATGGAAAAGAGAACGGAATACACGACATCCAATCCATTAATTGTGAACTTTCCTGAGTCATTTGGAAAAGTGGGAATAGATTCTCAATATATAAAAGAAGCTGTCGCAGCGATCACCTGTTACAATGGCACAATATCCGAAAAAGAAGCATGTCAACTTATAAACGCATCAAGGCGGCATTTTGAAGAAGTGATACTTCCAAAATTCGGATTATCTGTAACCGGCGGAACACCTGATGATGCATTGATTGAAGTTGATCATTACTCAACTTCAATACGGAATTTATAGGATGAAAGGGATTCTCCTTCTTTGTACCTTTGTTCTTGAGTGGAATGGTTCAGGATCAGCAAATCCGTGACACGTCCTCGCGAGGGGTTTTCGGAACTTATATAACGGACCGGTATTGATTCTTTGCTTTCAATCTTGATACAGTCATCCACTACAATCATTTGAGCATGCTCTTCATCAATAATATCACCACTTTTTGAGGGGATGAATATTGTTTCATCATCGATTTTCAATTTACGTTGGCCATTTTCATATACCCAAATATCATTGTTAAGAATACCGATCAAACCAGTCGCTCGTTCTTTTACCGTTATGTCATCCAGCGCGGTAAGTGTTTCTTTCCAGATGGCTGATCCATCTGAATTTGAAATAAAGGTAAAGGTAGAGCGAACTTTATTGTTACCATGATTAACCTTCATGGTAACTTCAAACTTATCTTGTTGATGCTTGACTTTAATATCATGTAAGGAGAGGGGCAAATGCCCATCATCTCCTTTGAGATGAATCCAACCAAATCCATTGCGTAGATGGGGGGAGACAATTCGATCCAAACGATTGGGTACCACTTGTGCCATAATCTTCTTTCCCCAACTGACGGAGTGAGCGGCCGTGGGTGTACGATGCAGAAGGATTTCACCAGCATCCAATTTCAAAACACCACGCGGTTCAGTAAAGTGATTTTGAATTGACCTGCCGCTTTGGAAGGCCAGCCAGCATTTAGCGAGTGAGAATAAGGTATCGCTTTGGGTTGAGGGGAAGAAATATTCGTTTGTATTGAAGATGTTCCCTTGCTCAGAACGAGCCTGCATCTTTTCGGTGGTGGTCAAACATCGATTAAAGAGCGTCCAAGCCTTGGGATCTTGCAGGTAGAGTGTCATCAACGTATTGGTAAAAAGCCAATAGGGGCTGCGAAACAGGGTCCAATCCTGGCCGGAGGGGTAGATAAAACCACCATCGGGCATGGCGAACCATTTTAAGTTTTGATAGATGGGTTTTACATTATAAAACAAAGCTTGCGGCGCTTGCCGGTTACTCATTTCATAGTCGAGAATATTTCCCAAAGAGAGCGAAAAGGTGGACATATAATCAGGATGAACAAAGCCGTGGTTTTCCAAAGTAAAGTCATCATGAACATTGGCTCCGGTGTACTGTTGGGCAACGGTGCGGCCATCAATCATTTTCTGACTTTCTTCATCGGCAGGGCGTAAAAAGGATGATAACACCCATTTTTGAAAGGCATCCTCCCATTGCGCAAATCGGGTGTCATTGGGCATAAGCAACATAGCAACAGAAAGAATTTGGCTATTCCAGGCGTTTTCTTCAGCTTTGGTGTCATTTTGGATCTGGTGGGGTGGTGCTTTATCCACAAAACGATCCGCCTCATGTGCGGCCACCTTGCGTACACCAGTTTGTACGTCTTCAGGCAGATCATCCCAAATCCACCAGGCGCCTCGTCCAATCATTTGTGCCCAATGGGCTGATTGCCAGGCGTCCCCCCAGGGCTTGCCATCATTCGTGACATGGGTGCCGGTTTTGTGGGTGGCGACGATATAGCGCATCATGGGGAGGATTTTGTCTTGCAACAAGGCTTCACGGCTCAAGCCAACCATGTCTTCATCATAAGGTCCAAAACGATAGAGAAAACACAATCCCGCAATCGTGCCTGTATTGGGGCGAATCCAATGCTCACCGCTTTTGCTATCGGTGAGTAACAACCATTCTGGTTTCTTTTCCCATGGATGCAAAAGGCTGATTAAGTAATGAGCCTGTTTTGAAGCGAGTTGATAAAGCCGGCCGCATACCTGTTCGGCTTGCTGGCTCAATTGAGCGGAAGGAGGAGGGTAGTTCAATTTCATAACACCTTCGGCTGCCATTGCGTTACCATGCAAGAGAATGCCAAGAGCACATAGTATAAGAAATCTTATTGTTAAATTGTTGTGTTGAGATAGATTCATCGGACACCCCTCCCAGAATTAATTGTTCCCTCATTATAAACCAATTTGCATCTGTTGTTGAATTGCTTGAAAACATGTTAAAGTGGAGAAGAACAAATCACAACTCATTCTCATATATTGAGGAGATTACATTATGTATCGTCAACGAATAGCCGTTCGCTTTTCATTCATACTAATCATACTGATGCTTTCGATCACGCTTGAAATTTCACCTTCACTCGCTGGTGAATCTGAAAATGAGTGGATTGAAAAGATACGTAGGGATCATCCACGACTGTTTTTCAATCAAGATATGTGGCCTGAGATAAAGGAACGAGCGTTGAATGAAGAGAAGGAATGGTATGAAGAATTGAGACAGCGGGTGGAGCGGTATCCCGATAATCCAACGACAAAAAGTACTCGTGAGGATTATGCCTATCAGCAAACTGATGATGAGGGTTATGAGACAGTTAGAGTGCCGCGCCCTACTGAATGGGGGCGTGAGTCGATGGAATGTGCATTTGCTTACCTCATGAGTAAAGATCCAGCTTTGCTGGAAAAAACCAGGCATATGCTAATAGCGAGTGTGAAAGCCTATCAGGACTGTTACGAAAAGGGGATGACAGTCAATTGGTATTCGACCAGCCGGGTTAGTGCGTTGGCCGCTTATGATTGGATATACAACGATTTGAGTGAGGAAGAACGCCATGCGATTATTAAGCCCTTATTACAGCATATTGATAACACCCAGCCTGGGCCGGGCAAGAAGCGTATTTATCGATTAAATGGCAGTGATTATACCACAGGTTTTTATGGTGAGCGCAACCTGGTTTGGTTTGCGGGATTGGCCGCTTATAACGATGGGATCGATGACGAGCGTGCCTTGCGCTTTCTAAAGACTGGATATGAGTACAACCAAAACCTCTTTGAGTACCGCAAGAAATGCGCGGGTGATGATGGTGGTTTGGCTTCGGCAACAGTAGGTTATGCCATGGGAGCCTATCCCTGGTCTCAATTCAACTTTTTACATACCTGGAAATCGGCAACCGGTGAAGATATTGCCGGGGATTGGCCACATTTGGCTTATTTTCCGGTTTGGGTGATGTGGAATTGGATTCCAGGTGATCCACCGCGTGAATATGGAAGCGGAGATACCTATCACTATACCAATGAACTTCGGCTGCATTATATGTATTCGCACATGTCGCAGATCATGCATTTTTATGGGGAGGAAGCGCCGGAATGTGCTGCACAGGCTGCTTATTTACGATCTATCCTTCCTGAAAATATGAAACGCCATCGCTGGACGTGGCCGGTATATCCCTTCCTGCTTACCGATTTAGATAGGGCACCTCAGCCGGATAAACCGGAGGACCGTGATTTGCATGCACGCCACTTTGAAACTTTGGGGCAAGTTATTATGCGGTCAGGAACAACTGAAGATGATACGTTTAGTATGTTTACCATTGGTTCACGGGTCCCCAGCCATAAGCAACATGATGAGAATTCATTTATCATTTATAAAAATGGTTATCTGGCTTTGGATTCGGGAACTCGTGGCCGCGAAACGGGGTATCAACTGCGGCATTATTATTCGCAGACGGTTGCGCATAACAGCATCCTGATTCATATGCCCGGCGAACCGTTCCCCGGTTATTGGGGGCCAAAATGTCCTGATCCGGAAGGCCAGATCAGTAGCGGTGGAACATATCGTACCACAGGTGGAATTTGCAAGGCTTTTGAAACGAATCCTTATTATACTTATGTGGCAGGTGATGCCACACCGTGTTATCGCGAGGAGAAATGCTCGCTGGCTTTACGGCAGTATGTGTTTATTTACCCTGACTATTTCGTGATATGTGACCGGTTGAATGCGACCAATGCGGATTACAAAAAGGATTGGTTGTTGCACACACAGAATGAACCTACAGTGATTAACAATATGTTTTATGCGAATGAAAATGAGGGGCGGTTGTTCTGCAAAACCCTTTATCCCCAGGATGCGATGCTAACCAAGATCGGTGGGCCGGATAAGGCTTTTTATGCTTGTGGGCGAAATTGGGATGTGGTTCCAGAGGTAAAGGCTCGATGGGGAGATGAGGCATTATGGGGCAATTGGCGGATGGAGATTTCACCGGGTGAACCACGTAAAGAAGATGTGTTTTTACACCTGATCCAGGTAGCCGATCAAAGCCAGAGTGAAATGGTGGAATCCAAATTGATTGAATCGAATGGAAAAATTGGTGTTCATTTTCAAGCGGATGAGCAGACCAATACGGTAACCTTTGGCTTGGAAGGTGACCCATCCGGACACATTCGAATTGAGAACGAAGCGGGAATCCTGATTGATAAAGCCCTTAGCCAAAAGGTGATGCCGCAAAAGGGACTGGCGGGTAAACCAATGCAGTAAATCTCTCTATATAAATGGATGCACCTCTCCCCTGCTCTTTTAGGTTCGCCGGGCAGACACGCAGGTCTGCCCTTACCAGTACGGTTCGCCGGGCAGACACACAGGTCTGCCCCTACCAGTACGGTTCGCCGGGCAGACACGCAGGTCTGCCCTTACACATATCTTTTAACATCGGTTATTACTTTTTTTTCGGGGCGCCCCGGTTTTTAATTCGGGGGGTGCCGTCGATTTATCCTATTCTTG
>CAZFER010000091.1:0-21523 GCA_964517495.1 uncultured bacterium | reverse complement strand
TTGTTATGCTTACAGTTGCTCGATTCCTTCGAATTAATTATTACCTAAGTTCCGTATAAACACCTGTTGTTACACTGCCATATCCCCGACTCTGTTCAAACATGCTTATTTCAATGACGGAACTATTGCCCTTTTAAAAAAAACAACAGACAGATTTTTGAATTACTGTAGTTTGTAAATGCTGATGCCTTGATTATAAAAGATCATTCAGTTTTATCTAAATCGGTGAATGGATTTACTATAATTTGGCTTTTTTATTCATATTTTAAAATGATTAGGAATTTGTCGACTAGATCGAAGGGAGTGCAATGGCACGAATCTTAGGGCCATCGGAGGTTGAGGTTCATCAGATTTCCGCCAACACCGACGATGACTTCATATTCACTGCCCACTGTTGCGTCAGAAGGAGGATCACCAAGTAGAGTGCCAAAGGAGTCTGGATAGTCACGAAGGTGGCCTTGCCATTTTCCCTTCTTGCTCTTTTGTGTGAGTTTAAACCACACACGATCACCCTTGCGTAATACAGGCTTTGTCAATGGTGTAGAGGGAAATGGATCCTCGGAATGCATGACAGCCTTTTTTCCATGTTGGGTGAACCGTCCGTACCCAACTGCTGTTTTTGCACCGATCCCAAGATATTGAAGTCCGGTGTCTAGCCATTCATATGCCCTGTTAACATCTTTCTTAGACTCCTCGGATTGTTGCCAGGTATAGATCCAGAATCGCAGCTGCAGCCCATGCTCGCAGACTAAGAAGAAAACCGGATTGGGATCTTCCATTCCTGCCGCACTGGCTCTTACCGTTTGACTGGGCGTTTTAGACTCACCATTAATGAAAGATAACCATGAAGTGTGGTGGTTGTTTACGATATCGCTTCCGAGGCGTGGCCATTTCACAGGTAGCGCATCGAGAAAGTGCAAATTACCAACTCCTGGATTATTTTCTTCCTGAGCGGCAGTCTTGATATTAGGTCCGAAAAGGCGCTCCTCTTCATCTTTTTCAATTCCATAAAGTTTAGCTACGTAGCGGACTAGACCTTTGACTCCTGAACCAGAAAAGATTGGCACTCCAAAAAGCCGATGAAAACTGAATCCATTATCAAGTGGGTGTTCAGATCCCATACCCGTTACAAAGCGCCATTGCAACTCATAATCTCGACCTTGGCCGAACAGGTGACTAAGATTTTCAAGACTCTTTATTCGAGATTGCAATAGAGGTTCACAGGATTGTCTTGATGCTGCATATTCTTGCGAAAATTCTCTCAGAAAATCATTGCGACTATTCACATCCCACTCAGTTCGATCTTGTTTCCACAATCGTGGATAACGTTCAAAAATTAAACCTGGATTCGCTATTGCAGAAAGAGTCTTGAATTTACCGAGTGATTCCTCGACAGCGTCACGAAGCTTCCGGGGAAGTGGGGGTAGTGATCGATTATTCATTTCCATGGATCAGCTCTCCGAAAAGTTTAAGCACCTCTGCAAAGCGGATGGCTTCCTCCTCAGCGGCAGAGACTTCTTCATATCCAGATTCCATAATTCGCTGGATAAGCTCTACCGCGCTGGAACGAGCCTCACCCAGCGGGCGGTAAGGTGATTTTTCAAGCAACCAACCACAAATGTTATAGGACAGTTCCTGAGATGCCGCATCTGATTTCCGGGCAATCATGGCGATACCTTGCGCCAACCCAAGTGTTCTGATCATAACAGGCAGCCCTTTCACCAGTTGGACGGCTTGTTTTTCCTGTGTCCATTCCTTTACACAATTAAAAGCATACTTTGCTCGTAAATTCACAAGATCATTTTCCATTTTCCTGCTCCTCAATTGTCCACCAGCAGAGTCCCTGTCCGATCGTCTCGTTGCCACCCACCTGGATCACCGCAGCACCAGAATGTTCTATCAAATCCTTAAACTGTGCGGGGGCCTTATTATCACGGTTCCGGCTGGTTACCAGCACGGAGAATAGACAATCCGAGGGCAATGTCTCTTCATACCATAGATTGCCTCTCTCGATCTCTTCAGTTTCTGGATTCTTCCATTTACTAGTTGTTTTCCCGCCCGTCAGCTGAATACGGGCAGAAACTGGTGTTGTTTTCCGGACAAGGTTTTGAAATTCGGCATCGGGAATACAGACTAATTTTCTATGCAATTCCTGTTGGGAATATTGCTCAGTCTTTGGCAATAATCGGCTCCAAGACTGTGCAATCCCTAACAAGTCGGTATGTTTCCAATTGCAATCATCTTTGGTGTAAAAGGTATCTTCAAGAATTAACGAATCACTACCTTGTTTAGGACCAGAAACAAAGACTCGTTCCTCATTGAATGCAGCAGCTGTCTCAGGCGGAACATTAAGCCCCATTAATTGCCGATTACGCGCCCAGCGTTGTATAACCATCTTACAAGTCACCCAAAAGAACGGTGCCTGTAATGAGCGTACGGGAAATGCGAGGATGCGGGCGTCGGTTATCACCAGTTCACCGGCTTCTAACTGCTCCTCAGACCCTGCATCTGTAGGTGGTGGTGGACCAAGCAGTTTTTTGCACACTTTGTTATCCAATTTTGGTACACCTCGGTGACCCTCAGCCAGATCACGGAGAATCCCTTTAAGTGCGCTGGCAGGGATGAAAGGAAAACCTGTGTGTTGCTCACGGGTGATCGGTGAATCGATTGCCCCACTGGCTTGTCCTGTCCCGACATGTGTAGGTGTCAGTGTGTATAAACCTGTATCGTATACGCTATGATTCGTCATTGATATCTCCTCTGATGGAGGTATAGGTATTTAAATTGATCAATCCCGCCACTCTCTGACCAAATCCTAATGCTTCCAGTTCTGTTGACTGATAAGGATCCAAGCCTTGAAGGATGCGCGCTGCTTTGAGCTGATCCTTGGGTGAACCACCATTGATTTCAAACAACCAAGAGCTGCCGGTGGCCCAAAATGAGCACGTCTGACGCCCCGCTCCCACAATACGATTGAATCCCCCAATCCACGCCCCCTCCACTGCGAGCCTGCCGATTAGCTTTACGCGGGGAGACAAAGCCTCTAGGTTAGAAAATGGATGCGGGGCCTCTGTTACTAATGCTGGCGTGAGGAGTGTCACCCAAATTCCCATCCGGTTGGGTACACGATCGGCATTAATCTGAAGATGGAGCCCCTTCCGCAATCGCTCCCATGAATCATCGAGTTTCACGGGTCCTTTCAACTCGGTGATAGCACCGTTACGGCCCGCTTCACACCAATTATGCCACAGAGCATTATCCGGAATACTCGCATCGCTTGTCCCGGTCAGTCGGCCTACTAATCCGGAATTTTGTCTGAACCGATGGCGTGCAGCAGTGTATAGCATATGGTCTGCCGCAGCCCCTCTCTTCCGTTCGATGCGAACTCCGGTTCGCGCCTCTCTTTTCACGAATGCAGGCAACTGATGTGCGTATCCCTTATGATCCCACTGCACCTCACCTGTAAAGGCCCATAACAGATTGGATGCAGAAATCCACCCACCCAGGGGCTTACTGTCATCAAGTCCAGGATTGCCCAACAAAATCATGTCGGGAGAATTATTGGCAAGATAGTCATCTCCAAAATCAACTTTGATCTTTGCATGGGCGTGCACTGGAACATCGCCTTTCCTATTCGGTTTTAACAGAAATCGTGGCGTCCGAAACCATGGCATCCAAACTTCATCTCTGTTTACTTCAGCTGGAAAAGCGCCTTCTATGCGCCATCCTCGGGGCAGGCTATCTGGTAGGCCGACCAGTCGCTGAATTTCATCAGGTGATATTTTATCGAGTTCCCCAGAGATAGCGGATCGCAACAGCACCGTTCGGATCATTCCCTGGAATGTCCATGGGCTAGGAGGAAACATCCCCTGATCGAAACAACTCTCACCAGCAACGAATGGGCGCCCGTCTCGAAACCAAACTGCATCAAGTGGATGCACAAGGAAGTCACCATCATGATATCCCATCATCGCCTCCATCGGATGATAGTTTCCGAGTGAGCAGGAAACCAGCAATAATTTGATCGCTAAATTCCACAGGATAAATCCGCTCTGAATCAGATATCGGATTTTCTAAATTGCCATCCGCAATTCTGTTGCGTTTCTCGAGTTTCAAAACATATTCGATTCCGCACTCGATCAATCGCCGCATTGCCTCAATGAGTAATTTATGTTTATCTTTAGAAATGCCACTTTCTTTCTCAATCAAGTGATCAATCATCTTCTTAATTGATTGATTTTCGCTTGTATTTTGATCCTGTTCATCATAATCCAGAAGAACTCTTCCCATACGCTCTATTTGTTCACGTAGCGCATAGGGAAGGCGCTTTGGAAGCGAGGGAGAGTTCTGCCGATCGGATGCGGAAGAATCTTGACGTGATTGAAAAGCCTCTATGACGCGCATCAGATGCTGCTGGATATAGGGTGACTTTGTATCTGTGCTGGATGACTCTTCTCGCCATCGTGCAGCGAAAGTGGCTTTTCTGCCACCGCTGGAAAGCAGTGCCACGGCTACACTGGATCGTCCCATTGTCTCTTTGGCTACGTTTTCGAGCATTTCTCCAGCAGTATTCAGCAGAAGTCGTAACGGCTCTTTATAATGACCTATCGCAATCCCCGCAGACAAACTATTTTGACGACCGAGCATTGTATAGAGAGCCATGGACATACCTTCGGTAAGCTCTTCCAAAGTCGGAGTTCCATTTGCATGTTCTTCGAATTTTCTTTCTGATAACCGGATATCACCACTCTCTGAGCGTATAGGCACGCGAAATCGTTGACGGGCTTCTTCGGGATTGGAAACATCATTAGACTGGCTTCGCCGCCACGACCAGTGATCAGCATCGGATTGAGTATCGAGAATATATGGCGCACTGTATAACTGCTGGAGTCTCGCTGCGGCAGGGACAGCTTCCACTGCAGGAAGAATGGCCAGCAGGTCATCGCCACCAGCATAAATCAAACGCCCACCAAACTCTCGCTCCACAACCCAGGCAACGATTTTATGAGCAAAATCGGATAGGGAGTGAGTGATGGCTGTATGGAAGGCAGGGCCACTGTGACGCTTCTCACCTAACAAACCGGGCCATCCCGTGCCGGCAAGTTTCTCCTGCACCTGTTTGATTGCTTCAGGATGCAGAACATCCTTCCATCGTGTCTTGACCACTTCCGGATCACCGAGAATAAGTTTGGAAATATTGTCGCCATCCATGCGCAGTACAGAAACGAATTTACGTGGAGCGGGAAGTTTCGCTTTGGTTGCCGTCTGGCGCAGATGCACACTGGCCTCTTGAAACTTCTTGAGACTCTCTTTCTTGCGGCTGTCGTTCTCCCGACGTATGAGTATTTCGAGTGTTTCGGGAAAAATGTATTCGGGTTCAATTGTCAGAAAATCTTTCATTACAGGGACTTTGGATGCACGGATAAAGGCAGGCAGGACGCGTGGATCCACGGTATTCTCCAGAGAAGTCTCCTCGAAAGCCCGGACGTAATTCCTGATGGCTTCGGATAATTCCTGATTCTTGGATTTTTTGGATAGTTCTTCAATAAATTCCGCTGCAGCGATGGCAGCCAGAGAAGGAAATGGCACTTTGGGAGTTTTCTCTCTTCTATCATTTCGCTCATCACCAGGCTCCCAGGTAGCAGTGAATTTTGGCTCTCCCGATTGGACCAAGTATCTCTTAATCGCTGCCGTGGAGCCCAATCTTTCCATACCCGTACCTTCAACATCCAAACCAGCCCAGAAGCTCCGTGCACCTTCCCGTTGCCGAGTGACAAGTGGACCGTTTCCCTTTGGACCGTTGGTGAGGGCTTGCTCCCTGCCGCTTATGCTGCACTTTTCGCCCGGCTCCTCAGCAACTCGTGCAGCCCCTTGCGCCTTGCACATCGCCAAAACGGTTCTGAGCTGATGATGCGCCAGGGGATAGTCAAACCCTCTCTCGTTGCTGATATAATGCGTCCCCGCTTCTGTATCAGTATGCCAAAACACATCACGCGCCATTTCGTAGTGGCGCCATATCCGATGGGGAAGCCAAGGAGCCAGTTTGCGCTCACGCTCCATTAGTTGCTCTGGAAGTTCGGGACTAGCAGCATTGGGAGATTGCCCAGGGATCGCCGCACCCCGGACTGCATTACCAATATCATACATCTGCCGTAACCATGGAATAGCAGTCCATGTGACGGGTGGTTCCCCATAACGACCTTCCATCTGTCTTCGCCAAATATCTTGCCACTTTCCACTACCAGGTTGTTTTCTTTTCACAAACCACCCCTCAACCGCATCACCCAGTTCACGCCAACGATTTTGTACAGACTTTGTGCATTCTTCAGCTATATGTTGTAGTTCGGGAAGCCCGCTGTCTCCTCCCCCTCGTGGGGCGAGAACCAAAAATGTGTTGGGTAGCATGGCTGCGAAGCTGGTAGCCTCGGTTTCGCGGACTGATTTGGGCACTGCCTCGGGGCACTGGTTCTTTTCGAGTAGCCATCGATCAACAGTGGGATTACCACGCAGGTCTGGGTACAGCACAGCATCGGGGCCCAATTTCTCAACAATGGGACGCATCGCAGCCCAAGCGAGATCGCTGTAAATCATTGATGCTGTCCACAGGTCTCTGGTGGTTCGAGTTTCGGAAATGAACCGCTGAACACCTCCCAGAGTGATGGCAAGCATCCAGGGCTCACGTTCTGGCGGACGGTTCTTACGGTCGTATTCCACTAAAAAGGCTGCTGCTGATGCCACGCGGTTGTGGTCCCAAATGCTGTGATCCGGGATACGCGAATCTGCCGGGAGGAATGGTTCCTGTAATCCAAGCTCTCTAATAATTTCGGGAAACTGACGCCATAGATGGAGAAACAGACGACGCACCGAATGGGTATCATCCTTCCACTGACTATTAGATAATGCAAACTTCTCTAGAGCCGAACATATCTTTTCGTCAAGAATATTTGCTTCTATTTTTGATCCTTCGCCGAAATGAATATCTTCCCATTCAACATGCATTCGGGTTTCAGGCTGGAGCGGATGCGTAATAATCGGGAATTCACGCCAGTTTACTTTGCATGTGTTATCGTTACCCACTACCGGACGATCGGCACCAGTAGCCAACCAATCGGGCGCAAAGAACGGCTTACTTTGTTTTTCGCCGGTGATAACTTTCAATTGTTTTAATGCCAATTCTTTATGGCCCAACATGCCTGACCCAGTCAACCAGTTCTTACCGACAGGATCATGAAACGTTTGCAATACTTTATATTGCCAGAACTCTAACAGGTTCATCGGTTCACCTCCCTAGCTCCCTGCGCAATCAGACTGTTAAGGAACTGTTCAGGCAAATCATTTTGGGGATCCGACCGAAGGTAACCGCGCCCACGCTTTTCACGGACAGAGATATCGCGTCCGGGGCGCGCACCACCAAGTAGAGTAAGTACGGGCAGATAGCCGCCCCCTTGAATCGCCTGAATATGCAATAGCAAGGGAGAAGGGTACCTGGCAAAATCCATACCGGATTTATCATTTTCTGATTCAGGGGGGAGATATGGTGTAAACTCCCAACGTTCCCCCTTCTTCTCTCGTTTATCATCCTTTGGCAGTTGGTAGGTGAGTGGTAGACCAAATGCGGTTCGCATTGGCGCGTGGCGTAGCCTCGAATGCTGTTTTAGTAGTGCTACTGTTGGGAAGCCATCGATGCCAGAACTTCGCCGAAATTTCTGTAATTCTTCACCAATGTAGTCCAAGGCATGAAGTGGCTGGCTCCAAACACTCTGGACACTTGGATTGGGCACTACAACGATGCGTGATGTACGAAGATCATAACCAGGTTGAGGTTTACCGTCTGTTGAATTGTTTTGATTCTGTCCAAACCAATCGTAGATTATCCTCAAGCCCTGCTCTAAACATAGGCAGAGAGAAGAAAAATCAGTAGTCTCAACAGCCAGGGGGAGAACATCACTCTGCCACTCATTGTCTAATTCACATTTCTCGAGAGCGAGACTTCCAATTCCGCGACGGGAGCGGCTACCTGCCCCACCTAAATGTGTAAGCAACCAGAGTGAAGCAAGCAGTGCCCGATGTTGCTCCGGTTGAATCCTTCGGGGGAAAACCGCTTTTAGTTCGAATCGGCTATCATGCGCAATAGCCTTTCTTGGTTTTTCTCCCTTTTTCACCATATTAAAGGTATACCCAAGATAGTTGAGTCCGGAAATGTCATTGCGGAATACATTTTTTCGTTCCCAAAGTTCTGTACCCTGAAGAACCTGATTAACGGAAAGCAGGAACGGGCATTGTCCCGAATTCTCTGTCATTCCACCAAACAGGCTTGCTTCATTGCCTTTGTTCATGGCCACTTCCGGTCCCACGATGTACCTGTACCACTCCCTCAACAATCCTTTGATTGCGGGTGGACGAAGTTCTGCCCACTCGCTCGGTTGCGCCCCACCTAGGAATAGTGGAGTCACCACACGAAATGTAAATCGATGTACTGGAAAGGGAATATCAGCCATTAGCCACCTTCATAAATGGAGGATCGCTCCATGCTCGATTAAGATAATCCTTAAAATTATTTCGTACTATTTCATCACTGCAGGACGGATTGCGGCGAGATCGATATCCTTTGAATAACGGTCCTGTCTCCCTCGACCATCCCGTAAATCGTATTAATCGAAGCTCCGCATCCTCGGGAGGCACCAACAATTCGATGAGACGGTTTGTAAGTTCCTCATGGTGGGATGCCACGAAAATCTGCCATCGCCTATCCGGCTCAGGATTATAGGCAAGTTGCCGTAGCCACGTGGCCTGGCGTACGATATTTCCCAAGTCAAATGCTGTGGATGTATCATCTAGAATAAGGATCCGGTGAGGAAGTTGCTTACCCAGCATGAGTGCCTGGGCAAGCATGTAAGCCAACGCTACTTGGCCTCGCTGCCCTGTAGAGAGCATAAATGAAGGACGCTCATCCTGTGTGTGCAGCTCATATCCCTGGCGCATCTCTCCAGTCTTCTCCTCTCGCGATTGATCCTGGGGTCTGACGGGAAGGAAATCCTGGTCGAATTGAAATCGGACGAGTGTTCCATCTAGTGCTTTGTTAAGATTCTCTTTGTGTGAACCTTCAAGGGGTTGAATTCGATCTATTAACCTTCCAGGCGAATCCAATTCTTTTTTGATGACCTCCGCCAAATGCCTGTAGTTTTTTACTTTCTCCATTATTTTTGAGGATTCATCGAGCATCTTCAGCCGTTGCTGCTCTTTAAACCATTCTCCTCGCCAGTCCTTCAGTGCTTTTTCTACTGCTTGCGTGTTTACACTCTGCCTAGTCTGTTCATGGGAGAGTTGGCGTTGGAGTTTTTCTATTTTTGCGCGTAAGGCTTTCCTCTTTGCTTGAGCCTCAATCCAGGGATTTTCCCATTCTTCGATGGTTGCGCGCAAAACTGCTGCTGCACCTACATCAAGTCGGGTCAATTCATTGTATATGGGGGTTAACTTCGCCTTATCAGGAAGATCAGGGGAAAAATTGTGCCATTGTTCGAGAAACTTTTCGACGCTGTTCAGAATTTGCCGCAGTCCGGGCGTATCTTGTTGGATATCTCCTGTAAATTGTGCCTCGACAAGTTTTGCTGTCTTCTCCGGATAGGATTTGTCGAGAGATGCCAATTCCTCTTGGGCATTTATGATCTCTTGTCTGATTTCCTGTTGTTGATCATCTTCCGCATTGGCATGTTGTTCATCATATTGCTTGATTTGATGTTTAATCTGACGCATTGCTGCATCGAAGATATCTCTAAACGCTGTAGAATCGAATTTCGACACGGTTTGTCTGTTTGCAAAGGAAGCAAGCTTCGTTGCAAATTCAATATGATTCTCATGAAGCTGATCCGGCGCTGCGGGCAATTCAAGATCAGAGATTATCCTCATCAAATCTTCGCGCAATTTTTGCCAACTGCTGCGGAATTTCTCCGCGTACTCAATGTAAATAGGGTTTGGATTAGGTGCTTGTTTAAGTTCTTTCTCCTCGGAATCTGCATCATTTTCAAGTCTGTCACCAAGACGTTCTACGGCATCGCTCATATAGTCCACTTCCTCCGGCAAAGGAAGGATCCATTCTTTAAGGGTAATTGAACGGTCCAAATCCCGGAGGATTGTATCGATGCGGTCCTGGAAATAAGTAGTAGCTGCCGCGAGTAAATCAGTTGCTGAATCAAGAGACCTCGGGGCTGCTTCTTTAATCCAATAGTCATCTTCTCGGTGCAGATTGCCTTTATCGCGTTGAAACTGGATGCTGATATTGCCACCGTCGAAATCTTGGAGTACTGCCTCAAGTTCAAAGTAATCTCGCCCTTGATGAATGAATTCATTCAGGCGGTCGCCTTGTTGTTTGCCATCACCACGGAGATCGAAACAATGATTGTTAATCAACAGATTGATGGCTTCGAGGATGCTGGTCTTGCCACAGCCGTTGAAACCTGTCAGGAGAACAATATTCGCATTGGTATCGACTTCGAAAGGCTTATCCTCTTTCTTTCCCCAACCTCTGAAATTATTAAGACTCAGTTTTTCAATACGAAACGGCTTTTTATTGTTTGGCTCACTCATGATTCACCTCCAGGAAGCCGCCATCTTGACCAGGTGAAGTGAGGTTGTTCTTCTCCCAGCCTGCAAGAGCTCGATCGATGATGCCCTTAAATGGAGTATGTCCCTGAGAAATTTCCGGCTTGCTTTTACGAATTTCCAATAACGCATTCCTTATAGTGGTCAAGAAATCGCCGCAAACACCCGATTGTGCTTCAGGAGTTTCATCAATGTACTTGACAATTTCTTGTATAATGGTTTCTAAGGTCGGGCGCTCGACGGGAGGGAGGCCCCAGTCATCTGCTCCCCTGCCAAGAAGATGCTGAACGAGATCCTCTCTACTACGAGGTTTTGTCCATTCTGACTTTTCATCGCTAGATGACTCTTCAATACGATCAAGCGGAATGGGAGGACAAATGTACATGGCAAAATCACCGCGATGCCAGTCCTGATCTGTTGCCCATCGGGTGAAATCCTTGCGGATATTTTGATCCATTGCTTCATCGATCCACGAAATGTCAATAATGATTACAACAGGGAGATCGAGTTTGGCCTGCAAGGTGGATTGCCGAATCGATGCTGCTGCCGACAGAATTGACTCTGCTGCCTCCTTAATCAGTTCTGGCACAATTTCATCTCCATCTTCATCATCTTCATTAATCAGAATTGACTCTGCTGCCTCCTTAATCAGTTTTGGCTTACTAGCAACCATGGAGAGGCAAGCTGCCACATCTGAAATATCGATCCGCAGATTATCGAATCCGCGTTTTGAAAGAGTGCTTTTTAGCTGTTCTGGAACTTCAATTTGAAAAATGATATTCGATTGATTCTCCATCATTTTGCCTCAATTTGAGTCATTCGGTCGCGAAAACTTGGTCTTTTGTTGGAAAACCATGTCCAAGGATGGTCAACCACATAATCGAGCGCGTCGCAAAACTGTATCCAGCGTGAGCCGTGGTGCTGATCCTGGAATTCACGTTGCTTTTCAACTGCCAATCCAAGTAATTCCCCCACATCAACACAAATCCCGTAGCATCTATTATAGTACTCATTATTTAGCGAAGTTCTATTCAGATGAATTCGCTTTGCCTTATTCACAGAGGGAGTGTATCTATCTCCGGGAGTGTTCACAACAATCTGGATGAAAACGATTTTCACGTCTTTTTCTTCTTGTCGGGATTCGTCCAAATTTCCTTGTTCAAGATTTAGAAATGATTCCCCGTGTGTTGACCAGGCAATCCATGTTTCTAGAAATCCGGCGGACATTCGTGGTAACCAGAGACCGAGATAAGCATCAGAAATGGGGCTAAAATGAAAAAAGTATGTGTTTTTATTGCTCCATGCCAACAAGAGCACAAACAAGCCGACGAGGAATCCTTGCTCAGCGATGGGATAATAGAGGCAGTGGCGTTTATTATCCCGCGAATTGATGTCGCCGATTCTCGATTTCTCAATACAGCACATTAGGGGTATGAGAGGGATTGTAGTATCGCGTTCGTCCTGGAGTGTTATCTGGCAACACCTGTCACATTGCTCTGAAACTGTATAGAACAAATCATCTATGAAGTCCACAGGATCGAAATCGGCATGCAAGTATTTCAAAAACCATCCGGTCGCACCACTCGTGAATTCCTTTTTGATTAATCGTTTCCAGGCACTGATAAAAACTGCTTCCCAGAACCGGTCAGCGGTAAGTTCATCTTTATCCTCTCTAAAATATTTTCCGTGCTTACCAGTGAGGGAATTAGCCAAAATGGCCTTTTCCCGCTTTTCTCTTTTTACCCTCTTCCATTTTTCATCACCATATCGGGCTTTGAACCAGGCATTCATTATCTGCCGTTGAAAACGGTTAAGGTTCGTAGAAAACTCTTGGATGAATGGAGTATTCGGTTGATCACAAAGACGTTGAAGTTTAATCCCGGACTTTACAGGCCCCATTTCTTTGTAGAGAGCGACTATATCAAAGCGGACTTGAGCCTCCTCGCTACCGAAGCCCGTGAAAACAACTGACGATTGCCATAGTCGATCGAGAAACATCCTTTGGGCCCATTTCTGACCATGCCAATCTTGGAGGTCATTTTCGGCGAGTATGATCTGAAATGCATTACGCTTAGGATTTTTTTTGTAGCGAGCGGCACAGCCATTTATCTTGTAAATGGTGAGTAACGGGCAACCATTTGCAAAACGATGTTCATAATCACTTGAGTCTGAGATTATACACAATGGCGATTTTCGCCTAATAAAGAGATGGAAGGTTTCTTTGAAAGCCTGTTCAAGACAACAGTCATAGTTAGTCGTGATTACTTCTTGGACGCGTTTCTCACGAGCGAGAAACGCAATATATCGGTGAGCACGTGTTGGCTCAAGATGGTTGAATCGCTTAATTTTAAGAATTTTGCATAGTTTTACATAGTTTCCGCCATTAAGATCAAGAACCAGTTCTGCCAGCCAAGCCAGCCCGAGTGGTTCCAGATTTTGCCAATTAACTTTTTTCCCATTCAAAGAACCTTGCAATGTATTGTGTGCCGTTTTGCAATTTCTGCTTAAATCAGTCAAATATTGAACAAGTCTTTTTGTTAAAGATGAAGTTGATGGTTTATCTCTTCTTTTTTTGACGCCTTTGTACTTAGAGTTTAGACTTACACCTGCACCGAGGAATGGAATAACCCGTCCACACATGACTGCTTCAACCAATTTATTGAACGTGTCATGCGGACTAGTCGTTTTAACATCATCCTCATTCGATGCTCTATTTCCTATTATCTCCCCAGTTTTTTGCCCCATTTCGATTAAACCTGGTTCGTTATTTCAACGCGGACGCAATCAGCATCTTTTTTATTGAAGCAGATCGTTAAATGATATTATTTTTACTTTTATATCATAGTTAAAACAGAAAATCAAATATTTTTTTTAGATGTTGGCAAATATTCAAAAAAAAATCATTTTTTTAGCCCAATTAGCCTTTTTGCTGATGAGCTGGTTTATTGTGACAGGCAAAACACAAGATACGTCAGGCTTTACATACCACTGAGAATATTCTTTATGAACTCGGGCTTCAAATTAATTGGGAAAAACCTATGAAACCGATGGATTGCAAGGATTCCGTTTTCTAGGGGATCAAATTCAAGTGGGAGGTGCTATGCCATGGCAAACTAATATTATGTATTAATGAGAAGAAATACACGAAAACACTCAGATTATGTTAAAAAGCAAATGGATGTTATCAAACAAATGAGCGATCATATTCAACCTTCGGGTACACTCGATGCTCTGCGTGGTTATGAAGGGCGTAGTGCAGTGGCGTTTTACGATGGGATTTATGAATTTATCCCACCTGAATATCAATTCAATGGAAGAAATAAACGCCCTCCAAAAGATCCAATCAATGCTTTACTCTCATTTGGTTATACATTATTATATCGATATATGGAATCTTTTATATTGTCTCAAGGACTTCATCCTGCAATTGGGTGTTATCATGAGAGAATGTCTTCTTTCTCTTGTCTTGCATCTGATCTCATGGAAGAATTTCGTAGTCCAGTTGTTGATATGTTGGTTCTAACGATCGTAAATCGTAACATCATTAAAGTATCGGATTTTACAGTCCAACACGAACCATCTCCTGGTTGCCTCATGAGTGATGAAGCTCGGAAAAGATTTTTAATTGAATTTTCAAAAAAACTAGCGCAATCATTTCACCATCCAGATTTTTCTAAACCGGTGTCTTTGGCAGGGTGTATGGGGCTTCAGGTAAGACGATTCGCGAAATCATTAAAACACCCAGAAAAACCCTATTCATCCTTCATTTTAAAATGTTATGCAAATGAAAAAGACGTAAATATTTGATTTTTCTTACCTTAGTTTCCTGGTTTTGTACACATCGATTTTTAATTTTATGTAAATATTAAGAATGAGGTCCTAACGTATTTATAATGTTGAACTTAAGCAAAAATTCCTCGACGATCGATTGGAACAGAGTTTATAAATTCAATAGTTTCAGACATATATATCATTATAATAATGCCAAAAAAGCCTTGTATTATATTACACCTAATTTAAAAATTGGGGGGTTGACAAAAACAGCCTTTTTTTGTATTGTTATTATTGATTAAAATGATCCCGCTGTTGGATAACTTTCCTGGAGAGGACAGGATTGACATTATGTCAGAACAAACCCATGACATTCTCACGTACCCTTCATGGTTTGTTTTACAGTTTGAATTAAGGGCGTTGGAAGAAGGTTCGGTCCCCCGGTTTCTTGGACCGGTTTTCCATGGCGCTTTCGGGCATGCGTTGCGTGAGTCGTGTGAACACTTTCCCCATGCAGCTCCACTTTACGAATTGTGTTACGACCGAAACTCATCTTCACCAAACCGTTGTCAACCTTTTCTATTTGATGTCGACCGCGATGCTGGTGGAGACGTTCAACCAGGCCATTCCATTCAAGCGTCTTGGATTGGCAAACCCATATTGGCGTCCAACCCGGCCTTTCTCCCAGCTTTGCTTTATTCCCTCAAACTCATGGCAGACAATGGATTGGGACCGGATTTCGTATCATATGATCTAATGGCAATCCGCATTCTCCCGCATCCCATCTTTAGGCCTGATGATTCAGGGATCAGTATTCTCCCCTCCATCTACACGATCGCCGATTTACCCGAACCACCTGAATCCGGCCAAGCCGAAATCCAAATCAAAACACCAACTCAGCTGGTTACAAAAGGCAAAACCTTAAAAAGCATAGACGGTCCGATCCTTTTCCGCCGTCTATGGCAGCGAATCGCCGCCTGGGGTGAGTACCAACTCAGTCGCCAAATCAAACCACCCTTTTTCGATGAAATCGAAGTCAAGCAAGATGAAACCTACTGGTGGCAAGTCGAACGCTGGTCATCCCGCCAACAAAAACGCCTCGACGTCAGCGGACTCGTGGGGAAAGTGATATTCAGCGGCTTGGACAATTTCACCTGGGGATTGCTACGCTTGGGCGAGCACCTGCACATCGGCAAAAACACCACCAGCGGCCTGGGGAAGTATCAAATTACGGATCAGTGATCGGTTTATTTACAGGCTAAGAATGGCTTGCTTCCTGAGAAACTGATGAATTTGCTTACAAAATCCCTCCATCCTTGTTGGATTTCGGGGAAATATTCTGTCTGCCGGTCCCTGTCCGCTGGTAGCCGAAAGTCAGTTAACCGCTTCAGGGTATATTGTTCACCCTTCAGCGGATAATCTTCCTTTCGGCACTTTGTGTTGTGTGACCGTCATCCAGATAACCCCCGAAATCCCCTGTGAAGCCATGAAACAAAAAATTGTTTCATTAAAGGGTAAGGGGGTGAGACTATGAAAGACTTGCACGAATTGGACACGTTGATCATGCACCAGGAAGCGAAACTCACGTATGCGAAGGCTTTGATCCGCGACATCGTCAGCATAAGACGGGAAGCCGAATACAAGGAGAGTTACCGATTAGAGGTTGAGTTTGACCTTGTATCGGAACGCAAGGAAGCCTGCAAGGAATGCCAACGCATGATGAATGACACCATGAAGCACGCTGAAAAAATCAGTGCCGTTTCACAAAATGCAGCCTGACCACGGGCTGCTGTTTTTTCTTTCTTTATGAGCAATTATATAAGGTTGTGCGTCCAATTTATCTTCACAGCCAGCAGCGAAAGGTGATTGATACGAACAAAATCCAGATCAAAGACGGCATGTTGGATAGTCAGAAGATCCTCAAGGCGTGGGAGAGTTTTAACGGTGACTATTTCTTTGCCCTGGAGGACAAGGGCGACGACACCTATTACGGCTTGGTGAAAACCGCCCGAAATGAGACAGCCTATTTGACCGTCAAACAGGAAGAGATTGAGGCGCAGAAAATGTGGCGCATCAAGGATCATGATTTGTCGTTAGTTTCTTTTGAACTTGCACATCAAAATGATGATATAATCATTAGTACATACACCGCAGAGCAGGCAGAAGAGGACGGTATCCTGGTTCGAGTCCCGGAGTACATGGGACCGCATGGTCAGCCGGTTTACATAACCCAAGGCTTGTATACAGAAGGCGGCTATGAAGACGAAGCCCAACGCAAGCAGCTGGTGAAGAGTGGTTTTGATCTTTTGAAACGCCCGGATAAGGAGGATCGCTACAGCGACCGGAAACTTCGTGTGATCGAGAAAGGGGAAATCTGGGTGATTGAGGACGGCTCGACAGTCACCTTCCTGAAGCCGGATGAATATTAACGGAGACAATCGGCTCATTCTTCGCTATTTTGGGGCGTTTCTTCATTGAACCAGTTTTGCCCGTCTCCATATACCATATTCAAAGCATCTGTGGCGGATTGCCCCAATCCCGAAATGTCGGCAAACGCCTGGTACAATTTCAGCCTATTTTGCCGAATGGTTTTGTTTGTCGGACTGTAAAGGTCAATATCCATTAAATAATTCCTGAAGACGTCAGGAATTTTCATGCCCTGACTGGACAGGAAAAAATTTTCCAAAAAGACACGCGCACCTGGGAGTTCCTGGCAATAACGCTCCAAGGCACGTCGACATGTTTTGAATGGCCGGATGGATCATCCCCTTTAATGAACATGTGGAAACACCTTAATAAAGGTTGATGATTCATGGCCCCAAAAACGCCTTGAGATTGGGCACAAATTCTGTTTTTCGGTTGAATGAAGAATGGGCGTTCGAAAACGGGTATTAAATATTAGGAGACGAAATCCAGTTAAGCAGCCAAGCACATGTCTGGGTGTGCTTGGCCGCATAATCTTGATTTCGCTCGATCAATTTGAATCCCGTTTTCTCCGCCTTATTTAACCAACGCAAAAACCAGATAAGCGCCCAATCCCGGTGGAAGGCGGATTAAGGTTAAATTTGTGAGAACTAAGTATTGGTAAGTTGGCTATCAATGATCGCCAAATAGATATGGGATAAGGAGATGCTTCAGGCGACCGCCCAAGTGGAACATTTTTAAGCCAGGGAAACGCTATAATATATTCACCCGCACTTGCGCGTTTTGGGATGGACGATGTTTATCAACAAGTGCTGCTCATCTAAGTCAAAGCCGCTTTCCCTGATTGTGGGTCTGTTTTAGAGGCGGTCGCTTCATGGGGTTGATTCGCATTCAATTTTGCCCATGCGAATAAAAGTGGAATGAATTAGGTTAAAAGATTCAAGATACGTATACAAATCAAATCAATGATTTCATGTGTGAGTATCTGTTAAGATATCTGGTTCAGATGATTCGAGTGAATCACCAGGGGGAGGGTCGCTTGAACATCGCTTGTGGTTGAAGTGCTTGAAACGTTCAAGCGGCTGTGGGGGGAGAGGACGGGGATTGGATGGTCCTATATAGAATTCCTATATATAATATTGTGGGGACAATGATGTCCGCGAGGCTCTTCAAGCATAAGGGGTGTGTTAAAGGAAGTGGATTGAGATTCCTTTATAGAAGGATGGGATGGTTTTTCTGATTTCAAAACCGATGGACTGATTTCAAAGACTTGAAATCAGTTAAGTCTAGTTAAATGAGTTGGTTAGGTTGGATAAAAGAAGTGATTACAGAGAAAGAAGTTAATAATGGGCTAGCCTGAAATCAGTTCGAACCAATGGGGATGCGGATGAATTTCCTTCAAAACTTCAGGTTTTCTCCAGTTTGTCACAATTTGATTTCATAGGGAATTGCATTAGAACGTGGTTAGAATATAGAAAGAACCCCTGCAGGAATCGCAAAAGATAAAAGAACAAATCAGCAAGGTGAGATCATGACTATGAATCACAAAAGCATGAACGAATATACCTACCAAAAACCAGTATTGCCTGCCCACTATCATCAATGGGATGAAACCGATTCGGCTTATGTGGATCAAATTTTATCCAACTATGGACCGGTTAAAAAGATGTCCCTTGAAGAGATACGAACGCTAACAAAAGAGAGAATGGGAGAGCGGCGGATGTCTGATGTAATTCGAGAGATGCGGGATGAGGGATATTAATGGCTTTTTATCTGGATACATTTGCTTAGATAAAACGATACTGGGAGGAAGATGGATCAGATTCACTGAAAATAACCTTTTAATCCGCTTCGGCTTAACATATTAATTATGGACGTCCTGGAGAAGGACAAAATTATCGACTCAAAATCCGGTGGTCATGGCAAAACACGTGTCTTTCCATTGTCTTTCGATCGTTTTGACACTGAACTTGAAGCACAAAATGAACCGATGATGCCTTCCTTATACAGCCCTGGCTATCCTTCGCTTTTCGGGGAGGGCAATTTATCCGCGGAAATCAACCTTGCCTTTGCCTCCAATCCAACCATCTCGAGTGGTGAGGATTTAGCCGATATTTTGGGGCTGCTCCAGCTTGAGGAAAAAGCCCTTATTCATCACATTGAAACCTTGCGGGAATCCATTGCTCAATACAAAACCGACTTAGCGTCTGAGATTGAGCGCATCAAACAGGACATCCAGGAACTGGAAACTCACACCGCCAAATTGACTTTTACGCCTGATTCCCAATTTCAGAACACCACTCGCGCTCATTTGATGGGGCAGATTGTGATGCTGCGTCACAATAAACGATTGTATGCCGAACGGATTGCCCGGGAAATCCGGGATATGGAGATCACTCTTGTGCACAAGGAAAAGGAGCTGACCAGCTTGCAAGCGGAGATCAAGATGATCTTCACCGATCAGGGGATTCAATAATCTTCATCTGACAGTTCACCCTTGAGGGTGCTAATAATGGTTCGATATCCCTGTTCTAATTTGTTCAAAAGAAGGGTGTGGTAAATTTCAAAGGATTCCTGATTCATGGAACCGTCCTCATTTTTGGCGGCGGCGGAATACGCCAGTTCGAGAATATCACGGGAGGTATTCCCGGCATTCATATGGGCTTTCAATTCCATCTCCAAACTTATGGTCTGATTAAGACTTGTTTGGATTCGATTATGGTCAACTTGATTTTGTGAGGATTCCCCTGTGGTTTGAGCCGGTTCATCGGCACGTTCGGATTGGCTTCCCAACGTCTTTTCATAATCCTCTTTCAGAGATTTAAGATCGAGTTTTGAAAGTTGCTCGAAACCCGGGAGTTCCCTCACGTTCAAGAATTTACCTCGTTTCTCATACTGGAATTCCATATCCGTTCCATAAGGAATGCCTGCCAGATCATAATTGCCAAAATAATTAAACTCATTGGGGGATTCAATCAGTTTAAAGGTTTGGTATGGACTGTGGCTGTTTAAGGTGAACTGCACTTCACTAACTGCTTCGAACTTCCCTTTTGCCCGGTATTTTTGAGGGGGCATAATTCTCTTTTCACAAGTCCCTATATAAAGTTGTCTACAGTCAGTTAGAAAGACACTGAAAACCATTTCCAAAAAGATTGCTCAATTTACCTTAAAATAAACGCCCTCAAAAAAACAGTGACCTTTCAATGTGCTTTACTTTCCTTTTTTGCTTTCCAGCTTATCAGCAACCGGTGGTATCGATGCAGGAGATGACTGTCCAGTCTCAGGTGCCGCTGGTGGTTGTGTGCTTTGTCCTTTTTTCTGATCAGAACGTGACCGGCTGGTGTAGTTTTCGGACGTCGCCCGCTTGAGGTTGTAATTCATCTTCCGATCCTGGATGTAGCGCACCCCTTCGCTAAAAGCGTTGATCGCATCCACAAAATCCCGGTCGCCGAGATAGTAGGTTGACTTCATCTCACCGGTGTTGGGATCGATGTAATTCCTCAATACCTTCCCGTTGTACATCAGGCCAAAGTCGCCTTCTCGAGAATAAAGATGGAGGCTGATGTCACCGACATTGATGACATGCTCCGGTTCACTGTAACTGTCTCGTCCGTCTTTGCCGGTTTCGGCTTTTCTATCCGGCTTAAGGTTGGACCGCGAATCAGATTTTGAATCAGGCTTTAGATCAGCCATACTCATCCCTGTTTATAAATCCCCCGCAAAGCTTATAAACCTTTGCGTTTCGCGGATGCATGATCCTTTCCCCTATTGGGGATGCCTTTTCAATACTCAACCGAAACCTCATCAGGTTCCGGTTTTTAACCGCCCCTATGGGCGGATGCATAGGATGCCGTGCTGCCTTTCCGCCGCCTATAGGGCGGCGGGGGGATGAATGAGGGGAAAGGATAAACCTCGCGGAGCATCCGTGACCAAATTCACGGAATAAACCAAACCCATAATCATGAAGAATGGATAAACCGCTCTCTTTCCAGAAAAACTTCCCAAGTTACGGCTGGCGTTCTGGTTTGGTTTGTGAGAGTTCATACAGCCTTCGTCCGCCCGCATAGGCGGGCGTTCATCCGATGGTATCCGATCGGATTCAAGGGCGGGCCACCATCCCGGCGGCCATATGCCGCCTGATAATGACGGCGCTATAACGCCTTTTCCTCATCATCAAAGGGATCAAACAATCCATCCGCCTTGGGCGGATTGGGATCATGGCGATTGCCATGAGGTTCATCCGGTCCACTATCATTCGCCGGGGATACCGGCGAGCCATCTTTTCCCTTTGGGATGGGCGCCGCAGGCTTTCCCGGCGGGGATACCGCCGGTCCCTCATCCCGGGCCCCGGAATCGGGGCCTGGATTGGATGGCCGGTTATCCTTTGGATTGCCTTCCGGGTTAGCCGTGTAAAATTCACGCAAGGTGGTGATCCGCACCTTGGGGTGGGTATTCAAGCCGGCCATACCGGCTTCATACCAGATTCGTTCTTTCACCCGCTGACTGCGGCCAATGCTGACCACCCGGCCGCAGCCAAAATCAAGTCCTTTGCGAATATTATAAGGCAGGTCAGACGAACCGGTCTCATTTTCCAGCGATACGCGTTCCGCATTGCCCAGCATGGGATGCTGAGGAAAACGCTCGGCGTTTTCCAAGCGCTCCAGGTAGATGTCGATCTCCTTGCCCTGGCCAATGGGAAATTCCACCGTGGCATGATAGCCGAACTGCT
>CAZFER010000090.1:0-22897 GCA_964517495.1 uncultured bacterium | reverse complement strand
TAAAAACGCAATCCACTAATGGATTGATTGAATGTGTCATGAAATATACCCCCCTATTTAATTCAATATGAACTAATTTACGATTTTTGAAAGATAAACATAAGCCTTACGGTTTATCGTGAGAATATTTCTTGGAATAATTTTGAAACCGAACACGATTGAGTTAAGCCCTAACTTTTAATATTCCCCCCTCTACACCTTGTTCTCGGGATGGGATAGTATACGAAAATTGAGACGAAGTTCTCTATCCAAGGTTTTGAAAGGAGTCTTGCATCGTGAGACAACAAAAAAGTTTAATGATTATGGGTTTAGTGGCCTTTGGCATGATTGTGGTCACAGGGCATAGCGTATCCGCGCAGTTTCCAGACGCAGCTGGATATGTGCCTATTTTTAATGGCCAGAATCTGGATGGCTGGCAAATGCAATGGCCGGGAATTTGGGAGGTGCAGAAAGGCGTATTGGTTGGAAAACAAGATCCAGAAGTGGGTAATGACTCGTGGTTGTTTACCAAAAAGACCTGGGATGATTTTTCATTGTATTTGGAATTCAATATGACTCCCAAATGCAACAGCGGTGTGGGAATCCGCATGCCCAAAGGTGTTGAAGGGCGTCCTTCTCAACATGGGTATGAAATCCAAATCAGTGACATGGACGAAAAATTTCCTACGGGGAGTATTTTTCGCCACGTGTCAGCTGAAAAGGATTTATACAATCCCAATTGGAACCAGATGTATATCGTCTGTGTCAAGGACCATATCGTGGTTTATCTCAACCGGCAAAAAGTGGTGGATGCCCATTTGGATAATTCCATGGAAGGGCGTATTGGTCTTCAAGTACATGGAGGAGAGCAATTCAAAAATCAAGTGGTTAAGTTTCGGAACATAAAAATTAAGGATTTAAAACCACAATACCGCACCCAGTTATCACCGCTGAAATTTAAAAAACATCAAATCGATTCTCTGCTTAGCGAAGGTTGCACGGTAACTGACATTAATCGAGATGGAATGCTGGATATCACTTGTGGCCCCAATTGGTATGAAGCCCCTGATTGGACACCGCATGAATTGCGTGAAGTGGTTGTCAGCGGCGAATATATGAACAATTACGGCGAAATAGCGATGGATGTTAACCGCGATGGTTGGATGGATATCATCTCAGGCGGTTGGTTTATTCCCAAACTGGCCTGGTATGAAAATCCAGGGGAAAAAGGTTTTGACCAAAAGTGGAAAGAACATGTAATCGCGAATGATTTGAATGGCACGGAAGTTATCTATCCCTGCGATATCGATAACGATGGACGCACGGATGTATTAGCCAATTTTTATAATATGAACATGCCCGTCACCTATTTCGCCTATGTTGGCTTGGATAAAAGTGACAGCGGTTTCGAACGCCGTGTCCTCGGGATCAACGGCCGCGGCCATGGGATGGGATTTGGTGATTTGAACGGTGATGGACGCAACGACGTATTAACTCCGAATGGATGGTACGAATGCCCGGTTAATCCTGAGGTGGAACAATGGACCTGGCATGGCAATTTCCACGCTCATCATTCAGGCGTTCCCATCCTTGTTGAGGATTTCAATGAGGACGATATGGCAGATATCGTGTGGGGTGATGCTCATGATTTCGGCCTGTATTGGCTGGAACAAACCCGTGATAGCGCTGGACGTCAGCAGTTCATTACTCACCTGATCGATGACACTTACTCACAGATTCACTGCCCGGTTTTGGTTGATTTGGACCAGGATGGAACAAAGGACATTGTGGCTGGCAAACGTTATCGCGGCCATAACGGCGGTGATCCCGGAGCGATGGAGCCTCAGTGCATATTCTGGTATCGCGTTGAAAAAGGGCCCGATCCTCAATTCACCAAATATACCATCTCCTATGATGAAAACATTGGAATGGGAATGAACACCCAAGTGGTGGATTTGGATTATGATGGTGATTTGGATGTGGTGGCGCCGGGTAAATCCGGATTGTATTTCATTGAAAATGTGACTGGCGAATAACGATAACGATTTATTCGTTTTCCACTTTTTCCAAGGCAAAACCAGTGGGGAGCACTTTGATGACAAAGCGGCTCCCCACGGTTGCGTTATGAGTTACAGACGAACCGTAGGTGAGTTCTACAAAGGGGAGCGAGTCGCTTTTTTCCATCATCCATCTCCACCACTTTTCACGGCTGGGATCGATCATGGAATGAACCGCCCGCTTTTTTTGTTTTTCATCCTCTATCGAGTAATAATCACCCTGAACCCGGGTGAGTTGATAAACCGGTTTAAAACCGAAAAGGCTGAAAGTGGTATTAAAACGAATGATATTCCCTCGGATGGTCCACAAATCACCCTTTATCTTGTATTCAGCATCAATCCTTTTTTTCTCTTCGTCCAAGGGATCACCGAGTTCACGGATGTGAATAATGAAATCCGCGTCTTCGGAAGTATCTTCTTTAATCATAATTTCAGCTACCGTTTTGCCTTCCGCGAAAACCCGGTAAGACTGAAGAAAAAGAGCCCCATTCATAAAAGCCATTCCACCGAAGAAGAGGATCAATGAAGCAAAAAAGACCAGCATATCCCAGGTCATTTTACCTTTTCTGCGCCGTTCTAACGTCACCGGATTACGTTTACAGCGCAGATATTGGTTACGGATAAACAAACCCGCCAGACTGAGGCTGATTAAATAAAGGGTTATGGAAAAACCAGCTAAAGACGTTAACAAATCCATTGCCACCTTATTTCTTGGATTCCAACCATCAAACATATTAAGTGATGCTTATTAAAAGTCACTCAAGAAGTGAATTGAATACAGGCACCACCATTTAAACCGATCATCATCATGTAATGTAACTATGCATTATGTTCTCAAATTGGTTTTCAGCCAATAGTGAATCGAATTATATTTTTAAATAAAAGTCGATCCTGGAATAGCCCTGTTATTCGGTAATGAAGAAGTAATGAGACCGGCCTATAACGGAACTTAGGTGCTGATAATGGATTAGGAGGTTGTTATGCCATTGATACATCAATAAATAATTCTGATGGTGATTGTCCGGTTATTGATTGGTGGTCAAATGATCTTCCTATTCAATTTGTTGCAGATGATTTTGGTTCATTTTTTCTTCAATGTATTAAATAATTATATTATTATTTCTTATATGCACAGGTGACGGGTGCCAAGGATAGTGCGTCTTGAAATCTCAAGACAACTCGTCGTCTGAAATAACGGCCATAGTAAAATTTAGCCAGCATCCATGAAACAAGTCTTGCGCGGTGTTCGGTAACGGACAGCGTGAAGCGAGGTGCCAAGGGTAAAACGCTGATTTTACCCTCGAGTAACACACTCATACCTTTTTTCTCCCCCAACCCAAACGGCAACGCACCACCCTTCACGGGGAGCGGGCATCCCTGCCCGCTCGTCACACCCTCAAACAGAGCTATTCCCACCCACTCATTGGCAACACATTAACCTAATTCACTCACTTTTTCACACGCCCTTAATGGCTATGCATATAGTTCCCTTCTCTCACGCACCCAGATACATATTACAGAGCGTTAATTGAACATTTAGAAAAATTGCAGAGAATCCCTTGATGTATCCACCTGCTGATCATATTCGTAAAGGCTATAAACGAAGTCAATGTGGTGTTGAAAACATTTATTACCGCCTTAATGGTGAAATAGTCGAGATTATTGCGATTATCGGAAAGCAGGATATCAACGAATGGCTTTGATTTAATGTTTTTTTTATTTAGCTACCTTCGCTAAACCTAAAAACATATTGAATTAATCCAGGAGATTGATTAAAATTTATTGTATATGACTAATACATTTTATTCCGCTTTTTAAACACTTTACAAAAAAAATCTAGTGGTTTTTACTTTCAAATATATCTCAATAAGCTATACCAGAATTGGTTGTATCGATGTTCGTATTGACATGTGGCTTTATGTCCTGTGAATTGTCCGTTTGAATGTATTCGTTGATGGTTGATTTCAATTTGTCAGTATATTTGAAGATATCATTCAAATCGTCGATCGGGATTCGTTCTTCGTTTTTGTTTGAGAATAAAGAGATGCATTTCTTTGCGGAGTTGAAATGCAATCGACATATAGGTTTACGATTGTTGTCATCGAGTAAAATGCCACAATAACTTTTAGTATCTCTAAGGTAAATTCGTTTAACATCGATTACATCACGTAATAAAGCTTTTACAATATTAAATCCTTCTATTTCTTCTACTGTGGTTTCTATCCCGCGTTCTGTTTCGTCCGTGTAATCTGGGGACGTTTCACTTTCATTTTTTTCAATATATTCTTCTTTTTCTTCATTTAAAGCTGCTTTTAATCGATCACTAATTTTCTCACTTATGCATTGAGAAACAGCTTTTTTGACAAGGACGGTAAACTGATCCCGAACAGTTTGAGTCATTTTACCGGGGTAGACTTGTGATCCGAAAAATTTCACGAAATCTTCAGATGGTTCATTAATCTCTTTGGAAAAAATGCTTTTGATGGCATTGGTATATTTTAACTCACTTGCTGTTGTTAATATCTTTTCCAAATCAAAAGAGGGTTTTGTAAACTTTTTGAGTTCTTCAATTTTAGATTCATCTATATCCTTTAAATTAAATTCAAAAAATGGTTTGCTATCCATTTTATTGGCGGCATCGATATCGGAATAGAATTTATAAATAATTCCATTTGTCAAAACAGCAAAACGTGCTTCGGTAACAGAAAAGTATCGATAGAGTTGAGAACTGTAACTTTGATCATCAAGTGCGCAGGTACAAGACTTACATTCGATTAAAATAATGATCTCGTTATCTTTTTTGATTACATAATCCACCTTTTCCCCTTTTTTAGTTCCTACATCGGTAGTGAATTCGGGAACGACCTCGAGCGGATTGAATACATCATAACCCAGAGCATTTAAAAAAGGCATAACAAATGCGTTTTTGGTTGCCTCTTCGGTTTGTATATGTTCTAATTGCTTTGGTATTCGTGCCGACAATTCTCTGATTTTGTCAATAAAGTCCATCATCTATCCCCATTCTATGTTTACAGATTTTCTAATATAAGATAGGATATATGTCAAGTAATATAAGAGGAATTCTTCATATTTATACAAAAAATCCCGCTTATTAATGACCAAAATCGACTAAAAGAGATGGGAAAAGTTCTTTCTGTCACCCATTCAGGGCAGGGCAATCGTATGAAATTTAACATAACTTCATCTGGCATTAGTCAAGAGTTTAAAACAAGTTAGCCTAATGTTAAAATGATTCGTTGCTTATCGTTCCAATTGAAAGGAACCATTGATTTATAATTTTCAGTTTGGATGCCGCGGAACGATTCACAAAAAGCTGATCGTAGAGAACTTGAGGTTTTAGCCAAAAAGCGTTAAGTTAAAGCTTAAATTATCATCCGAGAACCGTTTCTTGATCGCTTCTGGCGGTTTACCATCGGGGAAGGAAATTATTTAATTCATTATATATAAAGGAGTCTTGAATTATGGCACAACCCTGTTTCCATCCAAGTGTAGAAGGGGCTCAGCATGGTCCAAAAGGCCTGGAAGGGTTCCTGGATTTTGCAAAAAATTCCGGAGCGGCGGGTGCTCAACCCTCCAACTTCATGCTCGAAGGTAAAAGCGCCCAGGAAATCAAGAGCGAATTTGATTCCCGAGGAATGAAACTCGACGGAATTTCCATGCATTGCCCGTTCTGGGTTCATACCACCGCATGGACCGGAAGCCCCACCGTTCGACCTTTTATTCCTGGCGATGTGGCCCAAAAATCGAATCAGGAAGTCGAACAATGGGCAGAAGATTATATTTTGAAAATGTTTGATCTGGCCGGTGAACTAGGTGTTAAAATTATCCCTATGTTTTGGGGTGTGGCGTTCGGCTGGGAATTAGCGACCGGCTACCCCTGGGGATTTTGGGCCGGTGGTGATTTTGACTTTGTGAAAGAAGGCAAAGAACGTTTTGTCACCAAAACCCAAAAAATCCGCGACAAAGCCCGCTCAATGGGCATTTATCTGTGCCATGAAATCCACCCCGGAACGGCAGCCATGTGCGCCGATGACTTTAACATGCTGGTGGATATTTGCGATGGCGATAAAACCCTGGCCGTCAATGTTGACCCCTCCCACTGTTGGGAAGGCGAAAGTTGGGAAACCCGCTTCCTGAAAGTGGCGGACCGTTGCTATGGCTGCCATATCAAGAACCATGTGGTGCGTCCCGATTTTCCAGTCCGATCCATGCAGCCGGATTGGCCTCTTCGCGGGATGCAATTTACCGATCTGCCCACTGGTGATATTAATATGAACCGTTTCGTGGAATTGATGATCCAGATCGGTTATCCACAAAAATATTGCTCCGTCATGGGGACCACTACTGCACCCATGATTGTTGAGGCGGAAAGTGCCCACGTTGATCTGGATGAATGCAGCAGCGGCGGAATTAAGTATGTCCGTGACAACTTGTGCTTCCCAGTCGCAGCCGGTTCGTTCGAAGATGGAATGGGAGCCGATGCGTAAGCAGTAAACTATCTCAATATGGGGAATTTAAGGAGGGCGCTTCATGATTGAAGCGCCCTTTTATTAGAAAGTATAGACGAAAATGAATACCAGTTTGCCGCAACGGAAAGCAATTCCCTCATTTTGGAATGAAAACAATAAGGATAAGATTTTCTTGCATTTAGGGGAAAATCCTTTACCACCCAGTGAGCATGTTTTAAGTGCTATAAATGCAGCTGCCCACCACGCCAATCGCTATCCTGATACCAATGCAATAGCGTTAAGAGAGAAGATCGCCTCTTATGTGGGATATGGTATAACACCTCAAAACATTTTCATGGGAAACGGCTCGGATGAGTTGATCGATCTGGCAATCACTGTTTTTGCACGGCAAAATAAGATGATTGTATCCTTTGAACCCAGCTTTTTTGTTTATAACTTTTCCGCTCAGCGGCATGGTTTTGGTGTGAAATCGTTTCGCCGCGCAGATGATTTTAACCTACCACCAATCGATTCATTGTCTGAACAATATCCTTTAGACAATATCTCGCTGACTTTCATTGCAAATCCCAACAATCCGACAGGAACGCTTGCCAAACGTGAATCCTTAATTGAATATATTGATCAATTGCCGGGCATGATAGTGATTGATGAGTGTTATTTTGAATTTTGTAATGAGACGGTGGTGGATTTAATCAATAACTATGACAATTTGATTGTCTTTCGCAGTTTCTCAAAAAGTTTTGGATTATCCGGTCTGCGCCTGGGGTATGCCCTGGCGAAAGAATGTCTAATCGAACGTATGGAACGTTATGCATTGACCTTTCCGGTTAATGCACTTGCTCAAGCGGCGGGAATAGCGGTTTTGGAGGATCTGCCTCACTATCAGTCACGCATTACTAACCTGATCGAACAGCGTGAATGGCTGAAAAAAGAGTTGGAAAATCTGGGATTGAATGTGATTCCTTCCCATACAAATTTCCTTCTAGTCTTGTGGAATCAAAGTGATGAATCACCTGCTCAACGCCTTGCTGAAAGGGGAATCCTTGTTTCCGATCAAACCCAAAACGTGGGAGTGAATGTTCCCGCGTTGCGGATTGCGGTGGGAACACCAGAAGAAAATGAACGGCTAATATCTGTTATCAAAGCCATGTAACGTATCAACCATGTAAGCGGTTCATTACTCAACAATAAAGGGGGATTATCAAAAAAATTGCTTGACGTGAAGACACTTGGTATGAGAAAATAGATCAAATCAAGAAGAGGGGAAAATTTCTCGGCTTATATGAGAAATCCCAAAAGAAAAATGAAACAGACAGGATTCACACTTATTGAATTACTAATTGTTGTAGCAATCATCGGTATCCTTGCTGCTATCGCAGTGCCTAATTTTATTAACGCCCAAACTCGCGCAAAAGTTGCACGTGCTCAAAGTGAATTGCGCGCCATCGGTACCGCCTTGGAAACCTATCAGATCGATCAGAATAATTTCCCCTGGCCCAGGCGGGGTGGAAATGTCATCACTGTTGTATTTGAATTGACGACGCCCACCTCTTATATGTCTTCGGTTGATTTCGATGATCCATTTGCACCACAGGGGAAATTGGAACAACTTGAATCGCTCTCTCAGGGCGGGCTATTCGAAAGTTATGTTTATGTGCACTATAGTGGACGATGGGGAAAGGATGGAAATCAATGCGCAGGGCGCTATGGTGTCCCCATATCCAGTTGCCCGAAAGGATACGGGATGAAATCCACCGGACCAGACCTAACCAACAACGGGGGCGTACATTGGGCGCTTGAAATGAAACTCCTGAATGGCGAGGTAACACCTGGAAATCCCATCGTAACGCCTGGGATGCATGCCAATGACCGGTTATATAACCCCAGTAATGGCCTTTACAGTTATGGAGATATTGTTCGGGCAGGAGGGGAAATTTCTGGTATCGGTGGTGGTTAATTACCGAAAGGAATCGATTGCTATGATGAGGTTTCAATCGGTATTAGCTTAGAATTATTCATGACACTGTGCGCATAGCTCACAGCAGCCATTCTCTTGCCCTTGCTTTCTCATATGGTTCATACTGTATAATGAAGCTCGATTTATAAATTCTCTCATTAATTGAACGATGAAAGATAACTCTACTATTTGGAGATGATTCATTATGACGATTCACCATTTTTTAAGCACCCTTGCAAACACGAGATATCATTCCCTTTTTCTATGCCTGGGTTTTGTTTGTTTGATTGGTATTTTACCGGCAGGCGGACAGGACTATTCATACCCACCATCGATTTCTCTTGATAAATTGCAAGAACATGTCGAAAAAGCCCCCAAACAACATCCAAGATTACTAATCACACCTGATGGCCTGGCTAAACTTAAACAATCAGTCAAGAAGAATCCACTGCGAAAATCCTTAGCTAAAGTGGTCATTAATCACGCGGATTATCTATTAAACGTTTCACCCATCGAACGGAAAAAGCAGGGGCGAAGATTGCTTGGGCAGTCCCGACGCTGCGTCGAGCGAACCATCGTTCTGTCAATGGCTTATCATTTAACCGGCGAGGATAAGTATGTTAAGCGCTGCGAGAAAGAGATGCTCGATGTTGCCAAATTTTCTGATTGGAATCCAAGCCACTTTTTGGATGTGGCAGAGATGACTTTCGCGATGGCAATCGGTTATGATTGGCTTTATGACCAGTTAAGTGAGGAGTCTCGCAAAACCATCAGAGAAGCGATCATTCAAAAAGGCGTGATTTTACCTTTTGAGACTCGTCATAATGGATGGGTGAAGTCGCGGAACAATTGGGGCCAGGTGTGTCATGGCGGGCTTACCGCCGGTGCGCTTGCGGTCATGGAGGATGAACCAGAATTAGCCGCCCGCACCGTTCATAACGCGCTGCAAAACGTTACGTACTCGATGGCGGCATACGCCCCCAACGGGAGCTATCCGGAAGGCCCGGGCTATTGGTCGTATGGCACCACTTATAATGTTTTATTAATCGCGATCCTGGAAAGTTTCATTGATGCGAATTTTGGTTTAACCAATGCGCCGGGATTTGACAAAACCGGGCAGTACCTGAGTTTGGTCACTGGCCCTTCCGGCTATACATTCAATTATGCTGATGGTGGAGCAGGACGGCGTCCTGAACCGGCACGCTTTTGGTTCGCCTCACGTTATGATCGGCCAGACTGGCTGCTGAACGAGCGTGATATTTTGGCGGAGCGGCTTCGAAATTTAATTGAATCGGATGGACGATCATCCGGTGGGCGATTTTTACCCCTTACCTTATTATGGATGGAAGATGCTCCGGATGATTTAAATATTCAAATGCCGCTTCATTGGTCCAGCGAAGGCCATGTGCCCGTCACGCTTCACCGCAGTTCCTGGACTGACCCCAATGCCGTGTTTGTTGGACTCAAAGCCGGCTCACCCTCGGCCAATCATGGGCAAATGGATATCGGTTCGTTTGTGCTGGATGCGGATGGCGTCCGCTGGGCGATGGATTTGGGTGCGGAAGGCTATCACGGCATCGAATCACGAGGCATGAATTTGTGGGACCGTTCCCAGGATTCCGATCGTTGGACGATTTTCCGCCAGCAAAACTATGGCCATAACACCCTGGTGATTGACGATCAACTCCAAATCGCTAAAAACGAAGGCCATATTATTCAATTTTCGGATGATCCCGAGTTTCCCCATAGTATTGTTGATATGAGCGAAGTGTATGAAGGGCAAGCAAAATCCGTAAAGCGTGGAGTGGCGTTATTACCCTCCAACGAAGTGCTGATTCAAGACGAACTCACCGGCTTGAAACCAAGCAGTACGGTTCGTTGGGGAATGATCACTCCTGCCAATCCGGGAAAGGCTGAAAACCCGATAATTAAACTACAGCAAAATGGTAAATCGTTGGTTTTAACGAAAAAATCAACCGCCCATCCCGCCAAGTGGGAAATCATCAACACCTCCAAGCCCCGAAACGAATGGGACTCCCTCAACCGTGGCACTTGCATGGTCGCACTAAATGAAACCGCTCCAGAGGATGGCAATCTCACGATCACAGTTTTGTTGACACCAGGATCATGCAAGGAATCGGTGAGAGAGGAGTTGGAGGTGAAACCATTAAAGAGTTGGGGCAAATAGGGTGTATTTTTTTGAGTAATTGGAAAATGAATCAAACCTTTAATAAATGGATAATAATTAGTATTATTGCGTTGGTTGTTTAGGAGTTTAATCTAAGAACCACTTTGACGATTTCTTTCGACGTTTTTCCAAGCGTGAGGATAGCCTTCTCAGTTGGACGGTAGACATGGACGAACGCAAAAAGATTGCTGCGGACGAAGTTAATCCATTTAAGGAACTGGCCCATAAGAAAGGGCAAAAAGCCGCCCAATGGAAAGAATAACTCAAGGAATTGAAAGAAGGCCAAGCCAAAAGATGAAGACGCTATTACCCAAGCGGAAAAGACCATCAAGGCGTATCTGAAGCCAGAGGCAAAGAAATCGCCGGAGCCTTGACCCGGTTCAGGGAGTGACAGGCATAATGGCAACTCCAAGAACATATCCGCCGAAAGATGTTAAGATTCCATATGGCCGTGCCGCTGGGCGGTGTGCGGTTTCAAATTGCCGTAAAGAACTCATTTTAGATGGTACTGAGCATGATGATACAAAACAAATAGGAATAATTGCTCATATCGTTGGGCACAGCGATGACGGGCCGAGAGGCGATCCAGGCTACCCAAGAGAAAAATTGGACACCTATGAAAATTGGATTCTTCTATGATCAAATCATCACGATGAGTATGACGCCCAACCCAATACGTACACTATTGAATACCTGAGAAAGATTAAATCCGATCATGAAAATTGGGTGCGTACTACCTTGGTTACAGAAGTTAGAAATGTGGGATTTGCTGAATTAGAAATAGTGGACTCGTTCATGAAGGATCAATCTCTTATAAATTCACTTCATACGTTATGAACAAAGGAACACCGCAGGTGTTCTTATGTTGGGTTTCCTTACCCTCGGGGTAAAGCCGCCGTAATGGCTCTATAAATCGCTGATTGGATTTGATCAGTATAAAATTGACCGGTCCGCGCCGTTTTACTTTTTGTTGAAGAAAAATGGCCGGATCTCTAACATCCTCACCTCGTGCGTCTGGGGCTAAAAAGCGAATGTTTCCATAGCCAATCGAAAAGAAGGGTAAGCCAAAGAAATAGGTGTAATTGGTCGGTCCATCTTTTTTCAAGAAACGGGCTACCCGTGTTGAATCATCCAAAAATTGCGGCTCTGCCATAATCTGGTGGAAATAGCGGTGATAACTCATAACCAGTACAAGAATAACGGTAAACGCCAGCACGTAATATTTGCCCTGTCGTTCAAGTTTCAATGCGTTTGCAGTTCGTGATGCCGCGCCATATAATGCGGGCGCGGCGATGAGAATAAGAATAGGAATAAGCCCCACCAGGCGTTGGTAACTGGGTGCGTTGTTAGTCAATGCGCTGCCGATCAGGATATGGCAGATTGCCCAGTACAGCAGCACAATCCCTGGGGGAGAAAAGCCGCGCGTTAATAAAATGATCACCCCTGCCAGGAAAAACACCGCATGAATAGGATCGAGGATACCTCCATACAGCTCATTCACAAGATAGGGGCTGCGGTCTGGATAGGTGATAGGCGCTAACAAACTGCGAACGATTTGATGTTGAATTAATTCTCCCGTTGATATATTTCCGGGATAGCCACTCTTGATCATATTCCGGCCCGCTTCGCCCAAAAGTGAAACACTCTCCGTCCGTGAAAAAGTCGCTCCTGGAGCCGCTAAATAGTTTCCAATCAACGGCGATGCGGTGATAACAAAGGTGAATAAATAAGTCAGTAATCCAAGTATAAAAAAACGAAAATTCATTTTTCGCATAAATAGCAGAAGAAAAAACGTACTGACTAGAAGAGGCGGCAGCAGTTTATTGGCCTGATAAGAAAGCAAACCGACCGCCGTTACGATTCCACATAGGGCCATAAAGCGAAGGTCCTTGTCCTGTATTGCTCGGATAAAACAATATAAAACGATAGTGACAACCAAAATAGTATGATTATAACCCGTACCCATGCGGGTAAAATGAATCATCATTGAGGATGAAGCAAACATCAACATTGCCAGTGCGGCTGTTTTGGGTTGTAAAAATCGTCGGGCCAGCGGGTAAAACGCCACTACCGAAGCTACCCCGACCAATGCGCCAGACAGCCGAATGCCAAACAATGTATCACCAAATAACCACATGCCCCACGCTGGGATTAAAAAGAAAAGGTTGGGAATATCGTACCATCCCGGAACGAATGGATTCCACTTCCCCGAATCGCGGACCTCAATTCCGCAAAACGCCACTTCTGCTTCATCGCCATGCACATCGGTTGGATAGGCGGTCGGGTTGAGCATATATAGTGCGATTGCGATCAACACTACCCCAAAAATAGCTGTGTTCGTGCGTGGATCAGAGGTAAAAGCCTTTTCACGATTAACGGAGGATTGGCTGATTTGGGAATGATGGGGTAAACGAAGAGGGAAGGGAACCGCGACAGGCAATGAACCAAGCTGATGAAATGCTGATTTCAACCGTTGATTAACCGGTTTGGCAAACAGGGGGGCAATTTGCTGATACAAAACCAAAAGCCAAATCAGGACTGGTACGTACCATCCGATGGCATACCCCCATAATGATGATTTTCGTAGATACGCAAACTGAAACCAGGCTGCTAAAGCAGCCAAGAGGGCAATGATAACCAACCGGGCTGGATGATAAGGCCATTTGGAATGATCATGCGTCAACCATTTTTTGTCTGGTAAAAACGAATGAATGGTCTTTTTTCTGATCAAATAGACCAGTAAAAAAATAGTAAGCCAATAAAGCAAAGGAGGCACATGGCTTGAAACTGCTGCTGTGTGAGTATGTAGAGAAAAAGCTAATACAAGTGAACAACCAAGCGCAATCAAAAATGTAACAAAAACAGGCCGTTGCCGGATGGATTGGTGGTAAAACACCAATAAGGTGAAGATGAGTGCAATTGTAAATATTAATAAATTTGTCATAATAAAAAATTCATCTAAAAGTTAACCTCATACGTTGTAAAAGGTTGCCGGCCTAAGCTGTTGTAATGGCTTTCCTCTTTGCCTCCTGGATAAAGGCGCCTTAAATCATTGATGTATTTTCGGTGGCCGCGAACCAGCACAAACGATACAGGGCCACGATGCGAAACCTTATTCTGCAGAAATTCAGGGGGATTCATCACATCCTCTCCCTTGGCATTCGGGGCTAAAAAACGGATGGTTCCATACCCAAAATAAACAGCGGGTGGCCCCAAAAAATAGGTATAACGATGAGGTGATCCTTCTTTGATATAACGGGCAATGCGCGTCCATTCATCCAACTGTTGAGGAACGGCCTGAATGCGATGAAAATAGCGTTGCATACCCATAATCAGAATCAGCAAGCATAGGATTGTCGTAAGGGTTGCCCTGAATCGAATGGTTCCTTGAAACGCATGAGTAATGGTTTTGATGATCGCATATAAGATCGGTCCCGCGATCAACAGCAAAAAGGGCACCGTACCGATTAACCGTTGATAGGATGGTGTATTTGAGGTAAATATCCCTCCCGCAGCAATGATAGTAGCGGTCCAAAATAATAACAGCAGTGCAGCGGGATGATACAGACGGGAAAGCAAAAAGAAACAACCAGCGATGAACAAAACCGCTGGAATTGGGTCCAATAAGCCCCCATGTTCCGGATTAACTAAATAAGGGCTGTCGTCTTTATGCGAAATAGTGGCAAGCGAACTGCGCTGTAATTGCCTCAGGAGAACTTCTTTTTCTGACAGAGAGGCGGGATAGGCTTTGCGTATCTGTTTGTGACCTTCGTCATAAAAATAGGATATACTTCTTGCACGCGAATAACTGAAGTCTGGATGATTGAGATATACGCCCACCAAGGGAGCCGCTGTCACCCATAGCGCTAATAGATAGGTTGTCAAACCAACCCAAACGGTCCACAGGGGGATGCATCGAAACATGAAAAGAAGAACAAACGAGGCAATGATTAAAAGAGGAATCAAATGATTGGCTTGATACGATAGTAATCCCACGCCAGATAAAAAGCCGGCAAGAATGAAACTTCGGCCTTCCGCTTGTTGAAGTCCGCGTACGAAGAAAAACAAAACCGCGGTTGCAACAAGAATCGTTTGGTTATAACCGGTACCCATACGTGAAAAATGAACGGTTGCAGTTGATATGGTAAACAAAAAGGTTGCAATAGCCGCTGCGGGTGAATTAAACAGTCGCCGGGCTAAAAGATAAAAAACCGGAATCGCTCCCACACCTGCCAACGCACCCGCCATGCGCAAGCCAAATAAATCATCTCCAAATAACCACATCACCCAGGCGGGGATTAAATAAAACAGGTTGGGGATGTGGTACCACCCCAGATTAAAGATATTCCAATTGCCCGAATCGCGCACCTGAATACCATGCAGCGCTACTTCGCATTCATCCCCGTGTACATCGGTGGGCACGTGTGTTGAGCCGATGATATAGAGCGCCGCTCCCAAAATAATGGTTAAAATAACCATACTGTTGGATAGATACCATACCAGAGGATCTTCCTGCTTGACGAACGGCGGCTTCTCGCCTTCCTCCAATCCCTCCTCACTTACACTGCCGGTGGAAAACGGTACTGCCAATGGCAGATTACCAACCACCACTGTAGCAGGTTCTCCAGGAGAAACTTGATGTTTTTGTCGGGAAGCGCGTAATAATAAGATGAGGCTGAATCCCCATACAACCATGGGTACGTACCAGGGAATGGTTTCATGCCAGGCTGGTTTGGTATATAGATACTGGCACAATAAAGCCAGGCATGAAACAATCAAAAGATAAAGAATGTTAAGCGGTGAATACGGAAACCGAATAGGTCGTTGTGGTGACCAAAGCGCTTTTGGCCGCAAGCACGGCATCGTATGGCGATAAGCAAATATGCATAATAATAAAGCAGCCAGCCAAAAAAGGTAGGATGGTATATAAGGTGCAGAAGAAGCCGCCTTGGAGATGGTATGAAACGCAATTCCAATAACAAGAAGTAAGGAAAACGTCACACAACAAAATCGCGTAAACCAATTACCGCGTTTAAAAGGCAAATGACTTAACCACAGCAGCAAAGCAATGGCTAACAGCCATACCGGCCCCGGGACAAACGGTTCTTTATGTTGAATCGCTTTAACCGGCACAGGTGATGGTTGGTAAGCCGGTGTAGGCGTAACGGAGGGAGGTTTAAAGCTGTTATTAATTGCGCACAAAATTAAGTCCGTGTTGGAAATGGGATGCGCCGCCTGTATTCGGTTGAATTGATCTTTAATGACTCGAATATCCCCCCGCCGGGTAAGTTCGACGATACGCTGAAGGTCACTGTCTGCGATCAAAAACGTATTTTCTCCCGATGGGTAAATTTTTATTGGATGATCAAATCCCCGTTTTTCCCAAACCACTTCACCATTAGGTTGGATTTCTATGATACGGTGGTTATCAAAATCGCTAATGAGGGTATTGCCATCTTCCAGCCGCAAAGCGTCCATCGGCTGTTTCAGGCCATCACTAAAACGCCAAATCACATGGCCTTCCGGTGTAAATTCAATAATCTGACTTGCCCGTGCATCACAAACTAAAAGGTTTCCGCTTGGGAGAAGATCAGCATCGCTCGGCCCTTCAAATTCGTAGGTTAGTTCTTTTTCTTCCTTGGTTTCGATATTAAGAAAAAATACCCGCTTGGCAAAACGGGATGTCAGCAAAAACTGATTGGGTTCAGGCAGGATATCCACATCATACAAATCAGTAAACGAAGCGTCAAACAGCCGCTCTCCATTTCCGGAAACAATTAAAAATTCACCCACCCGCGTACTAATCGCAAATTTATCCCGGGTTGGGAACGCTTCCACATCGGTTGGATCACCCGGAAAAGGAAAACTTCCCTTTATCACACCTTGTTTATCAATAATCGCAATCCCCGGCTGAATGGGGAATCCATTCTCAAAAATAGTATCCTGCGCTTGAACGTTTGATATGAATGGTATGGTGAAGAAAAAGAGCAATCCTAGGATAACAGTGAGATCAGATGAATAGAGTTTCATGTTACCTGTGGTTTTTTTTTACCCTAAAAGGATTAAAATAAGATAGCTAGGGTCATTCGCCCCTGGTTAAATTTTGGGAGAGCGAACATATAGGTTCGCCCCTACCACATGTAGGGGTTGACCTATGTGTCAACCCAGCAAGTAGGATGGGTTGCGTTGTTTAACCCATCGAGTTTTTTACAACCCAGCCTACATCTTATTCACCTTGCAAATTAGACGAATCCTGCGTCTCCTCTTCGCTTTCGCCTTCTTCCTCTTCTTGCTGCGGATTAAAGATTTCATCATTGTATTTAATATCCGCTCGCGCACTGGCTTCTTCAATCCAGGCATTAAAGGCCAATTGTTGTGTTTGCCTATTCAGGAATTGTTCAATCTGTTTGGAAAATGATTGGGGATCATCTTCATCTTCTTCTGTAGTGGATTTATCAAGAACCTGGATAATATAAGCTCCCAACATCCTACCCTTAACGCGGGTTCCATCTTCTTTGGTTTCTGTCTGGTAAACTGTGACTACTTTTGATATTTGCCCCGGTTCGAGCACAAAAGCAGTTTTGACCACTTTGGGTGCCCGGCCCGGTATTCCCCGAACATTGCCCATTCCATTTATTTCGAGGGGACCATGGAATGTGCCGCCTTCACCCACTTCATCATAGTCATCCGAATCCACAATTCCTTTTTGGAACTGAGCCAGATCAAGCGCCCGGGTTGCTTCCATTGGGCCGGAGGAGGCAAGAATGGATTGAATAGCGGCTAATGTTTTTTTCGCATTCAGTTCTGCTACGGGTTCAGCAAGTTTCAAGCGGTAATCCTGTTCGACTTCCTCTCTGACTTCTTCAAGTTCTGGGATGTAGGCTTCCTTTATCTCCAGCAATTGAACGGCGTAGTAGGCTTCAATCGGTGGTTCAGTCTGCTGTTGAGGACGTTGAGCGACTCTTTCTTCAACCGCCCGGTAACTAATATCCATTTCATTTTCCAGTTCAAATGCCACCCGGTTGACGTTATTTTTACTGCCTAATCCGGGAATAATGACATTCTGCTTGAAAAATTCCGTGCTTCCCCAATCAACATCCTGTGTGGCTGCTAACGAAGGTATGCTTTGCTGCGATTGGAATAGTTCATCGATGAAATTATTGGTAGAAACTCGAGCTAAACGTGCGGCTTGAGCCTCAACAAAGTCATTCTCAACACGTTGGCGCACTTCCGCTAACTCAGGCAAACGGGATGGCAGGCGTGATAGCAAATGAATAATGTGATAACCCATATTGGTTCTAATGGGACCTTCAATATCACCCTCTTCCATCGTAAAAGCAGTGCTAATCACAGAAACTGGTCTTGATCCAAATCCAGGGATAAATTGAGTATCACGCCCAAACGGTTCGGTTTGTTCAACAGTTAAACCCCTCGCTTGGGCCACAACATCCAACGCAAGCGATGCATCCTCAATACGAGCCACATCAGCAGCCGCCGTTTGCTGAGCTATTGTCTCACCTTTGCTTTTTTGTAATTCCTCTATGATCTCGTCACGTGCTTCCGCTAATGTCATCGGCCTGGGATCTTGATGGCCAAGGTTTTCCACCAAATACAGGTTTTGGGTCAATGCATTTCCAACCTTGTATACGCCATCGTAATCGACTCTTGAAAATGTCTGGTTAACAAATAAAGGCCGCTCTCGAAGTGGAACACCTTTGACATTGTCACTTTTTGCAAACCAATCGGTGGTTTGTATGGTATACCGGTCACTCAGTGCATCCAGCGATTGGGTGGAATCAACCAATCGGTTGAAATATAGGCTTGCTTTTTCCTTTTTGAGTTGCTCTTCAGCCAACTCAATGGGTTTATCGCGGTCTGTGACCTTAATGAGGTGATAGCCAAACTGAGTCTTCACCGGATCAGATACTGTATTGAGTGGCATTGAAAAAACCGCTTCTTCAAATGGTTGAACCATTTGCCCTTTTCCAAAGGTACCTAAAGCACCACCCTTCCGGGCACTTCCATCCTGAGAAAATTGCCGGGCGGCTTCCTCGAAAGTCAAATCACCACTTTCAATCTGCTTTTTAACATCGGCAAGCTTATTTTTAACTTCCTCTTCTTCTTCCGCTGATATTTCCGGTGTGACCCTGAATAGGATGTGGCTGGCCGTAGCTTTTATTTTTTCTTTTAACTGTTCTTCATTTTCTGTATAATATTCCTTCACCTCTTCCTGGCTGACTTCCTGTGTTTCAGCCAAGGCGGCAATGGGTTGGGAAATAAAGCGAACACGAATCCGTTCAGGATACTTGAAGTCTTCCTGATGTTCCTCAAAGTAAGCCCGAATCTCTTCTTCTGTGGCTGTCGCGCTTTTAGCAAAATCACTGGCGGTATAGGTTAAATATTCCAGCACCACTTTTTCTGAGATTTCATAATTCTGCTGGTTTTCATTGAAAAAGCGTTCCAATTGAGTTTCCACATATGTTACATCAGAAATATGTTCGTCGGGATAAAACCGGGCATACGCAATCCGCCTCTGTTCAGGGATTTTGTAATCCTCTTTATTTTCCTCGTAAAATTCTTTTAAACCTTCTTCGGTGGGATTGACTTCCTCTGTATAACTGGAAGGTTCATAAGCCAGAAATTCTATTTGAGCATTTATGTTCTGGCGTTTTTGATAACGCTCTTTTTCTGAAGCGGCACGAAATGAAGTTTCTGAAATCACCGTTTGGATCTTTGAACGGGTAATACTGTCCCTCTGGCTTGCTTCATATTGGGCCGGTGTGATGCGGTTATTCATTAGAATGAGTTGATAACGGTTGTAATCAAAATTACCGGAATCATCCTTGAAATAGGACGTGTCCTGAATATTGCTGATGACTTCTGCATTGGTGGTGGCTATACCCCATTTTTCCGCTTTATTACTAAAGAGAGTAGAAACGATACTCCGCTCAAGCGCCTGTTTTCTTAACTCTTCACGGGGCAGGTCGATATCACGTCCGGATTGTTCGCTTTGCTGACGCAATTCGTTCTGCAAATTCTCCACCTGGCGGTTCCACACCAACTCCGATATTTCTTCGTTATTGACTTTGGCTACCCATCGAATTTGGCGGGGCGCCGCACATTGCCCATACCCATAAAGCAGGACAAACGAGGGAATGACCAGCCAAAGGGTGTACTTCATGATGTCTTTTTTATGTCTGTTCATCCATTCAAACATGGAAGAATAACCTCCTCACCTTATTTAGAGGGTCTAAATTTATTTGATGGCCTCATCAATGATGGCCGTTTTCTTTTTTAATTGAAACGCAACATCCCGCTTGAAAGAAGGAATTGTGAATGTTAAACCCTCTTTCGCCGCTTGCCCTGAAGGCAATGGAGAGCGTTCTTGGGTATAGGGATCAAATTGCTCGATCAAAAATTCACCCGTTTTTATTTCCGGCAATGTTAGTCGTGTTGGCACGGTTGGTGAAGCCCCGGCATACCGATTTAAAACAGCAAATTGATGGGGGGTATCATGAACCCACACCAAAACACGGTCTTTATTGCCCCGTGCATAAGCGGCAGGTCGCTGGGAAAAATCCTCCACCCAATAAAGATTCACGTGAAACCAGTCTTTCCCTGTGTTGCGAATTGCTATTTGATTCTGACCTGCTGGAACCTCAAAGGATAGTTTCCCTTCCTCCCCCAATTGTGTATCACTTTGAGCCGGTGGGAAATCTCGCTCCACCACTCTCTTACCATTCAATAAGATGACACATTGTGCACCCGCTCGCGCAACTTTGCCAATCTCCATGCCAAATTGAGTGGGGACATCCGTTTGCAGGTTAAAGGTGGGATTAGGTGCCAGTTCGGGGTGATACCGGCCTTGCACGAATTGATCACATTGGCCGCCATTTTGCACTTCCCCGTTTCGTTGAAAAGTAAATTCAGACGTTTGAGTACGGCTCCAGCTTAATGGGGGAATGAATACCAAATCACTTCTGTTTTCGGCTTTATCTTCAATGTTGGTTTCAAGAGGGACCAAATTTTCATTCTCCCAATGAATCCCTCTAATATATTCTTCAATGCTTTTGAAATGATGGTACAAATCATAAGGGCGTACCCAGTTATCCCACCACCAGGTCATGGCGGTACCGGAATCCCGGCTGTGAACCGATGCCCACAACTGATTATGCAATATCACTCCTTCTGTATCGCCTGTATTGGGTCCCCGCCAATCAAACGACAATTCCCCAAAGAAATGCGGTTTGTCCGGATGGCGGTTATACACTTGTTTGGAAGAATCAAATATGCGGTCAATGAGGTTATTGACATATGCATGGCTCTGCAGAAAATCAAGATTCACTATGCGATGCATATCATCGTGTGATGATGATGCGCTTGTGGTTTGTAAATGGTTGTAGGGATCAATGGAACGAAGATATTCCGACATTTCTTCATGCCATGCTTTAACCCGGTCGAATTTGTAATCTGATGTTAAATCAACTTCATTCCAAAATTCCCATGCAAATAGATGGGTGCTATAACCCCAACGGGCCACCAGATAACGTAAACGGTCCCGATAATGGGACTTCATCTCTTCATTGATAAAAAATTCACCCGGGAAACGCAGAAAACCACCGTTTGTGATGTTATAGGGATTTTGATCCCAAATCGGATTATGACCGGTTGAATATTGACCGTGGTGATTGATAACCCATTGAATATATATCCCTCGCTCTTCGGCAGCCTTAAAAATACCATCGATCATCCGGGCGTTATTTAAATCATATTCTCCCAATCCATGATAGCGGCCTGAACGTCTTGTCCATTCCAATTCTGTAAATCCCCAGGGACACATCCAAATGCGTATCCAATTGATTCCGGCTTCCTGGCACTCATCCAAATAACCAATCCACCGAGTTACGCTGGGATTATTCACCCATCCCAGGTTTTCCCCAAGAGGAAAATATGAAGAGCCATCATCAAAAACAAAATGGCGATTGGTTTCAGCTCCAATGCGAATAAAACCGGAATCTGCTTCGGGAATAACATTAAAATTCCCTGAAATGATCTCTTCACTTCCGGATGATGTTTCTGCATCTATGTGATAATGATATCGGCCGGGAGAAATAGGCGTAAATCGCATTTTCCATACATCTCTGCCATCATAAAAGCAGGGAACTGTTATTAATGTCCCCTCTTCTGTTCGTATGGTGGCATCCACTTTGATTTCATCGCTATGAAAAGGGAGTTTGGGGGTGGATTTAATCTCGAATGAGGTTTGGTAAAGCTGATATTGAGGCACGTCTTGAGTGGATGATCCCTCAGCTGCATAAATGGTATTCAGTGCTGGAACATTAAAACAAAGTAGGGAACATGTTTGAATAATTAAAACAACCAAACGGCGAATCAACGTCATGGAATCCTTTTGAAATTAAATGAATTTCGTTTTGAGAGATTGGTTTGGAAAAATCAGTATATCAATCAAAATAATACCATGTTAGCCTATATACGGCTAGGTGGAGATAGGGTGAGTTTTTTTTTACTCCAACGCAGCCCGGCGGTCCCCATATTCATAAATCGCCTCTTCCTGCCAGCGGGTTTCAATCGCTCCTGGACGTTTTTCTCTCACCAGCCGGATTGCATCATGAGGAGAATTCCCTTTGAAAACAAGATAACATGCGAGAATAGTTCCTGTTCGTCCGCTCCCGCTCAGGCAATGGGTTACCACCGGACGATTCTCTTTCAAGCTCTTTTGCGAAAAATCCATGAAATCGTCAATCTGAGACGGGGTAGGGGCAGTCATATCCGGTATGGGGATATGCATATACCAAAAGCCAGCCTTTTCCAATTCTGTTTTCGCAAGGGGATCTTCTGTAAGCGTGACGATCGAACCGATCCCGTGCGACTTAAGTTCATTGATCTCGTGGTTCAATTCCTCTTTGGCCGCCTTATCCGGCTCTTCCAAAAAATAATAGGCATGGCCTGCAGTAGGCAAAGCCATTCCTGCTATTTCGTTTTCAATTACCCAAAAAAAGTTAGAAAGCATAATATTTCACTGTTATAATAAAAATTCTAAAAATCGGATTGACACATAAGTTTAATTCATACAAGTTGTAGGGACGAACCCAATGTCATGAAGTTTAGATCAAACTGGATCGTTGAATAGGGAGGGCGAGGCTCCCGCCGAGCCGTTTCCACGTATAACAGCTCGGCGGGAGCCTTCGGCCAGGTCGCTGGCATC
>CAZFER010000089.1:0-23229 GCA_964517495.1 uncultured bacterium | reverse complement strand
GCCGAGCCGTTATACGTGGAAACGGCTCGGCGGGAGCCTCGCCCTTCCCAAGCATGAGGAGATCATATTCGATGGCTGTGAGGGAGGAGCGGATTACCAGGGAACGAATCGGCTTTTTTCGCGGTATGGGGATTATTTTTCGAATGGTGCTTGTGTCGTTAAAATCCATTTATCCTAAAAGCCTTCCCCGCCGTTCCTGGGTGCTTATCCGCCATCAATTACAGGATTTACTGCGTCGTCCCATGAGTTTTTGGATATTATGGGCGTTTTTATTTTTCACTTGTTTTGGTTTTATCGCAACTTATTATGATTTGTCAACCAGCAAATTTTATGTTGATGACGCAAAAGAGAAGGACCAGGTCAGCCGGGAAATTCTCCATAGTTATCGGCAGTTCAGTTTTTTTACGTTATTTTTGATTGTTCCAATAATCGGGGTTTATTCCATTAGCCGGGAACGGGATTCGGGGACGTTGGATTTGATTATGACCTCGGCGGTCGAACCGATCGAGTTTGTTTTATCCAAAGCGGCGGCTTCGTTTTCGGTCGTGCTGGTCGCCTTGTTGTCTGCCCTTCCCATTTTGGGAGTCACATTTTTTATGGGAGGGGTTAGTCCGTGGGATATCTATGCCCTAATTATCATACAGTTGTTATTGGCCCTATGTTCCTTATGCATAGGTATCACGATGGGTGCTCTTATTCCCACGTTTTTTCTGGGTTTGGCCCTTTCATACCTTATTATCAGCGTCATGTTCTGGCCAGCGTATTTAGCATCACAATTTGGCACTCCAAATGAACAACCTTTTGCGGCATTGGTTTGGTTGTTTCTATCCGTTGTTTTCGCTATAGCATTGCTTTACAACGTTCCTGATTTTCTTGCCCGTGAAATCAACCGGGTTCGCCCAAAATCCTGGCGACCAATTCGATTAAAAGGAGTGGATACACAACTCTGGTCCTTTTTAGGCACCCGTGATTATGGAGAGCCTATTCATGAAAAATCCAATCCTGTTTATGTATCCGAACGTGAACGTTTTCTTTCATTCGTTACCCGCCGTGATTATGATGCGCCCTCCGTTTTGTGGCTAATCTCTATTCCTTTCACTGGATTTTTGTTTAATCTCCCTCAAATGTTAACTGTGTTATATATCCTCATTCTGTTGTTTGTGCCTATGGTTGGGGCTTCAGTTGTGGCCGGTGAATATGAGCGTAAAAGTTGGGAAAGTTTGCGTTCATCCATGCTTAAAACCAGGACAATCCTTTGGGGAAAATTAAGATTAACCTTTGGTCAAGGTATGATTCATATCGTGGCCTTTTATGTACCTCCGGTTATCATTTTGGGAATGATATGGTATTTGGTTTCCAACGAGCATCAATCGGGGATAGGATATTTTGAAGAATGGAATGTTTATCCCGTATGGATGGGGAATTTGTTGTCGTTTATAACGATTATCCCCACGATTTTTTTGATTTCATGTTTTTCTGTGTGGATTTCGACCTATTTTAAGCGGACGTTTCCCGCCTTGATGACATCATATGGATGGTCGGCTTTCTTTTTATTTGCCCCACTCATCGTCATGTTGATGACAGGTATAGAAATCACGGTGGGTGATAATCCAAATCCCCTTATGGTCATTTTTATGATTTGGAATGCCCCGCTTTTGTTTAACTTATGGCCTCAAAGCGCTTCTCTCTTCAAAAATATGGAAGCGGGTTACGATCTGTTTTGGGATTTTTATTTGGGCCATCTTTTATTTTTGTTATTGCTGAGTTTTATATGTTTGCAGATGGCCTATTACCGTATAAAACGCGCTGATGTTTAAATGTCACTTGATCGGATGCATCGGCTCGGCGGGAGCTTCGCCCTCCCTAGGGAGGTAATCCTGTTAGGGTAAGAACATGGATTCATTAAACTTATTGGTATAGAAACAGCATGACCTCTGTGGATAAAGCGAAAGAAGCACTTCAGTATATATTCTTTTCCACCCAACGTTTGCGTTCATTGTCATTTACGAGCAGTGATGTTAAATCCTTGTTGGAAACGGCAGCTATTATCACTTTTCGTGAACAATTCGGTTCGAATCGTCCTATGTTAATTGGATTTATTGGTTGCACGGGAACGGGGAAATCAACATTATTTAACAGCCTGGCGGGGGGTGATGTGAGCCTGACCGGCTGGAAAACCCACAACACCTGCGGGCCGGTTTTGCTCGCTCATGAGGAATTTTGGAATGCTTTAAAAGATAAAGAGAATCAATGGGGGAAGATGTTTATGCCCGATCTTCCCAGTGAATGTGTTTCTGAACGAACCCAAGCGGCAGGCTCACCGAAGAGCCTTCAATGGATCAATACCAGTCATCCTTTTTTTAAGACCCGAGCTCTTTTGGATTTACCCGATATCAATACCACCTTGTCTTATGAAGAGGAACAGATTAGCATCCGGCTTCTTCCTTGGTTGGATATCGTGGTATTCATGGTTGATGACGAAACCATTTACCATCGAATCTATGAATCATGCGCTGAACATGCAAACACATTGAAACAAGCTCGAATGTGTGCCTTAAACAATCGGGGGACGGATAAAATAGACCTTGAGCACCGTGATTTTAAAGATGCGATGAAATTTTATGGTGTGGACACTATCCACGTATTGCCCCAAATTCAACGAGCCTCTCACTTTACCAATGAACCAGCCTATCTTGATTTCCAGCATCAACTTCAAAACATCCAGCATTTTGCTCCTGTCGATCCATTGATCAAAATGTGTGTTCCACATGTGAAAACAATTTTGGAAGAGAATCAACAACGTATGGATGCCTTGGAGAATCTAAAGCACTTTTTTAAAAATGAAGTGCGCGCGGCTTTATCCCACGAACCACCTGTGGATATGAAATCGATTCTACATGATGATGTCCTTCAAGTATTGCAGCATTTGGGATTAAAGCGGTTTAGCCTTACAAACATTTTGCACTTTCTCAAAAAGGTGGTTAAAACCGGAGCCTTAAGAAACCAGTTTCGAATCGCTTTTGGAAGTGAACGTGATCAACTCCTATCCAATATATTGCGATTGGATAGCGCCAAGTTAAAAAGCGAACTCAATCGCCGTCTGGCTGACCATAACGAAAAATTGCGTTATGCGCTTTTAAATCATACTCAATACACCACCTTATCCTCCATGATTCACAATTCGAGATGGTTAGTGGAATTTCAGACCACAGTGCCTGATGATCCGTTAAACAAAGCCGTGCAATCATTTGAAGACCGTTGCCGTTCGATTTTGACATCAGATAAATTAAATACCTCTGTTGTCAATGATCCTCTTTTGGCGATAGGATTAATCCTCGCCCTGATTACCGACATCATGACCATCCCCGGCTTTGGCAGCTGGGCATTGGCGCCAACGGTGTTTCGCTATATTCCCTTGGGGCCGTTTGACCAGGCGAAGCGTGAATTTCAACGAGACCTTCATGAAATTATACATCATGCCCTAATGAATGGATTAACTGAATTTGACCGTATAATAAACGATTACGTTTTGTTGGATACTGATCCTCTTTATCTCTCTCTGAAAGATTGCAGCCAATATCATGAAACTTGATTACTTGCGCAACCAGTTGGAAACCTTAAACAGAGAATTGGCCGAATTAACCCACCAGCCACCGGTTGAACTTCGCTTTCAATCCGGCCAGGCCGACCGGGACACTCTATTTCTTTATGGCATTATGGGCGGTAAAGATGTAGGGAAAACCTCATTAATCAACCAACTGGCGGGGAACCGCATATCGATTGATACGGACATTCTGGATGAAGGCACTAAAATCGCCGTGGGGTATTGCCATGAGTTTGATCTGCCCATGTTAAAAGAACGCCTTTCGGTGGATATTGGTGACCGCCTGTATTATGTAACCCATCGGCGGGATCAATTACGCAATGTGGTCCTGATTGATTTTCCCGATTTCGACAGCCGCTTTGTGTCTCATCGTGAAGATGTGCATACCCTCTCCCGTCATTTGCAAGGGATTGTCTGGATGATCACTCCCAGGAAATATGGCGATAAGGAATTTATCGATCGTTTGGAAAATATCGCCCAAAGCAATCAGCATTATGACATTGTCCTTAACAAGATGGATCAACTTGCTGGCGCCGCTGAAGCAGAGACTATTCGGGAGGAAGTATTTTCTTTCCTTCAAAATGAATGCCATAAACGCCATATTAAACCTCTCTCTTCAGACCGGTTCTTTTTACTTTCCATAAAAAATCCCCAACACTATGATTTTGAGCAATTCCATGCCCGATTGATTCGCAAGCATTCCCTTGAAGAAATCATGAAAGCCAAAGTCGAGAATATCCGAGCGGAATTTGAAAAAAATATCGAGCGAATAGAGCAGTACTACTCAATTGATGAAAAGATCAAGCAAATCGATTCTGTTTATGATCAGTTGCAAGTTACGATTAACGAGCAGTTTCCCGACACTTATGCTGAAAAAGTGTGGAAACGGGTACAAACTTTGGAGTTGGTCCAGAGGCGGATCAGCACGGATTTGTTTTTCCAGCGGGTGGGCGATTGGCCTATTCTGCGCAGTTTGTGCTATCCACTGGCTGGGTTTGTGGCTTTTATCAGCCGTCACCTTAGTGGAGCGCCTAAAAGTGATGATTGGAGCCATGCCCCCCGTGATATTTTGCGTGATGAAGGAAAAACAGCCTCTGGCAAATTGCAGGATATTCATCATGCCTTAAAACAAGGGATGCCTGAATCATTAGGTACAATTGGGGAAATCCCGGATTATGCCCAGCTTGTTGATCAAGCGTTCACCCGATTAATGCATCATTATGAAGAAAATGTAATCCAAACCATCACCACCCAAATCAAACCACCAAACGCCATTCACAAATTTGGAATTTATTTCCCTTTAGTGTGGTTTCCATTTTTGCAGCCGCTTACCTTGCATCTTATCCGGAAAGAGGAAAATATTCTTTCTTTTTCGGGAGTTGGGGATTTATTGGCACAGTTAATATCTCTTTTAGGTGCAGGTGCATTGCTTGAAAGTGTATTATTTTTACTTGTATTTTATGGGATATGGCTGGTATTATTGTATTCAAAGGGAACTCGGCGCGTTTTGAAAGTCGCCGAGGATGAATTTAAACAAAGTTGGATGAATGACTTTTTCCCGTGGATCAAAACCACCTTAAGCCAACCTTTACTGGAAACCCGTGAACGTTGGCTGGAGTTAAAAAACCGACTTTCAACCGTGAACCTGGAATTGGAAAAAGAAGTCCAACATATTGCCAAGACTTAACTTATCGGTTCAAGCCGCGCTGATCTCACTTAAGTATTTTTAACTTATTGCCGATAATGATAACGTAAAATTGTCTGTAATCATTTTATTGAATAATGTGAGCAAGGAGTTATAAATCATGTTGGATCCAGTCAGTTCAGTTATAGCCAATCGATCGGGTCCGTTAGCGCAATCCGCTTCCTCCTTGCGAGAACGGATCAAGGATAGCAAAGAAAGTTCAGTTACTCAAAAACCGGACGTGCAAAAGGCAAATGAATCGGATCGGGTTTCGGTTTCATTTAATTTAAGCGACCTTCAAGGTTTGAGCCAGTCCGTTTCCGTTATGCAAGCTCAGGTAAGAGAGCAACTGGAAGTTAGGTTCGGTATACGAAAGGCGAATGAAGAAACCGAAGGCAAAACAGATGAATTCCAACCTCCAGAAAATGCCTCGGCGAATGATATTCTCGATTTTTACAGCCCGCAAAACACCGCCGAACGGATTGTTGGTTTTGCGACCAGTTTTTTTGATGTGTATGCAGCCAATCACTCAGAATCCACGGATGAAGAGAACATCAATGGGTTTTCAAACCTGATCGGCAATGCGATTAAGAAAGGTTTCGAGGAAGCTGAGAAAATCCTGGGTGATTTTGAAGAGCTTGAGAATATCGGTGAAAATATCAAGGAAACCTACAATCTTGTGATGAAAGGTCTCAAAGAATTTCGCCTTGAGCACTTCAACGATTTGGGATTACAACCAGAAAAGCCCGAAATTGTGTCTGAATAAGGCATGAACAAAATTGGTTTGACACATAGGTCAACCCCTACATGTTGTAGGGGCGGACCTATGTGTTCGCCCTATGTTGTGGTACGGTATGCATCAGAATGAGCGAGTAAGATGGGTTGCGTTGTTTAATCCATCGTGTGCATTGATGGGACAAAAAACGTGACCCATCCCACGATTTTAGCCCCTACAGTAGAAATAAGAGAGAATGAGAAATCCCCCCGAGGGCAAAGCCCGCGGGGGGATTAATTTTTAATTCAATGAATTAAGCGCAATGCTTAGTACAATGCCCATTCGGAAACCGGGGTTTCGCTGTCTGCCGGTACGGCAAAGATATCGAACAGGTTAAATGAGACTGATATATCAGTATTGTATTCCAGGGTGACCGATTCAAGCACCTTATCCGGATTACATGGGGTGGTATCTTCCATGAAGCCGGGATCGAAACGATCATCAAAGGTGTTATCACCACTGAGACGGTTCATACCGTTCACCAACACGATGACATCGTTGAAGTTCCATGCATCGTTGGGTGGATCATGATACCAGTCATCAGCGTGAATTTCACCCACTTCGGTGGTGCCGTCTTCATAATTGAAGGTCACGCTTAGAACACCATCGCCGTTACCCACGGTCATACAGGATTTGATCTCTTTGTATTTGCCGGCGGGTACAACGTCAAAGGTGAAGGGTCCACGCTGCTGATCGTTGTTCTCGAATTTCATCGCGTTCTTTAATCCTTCCGCTTCAAATGCGTTGTTATAGGGTCCAAGAACGTGTCCATTCAATCCACTCATACGATCAGCCGGAAGACCAAATGCGACAACCTGACCAGTAATTCCAGAAAGATCGGTGTAATAAATGAAACCAGTTACGATCAGATAGTGGTTATCACCATTATCATGTCCATATCCCCAGGTTCCATCGTTGATGGCGTCATCAATCTGGTCGATGGAAACAACATCCCAAGCCGGAAGATCGGGATCGCGGTCAGGGCTGTTGAGGGTGAGATCAACACGGCCAGCGCCAGCGGGAGGCAGGGCGGGATCAGTGCTGATCCAAATATTATCGAACCAGGCTGAGCCGGAGGCGCCACCGCGACGCAGTTTAACAGTGGCGATATCCAGAATTTCATCCGGACCGTCGGCATCGTAGGTATCCAAACGATCGGTTTCATCCGGGTTCATCCACAGATAAACATGGTCATTCTGGCCAGCCCCTTGTTTCAACACGATACGAACCAGATAGTGCTGGGCTTCGGTGTAATCGGTATCCGCCAGGCTATCACCACCGGGCAGGTTTCCAATGCCGGAAGTTTCAGAATTGTAAGGTTTACCGATAAAGCTGGATTCACCGCCTTCGGAATCAAAGAGTGTCACACCAGCCCAATGGTTTTCAGCAGGACCGGTGTCTCTAAATGTGAAGGAGACCCACACTTCGCCATTGCTAATGGGATCGATATCACGGGCGATACCATCACCGACATCGCCATTCAGTTTAAGGCTGAAGTTGCCCGGGTTAAATTCTTGTGGCTGGGCAGTAACCAAGCCGTTGACAATAATATCCGGGGTTAATTCATTATCTTCGCCGGAAGGATTGCGCCAATCACTGGCCCAACCAAATCCGCGTTGTTGATCGACTTCGGTAATGCCTATGCCTTCATTTTCGTTCTCCTGATCATTAAGCGGATAGGAGAAGGGCTCGGCGATGTTGACGGAAAGGAAGCCGAGGGCACCTTCGCCACCGACTGGTTGTTCCAACCCATCGGCATCGCTTGCCGTGCTTGACCAGCTCAAGAAGTTGTTTTCAGCCGTACGGGTTCCGGGTGTTTGAAGGTCATAGGATAATGTGGCATCTTCGCTGCCAGAATAAGTCCAGGTAATCACGCCATCAGCTTCGCTGACCTGACCACCGGTCACACTGACATTCGAAACCGAGGTTCCTTCCGGAATGGTTTCGACAATTTCAAGGTTATTGGCGGATGCCCCATCACGAACATCAATGTTCACTTCAACGGGAACCACCAGGTTGGCGGTCCAATTGGCAACAGGAGTTGTTCTATTCACTGCCCAGGGGTATTCCGTGATAGAAACGTTGCGGAATTCACCCTCGACATCAAAACCTTGATGGCCGCCCAGGGCTAAACCAAACAGGAATGTGTCAGAGGTGATGTTATCGGTGACACGGCCAATTTCGACCCAGTCACCATTGTCATCTTCGTAATAACCGATGGTTACACCTGAGAGTTTCACCATTTTAAATTTCCAATGGTGTACATCAACACCAACACCACCTGCGGTGCTGACACCTCCACCATAGGAACTTCGGGTGGCAACCCGGGAATTATGAGCCGCATTCACTAATACCATTCCATATTTCGCGCTCATACTCAGGTTTTCACGCGCCATCATACCGGCACGATACCATTCTGAAGTTCCACCAGTAGCGGTGATTTCCATTTCAGCTTCGACTTCAAAGTTACCGCTCATTTCTTTGTAGACATAGTGCATGTCGTCATCGCCGCCCCAGATATCGGAGCCACCACTGTTTACGGTATAGACTCCATCCGCAAAAGAGGCATCGCCGCGCCAGCGGAAATCGCCGATATCGACATGATGTTCAAAATCGCCTACTGGTCCTCCAATGATGTGGCTGGGAAATTCCGTGATTTCTTCGATCACGACATCTTCCGCCGTACCTTCGGCCAAGAAATCGTTGTCTTCGTGGTTTGTGATTGCCAAACCAACGGAGATATCATCGCTCATCTCAATGGTGTCGGTTAAGGCCAACTTCCATTCTGAGCCATCTGTGGAATATTCAGCCCAGAAAAAGTCCATGGGAGCCCATCGGGAAACCCGTAGCCAAACACCACCATCTGGAACTGCAACCTGGGTTCCTTCATCGACAGCAGTTCCACCACGCGAAACTCCGTCAGTGGTTTGCCGCATTTGAGGAGCGAGTAAATCGTTGGCTCCTCGTGCAACAAACGAGAAATGCTTTGAACCAGCTGCTTGCCCATTGTCACGGATCATGACACCGAGTTTGGCCCAGTCAATCGAGCCGGGATCGATCCATTCAACTTTGGCGGAAATACTCCAACTGCCGCTTTTTTCCGTATAGGTGTAAAAACCTTCATCTGCGTTGCCCCAAATATCGTTGCCATTCCCCTGCAAGGTATAAGTGCCGTTGTCAAATTCAACACTGCCTTCTACCTTGGATGAACCAAGTTGTGGCCAATCGGCCGTTTGGTCAAATTGGTTTTGAGCCATAGTGGGAATAGCGAAAGAACAAAAGGCTAACGCTACTACACATACTACCATATTTTTTCGCATTATTGTTTTATCCCCCTTAAGTTTCTAATCTTAAGTTCATGAATAGAATGATTAAGTTAATACAACGGTGTGATTTGCAAATATCGAAATAGAAATGTTATTTTAGGTGAGATCGCGCCTGTCGCATCACCTCCTTCCCATCATTAAAACAGCTCCAAGCGGCATTCAACAGAACACTAAATAACAAGTTAAAACAACAAGAACAAACCGCATTGGAATAATTTTATTACAATACAAACAATAACAATTATTTTATTTAAATTTTATAATCACATTTTGTCAAGTATTTATATGTATTTTTATCGATAATCCAATGATTCGATTTATATATCTTAATATTCTTATATAAATATATAAATATTGTCTTCTTTTTATTTATCTTGGCCGACAATCATTTCAAATTGAACGATCAAACCAGGAAGATCATTCTGATCTATTTTAGGATTCATGGTAAAGAGTCTCCATGTTGTTAATCACACGTTGCCGTATCAGTTTATGCAAAAACTTTTCTGTCACCATATCCACTTTTCTTCCACCCAGGATTTTGGATAATTCATCTTCAGTGCGTATAAATTCAAAAAAACCGGGGATTTGATCCGGTCAGTTTTAAAAGGTTCAATGATGATTTCTTATCCGGAACGATTTCAAATATATCAATATGCACTCTCATAGTATATTCAAAATATAAACAGAGAGCAATATTGAAATCGACCATTGATGCAATGGGAATACCAATACGAATATCTGTGAGTAAAATAAACAAACATAAGAGGGAGTATGATGCACTCCCCCTTACTGTTATTTTATATCAATCCAATCTATTCTTCGATGATCAGATTCAAACCACCGGCTTCGACTCGGGTTTCGGGATCGTAATATAGATAGGCGGTGCTGGTTCCCCCATCGGCTTTGACGGGGTAGCGGGCTTTGACCTGGTAACCATATTTAAAGGGTTCGCCGCTGGTTAAGTGATCGATATAGAAGATCACCTTGCGTCCAGCCTGCTCGACTCGTTTGATCAGCTCCATCGATTTTACTCGATCCAGTGATTCTTGCACCAAAGCAAAACCAGTGGGGATAGAGACATCGACAATTGACATACCGGTCTCTTCTTCCACGCCAAAATAATTGACGGTGACATTAACATCAACGATATCATCAACCGTCACGTGCTCAGATGAATATTCGACTTTGAGTTGAATATCCTGTCCGACCGGTTCGGGCATGGCGGGGATGTTATAGGCATGGACCACTTGATACAACACCTTGCCAGTACCGGTTTTTCGCAGGGTGATTTTATCCGCCGGTTCCAGCTCGACCGATTGTAACACATCGAAGTTTTCTTGAGTTACGTGAAAGGTGTATAAAACCTCACCGTTGATGAGCACCTCGAGGGTGGCGTCGATATCGCGTCCCTGCATAGCCGCGGCTTGAGCCAAAGCTTTAAAGGCCACCACCGTATCCTGAGTACTGCCATGTCCACCGAAACTATTGCGTTGGGTGGCCAGCCATTCGAGGGCGGGCTGAGCTTCGGGCCGGTTGAGCATCATCAAGGCCATGGCGGCATAGCCGGTTGATTCAACCGCATGGGGTTCCCAGTGGATGCCCCTGCTTGAACTGATGGCGCGTTTCAAAAGTTCATTTACAGCCGAATCTGTCGAAGGATGCTCTGCTTTGGCCAGAGCATAGGCAATCAAGGAAAGTACATATGAATCGATTCGTTCATCGGTCATATGGTTTTCAAGATAGGACAAGGCGTTATCAACTGCATTGCTATCCGCTTCGCCATATTCGAGCAAGGCGTTGGTCACAAAGGCGCTTAAGGCAAGGTTGCCTTCCAAACCGCCGGAAAGTTCTTTATGGATTAAGAATCCAACCGGATCCCATGATCCGTCATCGTTTTGATGAGAGAGGATCCAGGAAGCGGCTTCGGAAAGGACAGTATCATCGATGGTTCGTACCTCGCGTGCACTGCTGAAGGTCGACAGGACAAAGGCGGTCAACCACAGGCTTCCGCTTTCATCCTGTTCACCAAAAGCGGAAAAGGAACCATCCTGACGGCGGAAAGTCAATTCTCGTTGATAGCCGGTGGTGATGAAGTGTTCCGCCTTGGCACGAATGGCGGGCATTAGCTGACCGGTGTGTTTCAAGTAGCGCAGCACTTCGATATCGGGAGCCAAAAAGATCATGTTTTGTTCACCGCAGCCATAGGGCATCCCCAACAGATCATCCAAACCATCCAGGGATTGACCCACCAAACTGGCGGTGACGGATACTTTAAGGCGCTCTGAATCGGTTACGATCTGGATGATGGGCGGTGAGATTTCCCGTGTTGGATTGGTCCCATCTTCTTCAGGTTTAGGTTCAAGCCACGGTCCTGGAGTGGGAAGAGATAAATCAATGATGGTTTCTGTTGCCCCTTCAAGGAAACCATTGTGCAGCCTTTCCTGGCGAACGCCTTCAGGTTCGACAAGAAGATTTTTTTGGATAGCATCCGCTCGGGCGGATGATTGCGCGATGAGTTTGACCGGGATGGTTCCCACTTTGGTGGGTTCGAGGGTAAATTCCACTCCCTCGGCACCGTTGGCGGGAACGGTTACCTCTTGTACCGAATCATCCTGCAGGCCAAGGCCTTCTGAATCCTCCAAGGTAATGCGAATGGTTTGTTCCTGATCGATGTAATTGAATACCCGCACCCGCATGGGGAAGCGGTCGCCCCGGATAACGGAATAGGGGAGGTCTGGTTCGACAAAGAAATCCTGGAAGACCCGTAACGAGCCTTCGGTGATCCCCAAGCCTTGTTCAGAGGTGGAAACGGCTTGCAGTTTCCATGTTGTAATGCTATCTGGAGCGGTTAAATCCAGGCTGGCGTTACCTGAGGCGTCGGTTTCCAGTTCCGGATTCCACACCCAGGTTTCGGGGAAGAACGTGCGCACACGGTCGGGTTCCTGATATTGGGTTTGACCTCCAGCTTCTGCCCCATCTTCAAGAACGGGTTGGGGGAATAATTCAACAGGAACATTGCCCCGGAATTTTTCATTTCCCCAGAATAGATAGGGATCAATGGATTCACCTTTGGGTACAGTCAGGTTTTCAGAGGTGATGATCCGCAGATTGTGATCACCCAGAATATCTTCTGTACCTTTGGCGCCGTATTCAGGCATGGGGCGTGGTCCCCAGGGATTATTGTTGGGATTGTCATGGACTTCAATTTGAGGTTCCATGAAGATTCGTTCCAATTCTGCAAATACATTGCGCAGGTTTAGGCGGCCTTCGGCAAGGGCAAATACGGATTCGTCCACGATGGCCAAGCCAACCATTGATTGAGTGCCTGCCTGGATGGAGAGTTGTACGGGATCACCCGGCTTGACTTCTTCAGCGCTGAATTGGGCTTGTAGATCGACTGGGGTGCTGAGTTCGACATCAAAAGGAAGCACATCCGCGGAAACTTCGTTATCCTCCTGAATCATATAGGTCACTAATTTGGCTTTGGGGCTCATACCTGGTGTGACGGTAAAGCGCACTTCACGGCCTTCAACCGCGTTGGAAAAGAGAGTACGCCCATTGGCATAGACATCAAAGAATAGGGTACCTTTTTGAGTTGCGAAAACATCGAATACGGCTTCATCACCAACTTGCAGAATTCCTTCGTTACGCTGGCGCAAATGGATGAAGTTTGAACCTGGGGAATAAACAGCGCGTTGGATTAATGTCTGTGATTGGGAATGGCCTTCATAACTTGCCTTTGAGGTTATGGTGGCCAATATGGTTTCGGAAGGAACATCGAAGTTATAAACGGCCAAGCCATCTTGTGTGGTTATCTTTTCATTCAATTCTTTGATGGTTCGGCCATCTTCGTTCATAAATAATATAGTTAAACTTGTATCGAGGGATAATGGTTTGCCTTCCGGGGTTTCGGTTACGATCAAGAGCTCCTGATTAAGCCCTGGTTTGATGACTTCAGATTCAGGGATAATCCTTATGGAAACACCGGAATCGACGATTTTTACCAGGGCATCAGTCGATTCCTCATGGCCGGTTTCGTCGGTCACAGTGATTTTGAGTTGAACGGTGCCGTCCCCCTCCGCGCCGGGTGTTCCGGCCACATAATCCACTTTGGGGAGATCAAAGGAATACACACCATCCTGCAAATTTCCATCCGAAGTGGCGAATTCCTCCCAGGTACCTACATACTTTAAGGCTTCGATATGGACTTTACCTTCCACCGGTTTGCCAAAGAAATAACGGCTTTCGATGGTGCCGGTGATGCGTTCATCCACCAAAAACCATTGCCTGGCAAGTTGGAGGTCAATCTCAAATGACGGTAAAACGTATCGATCCACTTCAATGTCCTTTTCAATGCGAATATCCGCGCCGGCCTGGGCGGAAAGTTTCCAGATGCCAAAATTCAACTCATTGGCCAGGGGAAGTTCGAATGAGGCAACTCCATATTTGTTGGTGGTCAAGGTTTCTTTATGGATTTTTAGGCCTTTAGCATCGGAGATAGAGAGTTCGATATCACTTTGAAGTGGAGAAAGGGTATTGTTGAGGAATAAAACCCGTCCCTGGATAGTTTGGCCCGGTTTATAAATGGGCTTATCGGTTTCGATAAATAACAAACCGCCTTTTTTGATATCGACCTCACCATTTAATATCGTTTCGCCAAAACTGCTGACTTGAACGCTCCATGTTCCTGGAGAGAGATTGGGGACATCGAATGAGCGGTTGGAAAAGCCACGATTATTGGTTTGGCTGTTGCCGATTATGTGTTGCTGATCACCGTTGCTTAACTTCATTTCAAATTGCAGGCTGACTGGCTTTTTGCTTTTTGAATCCATGGTGGTGAGAGAAAATGAGCCTTTGCTACCACTATATAAGGCCTTAGGAAGCATTAAGGTTGCTGCTACTGATTCAGGAAGGGTCGATTCCACTTCTTCTGGTAAGCCCAGGATGGATTTTTCGCTTAAGGTATTTACAGAAAGATTATCAAAACGTAAGGATGAGGGATTTTCTCCTCCACCATTTTGTACGATGGCATAAACTGGATTCTGTGAGGAGAAGCCTGAACCGGCAACCATAAGATTAGAAACATCAGGGGATAAGGCGATTTGATTGTTGTTGACAAATAGAGCACTGGTGCAAATGCCATCGCTTAAAACAAGAGCTGTTTGGCCGTCATTTCCACCAAGACGCGACGCCTGGATGCTGACGCTCAGCAGTTGGTCCTCAGCCGTGCCGTTGGTGGAGCGTACGCCGAGATTGGCTGCCTGCTTACCACCGCCGGTATTCAAAGCAACGGTTTCGTTATCAGGCTCATGGACCACCTCACCCTGGTCGGAATTGATGTTTTCAAAATACTCAGCACCAGCTGTGTCGAACCGCCCATCTGGAACAGTGGTGACTTTGGATGAATCTTTTGGATCGAAGGGATACACGGAGAGTGAATAAATCACCACGGTTGCATCCGAGTCAGCATCCTCATAAAGCGAAGGCTGAACAGCAGGCAAAAATTGCCCTGCTGGAGGATCATAGACGATATGCATGCGTTGGGTTTTAAAATCCCCCACTTTGTTGGATACCGTGGATTGAGTATATGCCAATTGGCCATCCGTTTCAGCATCCGGAGCGTTTAATGCGACAACGGCAAGCTGTGGGTTGCCTTCCACCACGCTGTATTCCACGGTTAGAACCACCGGCCCCTGAGTTTCAACGGCCTTTTGTCCCATGAGTAGAGTGGCATCGCCCGGTTTGAGGGATACCCAATATCCCTCTTGCAGGCCTTCACTTGCTGGAAACAAGCCGGTTTCGACATGGGGGAGAGAGTACCCATTCACCGATGTTTTAATGAAGGAATTATTATCCATAGTCGCTTGATTTAGAGGAAATTCATCAATCGGTTGAGCCGAAAGCATGGTAGGGCAAATACTGACAAGTAAGAGAAAACACATTGATCTTAAAAGAGTTACGCGTTTCATTATTAAAGTCTCCTTGATTCCCACGTTTGATAAGGCTTTCTCCAACTATATATCTTAAAAAAGTGGAAATATTCCAAAAATTCAAAAATATGCTAAAAATATAATAGGTTTGTTCGGCAATTCTTTCTGGGGACATTCATCAAGTAAATCACTTTTAAACCCACAAAAGATGCGACCTTAAATTTATATCTAAAAACAAAGAAAGGAGAATTTTATGCGTGTATTTTCCAAAATCTCTCTATTTATATTTTTAGGTTTTACTTTGATTTTATTCACTGTCATTTCATTAGAAATACGTGCTTTTGATCATGATCAATTTCATGGTGTGATGGAAAAGAATGCTTCGAAGATTAATGAACGATTAACGGAAGGAGAAATGATTGAATTGACTGAAAATGAATTTACCTTATTATCCCAAAACCGACCCTTCGAGTAACCACGTTGCCATTTGCCATCACGAAGCGAAGGTCCTTCTTCTCCCGGGTAACACCAATTTTTTCGAGCTTTGAACTCGGGATCCAGGTATACTCACTACCCGTGTCGACAAGGGCTTTTGCGATGCGAACACCTTTGCTGCGATGCACGTGGTTCTCGATCTTGCAACCCACGCAGAATGCTCCCATAACGCTATCATACCATCTTGCCTTTTTGGTTCAATTTCTTTTGCCTAACGCTCAGCATCAGCCGCCGACGAAGGAGGTCGGCTGGAAGTTTTAGTTAGCCGCTTTGGTGGCAAAGATACTACTTTGTGTCCGCATTCTCTTTCTATTCTTTTTATGTCTTTACAGATTTCAGAAAGATCATGGTTGAATTCTCTTGCATGATCCTGTCGTGCCTTTCGTATTTCTTCTACTATGGGGTCTTTCATGTCAGTCTCCAATAAGCTCCTCTGGCGAGCAGATCTCTGGTGGTACTAAACCGTGATCTTCGATAACCCTGATGATCCCGGATTTCTTGAATGCGTTATTGATATGGCCGAAATTCCAGGTCAGCAGGAACTCCATACCGTTCAGACTTGCTACTGTAATATGCAGTGCATCCTCTTTCGTTGTCGTAGGAATAGCGCCAGAAGTGATTAGCGATTTCGCTAGTTCTCTTGCTTGATCCGTCAATTCGAGCACTGGGATTTCTGAAAGCGCATTCATACGTTTTTCTGCCGCTTCCTTATCTCCGCGCGATGCCTCCTGGATTACAAGCGCAGAGATGTAACGGTCAAAATCTGTCTGCAGCATGGGCCATATCTCATGTGTAACTTCCTGCCATGCGGCTATAACAAGATCGCGACTTGGCCTTGCCGTGTAATAGCTGACGATAGATGTCTCAAGGTAGACACTTCGTTTCATATCAGTTTGATTAGCCATGATTAGCGTTCTTTTGCTTCTTCTACCGCAACAATAAACTCTGCCTCTGTTGGTGGCGGAGAAATATCACACCCTTATCTCTTTAAATTCTTGGCCCTTTTGATGAATATTGGATACTGCTCTGCACGGGTGCCAATGGTAGAATGTTGTTTATTCTACCATTGATCGCTTCCTACTACGAACCCTGTAAGTTTAGAAATTCCAACACTCCCACCAGCGATTCACTCGAATGATTGTATCGTTATTCAATTCATAATTCCGAAAACTGGAATGCAGCCATTGTTCGGGTGACTCAACTAAATTTCTTTTGACTGGATTCATATGACAATAGTTTAGTAGTTTGTGATATATTCAGTATGGTTTTCAAGGGTAAAAAAAACAACGTTTTACCCTTGGCACCCGCGCCGCTTTTTGGCGTCGGCTGGATGGGCTTGTTATGCGACGCTCCTCAATGATTTCCGCGTAGTAAACCGGCAACACTGATGTCTTCATCGATTTCTGGCCAATGAATTCCTTCGCCGTCGCCCAGAAGTTCGTAGTTCTCTAGCTGATCTTTCGTGGCATTCGCCAAGCGAGGGAACCAAACTAACGGGATAATTACTTTTCTGCCATCCACCAAGGACACGACCATATCGTTATCCGTGAACTCGGCTTTTTCCGCCAGAGCATGTGTTTTAACTGACAATGTGCTCATTCCAGGCCTCCAAAAACTTTTTCCGATTCTCAACGACGTGCTTCTGTATCGTTCGTAACTCATGTGAGGCAAAATGCCTTGAGCTCGCCAATGCAACAGGATTTAACCAAAATTTAGCAAGAAATCTTTCACGCTGCACATGGATATGCGGTGGTTCCCCTCTTTCGTTACTGTAGAAGAATAAACGATAAGGGCCTATTCTGAGTATTGTCGGCATATTTCGTTACCTGTTCATTCCTTTTTCCGCATAACGCCGGGCATAACCGGCGCGGCGCAGCCGCGTCCGTGTTGATGCTATTGTTAGGGGTGGTCACAATCTTAATCCGGAACTTTGCTATACGTATCGCCAAAACCTGCTTGATTTGAATTAAAGATTCACAGTGATATCTGTTGCGCTGTATGAGCCCCAATGCCCTTCGTTGGAGCCGTCTACAAAAACATCACCCTCCCGTCCGTATTCTACATCAAACTCGACTATACCATCGGAATCCGTATATTCTGGACCGAGCATACCTCCGGCGATGCCACTTGCTTCCAAGACTACTCGGTGACCACTTACTGGTTCACCGTCACGAAGCACAGTAACTCTGATGGTCGGCATATTGTCTCTCCTTTCTCTAAAAAGTATTATGCGCCTAACGAAAAGCTCAGCGGCACGGGTGCCAATGATAGAATGTTGTTTATTCTATCATTGATCTCTTCCTACTACGAACCCTGTAAGTTTAGAAATTCCAACACTCCCACCAGCGATCCACTCGAATGATTGTATCGTTATTCAATTCATAATTCCGAAAACTGGAATGCAGCCATTGTTCGGGTGACTCAACTAAATTTCTTTTGACTGGATTCATATGACAATAGTTTAGTAGTTTGTGATATATTCAGTATGGTTTTCAAGGGTAAAAGAGGCGTATTATAAAGCCAACGCTAACATTCAAAAAATCATTGAGTTATGTCATGCTGCATAATCTGAGAGATAAATTCTCAGATGAATTCTGGTAAAATCTACTGTGGCTTCTTTATTTTAAAACGTTCCGGAGCATGTTGAGATCTTGCTGAATAAATGCCTGGTACTTCCCACGGTTTAACATCGGGATTTTGTAAAAAGCGTTTTATCCACTCTTTTGTGAGGTTATTCAATTCATCTTCAATAACAGCAAAGAAGGACTTCGCATGGTTATCATCAATCTTGTATAGGATAACAAAAGATTGTACGCGAAAGTTTTCTAAAATGGTTAAATCTCGAATAATCTCCTCTAATACAGGTATGGATTTTATGTTGCATTGCAAGGCAAGATACATAACTGGATAGTGCTCAATTTTTTGCATAAATTGAGAACTCGGTTTAAAATGAGAGACTGTCATGGCGAATTCATTGGCGAAATAACGGATAGGGGTTACAGATTTGATGGATGCTGCGGCATAGCAGATGGCAGTTGAGTTTATCAATTTGCGAGTTTGCTCACTGGGTTTTGTATGTTTATTGTTGACGAACTTATCTAATAAACCCTGAATCATCTTATCTTTTTGAACCTCGCTCACCTCTTTTCTCAGTTGTTGTGAAAGAAATTGTTGCAAAAATAATTGTTTAACAGTAATCGATTTGTTAACAAAAGGATGATCCGGTAATTGGTTTGGAAGATTATGTTCATCCAAATCATTCATGTATTTTTCAAAATTTAGTTCCGTTTCGTTTAAGGATTTAAAATAGTGTTCGAATTTTTTTGTTTCCTTTTCGAATGAATTAGCTGATGTAATACAAACAACTAAAATAGTGTTTATAAAAATCGTAATAACTAAAAACTTGCAATTTACTTCTTTCTTTGACATAATCATTTTCTTTTCTCCTATTGTTTCCATTATTCTTCCCAATCATACGGGTTCAGTTCTTCATTTGTCCAATGATGATTTACCTTAGGAATGTTTTCCCTGGAACGTGAACAATCCACCCGGCCTCATCATCCCATTTTGCTTCCACTTGTACGCTGAACATAACCATTGTTAAGGTTTCACCCGTATCTCTATGCTGAATAATAACGACAAAATTTATCCTTGTTCGAACATGATTTATGTATCCCTGGCCAGGGAAATAAGTAGTAAATAAAGATGCTTTTATACCCGGCAAATCTAAGTTTACCGCATCATATAAACTGCCGATATCATAAAAACATGATATATCATCATCTGAATACGGTTCATAGTTGTCTCAACCCTGTTGACATATTCCGTCAGTAACATATTGTAAGGTGGCCCCCATTGTCAAGACAGAAAATCACCTTTTTTAATTTTAAGGTAGGTTTTCAGCCGAATGGTTTGGTTGTTTTCGTCTTTTTCTCATAGACTCTGCTTTAACGCTCCCTATCTTTGACTCCAGTTTTCCCCTCCGCATCCGATACTTTAGCATACCAGACGAAACGGAGATCGGCTCTGCTGGAGAGCAACCGATCAAGGGATAATCTGGTGCGTGTACGACATATGTCCAAAAGTGGACGGTACTGAAATCGTCCCCTAATACGAATCATTCCATGATAATCTTGAGCATTCGCCTATGCCTTAAAAAACTCATTACAAAGGTTCGTTGTTCTTCCCACCTTCGTTAAGGCTGTCAATAGCTATCGCGCTCGCACCTATCAATTCTGCAATCCTATCAAGCCGTCGCGTGATATCTAGACATAGTGATTTGTCCTTTATGCACTCCTGAATAGTGTTTGGCATGACCAGCACCAATCCCCTAACACCACTATCACCTTTCGTGATAACGCCACCAATAGTCGGCTTCCCTGAAAAGAGAAAGCTTTTTGCTAACCACCTTGGGCAATATCCATCAAGGTCTTTTCTTCTCCCGGATATACCAAAAACAAATAGCCGAACAGCTTGAGCGGGCGTGCGATATAGAGAATTGTCCATACTGGGTATCTTCGTATCAAACTGGTAAGCAAAAAAACCAATTTTAGAAGCAACATCTTCGCCAAACCTCCATTTCCGGCAACGCCCTTTTATGTGCGTCGCCTAACAATTTATTCAATGGTTTCCGTACTTTATGCCATATTGTCCTGACTGTCAAGTAAAAAACGTATGAATTTTACTGTAATATCAACCGTAGTATATTCATTATTTGCTTCAGAAATGGCTTATTTTGGTTCAATAATCAGGGGTGAAAAAGACGCCAAGCACAAAAGTCGAGTTGAATCATAACCGGATTGCCCGTATCGAAGGGTTGGACGAGTATGCCGAGATTCTATTCCCTAGAAACAAAAATCATCAACGTGTATTTCTGGCCATCTTTATTGAACTCAAATACTCAAAAGAAGGATTCCTTCCAGTCTTAGCGCCTTTAACCGAGAAATACGATTTCACCGAACGCACGCTGGAAACAGTACGCTCTAAACTTCGCCGTTTGGGATTTATCGATCATGTATCCCGTTTTAATAAGCGTTACGGTTAACGGGAGGGCTGGATATTTTTGAATCGTTTTAGGATATCTCTGCATCGATTAGCAGAGCTATCGCAGTCATTCATCGAACGCAAAGATGTGCGGCAAGAGCAAAAGGATCGGGATGTATTTCGTTATCTCTGATCCTGATCGCATCCCTTTTTTTTCATCGCGTTTCATCCAGAGTCTTGGATCCTCATACCGCAACCGGAAAAATGAGCTGCTCGACTTTCTGGTTGATCTCCCGCAGCTGCTGTTCCAAGTAGTCCGAGATATGGTAATATCGTTGATTAGTGCTTTCCTTTTCCACGAGACAAGAAAAATTGTCACTCCTTTATAAAGGATATGGTTTTCTGATTATTAAGATTGGTGAACGAACAACGAATAGTTGGCGATGCCTTTTGCCGTCCGCTTGATTTGCTTGTTAGGTTGTTCAATTACTCACTTGGACTGGGTGAATACTCTTCAAAGCCTGCTTCTCCGAGCGAAGCACCTGATATAGATCCCAACGATGCTGCAGATTCAGCCAGAACCCAGCGCTGTTACCAAAGTACTTGGAAAGACGGAGAGCCGTACTCGGAGTAATGCCACGGCGTCGGTTGACTAGCTCATTTACCCGTTGGTACGGAACAAAAATGCCCTCGGCAAGATCGCGCTGAGAGATGCCCATAGGCTTCAGGAACTCCTCAAGCAGCATTTCGCCGGGATGAGTTGGCTCTCTATTGGTTGGTACTCTCACCATGATTTTGCCACCTTGCAGCTTAGTGATAGTCGACAATTTCGACTTCTCGAGGACCGCTATTCGACCACACACAGCAGATTCGGTACCGCTCATTTATGCGGATGCTATGCTTCCCCCTGCGATTGCCGGAAAGAGCCTCAAGTCGATTCCCAATTGGGACCTTGAGATCTTCAATCTGCTCGGCGGAATCCAGGAGTTCGAGTTTGCGAGCAGCCACTCGCCAAAGCGACAGAGGACAAGCCCGCCGAGCCTTCTTGCTCGCTAGGCCATTGAAGATATCCTCGGTCGCTTCGTCCTTGAATGACTGGATCATGATATCATGGTAGCACGGGTCTCGTGCTATGCCAACACCCCAGACTACTCGAGCAAAACCAACCTAACGTTACCCATCATTCGCGCCGTTTTTTTGCGTCGGCTGCATGGGCTTGTTATGTTTCTTCTCTACCAACCCAGTAGATCGGCTTCCGGTGTTGGTGGGCTACCGCGATGACAAGAATATGGTCTTCTTCCACGAAGTACATCAATTTATACCGAAACTTGTGCAGGAGGCACTTCCGTACTTCCCCCGCTCTATGGACCACGCTGTTAGGATACTTGGCAATTCGTAATGCAGATTTTTCCACTTCTTCCTTGAATCTGCGCCCAATCCCTGAATGTTCTAACTCATAATAACGGGCCGCATCCTCCAGTTCTTGTATCGCTATTCTGGTGAATATGACGCGCATCATTGATTCTTAAATATTTCGTCCAACGGGATGCCTTCGAGCTTTCCTTCCCGATAGGCCTTGAGTCTCTTTTCCGCTTCTTCGGCCCATATTTCATCGAGCGATTTGTCCGGCTCATCTAGGCTCTTTATCAGACCTTCAACCAAGGTGAACCGCTCCTCTGGTTTCAGTTTCATTGCCTCATCGGAAAATGTCAACAGGTTTGAGACAACTCCGATTTTCATTAAACCTAATGCGGCGCTGAGCGGTGCCCGGAGGACATCCGTTCGAGTGCCTTTGTTCTCCCGAAGCGTAGCGAGGGAGCAAAGGCACGAACCGCTGAGCGCCGCATTCCCCCGATCAAAGCGAGGGGGAACGCCGCTAATCAGCGGCGCGGCTTTTTGCGTCCGTTGGATTTTAAATGGCTCTTCTCCATTCATAACAAGTGCCAGTCAGCCATTAATTCTTCTTGATGCAACTCAGCCAAAGCCAATGCCAGTTTTGTTTACTTACGAGGGAGCTCGCCTTCAACGATCTCGCATGCATTAATGTCCACAGTCGCCCTATATTCGTTGTAATAAACGTGAAAATGTGGTGGTGGGTGTTAGGCATAATGGATTCCCATGATTTTATTGAGCGGTATAACCACCATCTATAATTAATTCACTGCCAGTAACAAATTTAGACTCATCAGACGCGAGATATAGAACACCGTAGGCAATATCATCAGGCTCGCCGACATGACCAATCGGATGACGGCTATCAAGCTGGTCTCTGAATGCCTCAACTCCCTCCGGTGAATCCTTAGCCAGTTCTTCTACCAGCGGTGTCCATATAAATCCCGGGTGGATGGAATTAACTCTAATATTGTCCTTTGCATAAATTAGAGCATCATTCTTGCTCATCAGTCGAACGGCTCCTTTAGTTGCATGATATG
>CAZFER010000088.1:0-23480 GCA_964517495.1 uncultured bacterium | reverse complement strand
AATTGAAAAACCGGATTTGGTTTTCTGTCGTTTGTTTATTATGTTTGTTTATTGCCAAGGAAACCTCCTCATCGAATTTCTCTTTATCGGATGAAGATGATAAACGCATCGAAGCCTTCATGTCAAAACATGATGTGCCGGGTCTGTCTATTGCTGTCTTGCGCAGTGGAGAAAAGATTGTCGCCAAGGGCTATGGATATGCCAACAAAAAAATAAAAGAAAAAGTGACGAAAACCAGCCTTTTTCGTATCGCCAGTATTTCCAAACCGATTACTTCTGCCGCGATTATGAAATTATATCAAGAGGAAAAACTGCACCCGAGTGATAGTGTGTTTGGTGAAGATGGTCTTCTTGAAAATGAATTTGGAATACCACAGTTTGAGGGTCAGCATGCCGGAATAACGGTTCAACAGCTTTTAACTCACACGGCCGGGGGTTGGAGTAATAAAAGCAATGATCCCATGTTCCAGCATAAATCATACGGTCACAAGAAATTGATCACATGGGTGCTTGATGAACGGCCATTGGAACATGAACCCGGGACGCACTATGCGTATTCTAATTTTGGCTATTGTGTTTTGGGACGGATTATCGAAAAATTGACTCAGCAAACATACGCTGATTATGTGAAAGAACATATTTTGAAACCTTGTGGAATAAATAGCATGGAAATTGCCGGCAATACCCGCAAGGATCGCCTTCCAAACGAAGTGATTTATTATGGCAGGAAAGGCGAAAATCCATATGGCATGAATGTCAGCAGGATGGACTCGCATGGGGGATGGATCGCCACGGCAGAAGATCTGGTTAAATTTGTTTCAAACACGGATTGTTTTAATACGAAACCATGTATCCTTGAAAAACCTAAAGTCGAATTTATGGTTACTCCATCTCCTATCAATTTGAGATATGCCAAAGGTTGGGCAATTAGGGGATGGAAAGAACCTATCAGCATTGATATTTATAACAATATTAATTGGTTCCATAGTGGTTCAATTCCAGGAACCCTGTCAATTTGTGTCCGTGCTCGAAATGGATATTATTGGGCTATTCTGATTAACACTCGCGACAAATCAGGTGATAAGGAAAGCACCTTATGGCATGATATGGACCGCCTTGGATGGCAGGTTATTGATTAAGAATTGTAGGTGCGGCGTGGCGGCAAATGCCGCTAAAGTTTTTGGGATGGTCCGGAAGGGATCGAGCTGGGCAAAACATGGTTTGAAGAAAATTTCGGAATCACCTTTTCAGAAGAAACGCGAAAAGTGGAGATTCTTGAAATTGAAAAGATGGAGGAGTAATTTGAATCCGTTTATAGATAGTAAGTAAATGTGCTGAGGAATATAAACTACTTAAACATGACATCCCCTTTTTGGGGATGTTTTTTTATATTCAAATTATTGTTGTTCCATTGCATTGCGAAGAATTGTATTGATGCGAGTTTGGTAACCCGGACCTTGCTCTTTAATCCATTCAACCACATCGGCATCCAACCGTACGGTGATTCGCTTTTTGGGATTATCAATTGGAGGACGGCCTGGCTTTTTTTTTAAAAGATAGTCAGCATTTTGATGTCCTAGAATCTCTGGTAAAACATCCTGGGCACGATTTGATCGAGCAAAATCTTCTTCAGACCATTCTGGATTGTCTTCATCTTGCGTTATCCCGTAATTAATCCTGGTGTTCTCTTGATCATTGGGTATGTTCGTTTTCTTTTTCATAACGTTCGACCCTTCTCTTATTTGCTTTTCTTAAGCTGAGCAAATCACAATTATTAAACATGGGATTCTTAAGGCAATGTTGGTACCCGTAGAAAAAGCCACTCAAAAAATCAATTTAAGTTACAAAGAGATAAACAATAGCATGCACTCCTTGAGGGCACAAACTAAATCGGATTTGATTAGCGTCTGTGAAATGATAGAGGAAGGCGATTTAGAATAAAGAAAACTTCACATCTATTTAACCTTCATCCTCGCTTTTACCATCGATTTTTTCCTCAAGGGTTTTAAGACGGGCTAAATAATCCGGAAGTTGAGCCAAAAAGTTTTGATATTTTTGATGGATCTCTTTCTCCATGGCGGGAGAGCCGCTGATTTCCGACTTGTCATTGACATCTTTACTCACGCCGGCTCCATTTTGGACATTGGCACCATCACCAATACGGATATGGCCGACCATACCGACACCATGTCCGATGTTGACGGTCGAGCCGATTTTGCAACTGCCACAAATTCCAACCCCATTCCCCACCTGGGATTCTTCTCCAATGGTGACGTTGTGGCCAACTTGGACCAAATTACCGATATGCGCACCTTTGCCAATGATGGTGGCCCCTAAGGTCGCACGGTCTATGGTTGAATTGGCACCGATATGAACATCATCTTCAATTACAACGTAACCGACTTGAGGGACTTTACAGTGCATGCCATTTTTTTCCTTGGCATATCCAAAACCATCGCTACCGATGACAACACCCCCTTGTATAACGACCCGGCTGCCGACCTGGGTTTTTTCACGTAAAACCACAGACGCATGCAATACGGTATCTTCACCAATGGTGCAATCCTCACCGATGTAACAACCTGTATGGATTATAGTTCCGGAAGCGATACGCACACCACGTTCGATAACAACATTGGCATGTATAACAACCCCATCCCCAAGGCGTACGCTTGGATCGAGTACACTAAGTGGGTGGATGAAAGTTTCGCTATCCTGACCTGTAACTTGGAGAGCAGAAGAAGCCCCCTTTGCGGTTACCACCACTTTATTCATAGATGGTCAACCCCCTGATTTTTTCACCTTTATTAAACCGGAAATTATATTCCGCTTGATTCATAGAGACTACGATTCTGATTCGTTTATTTAAGCCTCTCTCAACAATGCAATTCCTTTGCCCCAAAATACAACACAATTCACATTTAAAAAAGCAGATCAAAATAATCATTATCAAAATATTTTTCAAATACTTTAAAACTAACGACTTTTGATATCTACCTTTAAATAACGTCTAATACTATCATCATAACCTGTGATCTCATACCCTTTATCGGCAAAAAGTCGATAAAAAAGAATAAGATTCAATAATTATATGCATATAATTTCATCAAAATCAACTATATAGTGATAATTAAGAAACCTAAATGCATGAATACTCATCAAGCCAAATCACTCCTTTAATTGAAAAATTGCAAAGCAATAACAAAAGGTGTTCATTTTATTCAATTTATACTCAAAAAAAGGGAAATTATGCTATCGTTCTTTGACAATAGAATCGAACGTATTAATTAAATCGTTGCATTATCCTAGCAATTTATTAAGCAAGATGAAGGAGAAGAGGAAAATATTGTTTAAAAACCTGGAATCCTAATAAACGTAAATAGGATTGAGATACCAGTTTATGATTTCCTGGCCATAAAGCAGGCAGATATAGGCTCCAGCGGCCAAATAGGGGCCAAAAGGGATATGGCCATATTTTTCGATCTTTCCAGCGATTTTCATGCTCAAGCCAACAATTGTCCCTAAAAACGCAGCCAGGAAAATGCAAAGCAGGGCTTTTTCCCAGCCTAGAAATCCCCCCAGGTAGGCCATTAATTTGACATCACCAAATCCCATGGCTTCTTGTTGAAACCACCATGATCCAACCGTTCGTATGCTCCAAATAACACCCCCTCCAGCCAGGATACCAATGAATGCCTGATAAATATTTTGAACCAAAGCCTGGGGAAAGAGATTGAACCATTGGGCTAAAAAAGCAAAAACAAGGGAAAGGGGGATCATGGGAAGTGAAAAGATATCGGGAATATATTGGTGATCCCAATCGATCCCATTGGAAATAATAAGGATAGAGGTAAAAAACAGGTATAAAAATGCTGTTGGTGTGACTTGAAAATGATGAACAATCCCCATAAATAAAAGGGCTGTCATCATCTCATAGATGGGATATCGTATGGGGATGGAAGCCTTGCAATATCGGCAGGCTGCTTTTAGCCAAAGGTAGGATAGTAATGGGATATTATCGTACCAACATATTTTATTGCCACAGTGGGGGCAATGTGAGCCAGGAGTGACAATGGATTGTTCGTGGGGAATGCGCCATACGCAGACGTGAAAAAAACTCCCGCATGCCGCTCCCAATACACCCGCACATACGGTAAGTAAGCCATTGGGGATATCTTCAAACATTTAAAATCTCTTATCGCTATTTTGGAAGCGAATTCCCGCTTATGTGAAGCGGTTCTTTTGTTGGTGGATTACAATATCCTGCTTGTTAATGATAAAATGTGATTTTAATGATAATTGCCTATAAACACTAGACGGACTGTAGGAGATAAGGTAACAATTTATTGTATTCAGATTTAAACAAGCCAATAATTAATAGTAGGTGATGATTTTATGGCTGAAAGCAAAGATTGTATTTTTTGTAAAATTGCCGCTGGTGAAATACCAACCACGTTGGAATATGAAGATGATCAGGTGGTGGCTTTTAAGGATATTAATCCCCACGCGCCGGTTCATTATTTGGTGATTCCAAGAAAACATGTGGAAAAAGTCGGTGATCTTGATGGGGATGATTTGAACTTGCTCCCCCAAATGGTAACCGCCGCCAAAGCAATTGCCCAAAAAAACGGCATTTATGAAGAAGGATATCGTCTGGTCATTAACTCGGGGGATAATGGCGGGCAGACAGTGTATCATCTTCATATGCATTTACTCGGTGGCCGTTTTATGCGGTGGCCTCCCGGTTAAGGGTTATCGAATCCAACTCACTTTGTCAGTTTCCTATCAGGTACTATAATCATTTGATGATCATAAATAAACCTGAATCATATGAGTGGATTTGATCAACACTATGAAACGGTCCCTTTTTTACGGCCTTCTATTTGGTTTGATAGTCTGGGGGGGATGTGCAAGTCCGGAACAACGCCAGGCTTCACAGAGTCCCCATGAGCAAGATATCGGTAAAACGCTTGACTCGGACTTGTCCGGCGAAACCTCCTCCCAGAAATCGTCAGCCAAAGGGGCTGATCAGGAATCAATCAAAAATAACACTCCTTCTAAACTATCTCAATCCGAACGCGAATCTCTCTATATGTTGGTGATGCAAGGGTCTTTTTTAGAAGCTAAAGAGCGTTATGAGGCAGCCGGCGAAAAATATGCGAAAGCCTACGATGCTTTCCCTGATTCCGCTTATTTGGGAGCGATGACTGGTTATTCATTGTTGAAAAGTGGAAAAGTGGGTGAAGCGATTCAATTTGCAAAAAAAGCGATTGAGAATAGCACTGCGGAGATTGAGGCCTATCGGGTTTTGGGGGAAGCCTACACGATTCAGAAGCGATGGGATAAGGCGATTGAGCAATATGAAACCATTTTAACATTGGATCCTGACTCGATGCAAACCATGCGTGAGTTGGTTGAATTGTACCGCAAATTAAATCAATTCAATAAGGCGATCGCACTTTATCGCAGAATGATGAAGTTAGACAGTGCACGCGAGGAATTCTATCGATTCACTATTGCTTATTTGTATAACCGGTTGAATCGTTTTGATGATGCTCTGGAAGAATATAAGATAATAGCAGCTCAAACATCCCGTTTTCCTGAAGTGTATGTTTATATGGGGGGATTATATGAACGGCAGGGGCGTGTTGATGAAGCGATTGAAGCCTACCTGAGTGCATTGAACAATGTCTCAGAACCAGAGAGAGAGTTGCGGATTCGTGAAAGATTGGGGCGTTTGTATAGTATTCGCAGCTCTTGGCAAGAAGCAACCCACCAATATGAACGTATTATTAAACTCGAACCGGATGAGTTGGAACACCGTAAGACTCTGGCAAATCTATATATTAAGCGTGGGCTTTACGAAAAAGCATTGGAAAAAGTGAAGACGGTTGCAGAAAAGAGGCCTTACAATCATCAAGTTCAATCTCTAAAAAAGGATATTCTCCATGCATTGGATCGTGACGAGCAAGCCTATACGAATTACTTGGATGCTCTGGCAAAAGCGATTGAACAGGAATCTGTGTCTGATATTCGGTTGTTTATAGAAGATTTGTCGCAGACCTATGCCCTCGAGAACCTTTCTTCTTTTAAACTGCTTGATCGTTTTGAAACATACTTGAAACAGGCTGAGAAACGCTTGGGCCGTTCTCCTGATATTTTATTTGCGCGGGCCAATTATTTGGATTTTTACCTCAAAAATAAAGAAGAAAATCAGAGTAATGGGGATAATCATCTTGTATTAAAATCCTTGCTGAAGGATAAACTGAACGCCATTAGTACCATGCTTGAACAAGCGCAGAATGAAGGAAATCTACGCCTCGCCAAAGAGATCGCCAAGGAGTATCTTGCCTGGTACTCTGTCCGAAAAGCCATGAAGGAAATGGGGACTTCTGAATCATTCATTCATGGTTTGATAGCCAGCCATGAGGCTGAAACAGAAAACATTTCCATATTACATGCTTTAGCGAGCGCCTATGTTGAAGAAAAAGATTGGGTGAAAGCGGAATCATATTATGATGAATTGCTTGATTTATCAGAGAATAACTTCAATCTTTACAAAGATTTGTTGTTTCAAGCCGCAATGGTCTATGAAAAATTGAATCGATTGGCAGATATTGAACGCTTAATGAAAAAAGGGATGGAGCGTTATCCGCAAGAAGCAGAATTTTATAATTATTTAGGCTATACTTATGCTGACCGGAATGTTCGGCTGGATGAGGCCCTTTCATTGATAGAAAAAGCCCTTCGTTTAAATCCCAACGACGGTAACATTATTGACAGCCTGGGATGGGTTTATTATCGTTTAGGAAAAAATGACGCCGCCATCGAGCATCTTGAAAAAGCCTCATCCCTAAATAAAAATCATCCTGTAATCCTGGATCATTTGGGGGATGCCTATGCGCGGGTTGGGAAAGTGCAAACGGCTGTTTCTTTTTGGAAAAAAGCGTTAAAACATGGTCCCGAGCATCCATATGAATTTACGGAAGAGTTTCAAACCCGGATAAAACAAAAAATTCGGGAGGGAGAAAAAAATCGTTCAAATCACAATTAATCATTTACCTGCCGATCCTGTGCAGCGTTTGGAATCAAGTTTGACTGAAAAACGCTTTCGTCATTGCATCGGTGTTTATGAGACAAGTTTTGTATTGGCAGATGCCTGGAAGCATCGATATGATATCGATCAAACGCTGCTGGCATGGGCTTCGCTATTCCATGATTGTGGAAAAGAATTGAGATCGAAAGAGATTGGAAAACTGGTAAAACAGGGCTTGGTTCCTTGGGGATTGGAACTGTTGACCATGGCTCAACTGAGCCATGCCCCATTGGGGGCCAATGTTTTAAAGCACTGCTATGACATGAATAACGAAGAAGTTTTAAAAGCAGTGGCGTTTCACCCGACCGGATCGCCTGATTTAACTCCCATGGGATGGATTGTTTATATTTCAGATTATTTAGAACCCAATCGCACCTATTTGGAAAAAAGAGAAGTGATGTTGGAAGAAGCATGCAGAGATCCCTTGGCAGGATTGCGCCTGATAACGGATATTCGAATTGAAACAGTGAGAAAAAAGAATCTTCCGGTGAATACCATGGCATATAAATTTCAAACATATATCGATTCACTCGATGAATTATAAGAGAATAGAAAGAAAAAGGGAGTCATTTAATTCAATCGAAATTATATATATTAAATCGAAATTGTAAAAATGAGTTAGTTCCCTCTTTTCGTTATACTCGATTTGTGTTATAAATTTAATGAAATTAAAAAGAATGGGTTACATAGGGCAAAGGATTAAAAGCAAGTTTAAATAAAATTATTCAATCGCTTTTGTACCCTTTTATTTAAGACCTTAAATCGAATACAATTGACTGAAGTATAATTTAAGGAAAGTTTACTATGGCTCGAGGAAAGAAAGGCCGTAAAACAGCCGCAACATCTCAGATAAATAAAGAAGCGCAAAGTATTAAACCTGACAAGAAACCGGAAAAGCGTACCAACCGGTTTTATGTTTGGGACTATATTATTGTTTGCGTTTTTTTTATTCTTTTTTGCTATTTGCAAAAATATGTGGCTTTAAAATTGTTGGGTGAAGAACAGATTGTGGAGTGGTCACTCAACTTCTTTTTTGATACTTTATGGAAAGGTTTTGTTATTGTTGCTATATTAGTCGGCTTACATGATTTTTTATATCAGGATACTGAAGACGATACAGCTTGACGATACGTTTTTTATCCATAAAGAATCCGTCCTTTCTCCTCCTCGCCTTGGGAACGAAAAATACCCATGAGCGGGCTATTACAGGTATTTCCATATCCATTATCAATCGTAACCGGTCAGACCATGGCGGCTATCGATCGTTGTGCTATTGAGCAGCGTGGGATTGCTGGTCTCTATCTTATGGAGCGGGCAGGCAGAGGCATTGCCGATTTTATATTTCAAAACCTAAAGCGGAATGAAATCCACCGCGCTGCCATTTTATGTGGAAAAGGCAACAACGGTGGAGATGGACTGGTCATTGCTCGTTATATGCATGAATGGGGGGCTTTTCCTTTGGTGTGTCTATTGGCCAAGGGGGATGAATTGAAAGGGGATGCTTTAAAGAATTATCAAAAGGCACGTGAACTGAATATTCCGATATATGAATGCAGATCCGAGGAAGAATTAGAGGAATTTTTCGCGATTGCACAAAGTTCTTTCCTTTGGATAGATGCATTGCTGGGGACCGGGGCGAAGGGGGCTCCTCGAGGATTGATAGAAAAAGCTATTGAATTGTTGAACCAGCGGAAGCGGCATTCTTATATTCTTTCCGTGGATATTTCATCGGGGGTGGAAGCGGATACTGGTGCGGCAGCGGGGGTGGCGGTACATGCGGATCATGTCTGTACTATGGGGCTTCCGAAAGTTGGACAGGTTCTTCCCCCAGGTTTCGATTTTTATGATGATTTAACAGTGCTTGATATCGGTTTTCCGCATGATTTAATTCGATCAGCTGAATGTCAAGCAGAAATCTTGACGGCTTCTATGATAAATCAATGGATGCCGGTTCGAAAACGTTCTGCCCATAAGGGAACTGAAGGGCATTTGTTAGTGATTGCTGGTTCACGGGGGATGAGTGGGGCGGCCCTCATGTGCTCAAAGGCGGCATTGCATACGGGAGCAGGATTGATAACCTGTGTGTGTCCAGCGTCACTGCTTGACATATATGCTTCCAGTGTATGGGAAATGCTGACGCTACCCGTAGAAGAGACTGAAAATGGTTCGGTATCTGAGGCGGCGTTTGATTCAATCTTCAAGGATGGGCGCCAATATAAAGCGGTTGTAATTGGCCCAGGTTTGGGACTGAATGATTCCACTCAACGATTTGTTCAACGGGTGGTTAGAGAAATCGATTTGCCTGTGTTGATTGATGGAGATGGAATCACGGCGCTGAGTTTGGAGATGTTAAAGGAACGGAAAGCCCCGTGGGTTATCACTCCCCATCCAGGCGAAATGGGCCGATTAAATGGAGTATCGGCATCGGATGTTCAAAATGACCGTTGGGGGCATGTTCAGCAGCTTTGTTTACATGAACAGGGGGTAGTGGCTTTGAAAGGGGCCTTTTCGACTATTGGGTGTAAAGGAAATAAACTTTACGTTAATCCAACAGGTTCTTCTACCATGGCGTCTGGTGGAATGGGGGATGTATTGAGTGGCATGATTGGAACTTTTTTGGCAAAAGGCCTTGATCCCCTTAAAGCAGCGTCATGTGGTGTTTTTTTACATGGTTTAGCGGCTGATCTATTGGTGCGCGAATCATATGCGGAAGCCTTAAGCGCAACCCAAGTACTTGAAAACATTCAAAATGCGGTGAGTGAAGTTCGCAAGAATTCTTCAAAAGATTATGAAAATGAAAATTTGAGATTCGAGTAAATGTTTTTCAAAAATGGAATCAAACGTGGATGAATTATCTGTACATTCATTCATTTTAAATAGAACCAAAAGTGGTTTGTTTCATATGTTTGAGATATCAAAATAATTGAAAGAAGGGAAAAAAGTAATTATGGAATGGATTGGAGCTGGTGTTGCTCTGATCGTTGGTCTTTTCGTAGGCTATATTTTCAAAAAAATTGTAACCGATCGTGAGATTGGTAGCATTGAGCAGCTTTCCCATAGAATTCGTGAAGAAGCACAAAAAGAGGCTGCCACTATTCGGAAAGAAGCCGCCATTGAGGCCAAAGAGCAACTTTATCAAGAAAAAACCAAACTGGAACAGGAGATTAAAGAACGCCGGACAGAAATCTCGGCATTAGAGAAAAAACTGGATCGGCGCGAAGAACAGCTGGAGAAGAAATTCGAAGAAGCCGAAGAACAGGATAAACAGAATCAAGCCCTTTCCAAGCAATTGGAGAGACGAACGAAAGAACTGGAGAAAAAAGACGCTGAATTATCAACCATGATTGAGGAAGAGCGGGGAAAGCTAGAGAAAATCTCCGGCTTAACCTCAGAGCAGGCCAAGGAACTGCTCTTGGAATCATTGGAAAATGATGTTCGGCGTGAATCAGCCAAAGTGATTAAACAGATCATTGATAATGCCAAAGAGAATGCCAATCGCGAGGCACGGCGTATTGTCGCTGAATGCCTTCAGCGGGGATGTACGGAATATGTGCATGAGTCAACGGTTTCCACGGTTTCGTTGCCGTCGGATGAGATCAAAGGCCGAATCATTGGCCGGGAAGGACGAAATATTCGCTCGTTTGAATCATTGACGGGTGTTAATTTGATTATTGATGATACACCCGACACCGTGGTGCTGTCATCCTTTGATCCAATTCGCCGGGAGGCGGCCCGTCAAACACTTGAACGGTTGATTGAAGATGGGCGAATTCATCCAGGACGGATTGAGGAGGTCTATCAAAAGATCCTGAAAGAGATGGAAGAGGATATGCGTGAATCAGCCGAGCGCATTGTCTTCGAACTCGGGATTGTGGATATGAATCCTGAATTGATAAAATTACTGGGACGGTTGAAATATCGATTCTCATTTGGACAAAATCAGTTGTATGCCTCGCGGGAAGTGGCGTTTATCTGTGGCTCCATTGCTTCTGAAATAGGCGCTGACGTTGAATTGTGTAAACGGGCCGCCTTGTTGCACGATATCGGCAAGGGGGTTGATTTTGAGCGAGATGGAACCCACGCCTCCATTGGCGCGGAGTTAGCCCGTAAATTTGGTGAAAAGCCGGTTGTTGTCAACGCGATTGCGGCCCACCATGAAGAGGTGGAAATGGAGACGGTGGAAGCCGTGCTTGTTCAAGTGGCGGATGCGATTTCGTCATCACGTCCGGGGGCCAGGCGGGAATCGATTGAAACCTATGTCAAGCGATTGGAAAACCTGGAGAAAATCGCGGAATCCTTCAACGGCGTTGAAAAATGTTTCGCTATCCAGGCCGGTCGTGAAGTCCGAGTAATGGTCGAACCCGAAGAAGTGGACGATCAGGCAGCCGTCAAACTGTCTTATGATGTTTCCAAACGTATTGAAGAGGAGATGCAATATCCCGGTCAGATCAAAGTAACCGTGGTGCGCGAAACCCGGGCGGTTTCGTATGCGAAGTGATAGAATTAATAAAGCAGTCTGAGAATTTCTGAAGAATGAACGCGGCGATTATCTCAAAACTCGTCCTAATGTATGCCATACCACAACATAGGGCGAACACATAGGTTCGCCCCCAATGTCATTAAGTTAAAGGGGAGGGCGAGGCTCCCGCCGAGCCGATTCTACGTATAACGGCACGGCGGGAGCCTCGCTCTTCCTATTCAACGATCCAATTTGATCTGAACTTAATGACGTTGGGTCCGCCCCTACAACATATAGATGTACTCTCGATGGGTTAAACAACGCAACCCATCCTACTTGCTTAAGGATTGATCCATGTGTCACCCCCCGTTTTGAGACAATCTCCGCTTATTATATGTACCGTCATTCAAGAACAGTTCATTCCATATTGTGGTTGATGGAATCATTTCACCATTACTATTATGCATATTACTTCTTCTTTGGTCTGATGATCGTTTTTATGGGCCTGGTGTTATTGCCAATAATCACGTTTATAGAGTTCGATCCGTTCTTCAAAGGGCAAACTTGAATCGCCAGGGTAGTCTTTTTCTTGCCAAGGGAATGCATTCCACACGATGGGGGCGCCGTTATCGTATTCCACGATAATGCGTTTGCCTTCTGGGCTGAATGACAACGATTTAACACTGTTGGGACGTCCTTCAAGGGTGATGATTTCACGGCCCGTTTCAGCGTCCCACACATATATTGTGCCATCACCGATTCCGCACGCTGTGACAATACGCTGGCCATCGGGGCTGAATGCCACAGCATTAACAGCAGCGCTGTGTCCTTTAAGCGTTATTAGTCTCTTGCCGGTATTTGCGTCCCACACTTTTGCTGTTCTGTTATACCCGCAGGTTATGATTTTTTTGCCGTCAGGACTATAGGCTACAGGGCTATTTCCTTCAAGCGTAAGGACTTCTTGTCCGGTTTTTAAATTCCATACTTTGGCACAGTTATCTTCCCAACTTGTAGTAATGATATGTGAACCACGAGGATCAAATATTTCGGAAGAAAATGGAAATAATTCTATCCCACTCGGTTTTTCCAGGATTATTTGGCCGGTTTCGATATCCCTAACTTGAAATGATCCCTCTGCGTTTTCGGTGATTATCCGCTTTCCATCCGGGCTAAAAACGATGGAAAAAATCATGCCCGATATATCATTTAGTTTTGTTATTTCTTGGCCTGTTTCTGTATCCCAAACCGTAACTTCATCGGATGATTCTTCGAATGGACTGTTTAATTGGAACGTTTCCCCATAAATTACAGTAATTAAACGCTTGCCGTCTGATGTGAATGCCATTGACTTACTATTTGGAATAAATCCCATAGATATGTTTGAACCGGATCCTCCCTCAAGGGTTTTAATCTCTTGTCCTGTGTTTGCATTCCATACTTTGATTACGTTATCCTCACTCTCTGTGGCAATACGTTTTCCATCCGGGCTAAACACCGTAGAAATGATGTTTGTAGAATGGCCTTTGAAACTGGTTATTTCTTGGTTTGTCTCGGTATTCCATACCTTGATTGTTTTATCCATACTTACGGTTGCGAGTTTTTTTCCGTCTGGGCTGAATTCCAACGATAAAACGGGGGCGGTGTGTCCCTCAAGGCTGGTGATTTCATAAAAGGTTTGCGCGTCCCACACCTTCACCGTGTTGTTTCGGCAACCTGTGAATACTCGCTTGCCATCTGGACTAACTGCAACGGGACTAACGGCTAAAGACAAAATAACATCTGGAGGACCTCCTAGACGTTTAATTTCTTTGCCTGTTTCTGTATCCCAAACCGTCAACTCGATTCCCGTTATTTCGATGAATGATTCATCATCTCTCCACACCTGCACACTCTTGCCAGGACTTGCCGTAACGATACTTTTGCCATCGGAGCTGAAAAACATCGTATGGATAACACCTGTGGTATTCTTGATAGTATGAATCTCCTGGCCTGTGCTTACATTCCAAATTTGTATTTCAACATCTTCAAATCCGCTCCTGGTCGCAAGGCGTTTTCCGCCGGGGCTAAAGACAACTGAAACCACGTTTTCGGAATGTCCTGCGAGAGTGGTTATTTCCTGGCCGGTCTCAGCATCCCACAGTTTAACAGTCTTGTCCTCACTGGTTGTGGCAATTTGTTTACCCTCCGGGCTGAATGACATCGAAAATATCATGCCGGAATGTCCTTCCAGGCTGAGGAGTTCGCTTGCGGTTTCGGTGTCAAATACCTTCACGGTATGGTCCAGCCCTCCGAGAAGAATGCGTTTGCCATCCGGGCTGAATGATTCTGATGTAAGCATGGAGGCATGTTTATTGAATGTAAGGCTCTCTTGGGCCGTTTCAGCGTTCCATAACGTTGCTATGTTGTTATCGTGCCCTGTAACAATGCGTTTGCCATCGGGGCTGAATGCTATAGACATAATACTGGCGGAAGACTCGCTTGAACTTTTGATCTCATGACTTGTAATAACCTGGCCTGTTTCAATATCCCATATCTTTATGGCATCGACGATGTCATCTTCTGGAATACCCTTTTCTAATGGGTTAGAAAGGCTGTTTAGTTCTTGTTCTGCATCGAAATCTCCATCTATTTCTTTCTCAATGAATTCATCTTCTGAAATTCCCATGCCTTGTGAGTCAATCAGGTTTGTCATTTCTTGTTCAGTTAACAGCTGGGAATCCACTTTTTCATCGATTAAAGTATCAGGAATGTCATCTGAAATTTGATTCAATCCCCCTGAGTTTGTAGTGACGAGTCGTTTGCCGTCCGGGCTGAAGAGCATCGAATTTATTAATTCAGAAATTCCTTTAATACTACTGATTTCCTTGCCTGTTTTTGAGTCGATAATAGGAATGATTTGGCTATCTTCTCTGCCAGTGTTTATGGCAATCATATTGCCGTCAGGGCTGAATACCGGTGAATAAACCGAGGAAGCATCTATTTTGAGATTAAGGATTTCTTTGCCCGTTTTTGTGTTCCAAACTTTTGCGGTTTTATCCAAACTCGCTGTAACAATTCGTGAGCCGTTTGGGCTGAATCCCACAGTGGTAACCTTGTCGATATGCCCTTCCAGGCGATGAACTTCATATCCTGTTTCTGCATTCCACACGATTGCCGTATTGTCATCACCCACAGAAACGATATGTTCGCCTGTCGGGCTAAGTGCAACGTCTTGATCGGAAGCGGGATAATCTGCGAGGATATTCTTTGCTTGAATGTTTTCGATGTTCCATATTTTTGCTGTCCCGTCGTTGCTTGCTGTAACGAGACGTTTGCTGTCAGGAGTGAATGCTGCATAGCGAATCAGAGCGGAATGTCCTTCGAGGTTGAGAAGTTCATTTCCGGTTTTGGCATCCCATATTTTTGCTGTTTTGTCAAAACCTCCGGTGACAATCAGTTCACCATTGGAATTGAATGACGCACATGTAATATCCATGTGATGACCTGTAATTTTGAAATCACGGATCTCTTGGCCCGTCTCAACATCCCACAATTTTGCTGAGCCCTCTCCGATTCCTGTTATGGATATGAGGCGTTTACCATTTTTGTTGAATTCCAAAAAACCGACTGGGTTAGTATTCCCTTCGAGACTGAAGATTTCTTGTCCGGTACCGGAGTTCCATATTTTCGCTGTATTGTCAAAGCTTCCTGTAGCGATCAATTTTCCATTCGGGCTAAATGCAGCATATATGACGGGGCCATAGTGTCCATCGAGGCTTGTTATTTCCTGGCCCGTTTCTGTGTTCCAAATTTTTGCGGTATTGTCGTTACTTCCGGTAACAATACGCTTCCCATCCGGGCTGAATGCAGCAAATACAACCTGATTGGTGTGTCCTTCGAGGCTATGGATCGCCTGGCCGGTATCGGTGTTCCACACTTTCGCTGTGGAATCTTTACTCCCTGTGAGGAGATATTTGCCATCAGGGCTGTAGGCCAATGAGGTAATTGGTTTTATATGTTCATCCAGTTTGAATATTTCTTGCCCGGTTCCCATCTCATAAATAATCGCTGTGTTTTCTGCATGATAAAGCGTTTGGCCTGCCATAAATCCTTCTGTTTCAACGTTACTCGTCATATTTACAACAGCAATATGCTTACCATCCGGCCTGATTGTCATTGTTGAAAAATCACCCGTTAAATTTAAAACGACTTGACCTGTAGCTACACTACAAATATAAACATCATTGCCACCTGCAGAGATGATAAATTTGCCGTCAGGGCTAAATGCCACCGATGTAACATATTCGTCATCGGAATGTTTATTGAATCTCATGATTTCCTGGGCGTTCTCAGCGTTCCACACTTTCGCCGTTCCATCCGAGGTACCGGTGACGATATATTGTCCATTGGGGCTGATTGCCAAGGAACTAACCGGGTTGGAATGATGACTGAGTGTGAATAAGTCTTGGTTGCATAGCAATTGGTATCTTCCCCACTCCCAATTTTTGAATTGTGGAGGGCATGTTAAGAGTAATTCACGGGCACGTTCGAATCGCAGGTTTTTGATACATTCACCAGCAAAACCAATATTTGAATAATACTGTTCGCGTTCGGCGATTTGGCGTTGAATTTTTTCACGCCACAGGCCATAGCCCAATGCAATGGTAAGCAATGTAATAATTCCTAATAGAATGCTTGTCACCATAGTTAACCTCCGGCGGCGTAAAGCACGCAGTTTGGCGGCTTCTTGGTCAGCCCGTTCTTTTCTTCGAATGTTTAATGTGTGGAGACGCTGAGCGAGTTGACCGACTGCGGGGAAACGGTCTTGAGGATATTCGTAAAAGCAATTGGTTAAATCATCTTTAATCAATGGATCCTCAATATGTTTCACCCATTCGGTTGATAAGGGGCGCGATAAATCGCCAACATACATTTGATAAAGGACAACACCAAGTGAATAAATATCAGAACGTATCGATGCGGGTTTTCCGGCGAATAGTTCTGGCGCCATGTACAAATGAGTGCCGGAATGGGAACTGTGATCATCTGCAAGGATGGTTTGGGTGAAGCCAAATTGTGTCATGCCCGCCATGACTTGATCGGAAACGACTTGCCCAATGCCGAAATCGGTGAGTTTGACTTTAATTTTCTCTGGCGAGGTTCCATCTCCATCGATGAGGATGTTGGAAGGTTTTAAGTCGCGGTGAATGATCCCCGCGTCATGGGCTGCTTGCAGTGCTTCGGCAGCCTGGGCGATGATTTCCAAGCGGGTTTCGAGAGGGATGTTATTGATTCCACCATTCCTTTCGCACCAGGAGATTAAATCCCTTCCTTCAACATATTCTGTGACGATGTAATAGGGAGGTTCATCGAAAAAGACATCGTGCAGGCGTACAATATTTGGATGTTCACCCACCCGTTCTTTTAGGACACGGAAAAGGGTGACTTCGCGTTTGAGGCTTCTTACACGATCGGCGCGAAAACAAAATTTGAAGACGCGGTTTTCCTTCAATTTGCGATGTTGCGCTTTCCATACTTCGCCAAAACCGCCTTCCCCTAATTTTTCTTCAAGTATCCATTCCGTTCCTGGGACAGTCAGCCCTAAAGCAGGCCGCCAACCAAGGACGGGTTCACTGTCAGGTGAGATGTGACGATATACACTTTCTGAATCAGCTGGTGGAGAGAGGGGAGCGATCCCTTCTTCTCCCACTTCACATATCTCAAGGGGTTCTTCAATTCCCTTGAGGACATAAGGGCCATGGTTTACCCATGACAATTCACCTATGCCAGCCAATTCTTGTCCCTTTAGCACTTGCCTGGCATTGTCAAACACTGATCGAGTCATAACGATTTGATTCCCATTCGCTGTTGACATGACTCGTGCTGCCGTATCCACCTGCATTCCAAAAAAATCTTTCGATTTTGGAATATCATCTCGCTCTTCAACAAAAACCTCACCGAGATGAATCCCGATTCGATCAAGAAGAGGGAGAGGAGTTTCTTTCAAATTATTTCTTAATCTGGATTGTAAAAGAAGTGAAAATTTGACGGCATCAGAAGGTTTAACAAAAACGATAAAGAAGGAATCACCTGCCGTATCAATCTCTTCTCCTTCTGGAAAATCAGCAAGGATTTCACGTACGATTGAGTGATGCTGTTGGATAAGTTGAACACCCTTTTGGTCACCCAGTTCATGTTTAATTTTTGTTGATCCTACGATATCGGTGAACAAGAGATTTAATAGAACTGTGCGGTGCTTTTGGAGAAAATCCTCGACCTGGGCGCGGTGTTGATTGGTGATTTGCAAGTCCATGATAGTACTCCCATTTCCTATCCCATAATTCTCTCGAATCTATTTTATAGCAAAACAATTGGTGTGTCTTTAGAAAATTGTGATTCAAAATGCTTTTTTTTTGATTAATTTTGGGTTATTTGTCTTTATGGGATTTGGATATAGTGGTGTGATCCTTCCTGAAAGGATTGGGTGGAGGATTTCAGGTCATGGAGGAAATCAAAACCGTATTTGATCAGGTAGGTGAAAATATTGTGGATACGTTCCTGTCCTGTGCCATTGGGAAGCAGATGGGCTTGCAGATTTTGGATGTGGTTAAGGATCACTTGATTTCTTTCATTCTCACGGCGGATGAGTAAATCATCGGAGTTGTTGATCTCTTTTTTGATCTTGTTGAGGTTTTTGTCCAGTACTTTGATAATGGTTGGATCAATGGTTTGGGCTTGCTCTTTTATCTCCTGAAAATATGCCTCGATAGTTTGTTCCGCTTGTTCACGACTTGTTGATGTTGCTTCCCAGCGTTGAGATTTTAAGAGCTTCTTGGAAAGCGCATTAGCATCTTGTTGAAGATCGTGTGGTGAGAGTTCGTATTTATCCAAAAGACGCATATCCCGGACTTCAAAAAGTGTTGCTCCAAAGCGTGGGGCTAAAGCTGGCCGGGGGATATTGTGAATATTATATAGCCCATCAAGCAAAAAGTGATACGCCAGCTCATTGGGGCCTAACACACTCATGACGGTTGGCAACACGGCATCCTGAATCACAGGACGCAAAATGGCGGAAGGGGAAAATAAGTTGGAGTGATGTTTAGCTTTATCCAACAAGTCTTTTTTGGGGTATACATTTCCATGTTGATCTTTAAATCCTTGTTCAGTTGTATAGAGGGGAAGGCGTTCATTGTTGTGCAAGAGAAAAAACGAGGTTCGATCGGAGCGCTTGTGGATTTGCGGTGTTAATCCAACAGATTCAATTTTTTCGCTCAATTGGTTAATACTTTGAGAGGCTAATAGAGGATTTTCAATCTCACGTTGGATGACTGCGCGGGATTGTTCGCGTAAGAAGGATTCTTCAGGGCGAATGATGATCAGGCCGTCGTTTTCAAATAGGGTCCACATTAATTGATCGAAGAAATCAGGATAGGTTTCAGCTTTTTGGAAACACGCATCGATTGTGTTGAACACTGAATCTGAATGTCCAGTGGATTGAATCGATGATTTTATTTGATTCATCAATTCATCCAATGGGCATTGGGAAATGGGGATGGTGAAATAAGGTTGTGATGGTTCCGTGGGCAGGGGCCATTCAAAGGGGGTAAGGTTTTTGTCTTTGGATATCCAATGAATTTGATTGATTTCATTCGGATCATGATCTTCGGAAGCGTTCCAGAATACGGGTAAAATAGGAATATTATGGGCTTGACTCAGATTTCGAGCGAGATGAATGGCATGGAGGATTTTATAAAATACCAAGAGCGGGCCTCCTAAAAGCCCGGGTTGCTGGCCGGTGATAATAAAGAAGCAATTTTCATTGTGAATGAATTCGATTGCTTTGACCGTTGATTGGGGAGCATGGCGTTGTTGATGAGATTGGAGGAGATGATCAGCGAGTTGTTCCCGGTTGATGGCGGATTGGAGATATTCTTTTCTTTGGTTTAAGACCTGATCAATATTATGGGAGGAGGGGGGAATAAAATCCGGGCATTCATCTGGTGGATTTTTTAAATGATTAATGTATTGATTTTTTTGTGCAAATCCCATTGAATCCCATTTTGTGATGATATGCATAGTTATAAACTCAATTCCCTTTTAAGAATACTGGATGATATTGACTTATTGACGATATGTTCATTTATAACAAATAATACTGGTAATTGCTCAAAATGCTTACCTTTCAGAAAAAGTGGCTTGATGGATCAATTTAAATCGACTTGATGATGGATGATAAAATGAATTCTGACTTTGAATTAACCATAAAAATTAAACCCCATTGTGGGCGGCGAGTGAAGAGTGGACATCCCTGGATTTTCAGCAATGAAATCGTTCCCCCCAAACCTCATCCCCAGCCAGGGGTATTGGTGCGAGTTTTGGATGAGAAGAATAATTTTGTTGGCTATGCTACATACAATCCCCACAGCTTAATTGCTTTGCGGCTTTTGTCGCGGTATGAAAAAGACGTTCCTTGTTCAGTGGATTGGTTTGCAGAAAAAATACGGTTTGCCAGTATGCTTCGACAGCGGGTATACCCCAAACGAAAAGCGTATCGCCTGGTTTATGCCGATTCGGACGGAATTCCTGGATTGATCATGGATCGTTATGACACGGCTTATGTGATGCAAATACTTAGCGCAGGAATGGAAAGGATGAAAGAGAGGATTATTGATGCATTGAAAGCGGAAATGAAACCCGATGCGGTGTTTTTACGCAATGACAATGAAAAGCGGAAATTGGAAGGTTTGGATTTATACAAAGAGAATGTATATGGGGAAGTGGGGAACGAGGTTGTGATTGATGAAAATGGCGTTCAATTAAAAATTAATTTTGAAGAGGGGCAAAAAACAGGGCATTTCTTTGATCAAGCCGATAATCGGGAAGCTCTCTCCGAATTTGCACGCGATGCGGATGTGTTGGATTTATTCAGTTATACCGGGGCATGGTCATTAAAGATGCTTCTTTCTGGGGCAAGGCATGTCTGGGCGGTGGATAGTTCAAAAGAGGCGATTGAACAGGCGAAGCGGAATGCGGAACTCAATCACTTCGATGCACGGATGGAATGTATTGCTGATGATGCATTTCAGTGGCTATCGAATATACGGAAAGCCAATCAAAAATTCGATATTGTGGTAGTTGATCCCCCTGCCTTTGCGAAATCACCGAAACAATTAAAACAGGCCTTGCGTGGGTATGAGGATATCAATCGGCAGGCGATTCATTGTGTGAAGAATCGGGGTATCTTATGTAGTTGTTCTTGTTCTTATCCTGTCAATGAATCTCAATTTCTTGAAACGCTCCAGCGGGCGGCTACACGGGAAAGATCCGTCATTAAAGTTTTACAAATTCGAGGGCAGGCGAGGGATCATCCCGTGCTTTCCTCCATGCCGGAATCACGTTATTTGAAATGCGTAATCGGTGTGGTTGAATCGACAGAATAGTTATGGTGTTGTTTTTGCTTGGTTTTCATCCGATAGAATTACTCATTGATAATTTATTTTAACAAAATCCTAATCCTACCTGACAGATTGTGGAATGTCACTTATACTTAATTGGAAGAATGTTAGTGGATTGGCAAAAATAAATGAAATATTTTTTTTTAAGATTGTGTTAGAAATTCATTAGGAAGAAAGGCAAGTTTGGCTATTTTATCTAGCGGGGGCTGAATGGAATGAATCTAACAAAAGGACCGATGAAATTTCATTTTTATGTGGTAGTTGGATGGTGTGTGTTGGTGATGCTTGGGGTGGGCCAGGCATGGGGACAGGAAGAAAATAATTCTCAAAAGTCGCGGCTGGACAAGTTGGAAAAGGAAAACCAACAGTTGCGTGAAATGATCGAGCAATTGCAAAACCGTTTGGAAGCGTTGGAAAGTATAGAAGCGAAAGATAAAAAGAAACCAAAAGACAAGGTTGAAATTGAACAAGTTGAAGCCGAAGAAGTAAAAGAGGAGGAGGAGGAGGAAGAAGAGCCAAGCAATTGGATACCTTCGATGGAGGAAGAGGAATTTCAACTTGGTGGCCGTTTACAATTTGAATATTTTAAACGGGAGGATGAAGACTTGTTACGGTCAGCATTTCCAGAAAATCCGGGGGGCAGTTTTCATATCGATGAGGTTCGATTAAGCGTTGATGCGGACTTTAAAAACGATTTTCGGTTTCATTCTGATATCGATATTGTGAATGAAAATGATGGCAGCCGTATTGTGGAAGCGTATATTGATATTGAAGATTTGCCGCTTTCATCGGAATTGCGGGTTGGGTTGCAAAAACCCATTTACAGGCCATCACGCCATACGGAAACGTACCCACTTCCGGGTACCGCTTTTTGGCGGGCGCGTGATTTGGGAATCAGTTTAAAGAATGAGTATGGCCTATTGTATACCTATCTTGCAGTGTCCAATGGATTGGAATTGGATGACCGTTCACTGGGTGAAGATGATTCAGCACCGACTATCGGTGTGGATGAAAGCCGGATTGACTTGAATGGCGATAAAGAGGTAAGTGGTGGTGTTGGTGTTGAGTATGATTTTGATCCGTATGGTGACATTGAGGTGATGGTGTTTGGATTAACTGGTGGCTTGGATGACGATGATGTGTTGTTTCTACAAAATGAAGTTCCTGGATATGGTTTTTCAAGCAGTAACAATCGTGATTTGGTGGGAGTGAATGTTGAATACGACATCGGAGAGTGGGATTTCTTTGCGCAAGGTATTAAGGGCAGGGATGGTGATCTGGAGCGTACCGGCTGGTATGCGGTGGTATCACGAAAATTTGAATTTAAGGGCTTGAGATATCTTGACGAGTTAAGACCATTAATTCGATATGGTGAATTGGACAACAACCTGGCGAAGCGCCCCTTTGCCAATGAGGGATCATTAACCTGGGACCGGAAACAATGGTTATTCGCCATTATTGCTGAATTGACGCGAAACGTGACATTTCGTGCGGAATATGCATTGAATGACGAAGATACGGGGGGAAGCGATGTTCAGGATAACGAGATGTTATTTCAACTAGAAGTGTTATTTTAAAGATTTGGGTAAGAATAACGAATGAAATTTGGAAAGTCTGGAAGTGAGTAAAATGCCGTTAATCGAATCTGCGACTGCAGCGAGCAATGTCGTTCCCAATCCTTTTACCGATGCTCAATCCATGAATGATGCACAACATTTTGTAGAAAATCTGAATTATTTGGATATTATGGTCTCCTTGACGGTAGCGGCCGCCCTTGGGGCACTGATTGCTTTCCATCCCAAACGTCAGATTGAAGCAAGTGGGCCGATCAATGACAAAGAGTTGAAGCAAACTCAAATCCTCATTTGTGTGGCTGGTGCGACACTGGTTGCATTAATCCGGGGAAGTTTGGAATTGGCATTTGGATTGGTCGGTTTGGGGGGATTGGTTCGCTATCGAACAGCTATGCGCAATCCCGTCGATTTATCGATCATATTTATTTTGATCGGATTGGGGATGTCGTGTGGATTGCAATTTTATCAATTTGCGATAACGATCACCGGCTTCATTTATGTTTTGTTATATATTTTAGAATTCAGTGGCAGTGCTTATAAATATATTTGGACATTACGGGTGGATTCAACCGATCCAAGCCGAGTCGAGAAGGAGTTCAAGCAGGCGGCCAAGGAATTCAAGTTTCATATCCTCCAAATGAAAACGGCGTTAAGAACGGGCCGTTTTCGATGCCGGTTTACATCGAAAGGAAGGTTTAAGAGCGAGGATTTGACCCAAATCATTCGTGAACGGTGCGGGAAAGACATTCAATACACACGCTTTGATTGGGAATTGGAGAGGGAGTGATAAATTCTTGATTGATATTGCCTCTGAAAAACATCCACAAATGAAAAAGTAAGCGTAGGGGCAATGTTATTAAGTTAAAGGGGAGGGCGAGGCTCCCGCCGAGCCGTTTCCACGTATAACGGCTCGGCGG
>CAZFER010000087.1:0-24766 GCA_964517495.1 uncultured bacterium | reverse complement strand
TATTCAGATTACCGGGTGCATACGTTTAAAAAGGATTATACCCTCCTCGTTCCGAGAGGATCGAGGACCATTTAGCGAAGAACAAAGGCCTATTAAATTTATCTTCGTCAGCGCGAAAGCGCTGAGATAACCAAGAATAGGATAAATCGACGGCACCCCCCGAATTAAAAACCGGGGCGCCCCGAAACAATTCGCAGAAAAACCAGAACAAAAAGACACATAGAGCAAAGGAGCAATAAAAAATAACATCACCAGAATCCAAAATCCGTTAAAATACTGAATTCTTGAAAAAATTCCTACAGGGAAGGAAGCATGGAATAAAAACCATGAGAATAGAGCTCTGTCCAGAATTAAGCATGCCTTGGTATGGGTTGCTGTATCGGATTACGGTCATTCTTCGGTAATCTCAAAAAAGAGATATAATACCACCTCGGTTGAAAATCCATCAATCAATTCGGTTATTACACCTTTTTCTCCATGTGTAATTCATTCCAGCTATTCAACCAGTGTATTTGCCGGTGTTCTATACTTTCAGCTTAAGCCGAACCCACTAGACCCGGCATGTTTTGATATAAATTTACCTAAAACAGGAGGAATAATTAGTGGATCGTTGTTTTGAGAATGAATGGGGGCTGATCCTTGGCTCGTCAAGCGGTTTTGGTCTGGCGACCTCCAAGCAATTGGCCTCGTTGGGAATGAACATTTTTGGCGTCCATTTCGACCGGCGCTCAGCCATGAAGCAGATTGATCAGGAAATCAAAAACATCAAAGCTCATAATGTCGAAGTGCAATTTTTTAATATTAACGCCGCCGATGAAGATAAACGCAAAGAAGTTGTCCAAACCATCGTTGAAAAAACCGGCCAAACCAAACCCCTAAAAGTGCTTATGCACAGCCTGGCGTTTGGTACCTTGCGGGATTATTTTGCCGAGGACATCGAACATGAACTCCACCATCGCCAGATGGATATGACCATCCATATCATGGCCAATAGCCTGGTTTATTGGGTGCAGGAGCTTCGGCGCGAGAAACTAATTGGTAATGGATCACGCATATTCGCCATGACCAGCTCAGGTGGTGGATGCTCATGGCCCCATTATGGAGCGGTATCGGCGGCTAAAGCCTCATTGGAATCACATATCCGCCAGATTTCATTGGAGTTATCAAAAGAAGGAGTGCGCGCCAACTCCATCTGTGCCGGGGTGACTGATACCCCCGCCTTGCGCAAAATCCCTGGTCATGAATCATTAATCGATATGGCCCTAAAACACAATCCCAGCGGACGCTTGACAACCCCGGAGGATGTGGCCCAAGCCATCAGCCTATTGGCACGGCCAGAGGCCAACTGGATTACCGGTAACGTAATTCGTGTGGATGGGGGCGAAGGACACGTTGGTTAGCCTAACCACATATTTATAACACAATACAATCAGTGGGCGCCTGGTTGAGGATTTCACATCCCTCCTCACAAATCACCACCATGTTTTCGATCCGGATACCCCCCATCCCTTCGAGGTAAATCCCCGGTTCAATGGTGACAACATTGCCCGATTCCAGGCTGGTTTCTGCAAGGTATGAGAGCCGGGGCGCTTCGTGGACTTCCAAACCAACCCCATGGCCCAGGCCGTGTACAAACTTTTCTTCATACCCGGCTGATTTGATGATATCACGCGCGAACGCATCCGCATCTTTGCCATGCGTTCCCGCTTTTATATTCCGCGTGGCGGTTTGATTCGCATGTAATACATGTTGATAAATCGCTTTAAACTGCTCATCCGGTTCTCCCAGAAATACCGTGCGGGTGATATCCGAACAATATCCATCCACCACACAGCCAAAATCCATCAGTACCACATCGCCGGATTTAAGCCGCTTATCTGTTGGTTTCCCATGACAATATGAAGATCGTGAACCAAAAAGCACCAACGATTCAAATGACTCTTTTTGCGCTCCCGCTTTCCACATTTCATGCTCGATCAAATGGGCCAGTTCACGCTCGGTTATCCCTTCCTGGATGTTGTCGAGGGCGTTGATGAAGGCTCTTTCAGCAATGCGCAATGCTTTTGAAATTAAAGCGATTTCATCTTCATCCTTGCGGGCGCGCAGGTTTTCAACGATATTTTTCTTGCCGATATATTCTTTCGCATCCAGGGTCTCACACATTTCCTCATAGCGCGCAAAACTGCAATGGAAAGATTCAAACCATATAAAGGCTGAAGATAAATCTCCCAGAAATTCCTTTACCGCCACCCACGGTTTGCGTTTCCCCTGAATGATGGGTTCATAATGAGGAACTTCGCGTGCCACTTGTTCCTGATAACGGCCATCCGTAAGAATATAGCATCCCTCTTTACCCAACAGCAACATCGCTGAACTTCCTGTAAAACCAGACAAATAGCGAACATTCGAAATATTGGTTACAATAAACCAATCGACTTCTTCCGGTTCGAGTTGTTTTAAAAGCGTATCCGTTCGTTTTTGGTAATCCACTTATAATGATCTTTCTTTTTATCTTTTAATATTACTCCGCCAGGGCTTCCAGCACTTTTTCGGTATGGCCGTCCACTTTAACGCGGCGAAAGATCTTTTTGATTCTTCCATCTTTCCCGATCACAAAGGTGCTGCGCTCAATCCCCATTCGTTTTTTGCCATACATGTTCTTTTCTTTCAATACATCATATTTTTTGCAGACTTCCTCTTCTTCATCGCTGAGCAGGGGAAAAGAGAGTTCGTATTTGTTGATGAACTTTTGGTGCGCATCAAGCCCATCGCGGCTTACTCCCAATACCACCGCGTCGAGATCCTCGAATTGTTTTGTATTGTCACGAAATGAACACGCCTCTTTGGTGCAGCCCGGCGTGTCATCCTTGGGATAGAAATAGAGGACCACTTGTTTTTTGCCTTTAAAGTCCTTCAGTGCGATTTTTTTCCCTTCACTGGAGGGCAGTGAAAAAGCGGGCGCCATTTTTCCTTCTTCAACAGTCATTTTGTTACCTCCACTCTGGTTTTTATCGAGAGAATAGAGATTGTCTCAAAACTGGGTTGCCACATAGCTCAACCCCTACATGTTGTAGGGGCGAACCTGTGTGTTCGCCCTATGTAGATGAGTTTTAATATTAAATCCCATCACGTTATTCCTTGATTTGAATGATCCCTTTTTATCATTTTCCTGACCTTATACATTTTGAACATCAACGGCATAGTGTATCATTATCTATTTCTATAGAACAAGCTAAATCAAACGATTTTATGGGCATAAAGTAAATAAAGAACAAATCGTATTTGTGTGAGAGATCAATGAACTCGAAAACAACACTCAATACACTTAATCACATATCTAGCAGCACAATCCGTTTGTTTTCATGGCCGCTGTTAATTCCCTTTCTATTGATCAACCTGATTATTCAAGGTTGTACGGTTGAAAGAACAGCCCCGCCAACGTTTTCCACCCAGCATGAAATCCTGGTTTTTAACCTTAATGGCAAATTCCTTCTTCGATCCCCCGCATTGCGCGGCGAGCCCAAGGATATGGAATTTTTACCCGATGGAAATGTTCTCGTGGCTGTAGATGGTAGAGGATTAACCACGGTTGATCCGGAAACAGGCGAGATTAGCCGCTTTATAGGGCCTTCCTACATCAGTGAGGTTGACTATATAAAAGGTCAAACTGTTTTCGGCGTTCAACCCACCTATCTCGCCGTTTGGTATCACGATAGTGCGGCGAAGTTATTGGATGATAATGGACAAGTCATCTATAACATTTCCATTCCTCAAGGGTGCATGGACATCGATCTTTTGGAAAACGGCAATCTGCTCATCACCGAAAGCCGAAACAACCGTATACGAGAAGTAACACAGGAGGGGGAAACAGTGTGGCAGAGTGATGTATCGATGGTGAATCCCTTTGATACAACGCTTACCCCTTATGGGACCTATGTGATTTCTGACTTCGACCATCATCGGGTGATCGAAATTGACCGCAATAACCGCATCATCTTCTCACAAGGTGGCTTTAATCATCCCCGGCGTAATGCGTTTCTGCAGGGAGGCCGAATTTTAGTTGTCGATTCCGACCAAAAACGTGTGGTTGAAATCAAACGTGACGGTGGATTCCGGGAATTTATTACAGGTTTAAACCGCCCCAGTTGTATCGCTGTTGATGAACAGCGCAACCTGTTGGTATTGGGTATTGAAGCTTTCTTCCCCCTTACTGACGATATTGAGGTGATCACAAAGACAGAAGCTCGTTGGAAAAGCTGGATGATATGGTGGACTACGTCTCTGGCCTTCTTGTTACTCTTTCTGGTCGTTCATATCTATGGCGAATTCCTGCGTGCCACTTGGTTAAAGTTATGCAAGTTATCCAATGTGTTTATTGAAAACACCTCTCCCTGGTTAACAACAGCCGGGATTGTGTTGGCCTGCGTCGCGGCTGGCTTGTGGAATTTCGGTCATGTCAAATATGGAAGCCTGTTTATGGGGGCGGGATGTATTCTTATCCTGCTGACCCGATGGCGTTTGGATCAATCTGATAAGCAGGAAGATGAATCATATGAATATGATGAAACCCTCGATGAAGATGAAGACATTTCATCCAATCGGTTTATGCGATTTCCATTCATGATCCTGCTGGGTTTTATCTTAAGTTGGCTGGTAATTATCTGGTCAATAACCTGGAGTGAGGATTGGTGGCCGGTGATCCCCTGGTTTATCGGCCCGTTGTTGTGTGTATTTGGCTTTCAAAAAAGATCACGGCAACTTATCACATCAAAGGAAATCGCATGGATTCTACTCATATTAATCGTGGCCACAGTGTTCCGGGTTCACCGTATCGATGAGATTCCCGCAGGCTTGTGGCTCGATGAAACCTATGCCACCTGGGACGCCATTGTGTCATACCAAAATGATTCTCTGCCTCCCTTTGAGACCATGCCATTGGTGCGCGCCAATGAATTTGAGGTAACCAACCTTTATTTATTGATCATTGCTTGGGCTACTGAACTATTCACTCCAACATTTCTCTTCGCCAAATGCCTTTCTATCATTCCCGGGATAGGGATCGTATTGGCTTTGTATTGCTTGGGATATTGGTCATTTGGCCTATGGGCAGGGCGAATTGCCGGGCTGACCATCGCAGTGAATTCATGGATGGTGACCTTCGCCCGTTGGGGATGGCTTCAGCAATTGTATGTATGCTTTGCCATTTTTGCCTTGGCTTTTCTTCTCCGAGCCTATCGCTGGCGATGCCCGCGTTCAGCGGCTTTAGCCGGGCTGTTTCTGGGATATGGGTTGTATACCTATGTGCCTATCATCCTCACCATCGCAGTGGTAGCCGGTGTATATATCATCACGCTTCTGGTTGAGCGTGACCGCCGGGAGATATTTAAGTTGGTCATGACGACTGCTTTTGTATGCATCATCGTGTTCGCACCGCTTTGGATTTATTATCTTGAAAATCCGGGCATCTTCTTAAAGCGTGCTCAGGGAGTGGGGCTTACCAACGATATTTTCAAAGCCGGTTCTCTTCAACCACTGAAAGAAAACCTCACTCTTTACGCCCAAGCCTTTCATGGGCAAGGTGATTTTATCCCCCGTCATAACAAACCCTATCAACCCTTGTTGGAACCAATAACGGGTGGGCTGATGGTATTGGGGCTGGTTCTACTTTTATGGCGGTTTTACCGCCCAGCTGCCATTCTGGTGTTATTGGCATTTGTGTTCGGCATGCTGGGAGGGATATTGAGTGCGCGCTATGAATCGCCCAATACATTTCGCATCGGAATGGCAGGGCCTATGGTGTGCCTATTTGCCGCTTTGCCCCTGGCGAATGTGTTGAACATTCAATATCAACAACGCTTTAAGAAATGGTGGACTTATATATTTGTGCTGGTGGTCATGCTTGCTATGGGGGGAGCCAATTATTATAAGTACTTCATAAAGTTTCCCGGGCCGGATACCTGGATCGGCAGCATGGGCCAGGTTCAACATTTAGTCTATGAACACCTTGAGCCAGAGGATATTGGCAAAGAACGCTTGTGGGTTCACCCCTATTTTACCACCCGAACGTTCAACTTATACATGTACTTTTTAAATGTACAGAAAAAGGGTGATGACGCCCTTTTAGCCTCTCCCCCTTATACAAGGGTGGATATCAAGCAATACATCCCAGCACCGGCCAAGGGGAAAAACACCTATGTGGTGCCACCTGATTATGAATCCATGCTAAAAGAGCATATCCCCAACGATCAAATCACCAAACTGGAAAATCCCTACGGAAACGTGGAAGCGATTGTAGGATGGATTATGAATGAATAAAGATTATTTCGCTAAAGCGAGCACATTGTTTTTATTGGAATTGTGCTCAAAATAAAATCCGTTCTTCACCCGGCCATTGGTTTCGGACGTAGTAATTTTATTCCAAAATGCAGAGAATATCTTTTCTTCATCAAATCGCTCTGCGGCATAGGCTGCTGCTTTGATTCCCATTTCATCCCGCTTGAAATGATCGGTCACCAGGTTTTCCACGATCGAGATAAACTCTTCATTCGATCTGGCAACAAATCCAGTTTCGTCTGCCTTTATCAATTCTTGTGGCCCGCCTTCGTTCATCACCACACAAGGCAAACCAGAAGCCTGGGCTTCGATAATGACGTTGCCAAACGTATCAAGTAAACCCGGGTAAATGAATAAATCACTGGAAGCATAGGCCTTAGCGAGATCATCACCGAATTTAGCTCCGGTCATGATAAAGCGTTCAAAATTGGTGGTCCTACGTTGCAACTCATTGAAATCTGGACCATCACCAACGCAGTGGAGCACAAAGTCATCATATTTGGGTGCCAAAGCCTGATAAGTTTTAACCAATAAATCAATATTTTTATCTTTCGATATCCGGCCAACAAAAAGTATCTTGCATTTGGCATCGGTGTTCCAATAATTTTCATCCCGCTGAGCTGGGGAAAAGAAACTTTTATCCACCCATCGTTCGAGGATCGCGGTTTGATCCATAGGGATTCCCAAATTGTAAATATCCTCCAAATACCACCGCGAGGGAGAAAAAACACAATCGGTGTAACGATAAAACAGCCGAGTAAGCAAGAGCGCCAATTCCGCGAACATGGGATCACCCGAAACATTGAGCGCAATGCGCGGCAGGTCAGTGTGATAAATACCATATACCGGCAGGGCCATGAGTTTGGCACAAACAAGGCCCATAACGCCTACGGGGCCAGGGGTGCTTACCACGATAGAGTCGATATCTTCATCTTCCATTCGCTTCAACATTTTTAGAATGGATGGAACAGAAATCATTACTTTTTCATAGCCTGGGGTTGGGAATTGCTGAATGGGTTCAAAATTGATGACGTTATCATATTCGCTCATGTCATCTTCATGTGAAGTGACAATATACAATTGTTTGTCACGCTTACGAGCGGCTTCGAGGAAAACACGGCAGGTCTTGGATACCCCATCCATATTTTTGAATGAATCAGTAAACCAGGCGATTTTGGGTTCACGCTTAACACCCAACCATTTTTCACCGGCTTCAATCAAGTCACGCTCTCCATGAAGATTTTTCATGGTCATCATATAAGATGATAAAACCACGGGTGCGAATACGATGAAATAATGAAGCAATTTTGGTTTTTTGATCACGCGCACAATCATTTGATCGAGCACATCGTTCGCAAGATTGAATACGTTCTCATTATATTCTTCACGGGTTAAAAGGCCTTCTTCGAAGAGCAATTTAAAGCTGGTATTGTTTCGAACTATTTCACGAATCTCTTCGATGAGGTTTAAGTTGGCGCCTTTGGGTTTTCGAAAGTAATTAAAGATTCGTTTCAGCCGCTTTGTTACAAAGTATTGAGCTCGAATTTTCAAAGGACGGTTGCGTTCGAAAATTCGGCCCAGGATCATCAGCAATTCACCTGATTCAGGCCCCATTTTGCTTCTAAAATATTGAAAGGCGATGCTGTTGACCTGATGGGAAAGGGTCAAGCAGCCATCACTATTTCCACAGGATTTGGTTCTCCCATTACGAATCCCTTCCAACACCGCTTCTTTGGTTAAAGCATCAATCTCCACTTCGGTATAGCATGTTCCAACAAAAAGACCGCTATGGTCATCTGAACCAGAGGTGATCGATTTTATCCAAGGTTCTTCTCCCACCGGTTCAATATTATGTTTGTTGGCCAACTGTTCGATATGCTCTTTGGTCAAGCTGGTGATAATCTTTTCTGTAACCCAATTAATGCGGCGCAGGCGTGAACCGTTTAGTACTTCATGACATTTAAAAAGCAGGAGCATTTGCTCAAAGTGTTCCCAGGTGGTCCGTCCATTTACTTTATGAAGAGGATGGGCGCAAATGTGAACGATGTTCTTTTCGTTCAGATATTTAACAAACTCGAAGATGTCTTCGCGAACCTCGTGGATTTCTTTCAACTGCTCATCGGTAATACCCAAACAAATGATGTGGGCTTTGACATTGCCGGGAAAATAAGTAGTGATCTCCACCGCTCGAATTACATTGGAATAATGTTCAATCTCTTTTACACCTTCAATGGTGTTGTGATCCGTAATGGTGACAAAATCCATTCCCCGCTGCATGGCAGCTTCCCGGACCTGTTCGGGTGACGTAAAACTTTCCGGGCATCCCAAGCGCTGCATAAGCCATAAGGTGGGCCGGTCAGAAGCCCATGAATGACAGTGGAGATCAATACGGACAATTTTCGAGTCGGTGTTCATAACCAAACCTCTTTATTTAACGTAGTGATTATAAGTTCTTTCTTAATGGCTCAGCCATTTAAAATTACTTTGAGGTTGTCTCAAAACCGGGTTGACACGTAGGTCAACCCCTAAATGTTGTAGGGGCGAACCCAATGTCATGAAGTTAAGATCAAATTGGATCGTTGAATTGGGAGGGCGAGAGCCTCGCCCTCCCCTTTAAGTTAATGACATTGGGGGCGAACCTATGTGTTCGTCCTATGTTGTGATACACCCTCCAGGATGGTCTTAGCACAAATCTCCTGGAGGAAGAAATTCAGAGATGGCAAGCCGATAATAAAAAATGCTCTTCTTATTCATCCGGGGGGAAATGGCGTTGAATGTAATCAACTGCTGATTCGAGTGATGGAAGAATCTTGGTGGTGAATTTAACCATCCAGGGATTACAATCAGCATATGGAAAAGGAGAAAAGGCGATCACAAATTTCCCTAAATCATAAGATGCGTAAAAGACTTCCATTGCTGTTCCGATGCTCGGCTTGCAATAGTTGACTAATACAATGTCCGCATCCCGGATATCCTGCAGGTCAAATTCGACAATTTCATTGGCGCTATCGACTTCGTTATCCTTAAAATCACGCCGCATAGGATCAAGAAGTTGATATTGGTTTCCCAGCAGTCTTTTTGCTTCTTCCCGCCAATACCGGGCTTCGCCCGCCACTTCACCCATAATCGGACCACATAGATAAATCACTTTTTTCTTTGCCATAAAACTCATCCATGCGACTGTTATTCTTCAACGAAAATACTAACGAATAACAGTACTTGTTATTTAACCTCACGATTGTTAAGTTTATATGAATCCAATATTAATACTTTATTAGTCAGTTTTGTTTAGTTACGCACACATTTTCCTAATCAATAAATTATACGCAAATATATTGATACTTATTTCTCTCTTTTGATGAAAAATGAATCAAAATTGTTTATGATACTATTATATCTTTAACATACTCATCTATTAAACGATAATCATCCGCTTTATGTTACGCTTAATCAGCATGGAACACGAGTATACTTGGTATTACTTGGCACGACGGGACTGCCGCATTTATAATAGTAAACATAGAAAATAATTGTAAGCCGCCTTTGCTTATATCTTTTCGCTGATACCATAAGTCAGCAAAACACTCCAACATACAGGATTCCGCCATGTTACCCATATTAACCGATTCCCTTTGTGATCGATGTATTGCTTTATGTTGTAAATACATCACAATCGAAATCGATAAACCAAGGACCAAACGGGAGAAGGATGATGTTCGATGGTATTTACTGCACGAAGGCGTTACCCTCCTCGTTGATAAAGATCGCTGGATGGTGAAATGCCCAACCCGGTGCAGTGCTTTATCGGATGATGATAAATGTACCATATACGATAATCGCCCCCAAACCTGCCGTGAATATGATACTAAAAATTGTGATTTTTACACCGCCTATGAAGGCTGGGAGACCGAATATATCGAAATTGAAACCGTAGAGGCATTTGAAAAGTATTTGAATTCCAAAAAGAAAAAGAGAGCCAGTTCAAAAACCAAAAAATCTAAAAAAGCGAATGCAAATTAATTATTTGTTTTTATTAAACTTACCAATTTAACCAATCCAATATTCCTGTTGATCCGAAAGGAAGCAACAAACCTTCACGGCCGGTTTTGATCGCCACCACATTTTGGAAATAGAAACCATTCGCCTCAATCCCCATATTGGTGGCAAACAGGGTTTTGCCATATTCACCCCTTCCAAAGGCTACATCCACGGGGCCTGAAAGCCAACGAGTGAAGATTTGAAACTCATTTTCGGGGGATATCCGGTATAAAAATCCTGATATCCCATCGGCGATGTAAAGATAGCCTTCCCGGTCAAACGCCATGCCTTGCAGGGAGTCTGCAAATGGCTCCATCACCGTTTCAACAGTTCCATCTTCAGATATCCGGTAAATTCCACTGCCATTTTCACGGTTTGAGGTACAAAAGTATATTTGCCCATCCGGTGAAATGGCCACATTATTGGGATTGCGAAGATCAGATGCCAGAACTTCACGCGATCCGTCTGCATGAACTTTCAAAATATTATCCGCCCCAAGCTGGACGATAATCATATTGTTATCCTGGTCAAAGGCCAAATCGATAGGGAAATTAAGTTCAGCCACCACCGCCTCTGTGGCGCCATCAGGGTGAATTTTAACCACTGAATGAGTGCGTGCGTTGGTCATGAACAAATCTTCATGGTGATCAAACGCTAGTGCATTGGGGCCCAGGGTTCCACCGCCGGTCGGTTCACCTGTTACCACGGTTTCAGTCGCACCATCGATCATGACCTTCACAATTGCTCCGTTTTCCGATTCGGTGATATACAGGGTATTATCTTTCGCCACCGCCAATCCATAAGGCATTCCTCCCAAGGGAGAAATCACATGCGGTGGAGGAAGGGTGATTTGCATGGTGGTATTCACAAAATGGGCACTGTCTGAAATTGTCAGGAAGGCGATTTCATCCTGTTCCACGGGTAGATCAAATTCAACCGGAAGACCTTTTTGTATTTCAAATGTATGGTCGGGATGATCGGTTTCAAAGGTCATGGTAGCCGATAATGGATAGGTATCATCACTAACGGCTGAGGTTGGGATGTGAATATGAACTCCCCCTGCTATAGGCGATACTTCAATTTCGGGTTCAAAAATAAGCGGTTCACTGCGATCAAAGGTTGTACCTTCCACAAATTGGATGACGTAAACCCCCGTGAGCCGTTCGGCGATCTCTTGGGTGGGTGAGGCGAAAACTTCGATTTTATAATCACCCTCTGGTAGTTGAAAACCACTAAGCAGGGATTGCACACCGCCTGAAGCATTATCGTTGCTTAAGACTTCTTCACCATTGATGTTCAACACCCGAAAAGCGGGATCCAGAATATGCCAGGTTGGCGTTATGAGAATAGAGTATTCCTTCCCCTCTTCCGCGGAAAAGGAATATTGATCCATATCACCAATTGGGCCGATTACCCCGGCAAGAAAATCACCATGCTCAAGTTCGGTCAAATTGCTCTCATCCTCTGGGGTGGTTACTTCCACCCCTAAACCACCGGTCATGTCCGGGGTGTCTCCAGCAACAAGGAGGTATAGAGATTCATCATGTAATGGAGTAAAGCCGGGTATTCCAGCCAATGGCACATCCGCCGATTCCACCGTGTTTGACGATATCACATTCATATTGACATCAGAAAGCGCCACGAAGGGCAGAAAGCCATCCACGCCCACTGTATCAAATTGGTAGACTGTATCTTTGAATAGAACCATTTCATAGGCAAATACATCGCCGGGTGAATCGACATTTTCTGTGGTATTGAAAGGAGGGCTAAAAATAGGAACTTCTTTAGCCGCCAGTTCGTATGGGCCAATCGCTGTTTCGATTGCACCTTGAACAAGCACCACGTAGGTTCCAGTCTGTTCAGGCATGTAAAGCAGAACCGATGCGGAGCTAAAAAAGTCATCATTGACCGCCACAATCTGCCCGGAAGGATCAAATATCCCCATCACTGAATCCAAAACATTACTGGGATTTCTAAGAACAAATAATACTGGATTTCCAGCTCTTAAATACACCCGGAAAATATCAAAATCATCAGCCGACTCAATCAGGCCGGTTTTGCTTTCCCGAATTTGGATAGTTCGATCAGGTTCATCAGCCCCCAGTTTGCGCACTCGAAACGAATAATCGAGTGGCTGAGCAAGTTGGGGAAGATCAATCCTGAAAGTATGAGTACCACTTCCGCCAATTTGATAGATAAGGTAAGCGCCCGCAAAATCAGGATAATTTATTCCATCATTTTGGGCGGCCAGATCGTTAAGGACATTAAAAACAGATAATGTAATTGGTGATTCACGATCGGGGATATCAAACAGGGCTTCTATTTTATCTCTGCGATTCAAATCCACCGTAAAAACCACTGATGGATTTGATGGAGTTACGGTTCCTTCCACAGTCTGGCCCAAGTTGATGGGGATTTCCTCTTGCGCATTAACACCTGATACCGCAATCAGCAAAAACAATAAACCGATCATGCTTAAACCTGGATATTTAAAACAAAAATTAACCATATCGAAAATCCCCTTTATTGGACATTAACCATGTATGTTGAAAGATTGCAAAACGCTTTTTTGTCAACCCTCCCCCAGCCCCTCCCAGTCATGGGAGGGGAATGGTTGTTGCAGCCGTTTAGCGATTATACAAACCTTCTACAATACCTTTCTGTTATCGGCTATCCACTTCTTCCCCAAGCCTGGGGGAGAGACAGAGGGGGTTGATTGTCGTCCCCTCCACTTATGGGTAAAGCTCAGCAGGCTTGGGAGGGGAATGGTACTTCAAACGCCTGACCACTTACAGTCATTCAATTTGGATCATACTCTAAACCATTTCACAGAACGAGTGAATGTGAAATTGTAAAGACTTGTCCAGGCTTATGCTTTTTTAAAGATATTTGGCACATATAGGTTCAATAGCGTTATAAATTCCATCAACTTCATCCAGAGAAAGCGGATTGGTACCATCCCGGCAATATTCAGAAACCAGGAGTCCTTTTTTTCTGAGAAAAGCAAAACCACTTATATCCGGTGGCAGGTTTTGAAAGCCTTCCAAGGCTTTGTTTACATCAAATTGCGCCATCCTGGCCTGCTCTATTTGGCCTACTGTGATTTCATCGAGAATCCTCTTTAGTATATGGGGGTAAATACTGCACCCCTGCCCAATAACGCCAACCGCACCGGTGAGGATAGCCTGGTAAAAAGTGCATTCCGAACCCGCAATAGTGAAAAACTCATTGTCTGCCGCGGCGTTAATTAACAAAGCCATCCAATACATGTCATTGGTCGACAATTTTAAGCCGATAATACGTTCAAAATTGGATAAATAGGATATAAGTATGGGTTTAAGCCGGAATGCTGGAGGTATGGATTGCGGATTATAAATAAGGATGGGGATATCAATATTTTCGTGGACCATTGCAAAAAAGGATGCGGTTATTTCTTCAGGTGTGTACTCTTCGACTGGCAAAGCAGCGGGAACCACCAAAACCACCGCGCTTGCACCTTGCTCTTTGGCAAAATAAGTGAGTTCCAGTGTTTCATTCATATAACGTTTATAATCAGCTTTATTGTTGAAATTTCCATCATGAATCCCGTTGGTTCCGGCAAAAACTGGTTTGTTTCCTTCTACCGTTTGCATAACAATCTTAAGTGATTCCTTAAATTCCTCCTTGTTAAAGGTGAACATTCGTCCCACCCCGCTACGCCAAAACAATGTTGTGATTGAAGGAGATTGATTCAAATAATGGGTATATTCCCGCAGGCCATTATGGTCGATTTGGCCTTCTGAATCGACGGGGGTAAACATGGGTGCAATAACTCCGGCTAAATAATCTGGAACTTGCTTTCCGGTGATGGGATGAGTGAAAACCATTGTAAAAATTCCTCACATTTCGATTCGAATTGCGCTCAATAAAATTCCCAGCGAGCGGACATCACCATTTTTATATATATTGTCAGGTGACCAGGGATTTTTTACCTTTAGGTGAATCAGTTGTTCATTGTTTAACGATACATCCACTTGACGAGTGGTCCAATGATTGGTGGTCAATTGAAAATCAGCTATAGTGGAATCATTAGACATAATAGTAAAACTCAATGGTTCTCCTGTATGTTCTGGTCTTCCCGCCAGGAGGAAGGTGAGGAGCATCGATGAATTCTTAATTGGAATCATGATGGTGCTATTGGGCAATGAAGCACGGTATAGGATCCCCTCAGGTGATTTTTCCAATCCATACCACCCTTCATCAAATACAGATCGATCATTTACACCAGCCAAAATGAGTATTGATGACATGAAAAGGAAAAAAATTCCTCCTATCGGCATTTTTAACAAAAACTTGAGTCATTTTTTAAAGAAAATCACAAAACCCAGTGACACTTTATCCCTTTGAAAAACCTGAACTTAATTTCAAGACAAGCTTTTAACACCCTCATTCCTCATTGTTGGTACACACGTTGCTCTATTCTCAACTGACTTTTTGTTATGGAGTTGAAGAATGATCGCAGGCCTTTATTCAGCCGCATCCGGTATGATTGTACAGGAAAAAGTACAGGATGTCATTGCACAAAACTTATCAGGATCGCAAATGCCCGGATTCCGGCGCGAAGAAGTGGTCATCCGTTCGTTTCCTGATGTGATGTTAACCGAAACCTACCGGGGGTTGTCGCCCGCTTCTGAAAAGCCACGTTATAACCACGCCATGGGTCGGGTTGGAACCGGTGCCGGTGTGGATTGGCAATATGTGGATCATACCCCCGGGCAAATGGTATTCACGGATAAAAGCACGGATATGGCGATTTTTGGAGATGGATTTTTTAACGTATTAACTCCGGATGGCATTCGTTATAGCCGAGCTGGTGATTTTGCCGTCAACAATGAAGGCTACCTGGTCACGCCCCAAGGGTATTACGTGCTGGGGCAAGGCGTTAACAACAATCGTGTTCCCACACCCCTCCAAGTTGGAAACGATGAAATCTATGTCAACCACTTTGGTGAAGTATTCCATCGTCAGCCCGATCAGCAAGGTGTAATGCAAAATGTGCTGGTGGATCAGCTAAAAATTTCAGACTTTGAAGATAAAGACAAGCTGTTTCGAGAACCCGGCAATGTTTTCCGGGCAGAAGAAGACGATCTGGATAATTTTAAAATTCCGGATTATTACCGAATCGGTCAGGGCTATATCGAGAAAGCCAATACGCAACCAACTACTGAAATGGTGAAGATGATCGATTCGTATCGTGTTTTTGAAGCCAGTTCCCGGGTATTGAGGGCGTTGGATGACACCCTGCGAAAAGCCGTGAACGATGTGGCAAGAGCATAAATAAGATTTTAATGATCTAAGAGGAGACTGATACGATGCTTCGAGGCCTATTTACCGCCGCCGCCGGCATGCATGGAATGTCATTTATGGTGGACAACATCGCGAACAACTTAGCCAACGCAAATACCTTTGGGTATAAACGTACTCGTGTCGATTTTCAGGATCTCCTGTATCAGACCATAAAACCCGCCGGTACATCCGCCTATCAAGGTTTGAACCTGCCCACCGGAATTCAAGTCGGTCATGGTGTACGAGTAGCGGGAACGCGACGAGTTTTTAACGAAGGTTCTTTTCGAAACACAGAAAATCCATTGGATGTTGCCATTGCCGGGAAAAAAGGATTTTTCCAAGTTACGCTGCCGGATGGAACAACGGGTTATACTCGTGATGGGGCGTTTAACCTGGATGAGAACGGCAACATGGTTACCTCGGATGGTTTTTTGCTTGATCCGAACATTACAATCCCTCAAGACGCTGTTTCCGTCAATATTAGTGAAGAGGGGATCGTCTCTGTTGTTACGCAAGGACAAGCCCAGGCACAACAGCTGGGAAACATTACATTGGCGACCTTTGTTAATCCTGCAGGTTTATCAGCGAATGGAAAAAATCTATTTACCGAAACAACGGCCTCGGGTAATCCTAATATCGTAAACCCAGGTACCGATGGTGCTGGAATTCTGATGCAGGGTTTTCTGGAAAACTCCAACGTCAGCGTGGCCGAAGAACTCGTCAATCTCATCACTGCTCAACGGGCATTTGAAGTGAATTCCCGCGCGGTTCGGACCGGGGATGAAATGATCCAAACCTCCGTCAACCTCAAGCAATAAAAGGAAGGTTAGCATCATGAAACGATTATTAATTCTGTGCATAATTAGCCTGACTGTTTTTAAGGTCAGCCCCGCCGGTAGCGTTGAAAACGAAAAGACCATTATTCACCTACCCGATAAATTCGTGGTGCCCGATAAAAATGTGGAGGCTATTCGCTTGGGAGATATTGCACTGGATATCAAGGCACCTACGCCACAAACTAAACAAGCCCTTGAACAACTTGAAGTATTGGAAGCACCCAAACCGGGGGAACAATCACGACTTCCCAATAACTACATCATCCGCAGTATAAGGCATGCAGGGCATGATTTTTATAACATATTTTTTGAAGGACCTCGTGTCGTGCATATTTATGGGCCGGGTAAGTTAATCACGGTTCAGGATATGATCAAAAAGATCAAGGAATACATTCAAAAAGAGACCGCCTGGTCAGATGAAGAATTGGTTCTGCGAATTATCAGCACTCCCACCAAGGATTGCTGGCTGCCTGACAAAACCGTGGAGATGGTGGTGGAACAAAATACCCCTTCTATCTATGGTACATCTCGCTTTGAAATCCAATTCTATGTTGACAATATCCTGACTGAGCAAGCTTCGTTCGTGGTTTCTGCTGAACGCAAGCGGAAAATTTATGTCGCCAAACGTTCGGTTCGGAGGGGTGAAGTGTTAAGCGAAGACGATTTTCGGGAACGCATTGTTTTGATTGATGACGAATTTGAAGACCATCAATTCGTCGAAAACAAAGAAGAACTGATTGGAAAGAAAACCCGTGTCACGCTTCGAAAAAATAAACCCATCTCATGGAACAATCTGGAAAATAACTACATCCTTAAACGGGGGGATCTGGTTAACTTGATTGTTCGTAACGGCGGCCTGGTGCTGCAAACATCCGCCACGGTGCAGGGACGAGCCGCCCCAGGCGACGTGGTTACGGTTAAAATGCAGCAAACCAATCAACTGGTCAAAGCCAAAGTCATCAACCGCCAACTGGTGATTTATGTTTCCTCTTAAAAAAGCAAAAAGGTGTAACCAATGAAACAACCTATCAGCCAAAAACTATATCAATCATATCATTCCTTTCCCCTTGCGTTGGGGGAGGAGAAGAGGGGCGCAAGAAACGCATATATGCATCACCCTCAATGTTCCACCCTTTCCCAACCGGCTGGCAGGGATGGAATTCAGATTGCCTACCCATATAAAAAAATAAGGAGTTTTATGATGAGGAAAATTACTATTTTACTCGTATCTATTTTATTCGTGAGTCAAATCGTATCTGTTGTCGGTGCTCGATCGTTATGGTCACCCTCGTCAAAAATGAACTTTTTACTGACCGATGCAAATGCCTCCAAGGTCGGTGAAATTTTAACCATCATCGTGCAGGAAGATAATCGTGCCAATGACACGGCTGATTCGGAAGGCGGACGTGAGCACAACATGAGCGGTTTGTTGGGAACAATTTTCAACAACCGGTTCATGGATAAAGTGTTTGGTGATCCCGCTCAGGCACCTGCATTGGAATGGCAAAGCAGCAACCAATTTACGGGTGAGTCTGAGGTTGACCGCTCAAACCAATTCAATTCACGCATCGCCGCCACAATTGTCCGCATTGATCCAGCGGGGAATTATCTTGTTGAAGCACGTAAAACCATTCGCGTGGGAGAAGAAAACAAAACCATCATTCTTTCAGGCAAAGTGCGGCCCAGAGACATCATTAACAACACCGTTCTCTCTTACAAGGTTGCGGATGCCGAAATTAGTTATCTGGGCGATGGAACAATATCAAAATACAACAACCCAAATATCTTCCAACGCTTTTTGAATTTCTTGTTCTAATTACTCCGCATTCCCCTGACAAGATTGGGAGGGGCTGGGGAAATGTTGAAAGATAGATAAAGGCACAAGTATAAACGAAACCAGGGAGGATGATTCCCCCCTTAAATCCCCCCGTCAACAGGGGGACTTGGATAAGAGAATTGGATTAAGTTTATGACATTGGGGTGAGACTCCTTCCGAGCCATTGCCTTCCCATCAGGGAGGGCGAGGCTCCCGCCGAGCCGCCGCCCCGCGTCTAGAAATGGCAAACACATAATTAAGAGAACACAAAATTAGGGCGAACACCCAGGTTCGCCCCTACAAAAGGTGAAAATTCATAAACCCAGTTTTAAGGCAATCGCTTCTGTAGAGCAGAAAAAAACCATGAAACAAATAAACACAATAATTCAACAATTCATCATCCCCATTGTTTTGCTTGGCCTGTTGCTGCCCATAACCGCTGAAGCCCAGCAACAACCTCCACAGCAACAGGCACAACAACAAGCAGGCGCCGCTTCACCCCCCGGCCAATGGTCTCAAGGCCAGCCGGTGGTATCGCGGGTGAAAGACATCGCCAGCCTGGAAGGGGCGCAGGAGAACGTGTTGATTGGTTATGGTTTGGTTGCCGGGCTGGCGGGTACGGGTGATGGACGCCGTGGGTTTACCGCCCAATCATTGAATAATCTTGTTGCAGGCTTGGGAATCAATGTCTTACAACAGGAAGATATCTCGACAGAAGTGGTTCCCGACAACGTTGCCGCGGTTATTGTCATGGCCGTGCTGCCGCCCTTTGTGCGTCCGGGAAGCAAAATCGACGCGCATGTTTTCAGCATAGGACGCGCTGAAAGTTTGCAAGGTGGAACATTGATTCCCACACCGCTGTTAGGTGGTGATGATAACGTTCACGGTCTTGCCTATGGCCCTTTATCAATTGGCGGTTTTCGAGTCGCCACAGGTGGTGGTGGGGGAAATGCATCGGTCCAGGAAAATCACCCGGTATCCGGCCGTATCGCCAATGGTGTGATGGTTGAAGGTGATCCGGTCATGCATGATATCATCCAGGAAGGCCGTTCGCTTCGCTGGCTTTTGGATAAACCCGATTTTAAGACTGCTTCGAACATGCAGCGCGAAATCAACTCGATGACGGATTCAAATATCGCCATGGCAGAAGATGCCGCGGCGGTTCGAGTGGATTTTGATCTTACCCCTAATAATGAAATTGTACTCGGGGATAAGGTGTTTAATTCCATTGTGGATGCCATCGCCTTTGTGGATGATGCGCTTGTAGAAACAGACAAACCGGCAAAAATTGTTATCAATGAACGCACAGGAACCATTGTAGCTGGTAATGATATTCGTGTGCATAATGTGGTTATTGCCCACGGACCGTTGCGTATCACCATTCAAAACGTTCCTCAAGTCACTCCACTGGGGCTGGGACAAGGGGCCACCACGATCACGCCTCAGGCCACCGCGGATACGGAAGACAAAATCGCCTTTATACAAGGTACCACGATTGCAGATGTCGTTGCTCAGCTTAACGCACTGGGATACACCCCACGTGATTTGATCGCCATTCTGCAAGCTATGGCAGCGGAAGGCGCCATCAAGGCGGAAATCGTGATGATATAAGGAGGGATGGGTAAATATGAATCCAATGTCAGACATAAACATGAGTCAGGCAGCTTCCAATCGAATGGATGGGCAAATCGATTCACTCAGAATGATGGCCCTCAAACGCAATGAGGCCATGTCTGAAAAACAGATGGAAGAACTGGCCAATCAATTTGAATCGATGCTGTTTCGCCAGGTGCTTAAAGAAATGCGTAAAACCGTCCCTGATAATGGTTTCATCGAACAATCGCACGCCACCAAAATGTACATGGATATTGCGGATGACCATCTTGCCCAACAGTTGGCTGAATCCAATAATTTGGGACTCGACCAGATCATTGTCGATGAATTGAAACAGAGAAATCAGCAAGCCCAAGCCTCTAATGGCATGCAATCGGATGAGGCGTTTCTGCCATTAGCCCAAAAGCAGGATGGATCGGCTACCCCGGAATTTATTCCCTTGCAACCTGAAAACAATACCTTCATACCCCTGCCGACTGGTTCGGAAATGATGGATTTACAACCCAAACAACGAACTTTTATCCCATTAAGCGATCACCCCGGCATATCGACTGACAAAATTCAATCCAAACCAAGGTAATAGATCATGAAACTAAATAAACTTATCCAAACCCTGCATAAAGAACAAAGCATTCACGAAAAAATGTTGAACACCAAGCGGGATGAGCAACGCTTTATCGCCTTGGGGGATGCCGCTACATTGCTCAAGAATGCCGAAAAACTTACCGACCTGGTTGATGAAGCTCGCGCACTTGAAACCCAGCGCATGCAAATCACTCAGGAACTATCCAATGAATTGAATTTGGATAAATCACCTTCCACTCTGCGCGAAATCATTCAGGCTCTGCCCGAAGATCAAAGCGCCGAATTAAACGAAGCACGAAACAGTTTGAAAAGTATCCTTCTTCAATTGCAGGAAATCAATCAGGCTAACTCCATTATGTTGGATCGGGCCGCCCAAACCTTCCAAACTGAGTTCAGCCGAGCTGCCAAACAAGTGCAAAGCGGTGTCTACTCCAAAAACGGCAGCCGTCTTCAAAACCAGACGGTTCGTGGTGGATTAAACGTCCGCGTTTGATCTGATACCCCTTATCAAGAGAGAGCTTCTCAAAACCAATACCGAGATTTATCATATCCCACCCTAGGGCGAACACACAGGTTCGCCCTTGCATTGTAGGGGTTGACCTAATGTCATTAAGTTAAAGGGGAAGGCAAGGCTCCAATTTGATCTTAACCTAATGACATTGGGGGTTGGCCTATGTGTCAACCCAGTTTTGAGATAATCTAGAGAACCTCACCTTCCATCAAAATTAATGATATTGATTTTACCCTATGTTTTGGTGCATATATCCACGAATGGATAAAAAAAATTCATTGAGACTTAGCCTACCGTTTGGGAGGATGAAGAAATGAAGGTATCCTTTATAGTGGTATTTTCAAGAAAGTGAAGCATATTACTTGGTTAAAAGATATTTTTAGTAAATTTTATAATTTGATTCATAGGAGGTTTTATTATGATAGAACGAGCAATTGGACGATCGGGAATTACTTCCTCAGCCGTGGGGCTAGGAACCTGGGCCATAGGCGGATGGATGTGGGGCGGCACCGATGAAAAAGATGCGGTGGATGCCATCCATGCTTCGCTCGATGAAGGAATTACGCTGGTGGATACGGCACCGGCCTACGGCCTCGGTTTGTCAGAAGAAATCGTGGGGAAAGCCATTGCGGATCGGCGTGACAAGGTGGTCCTGGCCACCAAATGCGGGTTGGAATGGCATACCCAAAAAGGAACCCATTTCTTTGACCAACATGGCAAAGCTGTATATCGTTATTTGGGCGCGGATTCCATTCGACATGAAGTTGAGGAGAGTTTGAAACGCCTTCAAACCGATTATATTGACCTTTACCAAACCCATTGGCAGGACGCCACCACCCCGATTGAAGAAACCATGTCCACGTTGCTGGATCTCAAAAAAGAGGGCAAAATTCGAGCGATTGGAGTTAGTAATGTCAATGTGGATCATGTGAAGGAATATATGGCGATCGGTCAGGTGGATAGTGCGCAGGAAAAATACAGCATGCTGGACCGCGGCCTTGAACTCGAAGTGCTTCCGTTTTGCAGGGAATATACGATTTCCATTCTCGCCTATTCTCCCTTGGCCTTGGGACTGTTGACGGGAAAGATAGGACCAGATCGGGAATTCAAAGGCGATGACTTAAGGCAAAACAATCCACGTTTTGCCAAAGACAACCTCGAAAAAACCGCGGCCATGCTTGAGGAACTAAAACCGATTGCCGAACGCTATAACGTAACGCTGGCTCAATTGGTGATTGCCTGGACTATAGCCCAGCCAGGGATTACCTTTGCATTGGTGGGAGCACGTAATATACAGCAAGCCCAGGAAAATGCACGGGCTGGACAAATTGAACTTTCGGAAGAGGATATCACCGCCATCAACAGGAGTATTGATCAACACGCTCCCAATATAACCTGATCCATGAAAGACGAATTAATACAAGATGCAACGCAGGCGTTTCACGCCAAGGATTATTCCAAGGCGGAACGCCTGCTGCGTCAGGCTATTGATGATTGCACCGATGATATCGCTCCACGCTATCATTTGGCCAATCTGTTATCCATCCAAAACCGATTGGATGAAGCTGTCTCCGTTCTTGAACCCATAAAAGAGCATCCTGCCGCCGCCAGTGAACATCAATGGATGATCTTTTTAGCTTATCGCGCTGCAGGCCGTTTGGAAGAAGCGTGTGAATTGGCCAATCGTATCCTGCGCCGTGAAACTGTAAGCTGTGAACGGCTTAAAGAGATACTGCTTTGTGCGCGTCAGGCGGGGTATTTTTCTTTTGCTGTCAAGTTGGGTAAATATGTGGGCGATCAACGCGCCATGTGTGATGTTCGCTGGATTCGATTGCTTTATCATTCATTTTTGATCCTTCCCTCTCTCGTACGATCAAAAACCATTTTTGCTCTCGTTCGGCGATTAAAAAACAAGCAGCGTTTTCATGTGTTGCGACTGATGTTAGAAGCAGCCTGTCATGCAGATCCAAAAGAACCATTATGGCCCGTTCAACTGGGAAAGCTCATTCGAATGACGCGCGACGTGTATCAACCCAATTTTGATCAGGAGAAGAGCTGGTATAAACATGCTTTACGCATGACTCCTCACTTTCATGATGCACAGTATGGGTTGATCCTGACGCTTTATGATATGGGACGCTGGACTGATTGCTTATATCAGATTGAACAATTCAAGATTGAAAATACAACCACAATCCAGCGTATTAAAGCGGCCTGTCTGGCTAATCTGGAGCAATATAATCAAGCGGATGAGATTTATCAATCACTGGAGAAAACGAAACATCAACCCTATGCGTTAATCAATCGGGCATTGCTTTCTTTGAAGCATAATCAATATGAGCAAGCGAGCCAATTGGTTGTTTCCATTTCACGCGATCTTGACGTTTATCCTTTGGCAGCATTTATTCATGGTGTGGCAGAAGCAGCCAAACAGAATCAGCCGCTTAAGAGTATCGATGGGCAAACCATTTTGAATAAGATGCATGTAAATGAAAAAAATCCTTCGTTGAATAAGGTTATAACAACTGGATTTGACAAATGTTTTTTATGCGGAAATGAACGGAACCGGCGTCCACTCTGGCAGGATGGCAGCACAGGCTGGATACGGGTGCGCTGCCCGAAATGCAGTATGATTTCGGTTGCCCCCATGCCTTCAGCGGATGCGATTCGATCCCTTTATTCCAGCGAAAACCGGCAAGGGCATACCCTGGCTCAGCAATATAAAGAAGCCCTTCAAGCGTTGGATCAGGCAAAGGCTGAGGATTGCCATCGGTTGCCGCTTTATCAGGAGATTACCCAATGGGGTGATGCTTTTGATTGGGCGGCGTTTAATTCCAGCTTGCCGCAATCCAAGCGTTATTTGGATATCGGATGTTCGGCGGGGAAAGCGGTTAAACTCTTCCAACTATGCGGTTGGCAGGCGGAGGGGATTGATTTGGATGAGGAGGCGATTGAATTTGGAAGGCAAAAAGGATTGAACCTTCAAATGGGAACGATTGACTCAATAAATGAAGATAATACTTATCACCTCATTACATTGATTGATGTGATTGAACATGTGGTTGATCCCAAAATATTGCTTCAACAATGCAAACAATTGCTGGCGCCGGGTGGTGTGCTATTTATAAAAACACCTTGTGCCGATAGTCTGCCCCACCGCTTTGTCGGAAATGCCTGGCTGGAATCGAAAGAGCATCTGCATTTTTTCAGCCGTAAGACACTACAGCATTTGTTGGAATATTGTGATTTGACGATAATCTCATTTCGCCAAACAATGGAAGCCCCGACACCTTTCCTGCATCCCAACCGCTGGCTGCATCAATTTTATCCCGAATGGCTTTATCGCTTTACCGATATCCTTCAGGTTGGTGATACGGTGAGTTTTCTCGCCCAAAAATAGACTGTATAATATTAATTTAAAAACCGAGGGAGACGGAAGCAGCCAATGCCACATCGTGGCTTTGGTTCTACGTGTTGCCCTCCCCGCTGGTTGTGTCACGGCACATGGATTCAAATCACTCCCCATCCTTGCTCAAGGGTCCAGCAATAGCGCAGCAATTCGCTGGACTTTAATGGTTACTTGAGATGGATTATGGTAAATCATTCGATTAAGATATATACTGTATTCATTACCATTATTTTCTAGATTTAAAACCAGCATGGAAATAAAAGCATCGATATCGACAAATTATGACAATGCCTGGAAGG
>CAZFER010000086.1:0-25451 GCA_964517495.1 uncultured bacterium | reverse complement strand
CGCCGAGCCGTTTCCACATATAACGGGTCGGCGGGGGCCTCGCCCTCCCTATTCAACGATCCAACTTGATCTTAACTTAATTGCATGGGGTTCGCCCCTACTTGTAGAGGTTGACCTATGTGTCAACCCAGTTTTGAGACAATCTCAAGATGTAGGGCAGGCTGGAAGCCTGCATCACAAATATCCAAATCAACAAATAGCCCATTAGAAGGTAAAACCATGAATTATATCAAAACAACTCTTAAGAAATTACCATCGATTAAAGGTTTGTACCGGTTTTTGCGATTTTTGCGATTGATGGGCACAAGTTATCGGAAAAATTTACGGTTTTTAACCTTTCAGCCACCCGGTCATTTTTATTCACCCCTACCGGATATCAAAGAGGTCCTAAAGCAAAAAGACAGGTTTTCTCCATCGCAATTCAAGACTTGTCCTGGGGTTGAGTTGAACGAATCAAGGCAGTTGGATTTATTAAATCAGCTGGCTGAATATTCCCGGGAATGGCCTTATCGTGCGGGTGAACAACAAAATTTGCGATATTACTATCCCAACCGGTTTTTGGCTCCTGGTGATGCAATGGTCTTGTATTCAATGATACGTCAATTTAAACCCCAACGAGTGATCGAAATCGGTTCGGGATTATCTTCCGGATTAATGATGGATGTGAATGAAATGTATTTTGGTCAATCGATCGATATTACATTGATTGAACCATATCCAACGGTGCTTCGAAATACCCTGAAAGAGGGCGATATGGAAAAGTGCAAGATTGTTGAAAAACCGGTTCAAGAGGTTCCCCTGGATGTATTTCAAAGATTGTCAGAAAATGACATCTTGTTCATTGATTCTTCACACGTTATGAAATTTGGCAGTGATGTGAATTACTTATACTTTGAGGTGCTTCCCAGCATACACAAAGGAGTTCTTGTCCATATCCATGATATTTTCTGGCCATTTGAATATCCACAGGAGTGGTTTTGGGATGGACGTGCATGGAACGAAACCTACCTTTTGCGATCTTTTCTTCAATATAATAGCGTGTTTGAAATACTATGGTTCAACTCATTTGTGGTTCATCAACATGGAGAAAAAGTAAAGGAGAAGTGGCCATTGTCTTCAAAGGAGAATGATTGCAGTATCTGGTTAACTAAAACAGCACATTCATAAAATCTGGCGGACAACCCCCTCTTGAGCGATTGGGGGAGCCTCTGAATGAGGGTTTGTTTACGTTTACCGTAGGCTTGGGTTGATTTATTCCGCGGGGACTTTATCTGGTTCTTTTTCAATTGCCATTTTATTTCCAGCCAGGGCAGCGCGTAAAAAAGCACTGATAAAGTTATCGAGGTCTCCATCCATAACGTTTTGGATATCCCCGCGTTCAACATTGGTGCGGTGGTCTTTAATCATGTTATAAGGATGGAAGACATAGGAGCGTATTTGGTTGCCCCAGGCGATATCGCGCTTTTCGCCGCTAATTTCTTCGATTTTTTCCGCTTGTTCCTCTTGCATGATTTCATACAAGCGGGCGTGAAGCAGTTTCATGGCGGTGTGTTTGTTTTGGTGTTGCGAGCGTTCATTTTGGCATGACACCACGATCCCGGTGGGAATATGGGTGATGCGAATCGCCGAATCGGTGGTATTTATATGCTGGCCGCCGCAGCCGGAAGCGCGAAAGGTGTCAATACGCAGGTCTTTATCTTCTATGTCGATTGAGATGTTATCATCCAGTTCCGGCATGACATGAACAGCGGCAAACGATGTGTGCCGCCGTTTGTTGGCATCAAAGGGCGAAATGCGCACCAGGCGGTGAATGCCGATTTCAGCATGCAAATATCCGTAGGCATTTTCGCCTTTGACGTGGATGGTGACATTTTTGATACCGGCTTCGTCACCTTCGAGATAATCAACGATTTCCGCTGGCCAACCTCGACGTTCAAAGTAGCGCAAATACATGCGCATCAGCATGGAGGCCCAATCGCATGATTCGGTGCCGCCAGCGCCGGGATGGATGTTAACAAAGCAGTTGGCGTCATCGTGTTCGCCACTGAGAGTGCAACGTAAGTCGAATTGATTCAGTTCTTCTCGAAAGGATTCAAATTCGGAGCGGAACTCTTCTTCGTGTTCTGTTTCTTGTTCCTCTTCCGCCATTTCAATCAGGGTGGCCAAATCATCCACCTTTGCTTTGAGATGTTCGTAGGGATCGATCAAATCTTTAAGGCGTTTGATCTTTTTTCCATGTTCCTGGGCAACCTGGGGGTTATCCCAAAAACCCGGGGCATTCATTTCCTTTTCCAATTGTGCCACTTTATCCCACTTGGCAGGGATGTCAAAGAAACCTCCCAAGCTCTTCGAGGTGTTTGGCACTCTTGTTGATTTCAAAGCGCAGTTCGTCGTACATCTATCTTTTCCTTTATTCTTTAATGGTGTTTAGAATTATTGTTTGATTGGATCAAATAAACAAGGGAAGTCCTTTGAGGTATTAACTACTCATGAACAAATTACGTCCCTCGACCAATGCGCGCATTTTGCGGTCGGCTACATTGCGCTGCAGCATCCAGAATCCGCAATCGGGGTGAATAAACTTTATACGTCCCTCACCCAGGATTTTAACGGCGTTTTCCAGACGTGAGGCGATCAGTTCAGGGGATTCAACTTCGTTATCCTTGATGTCCACCACACCAATCCCCAAGCCGATTTCAGGTTTCAGGTCTTTGAATGCTTCCAATTCGTCATAGCCGCGGCGTGCGAATTCCAACACCAGGTGATGAACATGCAGTGAATTAAGGAAGGGAAGCAGGTTTTTCCAAAAGCCTTTTTGGATGGTTTGGCCGCCGTAGTTTCCAAAGCAGATATGCAATCCCCGTTCGGTTTGAATTCCATCCAACACATGGTTGAGCGCTTCTGCCGCCCATTCGGCATCTTCGGGATGGCCGCTGATGTTGGCTTCATCCAATTGGATCACATCCGCATCAATAACCTGCAACTGCTGGCGTAGCACCTCAGCAATATCCATTGCTAATTTTCGGGTATCGGAATAATAACGGTCGGTCAACACCTTGGCCAGCATGTGAGGGCCGGTGCAGGTGAATTTCAACGGTTTATCTGTCAATCCACGGACGAAGGTATAATCATCAGGCAGGTTTAAAGTTCCTTCACCGATCTGGCCTATTACAATTCCCGCCGGGCTGTGGCGATAGGCAACCCCTTGATCCTCCCGAAATTTCACCAGGTCATCGCGGGAAAAATGGGTTTTAATTCCGCTCATTTGGGAAACAAAGTAATCGATCATGCCGTTGGTTTCTGGATGGCTGGGATCAAAGCGGTTAAATTCCCCATCACTGATAACATCCAATCCGGCCAGTTCCTGGGTATGCAATACTGTCATGATGGCATCCCGCAAAACCGTTTGGTTCATGTTGCCAACCAACCAGCTGGGGACTGGATAGCTGCCCACTACAGTCGTTTTAATAATTTCACTCATTGGTTACATCCTATTCATTCTAAGAATTCAACAATATAAAAACTTAACAGATTCAATTTTCATGTTGCCAAAATATGAGGAACGATAACCACTGCCCCTATTTCAGAATAGGTTTCCTTGAGTTGAAGCAGCATGGATTCATGTTCATAGGTTCCAATAACAGCACCACCGGATCCAGCAAATTTTGATGTGGCTCCCACTGATCTAGCCCGATAAACCAGATCAAGGTCACTTTGCCGTAATTTAAATAGTGAGGATCGCAAGTCAAAATTCTTGTTAATTAATTCCTTCATCTGTTCGGCATCATGATTTTGCGAGGCGTTTTTAAAATCTTCGGCATATTGAGCAAACTGCTTCATGGCGTTAATCACTTCAGGATCTCCTTGGTTGAAGCGTTCACGAATATTATTGTGAAACACCTCTGACCCTTCGCCCAGGCGGGTATCGTAAGCGATGTAGATAGGGGGAAGCAGGTTGGGATCCAACGGTTCATAAATACCATGTCCTTGATTGATCAGCATCTCACGGTCGAAATTCATGTATACCACATTTTCATATACCTGAATGACACGATCCTGCAATCCAGCGCCGATTCCCAATTCATCCCGTTCAGCGGATAAAATGATACTTGGTTGAATTTCCTTTGGGATATCAACTTCATAGAACTGCATCAACGCACGAAGAGTTGCCGTAACAATAGCGCTTGAACCGGCCAGGCCCACACGGGCGGGGATATCCGATTCGTATTCAATTGTACAATTGCGCTTTGGCAATCGAATATTATGTTTATCGCAATAATCGGCAAAGCATTTTATGATGGCGCGAATTAATCTTACTCCGCCATAATAACCATACAATTTAACATTTTGACGCAAATCATCAATCGATCTCCATACCGGTGTATCGATGGTGGTTTCCCGAATTTCCAAATTGGCCGAAGGATAACAGATAACCCGTGCACGAAAATTCCGTACTGAAATGGATATGGTTTTTCCAAAATACCCATCGGAGGGATTACCGATTAAACCTGCCCGTGCATATGCGTATGTTTCAATCATTGATACCATGTTGGACTCCTACTTATTTATCAACGCTGATAGAGACAAGGAAATTTATTTGATTCGAATCAGGATCGTTGTTTTTCAAACCAGTTTCCATAATCGCCGGCTTACTCCCGGATCACCTGATCCGATTAAATTAGAATGAGCCAAGCCTGCTGGACGGGGATTGATATCCAATACCCAAGGTTGAAACATCTGCTCTTCATTTTGACTTATCCCTAGGCGAATGTCCACACCAGCCAATTTACAATCAGGAAAGGTGGATGCAGCTTGTTCCGCGACGGCTTCGATTCTTTTCCATTCACTGCTGCCGATAGTCAGGATTATTTCACCAATTTTATTAGCCGTCAGTTTTAATTCCTGTGTTCGTTTCCATTCTATAATCTTTCCTCCCTGGCCGGGAGATGTGATCACCGAGTTTTTGCGACTCGTCATAAAATAACCGCTTTCCGCCTTCCCGTCGATGACATTGAAACGGATATCAAACGAACATGGTTCTTCATTTTTTTGAAAAGAACATCCAACGCTGGGAATTCCTCTTCGTACAATCACATCATCGTCATTCAATATGGCTTTTACGCAATCAATCATTGTTGGATTTTGTCTTAGAAATGATCCCCATTCACTTTTAGTATCTTGGAAGGCATAGGTATAACGTCCTTCTGTTCCTCGATTGGGTTGAACAATTAATATCGTTTTTTCATACGGGTGATCATGAAAGAACTGATGAAATATCGATTCAAGTTCTTTTTCCAGTATATGTCCTCTTTGATTCGAACGTTTAATCAGTCTGGATTCTGGGGTAGGGATATGGTTGGCTTTCCAATTTTCGAAGCATTTGTATTTATTATCTAATTCAGCGACATCTTCATAAGCATTAACTTGAATAACTGGTTGTACGCTGAACAAATCACTCCAATACTGGTGTTTAGGGGAGGAGATACACAAAAAGAGCACAGAGTCAAATGCAAGTGGAGGATCGAAGTTCATTTCAAATAATGCTTCGGCATTATCGGCTAGAACCATCCCTCGTTTTAGTTTTAAGTCGTCTGTTAACCAATCTACATGGGCACAAACGATGCGTGAATTTTCTTTTCTCCGATTTTCCATACCCTCGACGAACGCATCAATCATCAGGGGGAACACTTCATTGGCCACATTGGGGAGCTGATCGATGAGAATAGCACAACGCAATCGGCTTGAAAGAATCGTTTTCGGCAATTCTATCAAACCATCTGGGATAATGTAAAAATCGGGTACCAATGATTCACTATAAATAGACTCAAGCGTGATTTGTTTAACCCGGTTTGAAAATAGCTTATCAAAGGCGGAATTTTTTCGCTCGGATTCATTCGCTTCGGTTAAAGTGTGCAAAATGGATGTAGTGATTTGAACATAATGTTCATCGATCGTTCCCAATATGGCACTCATCAGATTTGAATCTCCCTGATGCAGGCGATTCCGCATATCCGTTATATTTCCATGACGATTTTGGATGGTTTCTAATAATTTCTTTTTGATTTGTTCAGACAGATCAATCATATTGGAATGCCATTTTTGAGGGCAAGAAAGAATAGTTGATCAAAACGTCTTGCGTACCAACACGCCATTATCATGCAGAAATTGTTTGATTTGAGGAATGGAATAGGTACCAAAATGGATCATCGAAGCCACGATGGCGGCATCTGCTTTGCCCTCTGTAAATACTTCACGCAGATGCTCAGGTGTTCCTCCTCCACCGCTGGCGATGACGGGAATACCGACCGACTCCGCGATGGTCCGGGTCAGATTAATCTCGAAGCCCTCCGTGGTGCCATCGGCATCAATGCTGTTGATCACCAATTCGCCCGCGCCTAATTCCTCTCCACGTTTGGCCCATTGGATGGCATCCATTCCCATGGGTTTTCTGCCACCATTGATATAAATCTCATAGCCGGAGGGGATGGTTTGGGATGCTTCGACGCGTTTGACATCCATGCTTAACACGATGCACTGATTGCCAAAGCCATGAGCACCCTGGCGAATGATTTCAGGATTCATCACCGCTGCGGAGTTAACACTCACTTTTTCAGCCCCGGCCAGCAGAACACGCCGCATATCTTCGTAGGTGCGCAATCCGCCTCCAACCGAGTAAGGGATGTAAATCTCTTCGGCGGTTCGGCTTACCACCTCGATCATGATATCCCGCTCATCGCTGCTGGCGGTAATATCATAAAAGACGATTTCGTCCGCCCCTTCTTCATAATACTTTTTGGCCATTTCGACTGGATCGCCAAGATCGATGTTGTTTTTGAATTCGATTCCCTTGGTTACCAATCCGGCTCTCACATCGAGGCATGGAATAATTCGTTTGGTCAGCATGATGTCGCCCTCTATAAGGCAATATATATTTAATTCCAAAATGAAAAAATCATTCTGAATTTTTTGTATCATTCCTCTCCTAATGCAAAGGGTGAGGTTAGAAGGGGATTAAAGAGGATTCTCATCACTTTCATTTCAACCCTCCCCTAGCCCCTCCCAATCTTGGGAAGGGAATAAACTTCACATGGTTAAACAGATTGCTCCCAGGCTTTATAACCCTTGCAGAAATTTTCCAGCATTTTGAGCCCAACCGGGCCACTTTTTTCGAGGTGGAATTGAGTCGCCACGATATTATCAAACGCAACCGCGCTGGTGAATCGAATACCGTAATCTGTTTCACCGATTACAACCGACTCATCGTCAGGTTCACAATAATATGAATTGACAAAATAAAACTCGGCCCTATCAGGTACCCCCTCGAAGATGGGATGGGAGCGCTTTTGATAGACCTGATTCCAACCGATTTGGGGAATTTTCAATGCTTGATTTTCATAAGGAAAGCGTTTTACCTTTCCTTTGAAAAACCCCAAACAGGTGGCGTCATCTTCTTCGCTATGTTCAAAAAGAATCTGAATTCCAATGCAGATAGCCAAAAACGGTTTCTTTTTTTCCCAAACCTCTTGCCGGACAACTTCGGCGAGTCCGGAGCGGTTTAGAATGTCCATCGACGCACCCGCAGCGCCGACGCCAGGAAAGATCAATCGTTCCGCCTGGTGAATGGCTTCTGGATCCTTGGTGATGTGAGCGTCAAATCCCAAATGCCTCACAGCGCGTTCGACACTGGTCAGGTTTCCGGCTTCATAATCAATGATTGATATCATGATGTTAACCTTATGCACATGGCGGGGTCTGCCTAAATAGGATCGTTGAATCCCCCATCAATGAGGGACATGGAGATTGAGAATTAGCTTAAGTTAATGACATAGTGTTTGCCCCTACTACCTGTAGGGGTTGACCTATGTGTCAACCCAGTTTTGAGACAATCTCAAGTGACTGCCACTACCGTAATTTTACCTGCTTCATCACCTTTCGCAGAGATTCAAGGTGCCGCTTTGGTTCTTCCTGGTTGAAATGTTCACGAACAGGAGCCAGCAAATCAGCTATGCTTTCTGCAACTGCCATTTTGAGATCCAGAGGATGAAGTTCCTTCTTTTTAAAGATTTCAACCAAGGATTCAAAGGTTTGGAAAGTCAAATCACCGCCGTGTTCGGGTTTTCGTTTAATTTCCAATGGTCCACGATTCAATGCGAAGATAAGATTTTGTGCCCAATCCAACACCGGGTTAAATTCGACTTCGCCTTCCGGGCAAAAGGCTTTTTTGATTTTGCGGGCAATATCCTTGGGTTCATCGGTAATAAAAACCGCAGTATCCGGTTTGGATTTGCTCATCTTCATCGCGGTCCACACTTCTTGCAGGCGGTCTGGATCGATTGGCCACATGGGGGGTTTCCCCAGGCCGATTAATAAACGATGATGGACCGCTATGGGTGCGATGGAATTTCCTTCATGATCCAGCAGTGGGTTGGTTTTGATCTGATTGGCGCTATCCAGTGCGATCACATGAGCCTTGCGTTGATCAGCCCCGGCATGGGGGAGATTAACTCCAAGAGCATAAATATCAGCGACTTGCATGGGTGGATAAACCAGCTTGGCAAAATCAATCGATTCCCCCTCCGCACGCCCCATGATGGTGATGGAACGCATAATCCGCTTAAGGGTGGTGTTTTTACAGACTTCAACAAAGGTGGTCCAAAAATCGGGATGATTCCGATATAAATCTGAACCAAGGACCACTTTTACTGCATCTGGATCCCCACCCACGGCTTTAAGGCAGCATTTTAAACCTTCAGCGAAATAGCCATGAGCGAATTCACGAATTCGTTCAATATCCCCACCCAATTTATCGTTGATCCAACTATGCCAATCCGCCAGGAAAATGGTGCATTCCACGCCTGCTTTTTGGAAATCGGCCACCTTGGCCATGCATTGAATACCTGTGCCCAGATGAATTTCACCTGATATTTCAAAGCCTATGTAATGGCGCAAGGGAATGTTTTTTTGGAGATATTCTTTCAGTCGATCTTCGGTCAGGGTTTCATCGAGATTGGCGGTTATGAGTTTGAAGCGTTCGTCTATGTTCATGGGGGTTATTTAACTTAAAAATCCAGGGGGAAGGATTCGAACCTTCGAAGGCTGACGCCGGCAGGTTTACAGCCTGCTCCCTTTGGCCGCTCGGGCACCCCTGGATGATTAACACCATTCTACTGTGAAAATATCCCTTGAACCTTTATTGTTCAACTGGGAAAAGTAAATAAATCGTTCAGAGAAAATAATTTTGCTTCGACACTCATGAATGTCAAGGTATAGAAAAACCTTATCTGAAAATATCCTCTTTTATGGTTAATGGAAAACGATCGTCTTTCATAAAAATATGATATCACTCTATAGAAACGATTCAATTTCAGCTCACTTGGCACTTCGAATTCGAATTTAATGCGCCTATAGTTCCATATTGCGGAATGGTTGGCTGATTCCTTCATGGCCTTGGGTCAACTGCATCGGTTCGCCCGTTCGATTTTTAATCAATACATCAATGTGAGAGTGGAAAATGAGATATCTTATTGTTGGTGGAGCTGGTTTTATTGGCTCTAATTTAGCTGCCCGGCTGGCGATGCTGGGGGAAGAGGTGATCATTGTTGATAACCTTTCCCGCCGTGGTTCCGAGCTCAATTTGGCTTGGCTGCGTGAACACCATCCATCCATTACATTTAAGTATTGTGACATTCGCCACCCCGCTGAAATTGAAAATTTGTTTCGTGAATACCAAACCTTTGATGTCATTATCCATCTCGCTTCGCAAGTGGCGGTTACCACTTCGGTTGAAGATCCTCAAACCGATTTTGAAATCAATGCCATTGGAACATTTAATATTTTGGAACGAATACGCCTGGCGGGAATTGATCCGGTTTTCCTTTTTTCCTCCACCAATAAAGTCTATGGTGGGATGGAACAAATAGAGATAATTGAGCGAGATACACGTTATGCCTATGCCAATTTTCCTCAGGGAATCGATGAAACCTGTCCTCTCAATTTTCATTCGCCGTATGGCTGCTCAAAGGGGTGTGCTGATCAGTATGTCCGTGATTATTCACGTATTTACGGGCTTCGATCGGTGATTTTCCGCCAATCCGCTATTTATGGAACCCGCCAATTCGGTGTGGAGGATCAAGGTTGGGTAGCGTGGTTTTTGATTGCTGCCTCAAAAAACAAAGACATCACCATTTACGGTGATGGCAAGCAAGTGAGAGATCTGCTCTGGATTGATGACTTGGCCGATGTTTACCTATCAGCTATTGAAAAAATCGAGGACATTAAAGGACAAATCTTCAATATCGGTGGTGGGATGGACCATAGCATCAGTATTTGGCAGGAATTTGGCCCTTTACTCTGCAAGGAATTGGATTTTGCTCCCCGTATATCATTCGACGATTGGCGCCCGGGCGATCAGAAGGTTTGTGTCATGAACATCGCCAAAGCTCAATCCACTTTATCCTGGGCTCCCAAAGTGAGTATTGAAGAAGGTGTTTCAAAACTCGCGGCATGGGTAAAGGATAATCTTTCTATCTTATAAGATAGGATATATACGATAAAAGAAAATGATCTTCGATTTTAGGCAAAATAAACTTTAAAGCAATTACGAGTAATACACTTAAAAAAAACCCTATTCAATTTAAAATTGTTTGTTATGATATAACCATGATTAATGTAATGTAATGTGATTGAATTCCCCACAATAAGTTCGTTTCCTTAAATTGACTATATGAATGAAATCTTCACTCATACTTTATATCATTAGACGAAGTATTAATTTTTCACAATACTTTCTTCGGAGTGAATTGTGTCAGGAAGAAAAAATAAAAAACGAAAGAAAAATGTACCGAGGGAACATATTTCTATCGATACGGTAAAAGCATCCTTGGCCAAAGGGAAAACACAAAAAGCGATTCAAGAGGCAAAACAATTATTAAAGATAAATCCATCAAAAGAGGCTGAAGGGTGCTTGGCAGAGGCCTACCAGAAACGCATAGAGGAGCTTCAAAATGTTGGATTTATGGATGAAGCCCTCAATTTGATTGAAGTGGCTATTGCAAAATGCCCGAATTATGAAGACAAATTACGTGATTATGAATCCGAGGCCTACAATTTCCCTATTGAACGTCGTGATGTAAATAAAATCATTGAACGATTGAAACAGCCTGATCTTGATCCGGGCACACATTCTCAACTCAATGAACTATTGCGTCGGGGGTTGGCCGATCCCAGAGATTTGGCAGACGCTGACAATATCGATCAAAATCACCCACTAAAAGTTGATGCCAAGGCCGTTTGGGATGCGTTTGAAACGGTTTCCACCGAGGCCCCAGAAGAAGAGCGTAAAACAGCATTGGATCACCTTTCAAAAGTTTCAAGGCGTTCTCCACTCGCCAATTGGTGTCTATGGATACGTGCTTTGGATGCATATTATCGATTTGATGATTCCCATGCCAAGGTTCTGCTTAACAAAATTCCCAGTGAATGTACCCTCTATCCTGCAGTCAAAATATTATCCTTAAAGATTGAAGAACGCCTTATTCCTGAAGGGATGTCTTCCAAACCCACCCGCAACCTTTGGAAATCGTTAACCCCCCAAACTCCACATTCACAATGGATTGAATTGCACCGGCTTTTAAAATCGGGCAGAAAAACATCGATTCGAACCCATATCAAAGAAATTTTCTTTTCAGCTTGGGTGGATACGTTGAATACAAAACGTATCGTTCTCAATGCCATTCTTTTCATGTTGATGGAATATGATTTTGAGGATGAATCTACGTTAAATGAACTTCAACGATTTTGCACATCAACGTTCGGAAAGCGTGGTAAATTTATTTATCAATTAAGTTTTTTGAATGCATTATGTGCGCAGTTCCCCGCTGAATCTGCAGATCATATTGAAGATTTTATCGAGGTCTATCTGGAGTACTTGAATAAAAAAGAAATAGCATTGCTGTATGCCAGAGCAGCTGAACTCGAAGCAAAATGCGATGAGATGCAAGAATTATCTCCTTTAAATTTTATCTTTGGCGGTAAAAGAGATGATAATCCTATGGATGATTCTGATGCTATTTTCTTTTTTAAAAAAGCCATAGAACACTTTCCAGACCCTAATTATTTTGAATCGTTCGTTACCCATATGAAGCGGCTCAAGGTAAAGGACAAAGATATTGAAAGTGTTCTTCACCAATGGAATGAAACCAACCCCAACGATTACCGTCCTCTTATTTATTTATTTGAAAATGTAGAAAAACGAGGAGCTTTGCAAAAAGCCCTTAACTATTTGAAACAGGCTGAAGAACTTGACCGTACAAATCCCAAAGTACGAGAGGGCCGCCAGCGGCTTGTCTGGCAGTCGGCTTTAAAACACCTGAAACAGCAAAAATTTCATCTTGTGGACAAAGATATTTCCCAAATCAAATCGTTTACTTTACCCACTCAAAAAGAGAAACTTTTCAACGATTTGGGATTATTTGCCTCTTTCCACCAAAACAACAACAAGTCAGAGGTATCATTGGAAGAACTGCCAATTTCAACCAATTTACTCTTTGCTCATCTTCAACAAAAATGCTCCCTTAATAACAAAAAAAAGAAGCCATTCCCACGTCTTTCTCTACCCACATTGGATGATGGCAGGAAACTTGAGATATATTATAATTTTCGAGAAGCCTTGCAATCATTAGATGATTTACCTGATTTACCAATGGCATGGTTTGCGAAATTTCCAGAATGGATCGAATTGGATCAGGATATATCCGATGAGCTTCTTCTTCGAATTTCACGAACGGCTTTGGGAGATTGTTATCCTCCCGCTGTGATCGCAGCAACAGGATTGGGCTTGAATCGCGAAGGCAGTCGCGAACATGAATTTCTTTTCTATCGGGCAATAGGGCTTCACAAATCCGGGAATATCTCGTTGGATCGAATCGCCGAATGCTTGGAAGCAGCGGTCATTCTCTGTCAGGAAAAAGGGGACTATCAAATGGAACAGCAAGCGAGAAAATATTTTCAAAAAATCAATCCATTTGCATCCAATCCCTTCATGAGATCTCGTTTTGAAGCAGACATGGAATTTGATATGACGGTCGAGGAAGCGAAAGAGGTTTTTGAATACGAGAGAAGATATTCACGCCAACGTTCCAAATCAAAAGGAAGAAAAAAATCTAAACCCAAACAAAAAAAACCAACCATGATCAAGGAAACACCTACCAATTTACCTCATCCTGAATTTTGGGATTTTTTTGATCTTAATTTTGATGATATGGAACTTGATCCCGATGAAGAAATACCCTTTTAATGCTCAACGATCTTAAGGAGTAAAGAATGCTTGATCCTTACAAAGAACTCGGTATTGATCCCACAAATCCCACGGACGAATCCATCCATGAGGCTTATAAAAAAGCGGTCCATCGACATCCACCCGACCGTGATCCGGAAAAATTTGAACGTATTCAGCAAGCGTATGAACTAATAAAAACGGATGATAAAAGAACTGCATATAACATTTTTGGAATGGAATGTAAAGAAGGCTTTGAGGATAAACTTCCCAAAGAAACTAAACGTCCCCAGGTTGATCCAGAGCTATGGATCAACATGATAAAATCAGAAGCCAATAGAATGAGAGATTCATAATAAAATGAACCAACACTTTTCTGATTCATTTAAAAATCAAAATCAACCCGTTTCTTCAGAAGAAACGTCTTCCGAGGAAAATACACTACCCTCCTCCACCCAGCCATCGAACAACGAAACCTTGCGCGAAGCAGTGGAAGCATGGCTGACTCATTTGAACAAACAGGACCAACCACCTTTTGAGATTGTGCAACAAGAGTTAGCTTCGTCCCCACCGGACCTTTATTCGCTTGTTGAAGTGATAACCGCTCTGCGGCAGGAAATTTCACTGCAAGGCCGCAGTTTTCACCAATTGGAAAAAACCATTGCATCACGCCTGGAAGGTGAAACCGATCCGTCTGGAAGCACCTCAATTCATAATCAGCTGCTTCAATCTTTGCAAGAAATACAATCAGGCCTTTATACCTTTTTTTCTCAAACGTTGCAAGAAACTCACGATCAAGCTAAACAGCAAGGGAAAGAGGAAACCTTGCAAATCCTATTGGATCCCTTTTTAGACACGCACGATCAGCTTCGTCGTCTTATCAATCAGAATGCCAAGAAATCCAAAAAAAGTATTTGGCGTTTGTTCACTTCTTCATCACACAAAAAGGAACGTGAGCCTATTAAAACAATGGAACTCATTTATGAAAAAATCAATCAGCGTTTGGGTGTAATTGGAATCACGCCGGCTGTTCGCATCGGTCAACCATTTGATTCAGCCAGTATGAAAGCGGCGGACACCATCGTAACGGATGAATTTGATGAGAATACCGTTATAGAGATTTATCGGCAGGGTTATATATACGACAATACGGTCCTTCGATTCGCGGAAGTATGCGTTTCTTTTTTACCGGAGTTCAATTAATCGCTATTAATATCATTGGAGAAATAAATAATGGAAAATAGTTCAGAGATCATCGTTGGTATTGATTTGGGTACCACCAATTCAGTTGTGGCTGTTTATGAAAATAAAAAAATGAATATTCTCGAAGTCGATAATGGACCTCTTCTTCCCTCCTATGTGGGCATTTCACCTGAAAATCAATTGTTGGTGGGCCATGCTGCGCGTAATCAATTTATCCTTTATCCAGAAAAAACTGTTAAATCCATAAAACGGCGGATGGGTGAAACAGAAAGCATTCAATTTGGAGATCGTTCCCTGCTTCCAGAAGAAATATCCGCTTTGCTTCTCACCCACTTAAAAACCAAGGCAGAGGAGATATTGGGACAGCCGGTATCCAAAGCGATCATTACGGTTCCTGCCTATTTTAATGACACTCAGCGGCAGGTCACCCGTGCGGCTGGTGAAATTGCGGGACTTGAAGTGGTGCGTATTTTAAATGAACCCACGGCGGCTTCCCTGGCTTTTCAAAACAGCGTGTTAAAATCATCCAGTAAACCCAATACCGTATCTGTGGTTTATGATCTAGGTGGCGGGACCTTTGATGTTTCCATTGTGCAAGAGGGAAGTGATGTAACCGAAGTCCTCGCCAGCCATGGTGATACAAAATTAGGTGGGGATGATTTTGATCAATTGATACTCGATCGGCTTATGAACCATATTCAAAAGGAACATAATACAGACTTACGACAAAACAAACACGCCATGAACCGGCTTGCTCATGCCGCTGAAGCTGCCAAAATCGAATTGAGCAATCATCCATATACTCGCATTTTGGAAGAAGATCTTACGGGTGATAAAAAAGCGATTCATTTGGATTTGGAACTTACCCGTGAAGAATATGAAGGCATGATCGAAAACCATATCAATAAAACTATCGATTGTGTGGAACAAGCTTTGAAGGATGCCAATCTCACCCCTGCCCAAATTGATAATGTTTTGTTGGTTGGCGGTTCAACACGTACTCCTCTCGTCCACAAGGTGCTAACGGAATATTTTCATAAAGAACCTCATTCTGAATTGCACCCTGACCTCTGCGTGGTGATGGGTGCGGCGATCCTGGCCGCCCGTGCATCTGGTAAAGAAGTGGATCAGGTGCTGATTGATATTACCCCTTACACCTTCGGTGTATCCGCTTTGGTGTTTGATGAGTTCGGGATGCCCAACCCAAATTTTTTTGTTCCTATAATCCCTCGCAATACTCCGCTCCCTGTCTCCCGCTCCAATGAACTTGAAACATACCATGACTATCAAGAAGCAGCCCAAATAAATATCTATCAGGGGGAACATGAAGATGTCCGCTACAATTTAAAAATAGGTAAGTTTCTAATTGAAGGTCTATCAGAAGTTCCTGCCGGAAATATCATTGTTAACCGAATGTCCCTCGACTTGAATGGAATTTTGACCGTCACAGCGATCGAAAAAAGAACCGGTTTACAAAAATCGATCAAAATTGAAGGAGCTTACAAGCCTAAAAATAAGGAGGATATTCGAGATTCTCAAGACCGGATTGCGGATATCATTCCTTTTTCCGCAATCTCGGAATCCTTCCAAAGCACACCAGATGGAACTTCTTCATCCCTCCCTCCCGAAGTCGATCAATTGATAACCCGGGCTCAATCGGCATTTGATAAAATGCACCAGGATGACCGGGAAGAAGCACGAAATTATATTGAGCAAATCAAACAAAAACTGCAGAATGGTGAAGATTGCAGTGATACGATGGATGAACTTCAGGATCTTCTCTATTTCATTGGTGAATAAATGAATACAACTCAAATGTCATTTACTCCAGAGACGCTTAAACCTATCGAATTAAGATGCCCTACCTGCAGGGTTAGGATTTCATCTCAAAACCAATGCCGGCGGTGCGGTGCTGAATTGTCGTTACTCATCAAAACGGCAAGCCACGCCTATCAATTGCGAGAAAAAGCTCGCCGATGTTTGCTCGAGGGAAAATTTAAGGAAGCGTATTCGTTAGCACAACAGGCTCAATTTCTTCATAAAACAGAGCAAGGATATATGCTACAGTCAATCGCTAATATTATTGTAACACGATAGGAAACTTCGATGACGAGAATCCATTTTCCATTGGACATGCAATCTCATCCTTTTCTCGGTTTTTTCAAATATTTTTTATTCGTCACGCTTTTCTATGGAATTTTTCTTTCTCCCGCTGGCCAAACAGAAAATTCAGACCGCATTAAACCTGACGTCAAGAATCCACGATATTGGCAATACAAGGATCAACCCATTTTGTTGGTGGGTGGTTCCGTGGATGACAACCTCTTTCAATTACCGAACCTTGAAGAACACCTTCATGAAATGGTAAACATTGGAGCCAATTACATCCGCAATACCATGAGCGCCCGGGTGGTTGAGGGATTTGAAATTCAGCCTTTTCAAAAAACCGTAACCTTGAAAACACCATCCCCACAAGGATGGATTTGCCTTATTAACCAAAAAATCAATACACCACAACAAGCCCTTGAATGGTTGAAACACAAATCAACGAGAATGATCCGCGATAGCCGAAGAGTCATGGACGATGGGACAGCCGCATTTCCCCCTCAGGTTGGCACGGGTTATGAAGCCTTTTGGTTGCGCGATTATGCTTACATGCTGGAAGGAAATGCATCCGCATTCACACCACTGGAATTAAAAGACGCCTGCCGTTTGTTTGTCCAAAAACTCGACAAAAACGGTGCAGGTGTTGATTGCATTAAATTTGATGGCACTCCTATTTACAAACCTGGTTTTGGCAGTTTGGGTGAGAATCCCGTAGCGGATGGATCACAATTCACGGTTGATGTGGCTTGGCACACCTACCAGCAAACCCAAGATGTCGATTTGGTAGAGGAAATCATTGCTTCATTACAAAAAACCATGAATGCTTGCCCCCGCTGTAATGAAACCGGTCTAGTTTACATTGATCCTGATCGTGAATACGATCGCTGCCCCTATGGATTCACTGATACCGTACGCAAACAGGGTGAGGTGTTATTCAGCAGTTTATTGTATGTTCAAGCTGCAAGGCAATTATCGGATTTGTTTAATGTTATGGGACGGCACGAAGAGGCAAAAAACTGGTTAGTTGAATCAAAACGCGTTTCAGAATCGATCCACAGGACTTTCTGGGATGAACAAAAAGGACTATTTCGCGCCGCCACCATTCGATGCAAGGAACACGATATTTGGGGATCGGCCTTTGCGGTGTACCTTGATGTCACCAACTCAAAACAAGCCAAGCGCATTTCAAACTATTTTTCTGATCACTACCATGAATTGGTTCAGGAGGGGCAGGTTCGACATAATCCCGGTGGTGTTTATTGGGAGGATGCCCGTACCAAAGATACATACCAAAACGGGGGGTTCTGGGCTACACCTTCGGGTTGGTTTGCCTATACGTTGAATTTAACCAATCAAAAATTAGCCGATCAAATGGTGGTTGAACTTGCCAATAGCCTTCAAAAACGAAACGTTCCGGAATGGATTTTTAAAGAACACTCCCAATTACCCGGTTATAACGCCAGTGTTACCTTACCTATTGCCGGCATCAGAAGAATGCTTCAGCAAAGATAAATGTTATTATTGATATTCTCGATTAATTCCAAGGCTCACCATCCACCATTCCCACCTGGCGGGCGGGTTGTCCTCCGCGAAAACGATAAATATCACCATTGCTGCGAAGTCCATTGGTCATATCGTAACGCATGACGGACTGCGAGTATGGATAATTTTGCATACTTCCCGTATCATCACCAAAATCATCCTGCCCACCTGCACCCACATCAGGGCCAAGTGAATTCAAAAACCACTCATCGAATGGCATTTCCCTGCTGCTGTTTCGTCCTGCATCAGTAGTGCCACATCCTAACTCATACAGTGCCAGCGAGGTATTGGAATCCTGATCGATCGCGCGGATGGCTTTGGTTTTGAAAGGATCGTGCAGCGAACCTGCACTGATATATTGTACCGGTGTTGTCAATCCAATCCATCCGTTTGGGCGGCGTGAAAAACCACGCCAGCCAACATTAGGATAGGTTCCGGTTTCCATGTAATACATTTCAAGGGCGGTTTCCACGCTTTTGAACTCTGACTGCACCCTGGCAATCTTGGCCCGAGTCTGGGCGTTGAGAAAGTTAGGGACTGCAATCGCAGCCAAAATCCCGATAATTGCCACCACGATCAGCAATTCTATCAAGGTAAATCCTCTTCGCATGGCCTGTTTCCTCCAAAGAAACAAATCATTTCATGTAAAATTCAACACATATAAAATCAAAAGAAGATGGTCATTAAGTGGTCAGCGATTAGAAGCATCATTCCCATCCCAAGATTGCTGAGCTTTACCCAAAAGTTTCTTAATCAATCGAGATTGTGTGCTAATCCTTCAACCCTCCCCTAACCCCTCCCAGGCTTGGGAGGGTTGATAAGAACACGTAGTGTAAATCCTTTACCCCCCCTCCTAGACCTCCCCCATTTTTTTGGGGGAGGAATAGTGGGGCCAATATAAGCTTTAATTCTATTTCCAATTTATAGGGCTGAGATGTTACGACGGTCTTAATCATATCACACAGACCTGCTTGCTGTCTATTTGTTCGTATCCTTTCCCACTTTGTATTTATTCCGTAAGCGTTTTAACTCTTTTTTCAACCGCTTGATTACCGGCTCATACGTAGGATTGTCATACACACTATTCAGTTCTTCCGGATCCCTTTGCAGATCGAATAGTTCCCATTCGTCGATGTTATAATAATAAATCAATTTATACCGTTTAGTGCGAACGCCATAATGCCGACGTACACTATGAGCGCCAGGGAATTCATAATAGTGATAATAGATCGAATCACGCCATTCGCCCGGCGTTTGTCCCTTCATTAGAGGTACCAGGCTTTGCCCCTGCATCTCCTTTGGAATGTTGGAGCCGGCAATATCCAAAAAGGTTTCGGCAAAATCCAGGTTTTGCACTAAATCATCATTTGTTGAACCCGGTTCAATGACTCCAGGCCAACGTACCATGAAGGGCATACGCAACGACTCCTCATACATCCAGCGCTTATCAAACCATCCATGATCCCCTAGATAGAAACCTTGATCCGAGCTGTATATCACTACCGTGTTTTCCGCCAAGCCTGTTTCATCCAAATAATCCAACAACCGGCCCACATTATCATCCACTGAAGCAATACATCGAAGGTAATCCTTGATATAGCGTTGATATTTCCAGCGAACCAATTCATCCCCGCTTAAATTCGCTTCTTCAAATTTCTCATTTTTGGGATCATAGGCCGCGTTCCATTTTTCCAACTGCTCTTCAGTCAGGTTCCCAGGCGGCACCAGTTTTAAGTCACGTTTATTCATGTGGTTAGCGATTGTCATCTTTTGGGTATTGGTTGCGCTGGTGCGGTTGGAATAATCATCAAAAAGGGTAGCCGGTTCAGGAATGGTTTTATCATCATACATGGTTAAATGATCCGGTCCCGGCTGCCAATTGCGGTGGGGAGCCTTATGCTGATACATCAACATAAATGGTTTATTCTTATCGCGTTTGGTTTTTAGCCAATCCAAGGTTACATCTGTTAAAATATCCGTGGTGTAACCCGTATGTTTTTCCACGCCTTCCGGTGTTTTGAGCGGTGGATTGTAATATGGCCCCTGCCCAATCAACACTTTCCAAAAATCAAATCCAGTTGGATCGGATTTCAGGTGCCATTTCCCTATCATGGCGGTTTGATATCCTGCTTTTTGCAAGAGTTTCGGGAAGGTTGTTTGTGAACCATCAAACCGTTTGCGATTATCGATCACCCCATTCAGGTGGCTATGCTTGCCGGTCAATATCACAGCGCGGCTAGGGGCACAAATGGAATTGGTGCAAAAACAATTATCAAACCGCATCCCTTCATTGGCGATTCGGTCAATGTTCGGTGTTTGATTGATTTTTGATCCATAAGCGCTGATGGCGTGAGAGGCGTGGTCATCCATAAAGATGAAAATAATGTTGGGGCGTTCTTGATTTTCACTCCCCACTGCCATATTTGGAAAAGCCAGCGAAGCCGTTCCCACCCCCAATAATTTTAAAAAGTCACTACGCTTTAGTGTCATTGAATACCTCCCGTAATCCAAATTCCCTCAGTTATTAGTTACTTATATGAATAAAGGGTAAGATGATCTTTTTTAATCACCTTGATCTCATGATGTTTAAACATCATAAAGGATTTAAAATCAAATGTGAATACAACAATTCAAAATGAAGGGGTGGCGAGCGTAGTCTGTGTTATTCTTTATTATTGGTATAAACCATACGGGCTGCGGATTTCTTTTCCACTTTTTGGGGATCAGGTAATTTGGATGTGGATTTTTGAGGAATCGTTGGTTTAGCAGGGGCTTCTCCCAATTCCCTTAAAGATTCTTCAGGCAACTCACTTTTCATTTCAGTTACAACATTTTGCAACGTATCATATGCATGCCTTTTTTCAATCAATGTTTTTCCTAATTGAACAACCTCATTCAGTTGACCCAGAATCATACGTCTTAATGTATCAACATTACTCTTAAACAAATCGGTCTTGCCAAGTTTAGACATTTCCAGATTGGATGGATTGGCCTCTAACTCTTTCAATTTATTTTGGATAAATTCCAGGACTTTCTCATCGTTAGACTCTTTGGCTTTTGACATTACCTTTTGTGAGAGGACATCCTTAATTTCCTTCAACACTTTTATTTCAGATGCTAATATGGCCTTCCAACACTCAATCATTTTGATACGATGGACAAATGCCTGTTGACGCATTGAAGTTAAATCCGATAGATCTTTGGAATTTTGCGCTTTTAGATGTTGTAATTCACGGTTCAGTGAACCATATTCACGGGGAGAGGTTACTTTTTCAACATCTTTTGAAAGTTGCATGTATCGCCGTATTGTTGATTTTGATTCAATCAATTGAATTCGCTTCATCAATCGTTCCAACGGCCCCCCGTTTTTTTCCGCTGCTGTAATGGTCATATTGATCTCAAATGTAATGTTCCTAGAAGTTTGGGTTAGGTTAGGGCTTTTGGAGGTATGATCCTTGATCAATTTCTTTACATTCGCCCCTTCCTTCTTCAATTCTGAAAGGATCTTTGAGCTTTCACCGTTGGCAAGTATTTCTATACGTGAACGAAGTTCTTCCTGCATGATTCATCCATTAAAGTTATGAATGGTGTTTTATCTATTATACGTTCATTCTGAAGATTATAAAAGTGTCATACTAAAGAATGGTTGGTATTTGTTTATTCGCTATCAGCACTATCAATAAATACCTAAATTCATTCGAAAGAATGTCCATCGAAAAACCGTATAACTTCTTTTAAATCCGAAACTTGCCCCACAGTTTTTCAACCTGAACACTATCTAAAAATGATGTTTCATACTGAACGGTTTGTCTTATTTTGAACTATATATCTGGCAAAAAATCAGCGGTTATATTTCTGATAAAGTCCATAAACTTAACAAATTATTTATAACATGTTACAGATAGGAAGAAACACAAAAACTTTAATATTCATAACATTCTCATTTTTGGGGACTTAGAAATAAATGGGCACACTTTAAAGGTTGCATGAACAAAAATTGGCACAGCACCTGCGTATAAAAAGAATGAAATTGATAATAAAGATATATACACGAGAAGTCATTCTCGGTAAAAGAATATAGATAGAAACAAACAATATGTCGCGAAGTCTTTCTTCGCATTTTCCTCCCCAGCCCGGTGTCCCCATTTCGCATCGGGCCTTTTTTTTGTACCGTCCAAATCATATCTTGTGGTGCAGGTTTCCACCCTGTCCTACATCGTGTTGCAGGCGGGAAGATTGCACCATAATCAGTGCGTTAAATTAAATATTTAAAGGCTCTTACGTTCGCTTTCAGCGATTTTCCGTAAATCCCGATAAAAAGCCCGGGCGTCTTCGACTCGTTTTTGCAATTGAGGGCCTTGTTTGGCAAATTGGGCCAATCCATAATCTGATCGCCCTTCACCATTTTCGATACGTTGCTCATAGCGTTTGACCATGTCTTCCACTTCCTGCAAACTGGCCATGCGTTTCTCGATGAGACGGTCCACATCCTTTAAATCCCAAAAACGAAATGGGGGCCGAACCACATATACGGGGGTAGTATGGGCATACGAGCCATCGCTGCCTTTGGCACGGGCCGCAATCCACTTGCCATTTTCGGCGTGTATTTCAAAATCCACTCGTAATTCCCATTGTTGATTGCTTGTTGGTTCAATCCGCTTGATTACTTCGCCTTGTGAGAGAATCTCCAATTCCGTTGGAACAAATCGATCCGGATGTCCCCAAACACGCGCATTAACTTGTAGTGATTCGTTTCCATTAACCGTAAGTTCATCGCCTGGAAATGCAGAATTTACCCGAAAGTCAATCATCGGACCGTTGGTCACGAAAACTCGCCCTCTCCGTACTGATTCAAACCAGGCATCGGGAGAGAAGGAGGTCTCGCCTAAATAACCATACATACGTACTTCACCCACCGTTCCTCCCCAGGGCACATCCGAACCTGCTCCAGCGGTGAGTTTGAAACCCAAATCAAGGAATTCATAATACAAATCAGTGTTCATTTGTTTAAACTGCATAATTTCGATATAATCCACCATTTTGCTGGGGATGAAGAGAGCCATCCCCCGATGGACTTCAAACATGTTGAACAATACATGGCAAAAACCGGATATGCCGTCCTGCTCTTTGACCTTTTTGAATACCCAATCATATAAAAGGTATTTATCATTATCCCTTACCATGCTTTTGGTGTTCATATGGATGGTGTGGCCTAATTCCTGATGTGTACGGGGACATTCCTGCCCGGGAGATAGCACATAATCGCCATCGATCACCCGGTATTCCGGTCCCCAGCCGCGCTGTTCAAACCAGGTGCGATAGATATCCCCCATCTTGACGATATTGGCCATATGTACATCTTCCGCTTGCACCCAGGCCATGATCTTTTCGGCATCACTATCACTGGTCAACCGTGCATGGACATGTTCATCGCCCGAATACCAACCATGCTTACGCATATCCACCCAGCGGTGAGGTTGATAGGTCTTATTTACCGTTTCACCCGAAACCACTGAAAATGTGTCATGGATGGGTATATGCTCGACTCCGCGCCTTATCATGATTTCCCATTCCCCGGGTGGTACCATGATGTCAAAGGGACCAGGCACACACCAATAAGGGCCGCTTAAATCTCCAGGTAATTGCGCCATGCGTCGTCCTGAAGGTGATCCCTGGCTGTCCATTTGTGGAGCGATTTCGATGGCATTGGGTGGTTTGCGGTCTTGTCTGGTCTTTTTCCACACCAGCCGTATCATGGCAGGAACAGGCTTGGCTGTATCTGAAGATAATACGCTTACCTTTAAACGTCCAAATTCCGGTGTTTGTATCGTGACATGGGATCGTAAGTTAGAGCGGCCTGGTATTGCCAGTTCAATCGGCATGGTGACTTTTTGCTTTGGTGCACTACTTAAAGTCACCAACGCCCATGTGGTTCCATTCGCGGCGATATCCAATCTTAATCGGCGCACTTCATTCACATCGCCATAGTCTTGATTCAACGTGGAGTAATGTACGGGATTGTCACCCATTTTGATCTTTAACAACAATGCCCCAGTATCCCCCTCAAACTGCACCGGTTCGTCGTTAAGCAATAGAGCGCTTTGGCCGTTTATTTGAATACGAACAACCTGTGCCAGTTGGCCTAAGGTTTCGTTAAAATCTTGCATTAGCTCCTTTGCTTGATTTTGAAGTTGCTCTTTATCCTTGGCAGAATCATTTAATTGCAGTTGTTTATCAATTACCCGCAGTTGCCGGTTGATTTTATCCATTTTTCCCCGGGTATTGTCATTCAATAGATAGGAGTGGGTTTTCAGTAATTCACCTGCCAGTGTATAGGCATTATTTATTTCGCTTTGTGACAAAGCAATCTGGGAACTTAATAGTATTAAAAGGCATATCGTTAACATTGCTCGAAAAATGGTTTTTCCTATCGTCAATAAAGAAAACATAAACACCCTCCCTTATTCCTTTCGTTTAAAACCTTTATAGCAAAAGTAAACAATCACGGCAATGACAAGCACGCCACTACCACCAGCAAAAAGCATCCCTCTATTTGAAAGAATCCGAAACCCAAAAGGCGCATCTTTATTCATTCTATGACTGATGAGTTCTTTGATTTGCGATTTATCATTACCATGTGAATGAATCACATTAAGAGAAATTACCCGCGGTTGATTATTGGAATTGGCGGATACGATTTGTAAAGGAGAATCCTCTTTTCGTTCCCATCCATCATTTGAGCGAAATCTTCCTTCTATTACTGCAGGACTGGCAGGATAAGCATTATCTTCGAATAGCAGTTCGTGATTGGATTTTCCCGTCTCCTCTAATGGAGTAAACCAAAATAAGCGAATCACGAATGTGGAGGGTGCAACTCGCCGGTCATCAAAGAGATCCCATTCAGGTGAGTAAAGTTCCAGCATCTCCAATGGCTGTTTGTCCAATAGAACTTGGATGGACTGCAAGCACCTCGCTTGCATGTTTTTTAGATAAGCATCCATCTCTTCATCAGAGATAATCTGATCCTGGTTTAAATCCATTTCCCGCCGTTCGGATAAAGCGGCATCATTAAAAAAGGTAAACGTCAATGCCAGATCAAGATTCCCTCGTGTTAGAGCAAACTCCACATCCCGCTTGATATAAGAAGGAAAAGGTTGATGGGCATACGCATCACATAACAATAAAAATATAATGCCTGCAATATAACCTGAAAAGTAAAATTTATAGCTCATAATGGAGATCATACCCTTTTTATAGGGTGGGAGCATCGGCTTCTAGCCGGTGCGTCTCAACCGGGCTGACACGCACCGGCTGGAAGCCGATGCTC
>CAZFER010000085.1:0-25913 GCA_964517495.1 uncultured bacterium | reverse complement strand
AAGCGCTGAGATAACCAAGAATAGGATAAATCGACGGCACCCCCCGAATTAAAAACCGGGGCGCCCCGAAATAAATGCAATAAACCAAATTCGTAGGATGGGTCACGTTTTTCGACCCATCAATGCAATCTTTGAATCAACGTAAATCGTTAGGGCAGACCTGCGTGTCTTCCTGAAAATTGTCATAACTCGAATGTAACACCTTTTGATAAGGGGATACCTATGCCTATTTTTAATCAAAAATTATTTTTACGTTTTGGCACCATCTGCCCAAATCATTATTCATTGGCCACTCACTTTAAAAAAATTGCTTCATCGATATACTAAAACAAAAATAGTCATTATCGGCCACGGCCACACCGGAGGAATCGAACTGATTAAACATACCTTGTCGTTGTTTTAGATGTTTTTTTCATATCTATATACTGTTGTGATCAATTCAGATATTAAAGAAATAAGGGGGGTAATTAATGAGATTAGCCATAGATTGGGCAAAATCTGTGTCCCATGGATTGAATATTAAAATCAACAAAGGAAACAGATAATCTCATTTAACAAGTATTATGAGTATCTTTGATAAATTTTATGAATTGATAAGATATTTCAAGGAATCAGGCCCAAGTGATCAATTACTTTTCTTTGTTATTTTGTTGATTTTGTATTCATTGCTATTATGTTACACAATTTATATGTACCATCGAGGTAAAATTAGAACTCTAAAGAACGAGCGAAATGAATTAAAAAAAGATAGAGATAGACTTAAATCTGAATGGGACTCGATCCAAGAACGAATAAGTCAACTGGAGGAAATTGATGCAAATTTTTGGTATGATTTAGCTAAGGGTAATCCTATTTCACCTATACCGCGCTTCATCCCTCTAGAAGATCGGAAGACACGCTTTGTATCATTCATAAATTTAAAAGGTGGAGTTGGAAAAACAACCTTAGTTGTGAATCTTGCTGCAGCTTATGCAACAGGAATTATTGATCAACCACTGAAAGTTTTAGTAGTTGATTTAGATTTTCAAGGAACGTTAAGTAACCGATGTGCTGAAAGAAATTGGCTCGAAATGCGGCGGCATCATTTCGACAACGATGTACTCAACCTAAACACCAGTAATCGGCTCATCGACCCAAACTTTACAGATAATACCCCTGAGGATATTCTTCATAAAATAATTGTTCCTATGTGCAATACAAATAATTATGGAAATGCAATTGTTTCTTTCGATCATTTGGAAAGTGCTGATTTTCGGCAACTAGCACAATTTGTTGTACAAGGAGAAGAAGTACGTTTTCGTCATAGAAGGATATTTCATAGCGATTTTGTTTTTAAAGAATATGATCTTGTTTTTTTTGATTGTCCACCACGAATCACAACATCATCCATTAATGCGCTAACGTCTTCCGATTTTGTCGTCATACCTACAAGTCTTCATCCGGAAGATACAGAAGCGGTTCCAAGAACATTAAGTTGGTTAAAAAAAATGAAGAATATCCCAACATATGAAGCAAAAATTTTGGCAGTTATTTTAAATCGAACATATAAATCAGGAACAATAGATAATTTAACAAAATATGAGAGACCAATATTTGAGCTTCTCCAAAATAGATTAACAGATTATAACATACATGAGATAATGAATGATATAATACCCAATAAATCACTAATTGAAAAATACGCTGCGGATAGCATTCCGTTAGGAACCACCTCAGAAGGACATGAGCTTTATCGTGCTGTTGCACAAAACCTTTATAACCGTTTATGGAGATAACAATGACAGAGACTCTTATAAATTCATTATTAGCCCTTGAACCTCATCTCAATTCTTCTGCAAAGAAGGATTTGCAAGCACTAAAAAAGTTATTTCATCTCTTTCCAGAACAGGATATTGAAGACATAGAAAAAACTGTTGAATCTTTAATAAAAAGTTCAAAGACTTCTTTGCCAGTTCTAAAAGAACGTGCGAATGCATTCTTCAGTGGATCAAACTCAGAATCGATAGATGATTTTCTCAAAGATTTAAATTCACTTTCAGTCATGGATTTGAAAAAATTTGGCCAATTATTCCAGATTGAACTTTCTGGAACCAAAAAAGATAAACTTGAGGCCGTTAAAAAATGGTTGAGTTCTAAAGGAGAAATCAAACCAAAATCTGCAAAAGAACAAGCCAACGAAAAAGCAATACAAATTGTTGGTAACCTACAAGAAAAAATGCGAGGAATTGATAACCTTACTGCGGACGAAATTTTAAATAGAATCAATAGTATTTATAATGAATTAAATAAAGATGAATTTCAAGCATTCGCCAAGATTTTAGGCGTTTCTGTTTCTGGGACGAAACAAAATATGAAAAAACAATTGGAAAATTACGTTAATCGAGCAGCAATAAGCCACACTCAAACTCAGTTTTGATTGATATTATTGACACCATCACAACTGAAATCATTTATTTCAATCACTGGGAAATATATTTGAATCCCCAACGGAAAAGCAACGTATATTTAGTTAACGATTGATCCTTTTGAACATTGGATCAAGAATAATTATATTTCACATGACTTGATATAAAGGCATGCAATGCGAAAAACAATCACCTTATTCATACTATTCTTCATCCCCTTCTCGATTTGGGCGCAAGAAAAAGCATCCAACCCCATCAAAATCACCTTCATCAAAAAATGGCTGCTCGTGGGCCCTTTCCCCATAAAAATCGAAAACTGGGAAGAAAAAGGTGAACCCCGTTGGATGGAAAATACCAAAGAACAAAGGGAAGCCTTTGACTTTGATTTTCTTACCCAACATGGTGGAGAAAAAGCCATCCACCCCACCGCCGGCTTAATTCACAAACACGAAAACCAGAACAATGAATGGAAATGGTACCAAAACCAAAACATCAGGATCAATCTATGGGATGTGTATGGCGAAATAGAACATTGTGTCGCTTACGCCTATACCGAAATAGAATCTTCCACAGACTATCAAGCATTTTTCCAGGTGGGCAGTGATGATGCCATGAAAATCTGGTTAAATGGCGAAGAACTCTATTCCTTTTGGGGAGGGCGTCAACTTCAGGTCAATCAGGATTCCGTTCCAATTTCCCTCAAAGCGGGAACCAATCGCATCTTACTCAAAATTTTGAATATGAACTGGGATTGGGGATTCGCACTCAAAATCACCAACCCAGAAGACATGCCCATAAGCCATACACTTGGTGATATGTTCACGATCGATTCAACACGCTCTCCCGAGGAAATCCGCTGGCGGATCATCATGGTGATATCCATAACAACTTTTATTCTAACCGTTATCATCCTGATAATATTATATTTATGGCTCAAGAAAAGGAAGAGATCAGACATTTGATTTTTCATTCCTCTCCCAAGATTGGGCGGGGCTAGGGGAGGGTTGAAAGATGAACGCACAATCTCAATAAAAAACGACCCTACAATAATGACTCACACATGGTCGAGGGGCTGGAACATCGCTTATCCTCATTCTCACTCAAAACCTCAAATTCAAGGGTTGAATGATAAATTTCGTACCGTTCCTTTAATCGTTGCTTGATTTGAGTTTTAAGCGATTCCATTAAATCAATATTCTTTTGATCAATCACAATATGCGCTTCAAACGCGCGATGATGTTCATCCAACTCCCACACATGCACATGATGTATCTCTTCCACATGATCGATGGATTCAAGCGAACCAATCAATTCAACAATTTCAATATCCTTGGGCACGCTTTCCATTAAAATGCGAATCGAATCCTTAAGCATGGATATACCCTGAACCAACACATAACCAGCAATAGCAAGCGTAGCAATCGCATCGAAAATATAGAGTTCATACAACAAAATCAAAGCCCCTGAAGCAATCGCGATAATCGAACCCAGCGCATCAGTCACATTATGCACAAACGCCGCTTTAAAATTGAGGTTATCCTTGGATAAAGCATACGTCAGCATGGCGGTGGCCAAATCAATAATGAACGCTATCCCCGCCACAATCACCACAATCCAGCCAAGGATCGGCTCAGGATTAAAGAAGCGCATCACCGCTTCAAAGACCAGATAAAGGCCGATAAGAATCAAGGTCGTCACATTAATCAGCGCCCCCACCGTCTCCGCCCGGCGGTAACCAAACGTCCGCCAATCATCCGCCGGTTTAAGCGAAATACGCCGCGCCATCAAGGCGATCAACAATGAACCGGCATCGCTGAAGTTATGCAACGCATCGGCGACCAAGGCAAGACTACCGGATAAAATCCCCCCCACAATCTGCGCAATGGTTAGCAACACATTGATGCCAATCGCAAGCACTAACCGTTTTTGCCCCATGTCCTCAATATGAACATGAGGATGATGATGAGTTGAACTCATACCAATATCTACCTAAACAATTAATAAATAGACCAATCCAAAATCCGGGTCGCGGGATTCTCAAAAGCAGACATTACCAGGTCAGTGCTGATGCTCCCCGGTAAAGCCGTACTTCCCCACGCAAACGCGAACACATCACCCGTGACAGCACAAACCGGTTGCACGGGATCACCACCACCCGTGCTAAAGCCAGTGTCAGGATCAGTGAACTCAGGGATGGGATGTACTACAAACGCATCTGTGGCCGGCATTCCATCCGCATGAAAAATCCGGCCAACTACCGATGAGGTAAAATCAAAAATATCCGCGTTCCCATCGATCCAAGCCGCCACGAACGTATTATTCCGGGCCACCGCACAATAAGGTGATTCCACAATCCGAAAATCAGTATGTTGGCTTAATATGATGTAAGGACCAACACGTTCACCGGCATTGTTCCAGCGTTGAGCCAATAGAACGGTCATACCTTGCATTTCCGGGGGCAAACCAATCTCCGCCGATCCATCAAACATATGAAGAGTAACAAATTGATTCCCTCCACCTGCATCCATGGCATCAACAGCCATGATCTCATTTTCAGTATCAGAGAGTGTGAATTCAGATGTTTTGTTGCCCTCAAAGTCAAAAACGACACCTTTGTACAAAGCCTCTCCTTCAACCCGGCTGTCATCATCAAGGTAAACACACACAAAACCGTTGCTCAACGCTCCTGCACTTACATCACGTTGTTCCCCGCCTAGATCATCTATGAAGAACTCATCCATAAAACGGCTGCCATCGGCATTAAAGATATTAACCGTCACCACATGGGTTCCCCCATCAGGGTAATCCGGATCCTCTTCATATGGATGACCTTGCACTGTGGTTGCAATAACGAACTTCCCATCATTCAACCAACACGCATCCCATTCAACATGCCCGGCGCTGAATTGCCCTACCGAGACCGGTTGGTCCAACAAAGGCTGCATTTCGTTATCAAACAACATAAAAAAGCCATGCCCATTAATAGTGTCTTCCCGCACGTCTAGCGCATCAGTCACCGACATGGGTATTGAAGCGCTGGAATTCGCAATATCACTGGCCAAATAAGTGGCGCCAATCAATAGGTTTCCAGAATTCATATCCGCTTCACATATGTTCCATTCGGTGATTGCTTCAAGATTAATATCCAGCAATTGATCGGGTATGCTTTGATCACCAAAAATGGGTTGTATCCGTTGCCCTGCTGAATCAATCCCACTGAGTTGATGAGTCCCCCCCCGATTACTCCAAAAAACAAAGGTATTTCCATCCGCATCTATCGCCATTCGCTGGCCAATATCATTTCCCTCTGCCGTGGCCAAAACCACCGACACATCAGCTGCGAGGCTAGTCAAACTAGTATCATCGTATATGGGAGTATCATTGATAAAGGTAATTTCACTTCCAATAGGTTGAGCCACAGCAACATTCCCAATAAATATGATGATAGAAAGTGAAGAGAGAATAGTGAAAGTTGATTTCATTATATGCATGATTTCCTCTTTTCTATTTCTGATAAGCAAAAACTATTCTAACCGCATGGCGAGGCAAAACAATATTCACCTCGTGTATCCTTTTTAAATTGTATATCGCAGGATCAATCAAACGTCATCAAAACAAGAAGAGAAACAGAAAACACGAAAGATGGTTTAAACGGGATTTTGGGGAACTTCGATTGCGCTATCTGTTCTGTAACGTTGGCCAATATGGTAAGAGAGCGTTAATAAACCACGGGTGAGATGCTCATGAACCAATATAATGTCATCAGGAACCACCAACTCAGTTGGAGCAAAGTTCCAAATCCCCTTTATCTCAGCCTCTATTAATCGTTCCGCGGTTTCTTGCGCACTGGCGGCTGGGACGCAGATAACACCAATATCGATTTTCCTTTCACGGCATATTTCCACCATTTGTTCTGGATCATCAACAGGAACTTCGCGCACGGAATAGTTTCTGAATTTAGGGTTGACATCAAAAATGGCTTTCATGTTGAATCCCTGTTGGGCAAATGCCATATAATTCGCCAGGGCCTGGCCAATATTACCAAAGCCTACAATGGCGAAAGATAACGAACCACGGGATAAAAACACATCACGAATGGTTTCCAACAAAACCGGCACTTCATAACCCACTCCCGTTTGTCCGCGTACCTTCAAGGGTAGAAAATCCTGCTTGACCACAGCGGGATTAACACCCAACAAATCAGCCAGTTTGCGCGTGGATATACGTGGTATCCCTTTCTGATTGTATTCTTGCAATACATTCAGATATCTGGACATACGTATTAACGTTGCTTCACTTAAAGGCGGTGGATATTCGCTTGAATTCATTGGATTACCCATATCATAGCGTTCTTGACTAATAAGTTATTGTTTTTCAAAAAGATAATCAACCCAACTCGATCAAGTTACCTAATTTTTTTTAACAAACTATAAATATTCCACTTAGATAGAATGACTTCATTTACCCCACAAAAAATGAGGCTTATATTCCCATAAGCCTTGCCGTTAAATGATTTAAAGTCAGAATTGTCACAAAGATTTGATCGAAGTATAATAAACAAGAATAATACCTTATTTGATTTGGAACGATAGCGTCATGAATATATTAGGTATATCCGCATTTTATCACGATAGCGCCGCCTGTGTTGTACAGGATGGGGAGATTGTAGCTGCAGCGCAAGAAGAACGTTTTACCCGCAAAAAACATGATCCCTCATTCCCCAAGCATGCCATTGAGGCATGCCTCAAAACAGCAGGAATCACAAAAGATGATCTTGATTATGTTGCATTTTACGACAAGCCTTTTGTGAAGTTCGAACGTATTCTGGAAACCTATATCGGAGTCGCCCCTTCTGGAATTCGCTCATTCTTGATGGCGATTCCTCTTTGGCTGCAGGAAAAACTGTGGCTTCCAAAAGTGATAAAAGAATCGATGGAATATGATGGCCCCATCCTTTTTGGTGATCACCACGAGAGCCACGCATCCAGCGCCTTCTATCCTTCACCCTATAATGAAGCTGCCTTTTTAACCATCGACGGGGTAGGGGAGTGGTCAACCACAACGTATGGCTATGGAAGGGGAAAAGAACTCAAAATCCTGGCGGAAACTCGTTTTCCCCACTCCATTGGTTTGCTTTATTCCGCCTTTACCTATTACACCGGCTTTAAGGTCAATTCCGGTGAATACAAAGTTATGGGACTTGCACCCTATGGCGAACCCAAATATGTACAGACTATACTGGATGAGCTGATCGATCTGAAAGAAGACGGCTCATTCCGTATGAATATGAAGTATTTCAACTACCTTTCCGGCCTGACCATGACCAATGGTCAATTCGATAAACTTTTCGGTGGTCCCCCTCGTAAACAAGAAACATTGCTTACTCAGCGTGAAATGGACCTGGCCCGATCCGTGCAGGAAGTGGTGGAAGAATCCATGATGCGCATGGCACGCCATGTGCACAAAGAAACCGGCATGAAAAATCTTTGCCTGGCGGGTGGTGTGGCGCTTAACTGTGTTGCCAATGGTAAAATCCTGCGTGAAGGCCCCTTCGATTCCATCTGGATTCAACCTGCCGCCGGTGATGCGGGGGGAGCCGTAGGTGTGGCTTTAAGCGTATATCACCGCTATCTGGATCAACCCCTGGCTGAGAAGAATAGCCGCGATCGAATGAAAGCCGCCCTGATCGGCCCAGGCTATACAGATGAGGAGCTTAAAGCCTATCTGGAGGATCAAGGTATACCTTATCGTGAAGTCTCAGAAGAGGGATTAGCCAATGAAGTCGCGGAAATCCTTGCCGGAGAAAACGTGGTTGGCTGGTTCCAGGGCCGAATGGAGTTTGGTCCACGCGCGCTTGGTAGCCGCAGTATTTTAGGCGATGCACGATCTCCCCACATGCAATCCAAGATGAACTTGAAGATCAAATTCCGTGAATCATTCAGACCTTTCGCTCCTGTGGTTTTACGGGAAAAGGTCAATGAATATTTCGATATCGATGTGGATTCACCTTACATGCTTCTTGTCGCTCCTGTAAAAGAATCACGGCATATCTCCATGACTGATGAACAAAAGCGCTTGTTTGGTATTGAAAAGCTAAATGTCCCCCGTTCGGATATCCCAGCAGTGACCCACGTTGATTATTCCGCCCGAGTACAAACCGTGGTTCGCGAAGACAATCCCCGTTACTACGATATATTAAAAGCCTTTGAAGCCAAAACGGGTTGTGCTGTATTAGTCAACACCTCATTCAATGTGCGCGGTGAACCCATCGTCTGTACGCCTGAAGATGCTTATCGCTGTTTCATGCGGACAGAGATGGACTATTTGGTGTTGGGACGCTTTATCCTCGATAAATCACAACAGCCTGAATGGCAGGAAGAGAAGGATTGGAGAAAGGAATTTACTCTTGACTGATATAAAGTTAAATCTCACATCAAAGGATCTTCGTAAATTCGGGGTGGTGATGGCTATTGCCTTTGGCATCATCGGCCTGATTCCCGCCTGGAAAGACCATTGGACAATCTCCTATGTTTTCTGGGGGATCAGTGTCATTCTCTTTCTGCTTCCAGCCCTGATTTATCCGATGTCCCTGCGCCCCATCCACAAGTATTGGATGAAGTTCGCCATAGCGGTCGGTTGGTTTAATTCGCGCCTGATCTTATCGCTCATGTTTTACCTAGTCTTCACACCCGTGGCTTTGTTCATGAAACTCATCGGGCGTGATCCACTCGAGCGCCGCTATGTAAAAGAAAGCGATACATATTGGGTGGATCGTTCCAAAGAAGAGATCAATCCAAAGCATTTTGAGCGTCAATTTTAATGACATTATTTACGTTAAATATTGGTTAAAAACAGAATAAGAAATGCTAACAATTCGTAAATATAATTAAATTCTTTACTTATGAAGCTTTTTGAGCTGGATCGCTGCCTTTAAATTCAAGAAGGAATCCTTGCACCTTTCCAAAAATTATACTAATCTTTATATATTCTAATAAAACGATTATGACTCAGGACTCACCAAATCATAATATAATTTTATCAAACCATAAGGAAAATTTATGACAAAGGAAAACATTCTTGTTGTTGATGATGAAGAGGATATTTTGAGTCTGGTGGAGTACAATCTGAACAAAGAGAACTTCGTCGTAAAATGTGTGACCACGGGTGAAGAGGCTATTCGTTATGCCCGGACCGGTGCACCAGACTTGATCGTACTCGATCTGATGCTTCCGGGAGTGGATGGGTTGGAGGTATGCCGCTTGCTTAAACAGGATGCCAAAACCAAGGATATCCCCATTGTCATGCTGACCGCCAAAGGTGAAGAGGCTGATGTGGTAAAGGGCTTGGAACGGGGGGCGGATGATTACATCCCTAAACCCTTTAGTCCCAATATCCTCTCCGCTCGGATCAAAGCTGTTTTGCGCCGGAAAGCCGCAGACCCGATCAACGAAAACACCACTATCAAGGTTTATAACTTGGAAATTAACCCAGGACGCCATGAGGTGATCGTAAACGGCAAATCGGTTGATTTGACTTTGACCGAATACCGCATTCTTCACTTTTTGGTTCGGAGGCCCGGCTGGGTTTTTACCCGTGGGCAGATCATTGATTCCGTGCATGGCGATGATTACCCGGTTACAGAACGCTCCGTCGATGTTCAAATTGTTGGGTTACGCAAAAAGTTGGGTAGTTGTGGAAAATTCATCGAAACCGTGCGAGGGGTTGGTTACCGTTTTCAGGATATTGTTTGATGAAACTATTCCAATATAATGTGTGGATGTATAGGCATGAACAAATCAAAGCGTTATAATTGTTATCGTCATTATTCCCATGAGTAAGAGTAAAGGTCGATACGAGTGCCCAAAAAAAGGCTGTTATGGCAGCTGTATCCATCATATCTAATCGTTGTTATTCTCTCCTTGTTTGCTGTAACGTGGTATACATCAGATGCTTTGCGGGATTTGTACTTAACCTATCTGGAAGAAAAACTTGAAACCTATGCAGAAATTGTTGAAAATGATCTGAAAAAATCTGATCAGCCGTTGGAAAATGAATGGGTTAATGATGTTTGTCTTGAGTTAAGTCAAATTTTATCTTCGCGCATTACTGTCATTCTTACAAGCGGGAAAGTGATCGGGGAAACGGATAAAAATCCTTCTGAATTGGATAATCATATCCGTCGCCCGGAAATCCAATCCGCGTTGAATACAGGATACGGAAAATTCGAACGTTATAGTCATACTATTAATAAAACCATGATGTATGTTGCCATACCGTTTAAACAGAATGGTAAAACTATAGCTGTAGTACGTACATCGATCCCCTCTGATGATATCAAGCAAGTACTGCGAAATATTTATATGCGCATCGTATTAGCAGGCTTGGTGGTCGCTCTCGTGGTAGCCCTCATCAGTTTAGTGATATCACGCAGTATTAGCAAACCCATCCAACGATTGAAAGCGGGTGCTGAACGTTTCGCGTATGGAGACTTGAAGAGCAAACTGGAAATCCCTGAATATGAAGAAATCGGCTCGCTGGCTATTGCCATGAACAAAATGGCCGAACAGTTGGATGATCGGATTCGTACGATTATCCAGCAGCGCAACCAGCAGGAGGCGATTCTTACCAGCATGATCGAGGGCGTTATCGCGGTCGATAGCCAGGCGCGCTTAATCAGTTTGAATCAATCAGCGGCTGAATGGTTGAATGTTAAATCGGATCATGTTGAAGGGAGAAACATCGCCGAGTTTATTGAAAACAAAGAATTGCATGATTTTATTCTCAAAGCTCTCTCAACTCATCATCCCATCGAAGGGGAAATGATGCTGGAAGAGACAGAAAACCGCTTTTTGCAAGCTCATGGTTCCCCCCTAAGCGATTCAGAAGGTCAGCAAATCGGGGCGGTGATTGTTTTGGATGATGTCACCAGGATTCGCCGACTGGAAGATTTACGCCGCGATTTTGTTGCGAATGTGTCGCATGAATTAAAAACCCCAGTTACTTCAATTAAAGGTTTTGTCGAAACGCTTTTGGATGGCGCCATGGAGGTGCGGGAAGATTCACAACGTTTCTTGACTATTATTGCCAAGCAGGCGGACCGGCTTCATGCCATTATTGAAGATTTGTTAAGCCTTTCCCGCATCGAGCAATCTGAAAGCGATGATGCCAAAAACCGGATTAAATTGGAAAAACAGCCTATTTTACCTGTTTTGAATTCGTCCATTGAATGTTGTAAACATAAAGCTGAAGAAAAGGGCATTGTCATTAATGCCTTTTGTGATGATACCATTCAAGCGGAAATCAATCCCCACCTATTTGAGCAAGCACTGGTTAATTTGATTGACAACGCGATTAAATATAGTGATCACAACTCGGAAGTTCAGATTGAAACCATCCAAACCAAAACCGAGATCATTATCCATGTCCAGGATTTGGGGTGTGGAATCGATCCGTCCCATTTAAGACGAATTTTCGAACGGTTTTACCGGGTGGATAAAGCCCGCAGCCGGAAAATGGGGGGAACTGGTCTAGGGCTCGCCATTGTCAAGCATATCATTCATGCTCATCAAGGTTATGTAACCGTGGAAAGTATCCCCAGCGAGGGAAGCACTTTTTCCATTCATTTACCCAGATGATAAGAAATCCTGGTGACTCCAGGAAATTGTGAGTATTTCCAATCATTCCAAGGTGTTAAATAGCACTTGATGAATTATCCATTTTTGTGGATAGTACATTATCAACTTTGATTATTAGGAGAATGGAATGGAGCGAGAAGAAATTTTAAAACGCGTTAAAAACGTGATTGCCAATGTACTGAAAATCAATGAAGAAGAAATCCAACCTGAGTCAAATTTTGTCTTCGACCTCGGTGCGGATTCACAACAAAGCCTGGAATTGGTGGCAGCGTTCGAAGAAGAATTTGACATTGATATGGAAGAGGATGCCGCCCTGGAAGTTCAGGATGTGAATGGGGCTGTCGACTTTCTCTCAAACTATGTCAAATCATAGGTGATTTTAGTTGATGGAACTTTTTTAAGGGAATTCCCTATTTTAGCAACTTAACATTTAACATGATACTTGGCCGCATGTCAGTCAAAGGTATGGGGCCAACGATCAACCTCCTCTGAATCTCCCCCAGGCTTGGGGGAGAAGTGGATAGCCGATAACGAAGAGGGATTCCAGGAGGTTTTAGAATCGCTAAGCGGGTATGGTAACCATTTTCCTTCCAAACCTGGGAGGGGTTCGGGGAGGGTTGAAGGATTCGCACACAATTTCGATTGATTAAGAAACTTTTGGGTAAAGATCAGCAGCCTTGGGAGAGGAATGACACTTCGAATGGCTGACTGATTACGACACTTATTGTATATAATATTGGGAAGGTTTATTCATGACTGAACAGAAAAATCGATTGGATCATTTAAATACTATTTTCTCTCCACATTCCATTGCGGTGGTGGGGACAAACAACACGACCGGAACGGTTCCTCATGATATTTTTGACAACCTTTTGAAGAGTGAATTTCAAGGAACTCTTTTTCCAGTCAGTCCGGGTTGTCAATCCATTAAGTGCTTTAAAACCTATAAATATGTTGTAGATATCGAGGATCCTGTGGATATGGCCATTCTGGTTTTCCCCAGCCATGTCTGCCATATGGCGCTGGAGCAGTGTGGTCAAAAGGGCATTCATTCGGTGGTTATAATATCCGCGGGCTTTCGGGAAATTGGTGAAAAAGGGAAACAGCGCGAAGATCAATTAAGAGAGATCGCCGCCAAATATGATATATCATTTATTGGTCCCAACTGCTTGGGTGTAATTAATACTGATGAACAGGTGCGTTTAAACGCCTCCTTTGCCCGCCGCATGCCGGAAGCGGGGAATATTGCCTTTTTATCGCAGAGCGGGGCACTGTGTACGGCTGTTTTGGATTATGCGTATGCCAAGCATATAGGCTTTTCCAAGTTCGTCAGTTTTGGTAACAAAGCGGATATCACCGAAATTGATCTGATGTATTACCTAAAAGACGATCCGGAAACCGAGGTTATTTTGTTGTATCTTGAAGAGATAACCAATGGCCGAGCATTGATGGAAGCTGCTCAAAACATAATTGCGGAAAGTGGTAAACCGATATTATTGCTGAAGTCGGGGCGAACAGATGAAGGTGCATCCGCTGCCGCGTCCCACACCGGTTCACTCGCGGGAAGTGATGAGATATGCGATGCCGCTCTACGTCAATGTGGGATTATTCGTTGTGATGATATCGAAGAGATGTTCGATGCGGCAGTCGCCTTTGCGTATCAACCCCAACCCAAAGGAAAACGAGTTTCCATTATTACAAACGCCGGTGGGCCTGGGGTGTTAGTTACGGATTCCGCAGTTAGAAACAATCTTCAATTGGCTCAATTTGGTGAGGAAACCGCTAATGTCTTGCGGCGCAATCTTCCCAAAACCGCTAACACCAAAAATCCTGTTGATGTGATTGGCGATGCACACGCTGACCGTTATGAAATCGCGATCGAAACGATTTTGAAGGATGACAATGTGGATGGCGCGTTTGTGATTCTCACTCCACAATCCATGACAGACATAGAAGCCATCGCCGAGGCTGTATGCAATCAATCATCAAAGAGCGATAAACCCATCTATGCTTCGTTTATGGGAGAAACCGATGTTTACAAGGGAGTTGACATCCTGAGGCGAAATCGTATTCCTCACTATATCCTTCCGGAATCCATGTGCCGGGCGTTCGCTCAGGTTTATGCGTTTACACAAACGTTGGCTGAAGAGAAAGATCCTCCTATCAAGATAGAAACAGGGGATTTAAAACATGTTACTGAAATGCTTTCAATTGCAAAACAAAATGGGACACGCATGTTATCCCCTCTTCAGACACAGGATGTTTTAAAAACATTTGGCATCCCCGTCGCGGAATGTGACGTCGCACAGTCCGCCAGGGAGGCTGAGGAGATAGCCCAATTTGTGGGATGCCCCGTTGCCATGAAAATCGCCTCACCCGATATCATTCATAAATTTGATGTGGGTGGAATTCGTTTAAATATTGAGAGCCCATCAGCCGCGGCAGAAGCGTATGACTCAATCTGTTCGAGTGTGAAGGCTAATCAACCTGATGCGGACATTGAAGGTGTTCTTATTCAAAAAATGATCACCGAAGGTGAGGAAGTTATTTTAGGGTTAAAACGTGATTCATCTTTCGGGGCGGTGCTACTCTTTGGTTTGGGTGGGACATACGTCGAAATATTAAAAGATGTCAGCTTTGCTGTAGCTCCGGTTGGACCAAAGACAATCGATAAGATGATTCGCGCCATCAAAGCTTATCCCTTGCTGGAGGGAGTGAGAGGAAGCGAGGCACGGGATATTGCTTCGCTGGTGAAATGTCTATCAGGATTATCCCAATTAGCCGTGGCATGTCCAGAGATTACCGAGTTGGATATCAATCCTCTAAAAGTATTGGATAGCGGGCAGGGTTGTTTTGCAGTTGATGCCCGGATTTTACTGTAATTAAAAGGTTTTTTTATACAAAAGTGACATGAATGAAAAGGAATGATTATGGCGTATCGCAACCTGACTGAATCTGAAATTCGTACATTGGAATCCCAAGGCTGTTTTGCCGAAAACTGGAATTCTGTTGTCGTTCATGATCCAGTTGATTTACAACGTATTCGGTTTGTCCATTTTTTGGGTGATGTCACGATAGGAAGCCTATCCCTATCTGAACCATCATCATCCAAAAGTGGTTTATATCATAGCAAAATTGCGGATTGCACGATTGGTAATAATGTCCTGGTTGAACATGTGGGATGTTTAAGCCGTTATGAAATCGGTGATGAAGCCGTGATTCGCAATGTGAATTCGATTTCAATGGGCGAATCCTCCACGTTTGGTAATGGTGTGGAAATCAATGTATTAAATGAAGCCGGTGGTCGGGAAATCAAGATATTCGATCACCTTTCCGCCCAATTGGCTTATTGTATGGCCGTTTTTCGTCATCGGCCCAAATTGATTGAAATTTTAGATACTTTAATTAAAACATATGTGAAAGGGAAAAAACGTTCGATCGGTTATATTGGTCAATCCTGCCTGATTGAGAACAGTAAAACCATTATTGACGTTTATCTTCATCCATATGCCCAAATCCACGGTGCTGAATATGTGGAGAACGGAACCATTATCAGTGAACGGGAAGCTCCATCAATGATTGGGCATGGCGTGGATGCCCGTGATTTTATTGTGCAATCCGGGTCAAAACTTGATTCACAGGTAATTGTCAGTGAATGCTTTATCGGGCAGAGCGTTAAACTGGAAAAGCAGTTTTCTGCCGAACATTCCGCCTTTTTTGCCAATAGTGAAGGCATGCATGGCGAGGCCTGTTCATTGTTTGCCGGACCTTATTCGGTATCACACCATAAATCCACCTTGTTGATTGCCGCGATGATTTCCTTCTATAACGCCGGCAGTGGAACCAACCAAAGCAACCATATGTATAAACTGGGACCCGTGCATCAAGGGATTATGGAACGAGGCGCTAAAACGGGTTCATTTTCCTATTTGTTATGGCCCAGCCGAGTGGCTCCCTTTTCGGTGGTTCTTGGTAAGCATTACGCCAATTTCGACGCCTCCGATCTCCCCTGCTCATATGTCAACGAGGATCAAGGCAAAAGTGTAGTCACACCCGCGATGAATTTATTTACGGTGGGCACTTTAAGGGATAGCCAAAAATGGCCAACCCGGGACCGGCGAAAAGGTACGTATCAATTGGATAAAATTCATTTTGACTTTTGGAATCCTTACCTGGCGGAACGGATAGAGCGTGCTATTTCGGTGCTGGGGACTTTATCGGAACAGAGTAATAAAAAGCAGGAATATGTGGCCCATAAAGGCTTTTCCATCAAGCGGCTCATGTTGAAAACATGCCGAAAGTATTATGAAATAGCCCTGAAAATATATGTGGGCGAGCAACTAACGACTAAACTTCATCAGCAAAAAAAGCCCGCCTCTTTTAATGCACTGAAAGAAGCGATCGCTCCATCGGCGAATGCATCTCCATTTCATTGGACGGATGCGGCGGGATGGCTTGTTCCGCAGCCTAAAATCAACCGCTTGATGGACTCCATTGAAGCCGGTGAATTTTCTTCCATCTTTGCGTTATACGATGAAATTCAAATATTGTATGATCAGTATGCCGATGATGCCTGGGATTGGTGTTGCAGCCTATTGGAACGCCTGAACGGTAAACCGTTTAAAGAATTTAACAAAGACGACTATCTAACCATCATCCAGGATTGGGCGGACGGCAAAGAAAAGTGGCTGAATATGATCATAAAAGATGCGGAGAAGGAATTCGCTCCGAAAGCTCAAATTGGATATGGCCTGGGATGCAGCGATGATAATCCTGAAATGGACTTTAACGCCGTGCGCGGCAGCCTGGAAGAGAATCGTTTTGTGCAGCATCTGTATCACCAAATTAAGGAAACGAAAAAGCAGGGTGAAGTTTGGCGCGGTTTGATAAGTGAATTAAAGTGATATAGAAGGGGATGCCTCAAAACCGTGAAATGATAACGGCTCGGCGGGAGCCTTGCCCTCCCTTTTGAAATCATTTTTGGGGATGGCGCGGGTGATGGGTGGGTTACGTTTCGCTTTTAACCCACCCTAGATTTTATGACATACTGTCATTTGTAGAGAATTTTTGCGCCGTCTCCCATTTTGCAAATCCAGGCTGTGCAGGCACGGCTTAACCGTTTTTGGTAGCGTTCTTTGATAACCTCGCAGAAAGCATCCGCCTCAGACGCATCGACCAGATTAACAGTCGCCCCGCCAAAGCCGCCTCCCGTCAATTTAGCGCCATAACAGCCGGGGGTCTTTAATGCCTCTTCCACCAATACATCCAATTCTTCACAGCTGTTTTCGAAATTATCACGCGAACTTTCATGGGAAATCCGCATTAATTCACCGAGATGGGCGATATCGTTGATTTGTAGCGCCGCGACACCATGTTGAACACGTTGGTTTTCATACATGATATGGCGTACTCGGCGGCGTAGCACATCGTCCAGGGTATCTTCCAATTCAAGAAACTCCATAATGGTTATATCACGGAGAAATCGAACCGGGCGTGATAGTTTTTCGCCCAATATACGGGCGGCAGCCTCACATTGGTTTCGTCGGTTTCTGTATTCGCTTTCAACCAACTCGCGTTTAAAGCCTGTATCACATAAAACGACAGCAGGGGCAGGTGATTTTAAGGGTAACACTTTGTGGGTAAGATCATCACAATCGAGAAACAGCATTGAATCGTTCTGTCCAAAAACAACAGAGAATTGATCGAGGATACCACAAGGCATACCCACGAAACGATTTTCTGCACGGCGGCACAGGCTGGCAAGGCGCATTTTCTCGATGCTAAAGGGGAAGAGGGCTTGCAGGAACATGGCGGTTGCTGTTTCAAGGGCAGCGGAACTGCTCACGCCAGCACCAATGGGTAAATCGCCGGTGATTACAGCCCGAAAGCCTCCAAGGGAATGTCCATCTTTTATTAGCTCATCCACGACACCCAAGACATAATTTGCCCAGGGATAATCAGAGGTATTCTCAATCATCTCCAATGAAAATTGCGCTTCCTCATCCATGGCTTCTGAATAAAGCACGATGGTTGGATCGGAGAGGGCTTCACCATGGAATGTTATCACCTTGTCAATGGCCACTGTCAGTACATAACCACCGTTGTAGTCAGTGTGATTTCCAAGAATCTCAACCCGGCCAGGCGCCTGGCTCGCTGCTTTTGGATCGGTGTTGTATCGTGTACGGTAAATGGTTTCGCCGTTGTTGGTTTGTGTCATATCGCACCCCTGAAGTATTTATGATTGGGCTTTAAAAAACGCCACCGTCTGTCTTAGTCCCTCTTCCACGCTGGTAAGGGGGTCCCATCCGAAATGGTGTTTAATTTTTTCATTCGACAGGCGGGAATGAAGCACATCACCCGCCCGCTTGGGTTCATGTTGGCGATTACGTTTGGACTCAACATTTTGTTGAATCAGATCATAGATCGTATTCACCGTGGTCTGTTTATTGGTACTTACATTAAATGCGGGAAAAACAGCGGGATCAATCTCCGCATTCATTGCCATCATGTTGGCACGTGCTACATCTTTCACAAAAACGAAGTCGCGGGTTTGTTCACCATCACCATAAATGACAGGTTGCTCATCGGCTATCAGTTGTTCGGTAAAAATACTGACCACACCGGCTTCACCATGGGGATCCTGCCGTGGACCATATACATTGGCATAACGCAACGCGACAAAATCAAGACCAAACTGATGGCGGTAATAATATAAATAACGCTCGGGCACCCCTTTGCTTATTCCATAGGGTGATAAGGCTAATATGGCATCATCCTCTTTAAGCGGAAGGGATTGAGGCTCGCCATACACGGCACCGGATGAGGCATACATAATCTTTTCAACACCGTGAAGACGGCAGGCTTCCAGCAAATGGATTGTTCCCCCGATATTTACATTTGCATCAAACTCAGGCTCACGAACAGAATAGGAAACACTGATTTGGGCGGCCTGGTGAAATACGATTTGTGGTTTTTCTTTCTCAAACACGGGATGTAAATCATCCAGAATGCTCATCTCATACAATGGAATTCCGTCTGGAAGGTTTTCCCGTTTTCCACTGCTTAAGTTATCCAACACCACCACTTGGTGGCCCGCTTCAAGCAATGAATCAACAATATGCGAACCGATAAAGCCTGCGCCTCCTGTAACAAGGCATCGTTTGCCATCACCCATTGAATGTTTTCACCCTTCTTTTGAACGTTGCATAAGTTTCTGATTTTATTTTGGAATCGGTCAGTAGGAAAGTGACGAAGAGGACAATCGATAATAAATTGTGCGATGGGTTCCCGCCCGGAATGACAACTTCCCATCCTGTAATTGAAACGGCAAGGTGTTTAAAACATCTCCATTTGCTCCGATGACATGAGGCAGAAGATAATCCTGGCTGGTATTAATAAATAAACGCACGGGATTCTCTTTAATCAACACAGGTGGCCGGCCTTCATTCTGGATAATCCATGCTTCATCATTTTCCGTGGCTATAAATGCGCTATTTCTGGCTTTTGAGACAATGGTGATCCATATATCCCCTGATTCATTGATGGGTTTGCCATCCAGGCTATTGACACAAACGACTCCAAAGGTGATTTTGGTATCCAGTTCAACATCAGCCAGATCATCGTAAGTGGCATGATGTAACGCACCGATTAGTCCCTGGGTTTGTGGGGTATTGATAATCACCAATCCCCGGGAAACATCATGGCAGAAGTTCGCGCGTTCTCTTTTTTTTAGATAGGAGGGAAGATCGATTGGCTGGGAAGGAAGAAAAATTTTTGAACCTGCTGCCTGGAATTTCAAACGGGATTCCACCTTGGCATCATGAACCAAAAGGGTGGTTTTTACATCTTCTGGTGTATGAGATTCCTCACTATATAAAATTTCATCGGGGAAAGTCATTTGCACTTGATGGCGGGCTGGTTCAATTTCATTCTGGTAAAATAGAAGCGCTGCTGCTGGCATAAGCCCCATGATACACGGATCATTGAATGTTTCTATTGGGGATAGCATAGCTTCGCCATTTGATATGTGAGAACTGTGATAGGGAGAGGAAACACAGCCTTGCCAATCCTGAGAACACGCCATCGCAGCCATCCATACGGGCAATTCCGCACGGTATTGATTAGGCCAGGGATTCCCCCACTCCGACACGATAAATGGTTTTCCAACCATGCGACCATACGCCAATTTGGAAAATAAAGTGTGTTGCATATAGGGATTAATATCGAGCATTTTGCGATTGTAAAATCCTTTGAAATTTCCGAACGGCTCATTCCAATATCCTTCTTGTATGCAAAAATCATGGAAGGAGGCCGGGAAAAGGGCTAATTGATTAGGGGAAAGCCCTGAACCCGCGATCGGGATTTTTACGCTTAAATTACGCAGGAAGTTTCTTAGATCGGTATGCGTTTGGGTTTGCACATCGGTGAAAAATTGATTGAGATCGCTTTCAGGTGTATCGGCAGAAAGTGGTTCCGCGTTATCTTCATGAACCGCTTCTGACCAGGTATTCCATAATTCTGGAATTCGTTGCGATGCTATCGCGGACAATGGTTTATCCAAGTTGACGTGATTATCCAAAAACAATTGTGTAAGAACAATGGATGGACTATCACGATATTGCTTTTCAGTATAACGGTTCCGGTGTTGCCATAAGGCCATCAAGTCCTGTTTCAGCAGGCTCTGCAGGTCGGGATCAAAATGGATATACGGTCCTATTCCAGGCGGGAGCGAGCGCCAGCCGGGTATGCGTTCTTCTTCATGGACGATACGTGAATCGAGGCCATCAAAATAGGCATAAATGCCTCGATTCTTGAGTTGATAGAGAAAGAAATCCAGCCGGTCGATGGCCACGGGATTTAAAATTCGATTGAATTTCGAATCCATGACGAACAGCGTAGGCTCTGCCCAGGGGGCATCCCAATTCTTGAAACGTACCAGATTAAAGCCAAACTTGGCCAGACGTTCGGCAATTTCCGGCGCTTTTTCCTGTTCAGGAAAGCAAGCGGAACCGGACATCACGGTTCCCCAAAAGCGTATTTCTGTCCCATCTTCGAATACAAAACGATCCTTCTTAACTCCCAAAAAACCATGTTTTCCCGCTGGAGCATCCAGCAAATGGGATAGATTAATTGGAGAGCGATTCCACACCATTTCAAAAGAATGCCACTCCTGGGCTTGTATGAATGTACAGCCAATTATGTGCAGCAGGCAGGATAGTAAAACGCCCTTAAAAAACTGGATCATTGTTTCATAGCCGTTTTTTTAGGAATGAATGGCTTGGCACATTCTTTACCTTACTATCGTGTAGCGTTGCAAGAAAGTAACAGAATCCATAAAAGTTCCTGGGATGATGAACATGCTTCTATTCTATACCAATAGAAGGTGTTAAACTTAACTTATGGTAGCGGATTAGCCATATAAAGAACGAAACACCACGTTTTCATATCAACCCTCCCCTAGCCCCTTCCAATCATGAGAGGGGAATGGAATATAAAATGGCTGATCTTATGCGAATGAATATTGGATGATAAGGAGTTATTCTTATAAACATGGCCACTTCGAATGTTGAATACGCACCGCATGGACGCAGGCTTAATCCCGCCGAATTGGAAATTGACCTCTTTTGTAAAGGGATCCGCATTCACGAATCATGCGATTTAGGGAGTGAAGACAAAGTATTTGCCAAGGCGCGTGCCGGTCTTGGCAGTGGACTGGAGTTGTTGATCCCCGGGAAAAAGAACATATGGCTTAACGTACCTGTTCTTGAATACTTTGCAGCCTCCAGCCCCTATGAACTACACCGTGAAAATGATTTATTCAAGGTGGTTCACACTGGTGACAATGAAGCGTATGACGTTGTTATTCCACCAGTGCCGGAGTGGTATTTTCAAAAGACATCATCGGGGACCACCATGCGTGAGATAGGGGTAATACAAGGCACCTATCTTGGTATTTACCTGGGCCGGGCTTGTGCATTTTGGAATAATAATCCCAAGGAAAATTGCCACTTTTGTGCCACAGGGCTGAACGTGGGAAAAGCCGGCGCTGACAAATCTGACAAAACCGTGGAAGAAGTGGTGGAAGTGGCTCAAACCGCAAAGCGTGAATCCGGTGTGACGTTTGTCCATTTCAACACTGGTTATCAAAAGGGGAACGGCCTGCAAATCTGTGCTCCCTTCGTGAAAGCCATCAAAGAGCAGGTTGGTACTTTGGTGGGTGTGCAAGCTATTCCCACCAAAGATGTCCATCTTTATGATTGGATGATCGATTGTGGCTGTGATCACTTTTCGTTTTGTTATGAACTGCACAATCCTGAATATTTCGCCAAGTTTTTGCCTGGGAAAGAAAAACATGTCGGCCAGGATACCTTTTTCAAGGCCATTGAATACACCAGCCGGAAACTTGGGAAAGGACGCGTCTCGGGAGAAATTATAGCTGGGATTGAGCCGATAGAAGACACAATTGAAGCGATTGATTATATCACCAGTGTGGGAGCTTTTCCCACAATCTGCATTTTCCGCCCGGTAAAAGGGACGATGATGGAGGACTGGCCTTCGCCAAAATTTGAAGATATGGTGAGGGTATTCCGAGCGATGTATGAAGGCTGTGTGAAGCATGGTGTGCCGGTGGGCCTGGTTCCCAATATTGAAGTTAGCCTGGTGGTACAACCCACTGATGCTGAATTACTTATTGAACCGTCGTTTCGATATTATCTTTATAAAACCAGATTAGCCATGATGCGTCCCATCGCCATGCACTTGTTTAAAAAACAATTGATTCCACACAAAGTAAAAGGAGACGCTGACCATATGCCGCTGTCTCAGCCTGAAAAAACACACGCGGCATGATAAAATCAAAAAGTTGAGTGAAATATGAATACTGAAAAAATCCGCAACCGAGCCGCTGCTGTGATTGTCAAAGATGGGAAAGTCTTATTGGTTCAACATCAAAAATATGGCAAAAAATACTGGCTTTTGCCTGGCGGTGGAGTTCATTATGGTGAAACGCTTGCGGATGCCGCTCGGCGTGAAGTTCTTGAAGAAACCGGACTTGAAGTGGACATCGGCGAATTAATCTTTATCTCTGAATCCATCCCCCCTGATAACCACCGCCATGTGATTAACTATTATTTTAAAGCCAAATTGAATGGCGGGGATTTGATGGTTGGTGATGATAAACATCTATTTGACGTGCAATGGCATTTGATTGAAGACCTGCCTCATTTAGTCATTTATCCAAATGTGATTAACGATTTAATGAATTGGCTTCAAACGGGTGAAGTCAAGCGTATCTCTATTGGTAATATCTGGGAATAATTTCTTATGAACAAAACCACTTCTTCTGCTCCTCAATCGTTGCGTATTCTTGGTGTGTTTGATGTTGTTGCCATAATGGTGGGTATTATTATTGGCAGCGGGATTTTTGTCATTCCTGCGATGGTTGCTGGCCTGTTGGGTTCTACTCAGATGATCATGTGGGCCTGGTTTTTGGGAGGGTTCCTTTCACTGGTCGGCGCGCTTTGTTATGCTGAACTGGCATCCACTTATCCCAAAGAAGGTGGCGATTACTTTTTTCTAAATCACGCCTATGGCGAATGGGCGGGATTTCTATATGCATGGGGGCGGTTGTGGGTTATTCATACTGGAAATATTGCCATGATGGCGTCGATTGTGGGGATTTATGGTTCACGGATCGTATCGTTTTCCCACTCGGAAGATATCCTCTCCTTATCGGCGATTATGATCCTCACCATAATCAACTGTCTTGGAGTTCGGGGGGGGAAATGGACTCAGAACATTATCGTCACGATTCAACTATTGGGTTTGTTAAGCGTAATTCTCGCTGTCATGTTTGTTGATGCTCCAATGTCTGAAGCGGCCCCGCCGATTGAACTTACTTTTGGGAATATGTTTTTGGCTTTGATTTTCGTGCAATTCTGTTTTGGAGGATGGTCAGATTGCGCCTTCGTGGCTTCTGAGGTCAAACGTCCAGAAAAGAATATTCTGCGTTCGTTGATCATTGGAACTTTGCTAGTCACTGTCCTTTATATGTTAATAAACTGGTCCATCCTGTCTGTATTAGGTGAACAAAAAGCGGCCTCGTCTGAGGCCGTCATCGCGGATGTTCTGAATGCCGGTTTTGGTGAATGGGGGGGGAGGTTGGTCACGTTGGTGGCCATCTTTGTGGCATTGGCATCCGTCAATGGAATGATCCTCACTGGTGGCCGGATATTTCACGCTTTTGGTTCTGATTATAGACTATTTACACCCTTTGGTATCCGTGATCAGCAATTAAATACGCCAATTTTTGCTTTTATGATACAGTCATTTATCGCCATAATATTAGTTGTAAGTGGTGAATTTGAAGATTTAGTGCTTTATACGGCTTCAGCCCATTGGCTTTTTATGATTGCGGTGGGGATTTCGTTGTTCGTTTTCCGCTTTAAAGAACCCAATATAGAGCGACCGTATAAAGTTAACCTTTATCCCATTATTCCAATAATTTATATTGCGTCTTGTGCGATGCTGTTTTATAACGCTATCACCTACGAAAAATCACGCCCCATTATCGGTTTTCTTGTTGTCTTATCCGGTATTCCATTTTACTTTTTATCCCGATTTTTAAGCCGGGGACAAAGAGAAGGGATGACCACGGATAATGATAATTAAACCTTTGCCAGCCCAAGCAATTCCTGGGCATTCAGTTCATCGAAGCCATCGATGACTCGATCCGCTTCCTGCAGGGATTTGCGGGGGAAGGTACCAGTGAGTCCAATGACGTTCATGCCTGCTGATTTGGCGGAGCGTACCCCGTTGAGTGAATCTTCAATGGCGTAACATTCAGCCGGTTTTACTCCCAACCGTTCAGCGGCTTTGAGGAAAATTTCGGGATGAGGTTTGCTGTGGGTAATATCCGCGGCACAGACAGCCGCATCGAAGTGGGGGGATAAATTGAATTTATCAATAACGAATTCCATATTGGGTTTTTGTGAGCTGGTGGCGATGGCGAGTTTAAATCCAGTGGATTTTAGTTCAGGAATCAATTCAAGAACACCGGGGATGGCTTCAACATCGTTCATCATGGGAAAGAATAAATCGTCTTTCAGTTTAAAAACCGCTTTCCAATCAAGGTCAACGTTAAACCGTTCAGATATACCCTTTTGGAATGCAACACGAGACGCTCCCGCATAAGGTTGCAAATCCTGGACTTCCAATTTAAGGCCAAAGGATTCAAGGGCTTTTAATTCAGAGCGTTGATGAATCTTTTCGCTATCCACCAACACACCATCCATATCAAATACAATCGCTTTCATTAATAAACACCTCATGATTATTTGTAAAGCGAATAGTATAGCCGCTTTTCTGAAAAATCTGATATGGCAGGGATTAGAATCTGATTAATCATTGAATTGTATCCAATTGAGAATTCGACAAACCAATGGCCATACAAAATTGCAGGGTGTCAATGAACATTTCAGGAAAATTCAATCCGCGGAATTTCACCCACAACAGGATGACGACCAGGATGTGCAACAATTGGAATATCAAAATGTTTAAGAAGGGAATGTAATCCGTTGTTGTGGAATGAGAGTATTTCGGGGCGGGTTGTAAACCGGGCGGGTTGTAGACCCGCCCCTACAATTTTTCCTCTAAAATCGTAGGATGGGTCATGTTTTTCGATCCATCAATCACTCGATGGGTTAAACAACGCAACCCATCCTACTTGTTACATAGGGGCGAAAACATAGGTTTGTCCTTACAACATGGGTGGGTTGATTCAATGCATCAAGTTAAGATCAAATTGGATCGTTGAATAGGGAGGGCGAGGTTCCCGCCGAGCCGTTTCCGCGTATAACGGCTCGGCGGGAGCCTC
>CAZFER010000084.1:0-26344 GCA_964517495.1 uncultured bacterium | reverse complement strand
AGTACAAGGACCATGCATCAACCGATGTTTCATCGGTGATAACAATATTATCGATGGCCCACCACCAGTCATTTCCAGCATCCAACATTCCGAAGGCTACCACCATTTGGGAGGCACCAGCAGGATTGTTCAATGGAACGGAAATGGTTTCGTTGGGAGCATCATTGTGGAAATTCGGGGAATCGGCTGGATTGGAAACCCAGCGAAGTACTTCAATAGGATCACCATCATCATAGGTAACCGTAATATTGACTTTCTGGGCATCTTCATCACGCCAACTTGAATCAAAGGTCAACACTATCGTATTGGGCGCAACACCATCCAACAGAATGGGAGGGGTGCTCAGGAATGAGGTGAAGACACCTGAATCACCTGGGCTGTCTTTGTCATCCCATTCATCCGGATCAGCGATGGCCACTGTACCGCCACCGTTGGTGAACTGAGAGCGTTGTTGATCGCCTGCTGCTTCAATCCACCAATCTTTGTCGGCAAATGTCCAGCCAATCCATTCATCCACACCCAAACCTTGGTCAGCGCCATACACACCGCTGTTATCGACTGACCAGCCGGAAGGAGGTACATTTGACCAAACCGCATCACCGGAAACACCTTCTTCACGATTGGGACCAAGCGATACGCTTTCGAAGTTTTCAGAGTAGGGGAACGCCACCGGTTGCATGGGCAGGCCTTCTACCGCAACTTTGATGTTATCAATCGTCCACCACCAGTCGTTTCCAGCATCATACATGGTCCAGGTTATCACCATTTCTGATGCCCCTTGCGGCACTTCTATAGGTACAAAAAGCGCTTCATTTGTGGAATTATCGTCTTTGAAATCAGAAGCCCCCGCATCGGATACCCAATTAAAGATTTCAATCTTTCCACCGCCATCAAATGCCACTTCCAACCGGGCTTTTTGATCATCTTCCGGACGCCAGCTGGAATCGAAAGTCAAGATCACGGATTCTGCTTCTTCCGGAATGGAAATGGGGGGTGTGCTGAGGGATGAATTATATGTACCTGGATCATGGCCGGATTGATCATCCCATTCGTCGGGGTCGACCACGGCGACAATGCCTTTACCACGGGTGAATTCTTCACGCCTCTGACCATCGGTATTCACCCAGAAATCTTTATCCGCAAAACTCCAGCCTTCCCATTCAGGAGCACCATTGGCGGGAACATTGTTATCGATTTTCCATCCTTCTGGGGGAGTATGGGTCCAATCGGTACCATCGCCATGGTTTTCATATTCAGCTGGTCCTAATAAGGAAGCCAAACCTTCGAAATCTTCAAAAAAGATGGTTTGGAAATTGGAGGGAGGATTGGCAAAAGATTTGTTGGGTCCAATCACAGTCGCGTTGATAGCACCACTAACAGCAACACCAGACCAGTTACCAGCAAGATCTTCACCTGGAGGAGTGGCATCATAAGTCAATGTTTGTTCACCACTGGCGCCACTCAAAGTCCAGGTTATTTCATTACCTGACACGTTGGTGTCTCCTGTGCTGGCGGCAACATTCGATATGCTCCAGCCTTCTGGCGCTGTTTCAGTGATGGTGATATTCGCTGTCTCACCTTCATAAATGTTGACGGTTAACTTAATTCCTTTCAGTGTTTCACGCCAGGCAAATTCCGCGGGCAGATCACGACTCGCTTCAAAAATATACGGTGTGAATTGAGGATTGGTAAAATAACCTGAACTCAACTGACCATTACTGTGTGAAGTGACCGCCAAACCGAGGAATACAGGATCCTGGAGATCATTAATCGCCGCACTGGAATGCAGTGTACGATCACCTGTTTCAGAATCAATGTAGTAATAATTGACTTGATTGCCAATTCGTTCTAATTCAATGGCGCCAAAGTGGAAACCAAATCCCAAGTCAGGAGGATTACCAGCAGAACCGCCATCCTGGCTTGGACGGTGCTGGGGACGATATTCATTGTCTGTACCATGAAGCATGGCGAATGCGTTGGCGGAACCAGGGGTCAAGTTATCGCGAACCATAAGTCCGCATTTTGTCCACTCGGGATCTCCATTACCCACTTCCACGAAGATTTCATCCACTTTGAATGAAAAAGCGCCATTCACTTCCAAAAAAGCGAAATGCATACCATCGGCAGATCCCCAAATATCGGAACCACTGCCTGTAATGATATATTCATTTCGTCCTTCATCATATTCAGCACTCCCCGTAGCTCCACCAATGTTGCCAACATCAGTGTGGTTGCTGAACATACCGATAGGCCGAATCAATGATAGTTTACCTTCACCCATCACTTCAAACGCACCGTTGACCATACCTGTAATCGTTACGGAATCCGCGGGTGAAGCAGGAGAAACGGCTTCATATGTTAAAGTTTGTGTCCCGCTAAAACCACTCATAGTCCAGTGGATCTTCTCATCAGCAAAAAAACCGCCATGACTGATGTTTTGCGCTGTCCAGCCTGGAGGCAACATTTCCACAACTGACGTATTGCTCCATCCAGTTTCCAGAACCATATCCAACGTAACTGCGACGGGGCTGTCCGCTTCAAAAAGAGGGGACTCGAACGAACGAGTAACGGATGGTGAACCATGCCCTGTCACAATCACAACGTTGTCAAATGCCCACCACCAATCGTTTCCGGAATTTTCCAACCCCCATGTAACCACCATGTTTGAGGCATTGGAGGGGATTTCAAACGGAACGCGGATAAATTCGTTGCGTGAATTGTCATCCTTATAATTGGGGCTATTGGGATCAGATGAAAAATGAAGCACTTCAACAGGAGCACCACCATTAAACGAAACCGTTACCGTTCCTGTTTGAGCGGCATAAGGACGCCAACTGGAATAAAATTGTATGGTCCCATTGGTAGCACTCACACCGGATAAAGAAATGCTTGGGGTTCTGATAAAACTGTTGAACCGGCCTGTGCTTGCGGGGCTATTCTGATCATCCCACTCATCCGGATCCGCAATAACGGCAGCACCTTTCGCCAAACTAAAATCAGAGCGATTCTGGTCGTCAACCTGCGCCCAGGCAAGAGCGTCAGCAATCCTCCAACCTTGCCAATCGGGACGGCCTTCGGCTGTCATTTGGCTGTTGTCAATAACCCAACCAGCCGGTGGCGTATCGGTCCAATCCGTTCCGTCTCCACCACCTTCCGTGGGGAACGGACCGAGTGGTAGACTGTCAAAATCCTCGGATAATAAAACTTGTCCTTGTCCCATCGCAGGGCCTACCCACACCACACTTAATGCGATGAGGATAGAAAGCATACTCATTCTTTTAAAACTTACCATTAGCTGTTCTTCTCCTTTTCCTGATTGATTTATTTCGTTTAACTTACATTCCCAAATTTTTTAATTTACAGTTTTCCTTTTAACGGCTGCGCTATCCCTCCTTTCTTTCTAAAAATCTGTACTCCAACCTGGACGATCCTGGAAATACTGGACATACTGTGCATTGGTATGACCGGGTTTAAACAACCACACATACCAAATGTCTCCGCTACTTGCCACACCGTTGCTGGGATGATAAGCAATTGAACGATTACTTGGATGCCAATCACCGTTATCCGAGTCTGGGCCGGTAGCAGCCAACAACCCGAAAAAGCCACCGTCATTCGAACATCCCCAATCTTCGTATGAGTAAAACAGACCATCTCCAAACGGATCCACAGGGATCGCTGACAAATAAGCAATCGGCGTTGTTAAGGGTTGATATATTTGACCATCAAAATGATTGGCGCCCTGAAGGTATTCAATTTTAGTCGTGGCAGGATGCACTCCGAAGTAATTGCCCTGAAAACAACATTCTTCACTGCCATTGCAATCGTTCCCATCGATTAACCACCTATTTTTATCCATATGAAAGATTTCAACGGCCTGCTTAATGGTTCGTATATCTGACTTGCATCGTGCAATTTTTGCTCGAATTTGGGCATTGAGGAAATTGGGGACGGCAATGGCGGCGAGGATGCCTATAATGGCAACAACAATCAACAACTCAATAAGCGTAAATCCTTGATTATGAATTCGTTTCATAGACATGCTCTCTTCTAGTTTGTAATTTTGGTAAATAAACGTTGGCTATCCAGCCAGACAAGATAATTCATCAATTGAACCGAATACGTTTGGTAGACATGTTTATGGTTACTATCTAAATAAAATATACGCGTTTTCACACATGAAGATTGTTGTGGCGGGATGTTTGAAATATGTTAGTGGTATATTAAATGTAGGCTAAATCTTGTTTATATGTATATATAATTCAATCAATTCTATCGTGTTCTTTAACTCATTCCCGGATCAATAATCTCGCCACTTGTGGAATCCCATTCGATGAAGTTCTTTGATGACCAATTATGCAGCATCTTCAGCCAACTGCCCAAATCCTTCATCATGAATAGTGGCGAGGTCGTATTTATAACCTTCGAGCATGGGTATCACTCATCAAAATTCGACTGATTACACGATATTAAAACAAAAATGCATAGGAATATGCTCATACTGCATCTGATATAGAAGACGGATTCTCTTTTGTTGTTCCTTTGATGCCCATGATCAAACACACCAGCGATGTCAGAAACGCAAAAAACAAAATTGGAAGTACCCACAGCCCAAAGTGAGAGCAAAACTCACTGGTATTAACCAGCAGCATTTCAAACGTTGAAAGCGCCCGTGCCTGATTTTCCCACACTTCCACAAGTTGGGGAAAGAGATAGGCCATGAAGAGTAACACCCCTATCAATCCACCCGTGATCAACATCAACACCCCGGCAAGAATTGCTTGTATATTTTTCATTGTGACCTCCTGCTAATATGAAAAACTAAAATTAATCCAAGTTGGGATATCACTTGTGAATAACGCATAATCTATTCAATTGTTACTGTTTATTTTATAATTAAAGCGGCTAATTCTTGACGGTTAAGGTACTAGCCGTGATTTTAAGACGATTTTTGTATAGTCATCCCTCACAAATAGAACTAGAATATAGAGAGCAATATCAAACTTTATGACATCATCGCATCATGAAAGAGAAAAACTCAATCACGGCTAATTATGACAACTCTTGGAAAGATATCCTCGATGACTTTCTGGAAGAGTTTATGAAACTGTTTTTCCCAGCGGCTTATGATGATATTGATTGGGGTAAAGGATATAAATCGCTCGAAAAAGAACTCAGCCAAATCGCAAGTGAAGCCGCCGTGGGTAGGAGAGTGGTTGATAAACTTCTCAGTGTGTATCGAAAGAATGGAGAAGAAAAGTGGGTCTATATCCACGTGGAAGTTCAATCACAGAGAGATAGTGATGTCGCAGAACGGATGTATATTTACAACAGTCTTCTCTATTTACGCTTTAAAAAACCGGTTATGAGCTTGCTGGTCCTGGGAGATAATCAATTAAGTTGGAGACCCGAACGTTTTGAGTACGATCTCTGGGGAAGTCAGATACAATTGAAATTTCAAATGGTCAAACTGCTGGATTATCGCAACCGATTAAAGGAATTGAAGAAGAGCGAAAATCCATTCGTTTATTTTGTGATCGCGCACCTAAAAACCCTGGAAACAAATAGTAAACCACAATTGCGCTTGGATCACAAAGACACGATTACCAAAGAAATGATGGATCAGAGCTTTCCCCTGAAAGTTATAGCATCTCTAATAAGGTTTATCGATATCATGATGACATTGCCACCTGATTTGGAGGAAATGTTCATGAATAAAGTCTATAAATATCAGGAGGAAAAGAACATGCCTGTTCTCGCGCCATTTGAGGAAATTGCCGAAAGAAGAGGTGAAAAAAGAGGTGAAAAGCGAGGTGAACATAAGGGGAGTATAAAAGAGGCTCAGGCTACTGTCATTGATAATTTAAGCGTCAAGTTTGGTGAGATTCCCCCAACACTGACTAAATCTATAAATAAGATGGAGGATATATCTGTATTAAGGGAACTTCGAAAGCGGGCAATAATCGTGGATTCCTTGAAGGAATTTGAAGAGATCATGAAAAAAGGAAAAGCATGATTCTCTAACTCAATTCAAAAGGCTCGATACCTCATGAGATAATTAGGATAAATGCCAATTTCATTTCCACACGAAACAATTCTAAAAATAGTGGGGAATCATTTTTGCATATTTGCTCGAAGATATCGGGCCAACTCATCAGAGGCAATTTCAATACCTTCATCACTCCAATGGGTGTCATTTACCCAATAAAGTAAATGATTTGCATCTTTTCGAAATTGCTGCTGATAAAGTGGCGTATATAAATCCAAGGCGGCAATTCCCTCTTTTTCAAGCTGTTCCACCAAAACTTCAGGTGCGCGTCGATCGGGATGAGAGGGCCATTCCGATCCAGGCAATCGCTTGTTTGAATAAAGCGGATTATTCAAGTGATTTCGGTATACCTCATATTTATCAGGAACCAAAATCATTAAAAAATCGATTTTTTTCTTGCTGCAACATGCTTTGATTCGTTTGATGGCTTCTACAATTCGATCTCCCTCCCGTGCCTGATAAGAATGATAGGTTGATGCAATATCTCCTGTATAAAACAATATCGGAGCATTATTAAATATCGTTAGATTCGAGACAGATACAGGAGCATCCAATCCCCGATCAAATACCATGGGTGGTAAGGGACGTCCTGCATAAAGAGCAGCCCATTTGCGAACCGGGCTGGTCCGTTCCATATGGTTTTCAATTGTTTTTCTCCAGTTTAAATAATCTTCAAGTTGAGGATCGGCTGTGGGATTAGTGGGCATAGTTTTTATAATCGAACCATCTTCTTCCAGATATTGAAAAACCTGCTCAAAAGCCCAGCTATAAAGGTAGCGTTGAATTACTCCCAATATAATCAATTTCTGCCGATTTTGACAAAAATTGGCATCAGTTAATACTTTCAAGACACTTTGTGCCGGACCCGCACTGGGCCAGGCGGCATTATATACATTTCTGTTTAACTTATCTTCCAAACGGGAGGCCAAAGTCTTCTCAATTGTTGATCCTTCCGCCATATAACTGGTTCCTGTCAAGATAATCTCATTGGTTTCATCAATGGGGACCCGGGCTTCTCCAGTTGGACGATTGACAAAACCCCATTCATCCGTAATCCGATGACAAAATCGTTCAGGGAATGGTCCCTCTTTAACCTTGTTTAGGAAAAAAGGGATTCGTGCCATGCGGGTTAAATCGCCTGTCCATTTAAATTCACTTAGGGGAGGATATGGACCACTGTATGCTTTCCACGGTACACTAAGCGGAATCAAGGGAGGATCAACAATTCGGTTCCCTATTTCATATCCCAATAAAATAAAAAAGGGAACACAAATCACTATAATTGAGAGCGCGATCATCCATGTGCCGGCTTGTTCCGCCATCTGAACCCTGTTGGGCAAGCGTTGGCGTTCTTTATGTTTACGCTGCTGTAAGCTGACTTTTTTTTCAGTACTCATGAATCACACTCTCTAAAATTGAAAATACAAAAATGGTGTTGAACGGGTAGCCATCACCGCAATAATACCAAGTGCAAATACAACTCCATCGCGTAACGCCAAGGCAGGCGTTAACCGGGCGCTCATTTCCCACGTGTTGCGAGCAAACAAGCAGATTAAAAATCCCGGAATCAACATAAGCACAACGCCTGTTGAAACCATCTCCACTGGAAGTGACCAGGAAGGGATTGACCAAAATAAACCTTTAAAAACTCGTCCCGCCATGTTGAAATCTTCTGCTCTAAATAACACCCAACTTATAATCACAAGAAGATTCGTAATCAAAACCGCGAACGGTTTGGGAATGCGATAAATGGGATGTCGATCTCCCAACGCCCGTTCCGTTGCCAAGAGCACACCATGCCAAAGCCCCCAAATGACGAAAACAATACTTGCCCCATGCCATAATCCCCCCAGTAACATAACAATCATTAAATTGATATACGTTCTCACAGGGCCAATTCGATTTCCGCCCAAGGGTATGTAAAGATAATCACGGAGCCAGGATGAGAGGGTTATATGCCAACGCCGCCAGAACTCAGTGATCGATGCCGATTTATAGGGTGAATTAAAATTCTGTGGAAAGGTAAATCCCATTAAAAGCCCTAAACCAACGGCCATATCACTGTAGGCTGAGAAATCAAAGTAGATTTGCAGTGTATATCCCAGTACCCCAATCCAGGCGCTCTCAAATGTGGGTTGATGAGGTCCAAACGCAGCGGGTACCGCCAGGGCAAACATATCCGCAATCATGATCTTTTTCACTAATCCAAAGGCAAAAAATCGCAATCCCAAAGCAAATTTCCCTGGTGTATGGCTACGCTCTTTTAATTCTTCCGCTATCCATTGATATCGCACGATTGGTCCGGCAATCAACTGGGGGAACATGGCTATATAGCTGGCGAAACTAATCAGGTTGGGCGCTTCTTCTGCATCGCCCCGATACAGATCGATGGGATAACTGATCGCTTGAAAGGTGAAGAAGGAAATCCCAATCGGCAGTACAATGTTCAAAATTGGAATCACATGATCGCCTTCCACCGGTGAAATAAACAGTTGTGCCAATGAATCAAGCCAACTGGAAAACATCCCCCCGTATTTATAAAAGCCTAATAACCCGAGACTTCCGGCAACGGCCACGGTTAACCATACCCGCTTCATTTTGTCTGAAGAGCTGCGTATGATCAGTTTGCCACAATAAAAATTAAGAAGGGTGGCCGAAGCCATTAATAAGCAATATTCCGGTTTTTCCCAGCCATAAAAAATATAACTACTGAGGCATAACCAGAATGCGCGCCATTTAACGGGAATTAGATAATAACCAATTAATGTGATAGGAAGGAAACCGAAGAGAAATATATATGTACTAAATACCATGCTGTTTTCCCAATTATTTAATCAACGGTAATAACATAACAATTCAACCACACTCCACAAATTCCAATTGCACCTTGTTGGGGATAATTCCTTCTTCGTACCCTCGATCAAGAAACAGCTGGTAGGATCGCTTGCCTCCTTCACCCAAATGGAGAGTCAAATCATTGACATACATGCCTACAAACTGATCGGCGGAATCCTGGGGAAGGTCCCGGGCGAATTGCAATGCATACTGCAAGGCATCATTTCGATTGGCCAGACTGTATTCGATGGTTTTGCGCATGAATGGAGCCAATTGATTAATACGTTCTTCTCCCATATCCTTCCTGATAGCATTGGCACCCAAGGGTAAAGGCAAACCACCTGTCTCAAGGCTCCACCAATCGCCCAAATCCATAATCTTATGTAATCCATATTGTTCATACATCAATTGCCCTTCATGAATTATCAAACCGGCATCCACTCGCCCATTGAGCACCGCCGGGATAATCTGATTGAAAGGAACAACGTCAAAAGAGAACTCACCAATGCAAAGCCGTAAAGCAAGATAAGCTGACGTCATTTTCCCGGGGATTGCGATGGTCTTCTTTTTTAACTCGGCAGTATCATAGGCCTCTCGAGCCACCACAATCGGGCCATAACCATCTCCCAGGCTCCCTCCTGCGGTCAATAAAGCATAACGATGGTAAACATATGAATAGGCGTGTACGGAAATTGCGGTAATATCCAACTCACCAACTGCCGCTTTATGATTTAACGTTTCAATGTCCTTCATAATGTGCTTAAATACGAAGGGTTGGGTATCGATTTTATCCTGAGCCAATGCATAAAACATAAACGCATCATCCGCATCAGGGCTATGGCCAATGGTAATTTCAATCGGTTTCATTAATTATACGACTCCATCCAATAATTTTGGATTAGCATACCGCGTGGTTATTGATTCACAAGGGAAACCAACGTCTGTGCCGCCGCAGAAGATAATCCACGTGAAGTGAGCAACATAAGACTCGTCGCCTGATCGCCATCCAGATTGATTGGTATAACATCTCCCCGTTTTTGTATTTCAATTTCTTCATAGGTTTTCCAATCACCATTGGCAATTTCACCAATTGTTAACACTGGAAATTCAATCATTTTATTCCATATTCGAAGCCGTGCCCCTCTTCCAGCGGCTGGAATTGTGTTTGGCGCAATCAAAACCATTGAAGAATTCATCAAATCAACGTAATCGAGACTTTTCAGTGTTACATGTTCGTTCATTAGCACTAATGGAGAACGATTCGTTCGAAACGTTCCATACCCACTCACTGTTAATACATTGCCAATGTTATCCTTTTCAATCATCCCCGCTTGTTTTCCCTTTAAACTAAAACGAATGGATGAATCTTCGCTCAATTCCAGACGATAGTTCATGGGCCGTTCGTTCTGGTTTGAATTAAACATGGTGTAAACTGTGTTTCCATTCTCTTGAGGAATGGAATGGATATGGAGATTTGGATCATCCGGCCTGACGGGGATCGTTTTTTCCTGGACTGCCTCTAAAAAGTCTGCATATGGATTCCAATTCAAATCCTCAAAATTCATAAATTCAACCGGTTTGGGCATAAAATAAAACCACCCATTCCCAACTTGTGATTTTATTAGTTCCATGGGGGCGGGTGTTATTTGATTTTCAAAAGGTGGCCGCGGTTTGCGAGGGGGCAATCCCATTCGTGTGAATCGATGATTACGATTAGGCCGCCGCATGGCATCAAAGGTAAAGTCGCCAGTAATCAATAAATTCCCTCCATGTTCAACGAAATAACGCACCCTATCAAATACTTCATCGTCAGGACAATATGGAATAGGCCAAATTATCGTACGAGCTGTACGAGGTAAATCTTGTATTGAGCCCTCGTTAATTACATTAAAATTGATATGAGCCCCCATCATTAATCGAACCGAATTATGCAGTGCCTGATGAATCCGGCCACTTTGTGCCCCCAAACGATGATTATCCGGCAATAATAAATAAACATCAGGATCTTGATACTTGGGTTTTAATGAAGACAAAGCAAGACTGGTATTCCGATACACTTTCAACCAATCCTTAGGCACCCGGTCTTGTGCATGATATAGTCCCCATGGGAACACACAGTTATTCAGGTCCTTCAGATTCCAATTCAGAGCATATGCTCCACCCATTCCAAACGTTTCATACAAAACAGCCATAAAATGATGAGCTGAGGCTTCTGATTCATCACTGAGTTGCCCCACTTTTCGCGCTTCATGAGCATCCCATGCCCCAAATTCACCGAGTCCCAAGCCCTGGCCTGCAAATCGCCGGTCAATCAATTTCAACACAGGTGAGAAACGTTCAATCGGTCCGTGGAAATGGGTATTCACAAAACTCAATTCTTTCACTGGCAACCATTTATCGGCTTGCCACTCGTTTTGCAAAAATCCAACCGTAACAAGAGAATCTGGCGACCCTTCTTTTATCGCCCGAAAATTCGCTTTTACCCAACGCTGAAGCAACCAAGCCCGAAATCTGTTGTATTCAAACCGCCGTGGATTATCCCACTTGTCTGGACCGGGTTTACATGGAATCTGCCCAATCGTTTGAGTTGGAGCATAAATCCCCCACGCTGCCTTCAGTGCCTCATCATCCCCATAAGTTTTGCGTAAATAGGCATTCCAAAATTCATTGTTTCTGGGATTTTCATTCGGCCATAAATGTGGTTCGTTTTGAATATCAAAAATCACATGAGGTTCATTTTTATAACGCTCCGCCCAAAATTGACACCATGATTGCTGGGCCTTTAGTTGCTCGTCTGTTAATTCAATGGGCTGCCAATCAATCAAACCAAAGATCAATTTGATATTATGCCTGGCACACATAGCAACTAATTCATCCGCCCGCTGCAATAATTCTTCAGGAGGATTTCCTGCTAAATCACTTGGAGTGTGGTGCCCTTTCCCTTCATAACCTTGGCCTGCGAACGGTGAGATATGAATGACTCGAAGTACACTCAATCCCGCATCCCGCATACGCTGTAAATCCCGCTCCCATGTCGCTGGATTTTCATGTGGAGAGAACCAAATCATGCCGGTTTGATTGGTACCCATCAAAAACTTGGGATTACTGTTTACCCTGAAGTAATTTTCTTGAAAAATGAAGGTTGAGCGTATCGGTTTATTTTCCGAGGGTTTAATAATTCCGGTTTCCAATCGATCTTTAAATACACCCGAAACCACCAATTCTACAGCAATTGGCGTATAATCACGTTTCACATTATCTGCCGGCAATGACTGAGCAACATTCACCGTTTCTCCCGGTTTAACATCCACTGTCTTAAATCCAATCTCGGTGTTATCGGCAATCAAAGTGACTTTCACCGATTGCTTTTTCCATCCCTTATTGGCGACTCGGCTTTTGATGGTATATCCTTCCGATTCGTTGCTCTCTTTTTGCACATCAACTAAAAAGGTACGGGCTTCCATCGCCCGAAGGGTTTTCTTTAATGAATCCATCATGATGGGATGAGATGCGGAAAATAAATTGACATTCGACACCCCGGAAAATGCCCACGCTGAACCATCATAAGGCCCATCATGATGCAAAACCAAACTCATCACCGAGCCTCTTGGCCGGTCATAGCGATCTTTCGCGGTTAAAATGGGATACCAACGCGCAAATGGTTTGGCAAAAACCGGTGAGTTATTCCCTGTCATCGCGGTAGCGGGGAAACCTTCAAGCTGAATATCTTCTGTCTGACTATCCATAAATAATGGAGTTTGTGAATCTGTGGTGATTTTGTTTGCCCTTTTAAATGGATAGGTGGGATCAAAAATCACAATCTGCTCCGGTTGAAATTTAACCCAATCTCCCGGTTCACCCCTTCGTCCGGAAAGATACTGTTTGGGATCATCCACATTGGCCTTCATCCATCGGCCCTCTTTTTTCTCGATCAAATCATCAAATGCATATCCCCCCATTGAGATGAACGCTCCCCCCTGCTTTAAAAAGTCAATAAACCGGTCTCGCGCTTCCAAGGGAAAATACGTACCATAGGGCAGTACCATCACATCGGTCTCTTCAACTGTTAGTGTTTCAGGTACCGCAAAATCAGTCTCATTAACAATCCGCGTTTTGATTCCCTCATCCTGCAAAACAGTTAATAATTCATTCGGGTCGGCATGAGAGGGCTGTTCTAGAGCAAAGTCATCCCGGTCGAGTGAATTTTGACGATCAGGGAACAGTTCTTTCAAACTAGCGGGAGTGATTCTTTCAGGAAAATCAATATCCAAAATACCGACGTTGAATTCCTTTTCAACAACCGGCTCAGTCTCCTCCTTTTCACTTCCACAATTCAAACACACTAAACCAATGACCCAGGTTAACAAGATGATTCGAAATGATTGCATGAGGTTTATATCCTTTTCGGTTCGCATTCTCTTATGTATAGGGCAAAATCCACCCACTTATCGATAGGCCACTCTTCCGCCCTTTTTTCAAAATCAAAAAACGATTCCACCTGTTCAAGGAAAGTTTGATCCAGAATACGCTTCTCTATAATGGCACCGAGAAACTGTTTTCTCAACTTTTTGCGTCGATGCAAAAAGCCGATTTTTACGATTCGCTCTAAAAATAGCTGAGCAAACTCAATATCAACTGACGATTTGGGAATAAAAGACAGAAAAACCGATTCCACCCTGGGACGTGGGAAGAAGGCCTCCGGTGAGATAATTTGAATTTTTTGCACATCATAAATATATTTCAGTACAATCGACAACCGGCCATACGACTTAGTCCCCGGTACCGCCAAAATCCGGTCCCCCACTTCTTTTTGCAACATTACATTAATCCGCTCAAACCGATGGGGACAATACGCCAGTTTGAACAGAATAGGCACTGATATGTTATAGGGCAAATTTCCAATAAAATGCCGAATAGAACGCTCTTGAGCAATAGATCCAATATCGCATTCCATCACATCATCATGGATCAAATTCAATTCACTGCGAAAAGCGGGGGCCAATTCATTCAAGGTGGATATGAAGAATCGATCCTTTTCGACCGCGGTCACATTCAATCCTCGCTCCATAAGCAGCCAGGTCAAATGCCCTAAACCTGGACCGATCTCCATCACACACCCATCCTCAGGCAGATCAAGCCGATCCAATATCTTGCGCATCATGGTGCGGTTTATCAAAAAATTCTGCCCCATGGCACGCGATGGATTCAATCCACGAGCCAGTAAAAAATCAATAATCCCTTTTCGTGTATAAAGAGAATCAATCAGTGAGGTAAAATCTGGATTTAACTCTGTTTTTTGAATTTCCAAAATTCGCTACTTTCTTTTTCGACGGCGTTGAATCCTTATCATAAACAATGATAATTCAATCTATATTACTTTAACGAAAGGATAACCATGCCGGTTAATACCATAGCCTTTGAAGAGGGGCAAGTCAAAATCATCGATCAAACTCTTCTCCCCTGTGAAACCCGCTACCTGATTATTGAAACAAAAGAGCAGATGTGGGAAGCCATCAAAATGCTGCGCGTCCGTGGTGCACCTGCTATCGGTATTGCTGCCGCCTTCGGTGTCTATCTTGGTATCAAGGATTCAAAAGCCAGTGATTTCAACACCTTTTCCAACCAAGTCAACCAGGTTGCCGATTACCTGGCGACATCGCGTCCCACAGCGGTCAACCTGTTTTGGGCGCTTGAACGCATTAAACGCGTGGTTCAAGAGAACCAATCGCTTACAATCGACCCATTAAAGAAACGAATCCTCGACGAAGCTGTCATAATGATCGAAGAAGACACGGCCGTTTGCCGCGCGATTGGCAAATATGGTGAAACTTTGTTTAACGATGGTGATGGTATCCTCACCCACTGCAACGCCGGAGGGCTGGCCACCGCCAAATACGGAACCGCTTTAGCGCCAATTTATCTTGCAAAAGAAAAGGGGAAATCGCTCAACGTCTTCGCTGACGAAACGCGTCCTCTCCTGCAAGGTGGACGTTTGACGGTGTGGGAACTCCAGCAGGAAGATATCCCCGCCACCCTGATTTGCGACAATATGGCTGCCAGCGTTATGGCCAAGGGTTGGATCAAAGCCGTTATCGTCGGAACCGACCGAGTCGCTGCCAACGGAGATGTGGCGAATAAAATCGGTACTTATGGTGTCGCTGTGCTTGCAAAAGCACACAACATTCCTTTTTACGTCGCCGCTCCCACTTCCTCGATTGACATGTCTCTACCTGATGGCTCACAAATCCCCATCGAAGAGCGAGCCGCTGAGGAAATCACCCATGGTTTCGGACGGCAAACCGCTCCCGATAAAATTACAGTCTATAATCCAGCATTTGATGTAACTCCTCATGAATATGTCACTGCTCTAATCACTGAAAAGGGGATCATAAAACCACCGTTTAAAGAAAACTTGAAGAAACTCTTCGAGGAATATACATGATAGTTCATAACTTAACCACCAAATCAATATTGGTGGCTTTAAACTGATCTGGATGATTACGATCCGGATCTTCCAGTTGAAATTCAAATATAATATCCCGGCTGGGAAGTTTTTCTAAAATATCCCTTTCCTTGATTTCATCACCTCGAAAAAAGGCCGTTTTGTAAGGTGAGTTTTCCATGCGTGCATCGATGTGCCATAGTTCTGTATCGATTTCTTCCAGGAACCGAAAGAAGCCAAAATCACGTTGCAAATCATAGTAATAACAAAGTCCACGGACCTTCGATCCGGAAACGCCCCAATTTTTATCGTTTTTATCTGAAAAGGGCAATAAATCAGGAATGAGATAACCAGAAAAGAACATATCGCAGGTATTGCGCAATTCCTTGGATACGTTAAAAAACGCGACGATTTCCACCCGGCAACCGCGATTTTGCAGGGCGTTCACCACCTGTATAAAATCACCATCGCCGGTGACCAACAAAACCCGGTCGAGGTTTTCCGATTGCAACAACACATCGACAGCTAGATCAAGATCAGCATTCGCTTTTGCGATGAGCCCTCCCGATTCATCCTTATACCACTTGGTCTCTTTTTTAATGACTTTAAAGCCTTGTTCGCGTAATTTATCATGAAAACGGCGCTGCCCTCCCTCGTAAGATGAATCCTGACGTGCGCGTTGAGGATCATAACTCAGGTAGGCATTAAGCCGGATGGGGATCGCATCATCCCGGCAGGCAAAATCGCGCAGCACATCATAGCGCATGCCATACCCCCCATTTAAAGCAATATTGGCAACGTCCACATAAACTCCAACCCGTAGATTTCGACGAGGCATATACGTCTTCTCCTCCTAAATAATGAACCATTCTTAATAAGATATTAATGTGATCTCAATTTTTGATCTGGAAGACTAGATTAGATCAGGAAAAGCATACCTCAAAGGCTGGCAGACACCCCCTGAATATTGAACAAACAAAGCGAGTACTTTATCCCGCGTGATGTTCGAGCCTATTTGAATGATATACTTGAATCATGTGATGCCATCGAAAATGCCATAAAGGATTTAGATTTAACCGAATACGAAAGTAATCGCCTTGTCCGTTCATCTGTTTCATTTTTACGCTCAAAAAATTTACTTGCTCCCGTTTCAATTTGTCATTACACTCCATAAACTTGGTGAACGGATGAAATTCTTTGATTGAAATTAGTTCGTTCTCACACATTCATTATTGATTCAAATCATATATAGGAGAGTGAATATGAGATTATCTGTTCGTTCAGCGATCCTGACAGGAATTGTATTACTTATTGTTTCATCGATTTTCTTTTCAGACACATTGGCCCAACGCGGACCTGGGCGGGGATTTGGTGATGCTCAATTGCAAAAACCGCCTGTTCCAAAAGACGACTATGAAAAAAAGGTTTTAGGCATCCTGGAAAATATCCTGGAAACGCAGCGATTCAGAAATGTGCCCCCCGAGGATGGCCGTCTATTACGTATATTAGCCCAATCAATGAACGCCAAAAATGTGGTTGAAATTGGAACCTCGACAGGTTATTCCGGCATATGGATCGGTTTGGCATTGAAACAAACCGGCGGGAAGATGACAACTTTTGAAATCGATGCGGAACGGGCAGCTACAGCACGGGAAAATTTCAAAAAAGCCGAAATGGATGACATTATTACCTTGGTTGAAGGTGATGCGCATGAGAAAGTGAAAGATTTAAAAGAACCGATTGATATGCTCTTTCTCGATGCTGATAAAGAGGGCTATATCGATTATCTCGATAAATTGTTGCCATTGCTACGAAAAGGTGGGCTTGTTGTTGCCCATAACATCACTCCTCGGATGGCCGATCCGGATTATATGAAGGCCATTACCACCAATCCGGATTTGGAGACCATTGTACGTAATGGAGTAGGTATAACGTTGAAAAAATGATTGGGGTATTGCCCCGATTCATTCTTATATGCAACAAGGGGTTCCAATCCCCTTGTTGCATAAATCAGAACATGGAGGGTAGGAAATTGTTATTCGGTCATCCCAGTTCAGGGCCGCTGATAGCATAGATGAGTTCGGGGTGGCCAGGATGGGTGTTTTTTCCTTTATACATGCGGATGAAGGGGCGTTGTTGTTGAAAGCCTAATTGCTCGATGATATTCAACCCATATGGATTGGGCTCGACAATATCAATGAATACTTTGCCTGGTTTACGGTTCATCAACATCACCGCTAATAGTTGGCGCGCAACTTGGGTATTAACAGCAACCCATGGACCAATATGAAACGCGTTCGTGCCTTCACGTGCCAGAATGTATCCAGCGATTTCATCCATCTCATGGATCATAAATCCAAATCCTTTATATTTCTTGAGATACGAAAGCAAAACCTGTTTGCGTGACGCACCAAAAATGGGTGTATCAAACCGGTCAAGCGAATCAAGGTCAGCTAATTCAATGGTTTTGTACTGTATATCAACTTGGGGAATTTCCAAATTCTGAGCCTCATAGCGGGCCGCTCCATATTCATCTTCAAAACCCAGGGTGTCATATAATAACTTACCTTCCGGAGTCGCGTCCAATTTTACGGTTAATCCTCGTTGCTCGAGATGCTGGATTCCCTTTTTTAGCAAGAAAGTTCCTATTCCTTCACGCCGGTGGTTTTTATCAACGATCACCATGGCGACCCAGCCAAACCGGTCTTGATAGGGAATGGTGCATACTGTGCCAACCACTTCTGAATCGCTTTCCGCCACGAAACAACCTTCCGGATTGTAGGATAAGAAGCGCTGCCAATCCATGAGAGTTTGATTCCAACCTGCCTGTTCGCGCAATTGTTGACAGCGGGGGAAATCACTCTCCGTCATGGTTCTAATCGAAAATGGGACTTTCTTTAATTGACTCATAGAAAGGTTTTCTCCAGGAAAAATGTCTTTATTTCTGTTACAAACGCTGTGTCTTGCACTATATTAAAAATTAAGATTATATTAGGAATATGTTACGATACCTCTATTCAAGAGAAATTACCTAATTATAAATGATTCATGATGGTAATTGCCATACAATTTTTTTTAAGGAACATTATGTTGAAATTATTTCTTTCTATTATCACAAAATCAATATGGATCGTATTAATTATTATTTTTTTGAGTTTCTTTAATTATATTTATGCTCAATCAATCCCAAGTCTACAGATATCCGAATTCATGTCGGATAATCAAAACACGTTGCAAGATGAAGATGGAGAGTATTCCGATTGGATCGAAATCTTTAATGCCGGTTCATCCTCTGTTAATTTGGAGGGGTGGTATCTTACGGATGATCCTGAGAATCTGACATTATGGCAATTTCCGGATAAACAAATGGCTTCAGGCGACTATCTTGTCCTTTTTGCTTCCGGGAAAAACAGAAAATCAAGCAATTCTCCATTTCATACTAATTTCAATCTTAATGCCGAGGGTGAATATTTGGCGCTGGTCGAACCTGACGGCACAACTATTCATCATGAATATGCTCCTCGTTTTCCGGAACAACGAGAAAACGTATCCTATGGGCTTTATTCACTCACTTCCCGAGCAATTGATAATGAGAGTGAAGGAAAATTATTCGTTCCAAACGATGAAACCTTGGGATTGGATTGGACCCTTCCCTCTTTTAATGATTCACTTTGGAATGAAGTTCAAAACGGTGTGGGTTTTGGTTCAAAACCGGGAAAATTCACGGTAAATGTTTTTCAAGCACGTATACAAATTAGCAATTTATCCAACGCTGACCGGGTTATTGATAATCCAACTTTTCGCCTTGATGAAATCACAGAATTGGTGGATACCATTAATTTTGTGGATAACAGTGGAGGAGGCCATTTTAATGACAATATACCCTTTCCCGGTCAATCTATAACCGATGATATCGATGATTTCGTCGTTTGGGCAACAGGGGCAATCGTGATCCCTGAGAGTGGAACATGGACGTTTGGAATCAATTCGGATGATGGAGCCCGTCTGCGTATCGATGGAAGAGACGTCATTGTAGATGATACCACTCATGCCCCCCAGGACACATTGGGGATCACCACCCTTACTGCGGGTGAACATGCTGTTGAATTAGTTTATTTTGAGCGAGGCGGTGGTGCGGAGTTGGAACTCTTTGCTGCAAAAGGAGAACATGCAGCTTTCGATCCAACAGTTTTCCGCCTGGTTGGTGATTTCATGAATGGTGGAATTGGGATGGAAGGATTTGGAACGTTTATTCATCAAGATGTACAAACTGAAATGTTTGGTTTGAATGCGTCAGCCTATATCCGATTCCCATTTACAGTAAAGGATACAACCAAAAAGTATGCACTTACCTTAACGATGTATTATAATGACGGATTCACTGCTTATATAAATGGAACCGAGGTGGCACGACGAAATACACCCGATACGTTAAAATGGGATTCTCAGGCTGAACAAAGCCGATCAGACATTGATACGGCTCAACCTGAATCATTTAGTTTTATTGCTGATTCAAACCAGTTGCAAGAGGAAGAAAATATCCTAGCCATTCATGGTTTGAATGCCTCGGCAAACGATGATGATTTTCTTATCCTCGCTGAACTTTCAACCACATTAATCAATGAAAACCTGGAACGGTACCTTAATGAAGCTACCCCAGGTGCAGATAATAGTGATGGTGTTTTAGGGTTTTTAGAACAACCTATATTGAGTATACCTCATGGTTTTTATGAAGATCCGATCGAAGTGGCGTTGAGTACACCATCCCCAGAAACCGTCATTCGCTTCACGATCGATGGAAGCGCACCCACTGAAACAAACGGTCAAGTTTATTCTGAACCGATATCCATAACTCGCACCACAACCTTGCGCGCTGCCGCCTTCCGTCCCGAATATCAAACATCACGGGTTAATACGCAAACGTATATTTTCCTTGATGATGTGCTCCAACAAGAACGTCCTGCAGGTTACCCCACCGCGTGGGGTTCCGGCGCATCAGCGGATTATGAGATGGATCCCAATGCAATCAACGATCCCCGTTATCAAGATACGATTAAAGAAGATTTAAAATCGATCGCTTCCCTATCGATTGTCATGGACATTGAAGATTTATTTGGACGCCGGAGGGGAATTTATACTCACACCAATAACAAAGGTGTGCTTTGGGAACGGCCATGCTCGACGGAATTGATCTTGCCCGATGGCGGCCGTGGTTTTCAAATCAATAATGGGATACGCATACAGGGAGGTTATAGCCGGACTCCCAGTCATTTAAAGCATTCATTACGAGTTTTATTCAAGCGGGATTATGGCGCTGCAAAACTACGTTATCCCTTGTTCAAGAATTCCCCTGTCGAAGAGTTTGATACGTTGACCATTCGAGGCAATTACAACTACACATGGCATGCCAGTGAAGGTGGTTTTGGCAGCAACATTGGAAAAGCGGAATATATGCGGGATGAATTTTCACGCCGCACCCAACTGGCCACCGGCCAGCCCGCTTCCCATGGAACATATGTCCATCTCTATCTGAATGGCATGTATTGGGGATTATACAATATTTGTGAGCGCCCTGATGATTCATTTGCGGCTGAACACATGGGTGGAGAGAAGGAGGATTGGGATTGTATTACGGGTGGCACTCGAGGTGTTTCAACCACACAGGTCAAAGCGGGAAACAAAGAGGCATGGAATACCATGATGAGTCTCGCCAATCGGGGTGGATTTGGTGACATGCAACACTATGAAGAGATTCAGAACTATGTTGACGTGGAAAACCTAATCGATTACATGTTGACCATTTATTATACAGGGAATCGTGATGCACCGACCGTTATTGGGGGGAGTGGTACACCCTGGAATTTTTATTCGGCCCGTTATCGTCAACCAGGTCAGGGATTCAAATTTTTTGCATGGGATTCAGAATGGACCCTGGAAGAGCCAGATCGCAATGTCGTCACTTTCCATAATGGACGGGATAATCCCGCCCATGTTTTACAACAACTAAAACAGAATTCTGAATTCAGGATTTTACTTGCAGATCGTATCCAAAAACATTTTTTCAACGAGGGTGCCTTTACTCCCCAACGCTCCATAGCACGTTACCGTGAAATCGCCGATTTCATTGATCGAGCGATTGTTGGCGAATCCGCCCGTTGGGGTGATAAACGCTTCAGCCGAGCGCGCACCCGCGATGATGATTGGATTCCTGAACGGGATCGTATATTAAATGATTACCTTCCGGTACGAACACAAATTGTTGTCGATCAATTGCGGGATGCTGGATTGTTCCCTTCAATTTCAGCCCCGGAATTTAACCAACATGGTGGTAAAATCGAACCCGGCTTTCAATTAACCATGACCAGCAAAAGCAAATCCGTCATCGCTCATGAACTTATACAAATTGAAGATGTTTGGAATTATGATCAATCAGGAACCGATCTGGGTACAGAGTGGCGTGAGATTAATTACGACGATTCCCGTTGGCCCTCTGGTGAAGCCTTATTGTATGTTGAAAGTTCAAATTTACCCGCCCCAAAAAACACAGCCTTACGGTTGGGAGAAACCACATATTATTTCCGCAAGGATTTTACGGTGGGGAATGAACTTGATTTAAATCAGGCCACCCTGGAATTACGTACCATTGTCGATGATGGGGCGGTTATTTATTTGAACGGAAAAGAAGTGCATCGTATTGGCATGCCTTCCTCTATCATCCGCCATTCCGTTTTTGCCAACCGTACAGTATCCAATGCAGCATACGAAGGACCATTTGAAATCCCTGCTGAACAATTACAACCGGGGCGAAATGTTTTGGCTGTCGAAGTACACCAGACCAATGGTTCAAGCAGTGATGTTGTTTTCGGTTTGGAACTAAAGGCCACGATACCCGATCCTGGCGCCTCGGACCAGATACCGATTTATTACACAATTGATGGCTCCGATCCCCGCCTTACCGGTGGTTCAATTGCGCCTGATGCAGCACAATATACCGGTCCTATCACTTTATCAGATAGTACAACCATTCGGGCTCGTTCACTGGATGGAGAGGTGTGGAGTGCGCTTAACGAAGCGGCTTTCGAAGTTGATTTGCCAATAACTGATTTGGAACGGTTGCAACAGCATTTGCGGATTAGCGAAGTCATGTACAATCCCGCTGCAGGGGGATTCGAATTTGTTGAATTCCATAACACCCATCCTGACACACCACTCAAACTAACCGGTGTTGGATTTGTCGATGGTATAGATTATACCTTCCCCGTTGGAACTGAAATACAGCCTGGGGAATATCTGCTTGTTGTCGGAGAAGAAGCCAATATATCAGATTTTCGTCAATATTATGGAGTTGATGAAAATACCCGCGTGCTTGGTTATTATGATGGAAAAATATCCAATGATGGGGAACAGGTTGAATTGATCCATCATCCCACACAAACCGACCTGATCGTGTTTACCTATAACGACGGCCGAGGTTGGCCTACAGCGGCGGATGGAAGTGGACACTCGCTCGTTCCTCTGGATTCAGCTGTTGAAAGCCAAAACAATGGTTCATTGGATTATGGTGGAAATTGGCGGATAAGCGGTGGGATCAAGGGAACACCAGGGGCCGCTGATCCTGCGCCAATTCGGGATATCGTCATGAATGAATTGGCCGCCAATACGAGTTATAACTCATCGGATAACCCTGAACATGATTCCAACGACTGGATCGAATTATTTAATGTCACAAATACAACCATTAATCTAAGTGATTGGTATCTAAGTGACAATAGAGATGATCTAAAAAAATGGGCTATTCCATCAATGGAACTACACCCGGGTGAGCGAATTACCTTTGATGAGATTAGTGGTTTTCATAATCCCATAACCACTGGTTTTGGACTAAGCCGTGAAGGTGAAGAAATTTATATTTCCTACTTGCCGGGCATAACCGGGACAGACCGTGTTGCCGATGCGGTTGACTTTAAAGCTCAAGAGGAAGGTCAAACCCTGGGCCGATATAGGGATGGTGAAACCTGGTTGTATACCATGCCTCCCACGTTTAATAAGGCAAACCAAGCGGGCATTCCTCACATATATATTGATGAAATAATGTACCGGCCAATGGATACCGAGAGCGTTATAAATCTGGAGTTTATCGAATTGGTAAATCCCTTTGATTTTGAAGTGAACTTGAGAAACGAATATGGTCCCTGGCGTGTTGATGGTGGTATTGAGTACATATTCCCGGATGGTATAATACTACCAGCAAAGGATCGGCTCCTTTTAGTTGGTTTTGATCCTGAAAATACGGCGGCCCTGGAAGCCTTTAAACACGCTTATGGCCTTCAAAATAATTTATTTCAAATGGTTGGACCTTATATAGGTAAAATCTCCAATGAGGGTGAGCGTATCTCCATCGAAAAACCGCTCTCCCTGGATTCGTTAGGGAATCCGGATGCTTGGGGAATCATCGATGAGGTGTATTATTTCCATCAATCACCCTGGCCGGTGTTGCCACCCTCTCAAGAAAGTGTGTTGCAGCGAATTTCTGCAAACCGGAATGGGAATGATCCCACAAATTGGGCGATCGATGAACCAACACCGGGTAAAGCAAATATCAATACAGATATTCAGGGCTGGATGATTTATTGAAAGAACTACACCGCTCGCTTGAAGATCAAGCAGCTTAAAGGTGGTAAAAGTAGATTGAGCGAATAAGGATGATGATGGTCAGGTATTGGATCGGCGTAGAAGCCTCCATAATTGCCCAGGCCATTACCACCATATATTTCTGAATCACTATTGAGTTTCTCTTCCCAAAAACCATCGCAGGGCACTCCGATTCGATAGTGATAGCGGGTCACTGGAGTATGGTTGAGCACGACTAAAATGAAATCACTGGTGCTATGGCCTTTACGAAGAAAACTTATCACGCTGTTTTCGTTATCCAGGCAATCAATCCATTCAAATCCATCCGGATGATGATCCAATTCATGCAAGGCGGGTTCCTGTTTGTAGAGGCGGTTTAAGTCGCGAACCCATTGCTGGATACCGGAGTGCAAAGGGAAAGAAAGTAGCCCCCAATCCAACTCTTCGTCATGGGCCCATTCTTTCCACTGTCCAATCTCTGAACCCATGAACAACAGTTTTTTTCCTGGCTGAGTGTATTGATTTCCAAACAGAACTCGCAGGTTGGCAAATTTCTGCAGGATATCCCCAGGCATTTTGCCCAATAAAGAGCCTTTCCCATGTACCACCTCATCATGAGAAAGGGGGAGGATATAATTTTCGAAATAGGCGTAAATCATGCGGAAGGTTAATTTATTGTGGTGGTATTTTCTATAAACCGGCTCTTCAGAGTAATAGGATAAGGTATCGTTCATCCACCCCATATCCCATTTATAACCAAATCCTAATCCCCCCAAATAGGTTGGACGTGATACCATCGGCCAGGCTGTGGATTCTTCCGCGTAAGTTTGGATATCGGGATTAGTACCGAAAAGATCGTGGTTAAAACGTTTTAAAAAATCGATAGCCTCCAGGTTTTCCCGTCCCCCATATTTGTTAGGAACCCATTCACCATCTTCGCGTGAATAATCCAAATAAAGCATGGAGGCGACAGCATCCAAACGAAAACCGTCGATGTGATATTTTTCCGCCCAGAAAAAGGCACTGCTAAAGAGAAAACTCTGGACTTCTTTTCGTCCATAATTGAAGACCAAACTGCCCCACTCTTTATGAAGACCTTGGCGGGGATCGGCGTGTTCATAAAGGTGAGTACCATCAAAATAAGCAAGTCCATGAGCATCGGTTGGAAAATGAGAGGGAACCCAATCCAGGATTACTCCCACACCAGCCTGATGGAGGTAATCCACCAGATACATAAAGTCCTGGGGTGTGCCATACCGGCTAGTAGGTGCAAAATAACCCGTGGTCTGGTATCCCCATGAACCATAAAATGGATGCTCCATCACGGGAAGAAATTCAACATGAGTAAATCCCATGTCGCTGACATACGCTGCCAGTTTGGGAGCCAATTCACGGTAAGTAAACGGACGATCACCCTCATATACATGGCGCATCCAGGAGCCAAGGTGGATTTCGTAAACCGATTTGGGCGCATCATAGGTGTTGTGTTTTTTACGCGTTTGCATCCAGTCTGTATCGTTCCACTCATAATCCAGTTTCCAGATCACAGATGCGGTTAAAGGGGGGACTTCATGGAAGAAACCATAGGGATCCGCTTTGTCAATCGCATAATTATTATGATGGCTGCGGATATGAAATTTATAGCGGTAATTCTGATCGATGGTAGGAATAAACCCTTCCCAAATCCCGGAAGCGCCGCGTGGCGAAAGATAGTGGGTCTGATTGGACCATTGGTTAAAATCACCCATTACAGCGATATCGCGCGCATTAGGTGCCCACACGGCGAAATAGGTTCCATGCGTTCCATCCTCCGCTGTCATGGGATGAGCACCAAGTTTCTCATATAAACGGAAGTGGCTTCCCTCATTAAAGAGGTAAAGATCATCTTCCGTGAGGCGTGTCACGTCATATCGAATGGCTGTTTGAGATTGAGATGTTTGCATAGGCTTTAACAAAATTGAGCTCACATAAATATAAATTGGGTGGATTTTTTGAATATCCACCTTTTAGAAATGATCATGAAGAATGGAAAGTTTTTCAAGGGGAAAGGAAATTATAGCCTCGAAGGATGTTAAAGTAATACATTGTCTCATTGCTGATCGTGATTCAGTTGAGAGGGTTGGATTGTCATCTAACCACCATAGGAGTGTATGAGCATCAAGCAAGAGTTTCACTTAATCAATTATTCCGAATAGACGAACTATTTCATCGGGTAATGGAGCATCAAAATCGGGAGATATCCAAATTTCCCCTTTCATTGCCCCTGGCTTTCGATTTTTTTTGTGGTGGTTTCTCGTCAAACGGAACTTAGGTAATAATTAATTCGAAGGAAACCGCTATAAGGATTTGAAATATGTGGAACAGGCGTTTCGCAACATGAAAACGGT
>CAZFER010000083.1:0-26562 GCA_964517495.1 uncultured bacterium | reverse complement strand
TTTCGACCCATCAATGCAATCTTTGAATCAACGTAAATCGTTAGGGCAGACCTGCATGTCTGCCTGGAAAATGTCATAACTCGAATAAAACATTACGTTTTGAAAGGGGGATACCTATGCCTATTTTTAACCAAAAAATTTATATTGTATTTCTTCAATATAAACTATTTATTAGGTTCAAACAATTGTATAATGGTATGCGGTAACGGGGATTCTCATTCAATTCATATTAATGAAACTGGAGGATACGACTGTGGACCTTTTTAGCGTGGTTGGATTTATATTGGGATTTGGTGTAACCATTTCAGCAATGATGATGGAGAGCAATATTACACAATTTATTGATATACCATCAATCATATTTGTGGTTGGGGGAACGTTTGCATTTTTGTTGGTGAGTTCTGAAGTCTTATCAATATTTAAACCACTCAAGCATGTTTTTTTCGCAAATAAACCTTTGAATGATAAACTTATTCTGGGCAAGGAACCAAACGAAGAGGATATCAAAAAGGCCAGCCTTGAAATAAAATTAGGAATTGAGATTTATAGAAGAATTCCTTATCTCACATTGCCTTTGGGGGTAGTGGGTTTTATGATTGGATTAGTTAAAATTTTAAATAATATAGGGAATCAGATTGAAATTGGCCGTGAGCTTGCATTTTGTTGCCTTTGTTTGCTTTACGCGATCATCATTGCATTTTTAATAAGTACACCAATTCGTTTCAAATTGGAACGGCGCCTGGCAGAATTGCAAATGATGCAGTCAGGTGAATTTAATGAGAATATGGCATTATGGAATCAGGAAGAAAAGCCATCAAATGAATAACCTTTCACTACCATCACCTAAATAATTGATATAGATGACCTGCCTTGCTGGAAAATATGGGAAAATAGTGCAATTTTAACAGGTCTAGACGTGAAAATAATTGTCATTTTGGTTAGCATTAGACTATAATGACATTATTGCTACCATGTCGATCAATAAATCATGCGATTCATTTCTTTGGAATGAGAAAGCTCTTTTTATAAAGGCATTCGAGATATTAATATTGTGAAAAAACCTCCGGTGATGATTGATTTAAATTTATAGTGATTAGAATGCCTTTGTACTTATATGGAGGAATGATGGAAGCAAAAATAAGCAATGGTACGGCACGAATTCTCGTCGTGGACGATGACAATACATTTAGATTACTCGCCCGTGTCTCTTTGGAAAAGGCGGGATTTCGCGTTATCGAAGCGGAAAATGGTATGCAGGCTCTCGATTTGTTCAAGAAGAAACATCCCGACATTATTCTGCTGGATGTGGTGATGCCGGAAATGGATGGACTTACAGCATGTACCCAATTACGCAAACTCCCTGAAGGAAAGAATATCCCTATTGTGATTGTTACCGCCTTGGGTGATACATCATCCATCATCCAGGCTTATAAGGCTGGGGCAACTGATTTTATGGAAAAACCCGTCAATTGGATTATTGCAGGCTACCGCCTTCATTTTATCCTTCGTGCCGTTCGCCAGGCGGGGGAATTAGCCGAAACCGATTCAGACATATTTGAAGACCTTTCGACTTCTGAAAAAACAGAAATTAGAAGCATTCGAAAAGTTATCTCGACCGAACAATTTGCATGGCTAAAAGACCTTCGTGAATTGGAATTGGTGGTTGGCAGCGAAGTGCTGAACCACGTCATGAAAAATTTTATTCACGGAACCGCCAAAATTGTCCAGCATTTGCATCATTCCCTCGAATCAGAAGAAAAAGAGGCGATCATCAACCACGCCCGAAACCTCCAATCCCAGTGCACCACACTAAATACTACCCGCCTTGTCCCGCTCTGCAAGGAACTGGAAACCATCACCCCCGAAGCCAGTTCATCCTCCATCGAAGAACTGATCACCGCCATCGAAACCGAAAGGGAACTGGTAATCGAATTGCTGAAAGAGGAATTTTCAACGCTGGTGATTTAAGAAGGAATCCCTTCTATCCGTGCAATCCAGACAGAAGCATCTACATACACGCGTTCTACCACGATTCTCTGACCTCATGCAATTCATTTCTGGCCAGGGGAAAAAAAGTTTAAGATGTGTGGTTTGGTATTTTTACCCTATTCAAAATAGTTGAAAAATATAAAATAATTATATCAACAGCTGCTGGTGCATGGTTGGGTTTTAATCTTCATCCAGGATATTATGGAATAAGCGGCTTGGGAGCTGTTTTGCTATGCCTCAGCCTGTCATTTATCGCTATTGCGAGAATAAAGAAAAAGCAATTAAAAAAACTGTTGGCCGGCAAAATTGTTTGAGTTATTTTTTCATCAACAAAAAAACTGCTTCAGTAACATTTCACCCTTGCCATACAGATACAATTTCTTTATATCGGACATACCAGATTTCCCAAACGCTCCATTAAGCGGGGATTTTCATTATAATCCACAGGACAATCGATAACCACCGGCCGCTGTTGTTCAAAGGCATGGGTCAACGCTGGTTTCAATTCAGCTGCCGACTCGATGCGATAGGCTTCACAGCCAAAACTCTTGGCTAGTCCCACAAAATCCGGATTCCCAAAATCCACATGACTGTGACGGCCATAAATATTATTTTGCTTCCATTTGATCAGCCCATATGTATTGTCTGTCAACACCATGGCCACGATGGGAACGTTATAACGAACCGCCGTTTCCAATTCCTGAACATTCATCACAAAACCACCATCACCACTGATGCTTAATACATTCTTCTCCGGGTAAAGGAGTTTGGCACCGATCGAACCGGGCAAAGCAATCCCCATACTGGCGAAGCCATTGGAAATAATGCACGTGTTAGGTTCCTGGCAGGTATACATGCGGGCAATCCAAATCTTATGGGCACCAACATCTGAAATGAGAATATCCTGATCCCGCATTACCTGGCGCACATCGTACAATATTTTCTGAGGTTTGAGAGGAAAACCTTCGTCTTGCCCCCCCTCCTCCAATTCACTCAGGATCATTTCACGCAATCGGGCGACATAATGAACGTCATCGCGAGGGGTGATTTTATCGGAAAGTTCATCCAATGAAATTGCAATATCGGCTTCAATCCCGCAAACGAGTTGATAATGTTTATCCACTTCCGCGGGTAAGCGATCAATATGAACAATCTTTTTATCCCCATTGGGGTTCCACTTTTCTGGGGGGTATTCAACCAAATCATACCCTACTGCTATAACCACATCGGCACGGTCAAAGCCACAGTTAACATAATCTTTGGCTTGCAAACCGACTGCCAGCAAGGATCGGGGATCATCCGATGGCAAAACACCTTTGGCCATAAAGGTGTTGGCACATGGAATTCCGGTTTTGGATACAAACCTGCGAAGTGCTTCTGAACCATTCCCCCGTATGACTCCATTGCCAGCTAGAATAATGGGACATTCAGCACGGTTAATGCAATCCGCCGCTCGTTCCAGGTTTTTCAGCAATGGTTCGGGATCTTTGGCTTGCTGGGCAATGAGGGGCTCGCCCACACATTCTTCTTTAGCCACATCTTCCGGCAGATCAATATGAGTCGCACCATATTTTTCAGTTTGGGCCACTTTAAAAGCTTTGCGTACTACTTCAGGAATAATTTCTGCAGTGACCACTTGGGCATTGTATTTCGTCATTGGGCGAAAAAGTGAAACCAAATCAAGGACCTGGTGGGATTCTTTATGTAATCGGTCAATACCGGCCTGACCAGTAATGGCAACCAAGGGTGCATGATCCATATTGGCATCAGCGACACCCGTAATCAGGTTGGTGGCGCCCGGCCCCAATGTTCCAAGACAAACAGACGCTTTACCCGATAATCGCCCTTGAACATCCGCCATAAAAGCAGCGCCCTGCTCAGAACGGGCAAGAATGAATTTCAGATTCGAATCAAGCAGGGCATCCATCATATCCATATTTTCTTCGCCAGGGAGGCCAAAAATGTATGATGTCCCTTCATTTTCAATACACTTTATAAATAAATCAGCAGCCCTCATCATGTTTCCTTTCCAGCATTTTCTACGCTCATGTAACGATTATAACAGGTTTTTTTAAATGTGTATTTCGTGTGGTGGGATTGTCTCAAAACTAATATCGTAGGATGGGTCACGTTTTTCGACCCATCAATCATTCGATGGGTTAAACAACTCAACCCATCCTACTTGTTCAAACTGCACCTAAAAGGAGCGATGCGTAAAAATAAAATGAAACCAACATTAGCAAAATCAACAACTTTTGAATGTGGTTTCTTAGGAGCCGTTTCCACGTATAACGGCTCGGCGGGAGCCTCGCCCTCCCTATTTAACGATCCAACTTGATCTTAAGTTAATGACATTGGGGGCGAACCTATGTGTTCACCTTATGTTTAGTCTAAGTCACACAAACAGACTTTTTGCCAGATAGTCTATACTAACGATGGTGTGATTATTGCTAAATTGGAAAGGGGCGGTTATCATTATTCATTCAATCACATAGAAGAATTGAATGAACTATTGGAGATATTAATGAGTGAATCATTTTACATAACCACTGCCATTTCATACGTCAATGGCTTGCCTCACATTGGCCATGCGTACGAATTTATCGCCTCCGATGTGATTGCCCGATACCATCGGCTTTTGGGGCATGATGTCTTTTTCTTGTCCGGTGTGGATGAACATAGTGCTCAAGTAGAAAAAGCCGCGCGTGAGGAAGGGCTTGAAACACAAGCCTATTGCGACAAAATGGCCGTGATTTTCCAGGATATTCACGATAAATTAGGTTCGAAACTGGATGATTTTATCCGAACCAGCGAACCTCGCCACCATGATACCACTAAAGAAATGCTTAACCGGTCTCATGCAAACGGGGATATTTATAAAGGCAATTATAGTGGTTATTACTGCTATCCATGTGAAGCGTTTTACATGGAAGATGACCTCACCGAAGGGAAATGCCCAGTGCATAATTCCCCGGCGGAATGGGTTGAGCAGGAAAATTATTTCTTCCGACTGAGTGCTTTCACAGACCGTCTTAAGCAGCATTACCAGGCAAATCCGGCGTTTGTTTATCCGGCCTGGTATAAAAACGAAATGCTGGCATTGATTGACCGGGGATTGCAGGATATCAGTATCTCGCGTTCAAATACCACGTGGGGAATCCAAATTCCTTGGGACTCTGAACATATCTCTTATGTCTGGTTTGATGCACTTTCCAACTATTTAACGGGTGTAGGATTTCTAAAGGATGATGAGCTCTTCAATAAATTCTGGCCAGCAGATATGCATGTCATTGGCAAGGATATCAACCGTTTCCATAGCGTTTTTTGGCCAGCGATGCTGATGTCAGCGAGCTTGCCGCTGCCAAAACAAATATCCGTTCATGGATTTGTTTACCACCGCGGCGAAAAAATGTCTAAAACCATTGGCAATGTTGTTGATCCATTCTCTCTCCTGGAGACCTATGGCCGTGATGCCTTGCGCTATTTTCTGCTTCGGGAAATTGCTTATGGCCAGGATGGTAATTATTCTGAAGAGACTTTGATTAACCGATACAATGCTGATTTAGCCAACGATTTGGGCAATTTATTCTCAAGAGTGGTATCCATGATCAAAAAATACCGCGGGCGAGATGTTCCAAACTCGGGTGGGAAAGATGGTATTCGTGAAAAAATGGATTCCACTACAAAACAATATGTCAATCAGATGAACAACAGCGCCATGCATCAGGCATTGGCTACTGTCTGGGAACTGATTTCCTATGCCAACCGCTACGTCGATGAAAAAGCTCCCTGGGCCTTGGCGAAGGATGATAGCAAACAGGCGGAGTTGGATACGGTGTTATTAAACCTGGCAGAGACTTTGCGTGTTTGTGCCATTTTAATTCATCCCATCATGCCTGAAACGGCGATCGAAATGTTAAAACGGTTAGGCTGTCCACCTGAGCAAGATCAACCCCTATTAACAGATATTGAAAAGCGGGATTTCTGTGCAGGAAAAACAGTTGATCCAGGTCCTGCCCTCTTTCCCCGTCTTCAACAAAAAGAGGGCGGGTAATAGGAAAATATCGATTTGATTAATCTAACTCGATGTGCTCAATTTCCAACAGTTTACGTTTGACGGGTAATCCACAGCCGAATCCGCCCAGTTTCCCACCATTCGCTATCACTCGATGGCATGGGATAAGGATAGGGATGCGATTTTTACCCATCGCGCTACCGACTGCTCGTGCAGCTTTGGGTTTGCCGATTTTTGTGGCTAATTCACCATAGGATAAAATTTGCCCGAAAGGAACCTCTTGTAACGCCTCCCACACGGTTACTTGAAAAGGAGTGCCAAACATCAGAGGTTTTATGGTGAAGCGTTTTCGTTTTCCATTAAAATAGTCCTGCAGTTCTCCAATCATTTTGTGGGTCAAGGGATTTGCTTGGAGTGTTGCATGAAAACCAAGTTGTTCAACATCGTTTATAATTTTGGTTTGGGATTCGTCCCCAATACAAATACTGATTACATGTTTGTCCGTACAAGCCACACTTATTGGTCCAACTGAACTCGAGTACGTTTCAATACAGGCATGAGAGGTTAGAGTCTTCATGTTATATTCTCACTTATCCATTCGTTATGAAGTATGAATGTTAATCTCGTTCGAGATTTTTGGGAGAGTTTACATTTCCATAATTGTGTTGTACATATGTTCAAATGGAGGATAATGTTAAATCAATAATGAGTCAACAAAAAGGGATTAAATATATCTGTGATTTTTGCGGGAATCTGATTGAGATTGGACGGCCGCGGTTTATCTTAAAGGGTGAAATGTATTGCGCTTATGATGGGAGCCAATTTGATGAAACCTTGAATATAGATTCCAAAAATCTGAAAGAAGAGATGGAAAAACTCATAAAAGCCGCTGAGCAAAAATCAGAGAAAGAGCTCACCGACGAAGTCCATTATCCTTTCCAATTGGATTTATGCCGCCACTGCCGGGATAAAATGTATCAAATTCTCGATGAGAAAACCTTGGAAAAAGATTGATGAGAAACAATCTAATCGACTTATTTTTCCACCTTTTCAATTCGTCGGCGCTCCATACTAGTACTGGGTGTGGACATTCGTTGGTCGATTTCACGTGCACCGGTTCGAGTGGCCGTGATCATTCCCTTCTTATCACGTTTTAATTCAACTTTTGATGTGTCGATGTTTTGATAAAGTGTTGTTTCTCCTAAGTTTAACTCACCTTTCTTAAAAGGCATCTGATCGGGTGGAACGGGTTTAAGTTGTTGCTTCATGTTTTGGAATACACCTTTGATCATCTCTACCGCTACATAGGCAGAGGAGGGATCATTCAGGTTAACTGAGTTAAACATTTTATGGCAAATATCTTCCACAGGCGGGGGGATTTCAATGCGATTCATGTTATCAACCGTCAAATACCCACGTCCTAAACACCAAGCAAGCATATCCTTCTTCATTAATACCAAACCCAGCCAGTCAAATTGTTGAATCAACTCATTCATGGTAATACTATGTTCTTGTTTGTGCATAAAAACATAGATGCGCAATAAGGCTTCATAAAAACGGTCTTCACATTTAAACTTTTCGCTGCGTTCCTTTTTTAAATGATAAATAGGGAACGCCTTGAGTTCCTCATCATAGTATGCACCAAAACTCTTGCCGCAAACCACGCATCGAGTGTGAAGACGCTGTTTTTTCTTGAATTCTGAGTATTTCATGTTTTTTTGAATAAAAATATAATTCAATATTACAAATAGGCATTGATTTGTAACATATTATATCTTTTCACTTTCTTTTTTCAATGATGAAATTAAAAAATCTGCAACATATCAGCCATATGCAGTGGAAAAAGATTGAAAACTTTTATTTGGCCCAACTATTCCTCCCTTAATGAAATGGGGGAGGTTAGGAGGGGGTTAAATGAATATACTCAACGTTTTCGTATCAACCTTCCCCTCGCCCGTCCCAATCATGGGAGGTGAATGGAACTTCAAATGGCTGATATCTGAATATAGTCTTAAGTGATTGGTTTTCCATACATAGCGCCCCATTCATCAGCCAGTTTTTTCCCTTGTTCATGGAGTGCAAGTTGTTCTTTTTTGGAAAATGGTTTGTATTTGATGATGGTTTGGGCTGCCTGATCCAGTTCTTCAATGCTACGAACACCAATGTTGAGGGAAGAAATACCGGGGATGCTTAAAGCATACCGAATGGCTTTCTCATAATGTTCACCGGCTAGCCGGGCATTTCCTTTTTGCCAATTAGCTGCTCCACCCAATACTTTCATGGCAATTGTGCCAATGTTCTTCGCTCGAGCGGATTCAAGCACTTTGGTTTCAAAATCGTATACATGTTTAGCGGCAAAATTGACTGAATTCATGACAACATCGATTTCCTGCCGGGCAAGAACAGCATGGAAGCGTGAGGGATATAGATGGCCAGAAACGCCAATAAAGCGAACCACTCCCAGTTTTTGGGCTTCTCGCAAGGCGCCAAGCGTTCCTTTCTTGCTTAAGCAGTCTTTAACATCAGGGAAACGGTCTTTTAAACCCCAGTTATGGATATAGACAAGATCCAATCGATCCGTTTGCATACGTTCCATGCTGGTTCGGAGTTGTTCCCAACACCCTTCATAGGTTGCGGCTTCGGTTTTTGTGGCGATAAAGAATTTGTCTCGGTTGGACCGAAGTGCCTCACCTAGCAATTCTTCCGCATCAGCATAGTTGGGAGCCGTGTCGATAGAGTTAACTCCCCATTCCAAGGCACGATCTATAATGGCTTCCATAGTTTCAACGGTTTGGCCGAGGGAAGTACGCAGAGAACCGGTACCCAGGGTTAAGAGTGAGATTTGTTCAGCGGTTTTGCCTAACATGCGAGTTGGTAAGGTTTGATTATCTGCGTAAGTGGTTTGGTCACTCAATAATGTAGAGGCAAAAACTCCCGCAGGAAGCATTGAACCCGCGGTTTGAAACAACTCACGGCGTGATAATTTGTCATTCATTTTGTTTTCCATCTAATCATCCTCGCTTGCTTTCAGTAAAGTACTTCCATCATATTGTATATGAATCCTGAATGAATCAAATCACTTTTTTTACCGCTTCGATGGATTTCTTGTCCGGAAGGACGGATATTTCAACGAGATAGTTCTTTTCCTCGCCGGGTTTGAGGAATATCAGGCTTTTATCTTCCCGGTCATGGGCGCGTCCTTGAACACTGCAATTGGCGGGTTCCAAACCGCAAACATATGTACCCGCTGCCATGTTTTTCCATTGGCCGAAGCGATGCAATTCTTTTTTACGATAGCGGACCAGCACACCAAGGCCTTGATTATTATTAAAAGTCGGATTGATCAAAGCCACATTACCGAAACCTTTTCTATCCGCTTTTACATTGTGGTAATAAACCTTCTCTTTATAACCAGTTTTTGGTGTTTCGAAGCGATTATAATTTTCCATCCCATCTTCGGCTTCTTCATCCCTGGGGGTGATGGTGGAATTTGCTAATAATCGGGTATTTTCATCCACGACCGGAAAGCCAAAGTTTATGTGATAGAGCATCATGTGAGGTATTTTTTCAAATCCCTCATTGCGTACCGTATCTTCAATGCGTATGGTATTTGAACCCACTTCTGTTGAAATGGTGCGTGTGGCCAAAAGGTTGGGGCCAAAGAGATTGCATTCACGTACATCTCCAGATACCCATAATTTGCGCTGATTACCAATCCACTCATCTCCGACTTTAAGATTTCTTGCCGGGATATGTGAATAACGGCCATGCAATCCCAGTGGTTCGCCTTCATCAATACAAGGGGCACCCGCCCAGGTTAACCCGCACGTGGTGACCAGTCCGGCGAAAAAGGTTTTTAACCACCCCAAGCCATCCGGATCAAAATGGGATGGGTAGGCTTCACCTGCGGGAGAATCAAACGACAAAGACGCCCCGCAAAATTTGGCGGAAGCGATGTCCAATCCCCGGGAGGGAATCACATTAAAGGTCAAACCCGTACCGGTATCAAATTGCACCACCTCAGTACCGTTTTCCATCCCTCCGACAAATTGCATATGGCGCACGCCTCCAATTTGCCAGGGTGCTCCTGTACAGCGGCTCAGTTGATTTTTGCTGATGCTTTGTCCAAACAAATTTGGCATTTTTGTTTCTCCTTCTACAATGTGTTTATTTATCATTATCACAAAATAGGTGTTCATAAATAAAGGGGGGGAAACGTTTTATCGTTAATATTCTCATCCTTATTCACTTCCCCCGAGTATTTCTTTATAATGATCAAATTAATCTTGTTGATGCGAGGAGTGCGAAATGAATCGGAAAAAGTTGATGGTATTGGGGATCGTTGGTGTGATGATTGTTTCATGTCTCAGTGTACGGGCTGATGATCGAGGACAGTCTCAGTTTCTGTTTCCTCCCAGGAAAACAGATGGGGTTTTTCCACGGCATTATCGGCCAGCGCGAACCATAGATTGTCTTCACTTAAAATTGGATATAAAGGTAATCATGAGCGAAAGCCGGGTCGAAGCAACGGCACATTATCAATTTGAGCCCATTCATGATTCGGTTAAAGAAATCCATTTTGATGCTATCGAGATGGAGATAGAAAAGGTGAATTGCAATGCATCGGCGGAATTAGACTGGACCTATGCCGATAATAAACTCCACATTACTTTCGAGGATTCACTCCCCATTGATAAGACGTATAACCTATCGATTACCTACAAAGCCACTCCTGAAGGGGGAATGTATTTTACTGATTCAAAACATGTTGCTCCACAAAGTCCCGATCAACTGTATACATTAAATGAAGATACCTGGGGTTCACATTGGATTCCATGTGTTGATTATCCGAATGACCGCATGGTGACCGAAATGGTGGCCACTGTACCAAAAGAATTTACCACCCTTTCGAATGGTTTATTGGTTGAGTCAACGATTGAAGGTGATTGGAAGACTGACCATTGGAAACAGGAAATACCCCATGTTATTTATCTTGTCAGCCTGGTGGTTGGTAAATTTGATATTGTAAAAGATGAATGGAATGGTATTCCGGTTGAATATTATGTGGAAGAAGGACTTGCCGGCGATGCACGGCCAAGCATGGGAAAAACGCCCGCCATGATTGAATTTTTCAGTGATTATTTTGGATATGAATATCCTTACGAAAAATATGCCCAGGTAGCGGTGCGTTATTTTCGCGCGGGTGGAATGGAGCACACCACAGCTACCACTTTGTTTGAATGGGCGGTGATTGATGAAACCGCACGCCTTGATACCGATTATGATGGATTAATCGCCCATGAATTGGCTCATCAATGGTTTGGTGATTTAGTCACATGCGAATCCTGGCCTCAACTTTGGTTAAATGAAGGCTTTGCTACGCTTTCTGATGCCTTATGGTTTGAACACGAAAAAGGCGAAGATGCCTACTTGGAAGCCATATCAGGAAAGATGGAAAGTTATATTAATTCGAGCCGGCGATATACTCGGCCTATAGTAACCAATACCTTTGATAATCCATGGGAAATGTTTGATTCCCATTCATATCCCAAAGGTGCATCTGTTCTTCATATGCTTCGTCAACAATTAGGGGATGAACTATTTAGAAAAAGTCTGAAACTTTATTTACACCAAAACGCCGTGGGATTGGTTGATACCGACGATCTAATGGAGGCTATCGAAGAGGCGACAGGCAAGCCAATGGATCGTTTTTTTGAGCAATGGGTTTTTAGTGCAGGGCATCCAAAAGTGGAAGTGAAACATGAATGGTTGCCAAAAACAAAGCAGGTTAAATTACGTATCCAGCAAACCCAGGAGATGGAAGAAGGGGCACCTGCCTTTGCATTTCCATTGGAGATTGAAGTGGCCACAGAGGATGAAACCATTCTCGAATCATTTGACATGTCAAAAAAGGATGAAACCGTCTTTATCGATTGCCCGAAAGCGCCGAAGCGAATCAATGTTGATCCCTCTATCAAAGTTTTAATGGAACTCACTCATAAAAAATCCCAGGATATGCTTTTAGAGGATTTAAGAAACGGCTCCACCATTATTGTCCGTATCCGTGCTGCGCGTGAATTTGATGACGACGATGATGATCGTGTTATTGATGCACTTGAACATACCTTGAATCATGATTCTTATTGGAAAGTACAACAAACAGCCGCTCAGTCGTTGGGGAAAATCCACAATGAGAAGACCCGAAAAATTCTTATGAAGGCCAGCCATCATCCCCATCCTAACGTTCGCCGTGAAGTGATTGAACAGCTGGGGAAATATTACAAAGATGAAGAAATTTATGCTATTTTGGTAGAGCGTTTTAAAGAGGATGAGAGCATCCATGTTGTAACTGCTGCAGTTAATGGATTGTCGAACCTTAAACTTGAAAAAGCCGCTGCGGTGTTGTTGCCGGGCCTACAACGTGAGTCTCACCGGAATAAAATTCGCACAGCTGTGATGAATGCCCTGGTGGATTTCGAAGAACCTAAAGTATATTCCTCATTGGTGAAATACTCAAAAGACCCGAATCCACGAGGGGTGCGTCATACAGCCATTCGTGGATTAGGCCGATTGGTTGATAAGATTGAAAAGCACCAGGATAAAACCAGGGAATTATTATTGGACTATCTTGAGTCAGAATCCGATTCCATCAAACGGGCTGCGATTTCCGCGTTGCAGGATTTAAAGGATGAGAAAGCAATTCCCCAACTTCGCCGAGTGGCTAATGATGATTCAGAGGAAGGAATTCGCAATCAGGCTGACGGGGCTATTCAAGAAATTCGCAAGGAAGAGGTTCCTGATTTAGCGGGGAAAAACTCGAGGCGTATCGATGAACTGGAAGACGAAAATAAAAAGTTAGAGGAACGTTTGGAAAAATTGGAAAAAGCCCTGGAACTGCTTAAAAAAGACGATAACAATGACGAATCAGAAAATGATGAGCAATAGGATGGGAGTTAATCAATGAAAATTCATGAATATCAGGCAAAAGATATCCTTCGCCGTTTTGATGTACCGGTGCCGAAGGGTTTGGTTATTTCAGATGCTGAAGAGGCTATGAATGCAGCGAATGAACTTGGTTCTGAGGTGGTCGTGGTTAAAGCTCAAATTCACGCTGGCGGGCGTGGAAAGGGTGGTGGAGTGAAATTGGCCAAATCATCCGCGGAAGCCAAGGAACTGGCTCAAACCATACTGGGAATGAAGTTGGTCACCCACCAAACTGGCTCTCAAGGCAAGGAAGTATTAAAAGTCCTGATTGAAGAAGGGTTACCCATCAAGAAAGAACTTTACATCGGTATTGTTATAGATCGCGCGACTGAACAAGTGGTGGTTATGGCATCATCCGAGGGTGGAGTGGAAATTGAAGAGGTTGCAGCCCGATCGCCAGAAAAGATTTTAAAAGCCCAGGTTGATCGTGCGGTTGGCTTTCAACCTTATCAGGCCCGTATGTTGGCGTTTGGTATCGGCCTGGAGGGCAAGGAAGCGCTGGCCTGTGCTTCATTTTTAATCAAACTCTATAAGGCATTCGAGGCATGTGATGCTTCTCTGGCTGAAATAAATCCTCTGGTCGTTACAGAAGACGGACGTGTGATCGCCCTCGATGCCAAAATCAACCTCGACGATAACGCCCTGTTTCGCCACAAGGATTTTCTCGATTTGCGTGATCTGACCGAGGAAGAACCGCTCGAAATCGAAGCATCCAAATACAGCCTGAATTACATCAAACTTGATGGTGAAGTGGGATGTATGGTTAACGGTGCTGGCCTGGCAATGGCGACCATGGATTTGGTCAAACTGGCCGGATCAATGCCCGCCAATTTTCTCGATGTTGGAGGAGGCGCCAGCGTTGAGCGAGTGGCGGCCGCGTTTAATGTTCTCATGTCGGATTCCAATGTTAAAGCAGTCTTGGTCAACATATTCGGTGGAATCGTCCGTTGCGACCGTGTCGCAGGTGGGATTGTTCAAGCTCTGGACAAGGTCGAAGTAAAGGTCCCCATTGTCGTTCGCTTGCAGGGCACCAATTCCAAACAAGCCCGTGAAATGCTTCAAGAAGCCGAGTTTCCTTTCATCGTCGCTGAAGGATTGGCGGAAGCCGCCAATAAAGTAGTTGAGGCGATTCGGTGAGTGGATTTCCGGTGACCTGAAGCAATTTATTTAGAAATGTTCAATGCAGTAGACATGCAAGGATGAGGTTTATTTCAATTATCCCGGCACGAATTTACATTTGATCGACAAATTGGTGTCAGATGCTTTTCCCCCAACTCAGGATATCTTAAAATTGCCGTTTATGTTGATAAGTCTATTTGCTTATCCCGGACGGTCTAGTTGAACCTGAAAATAAGCCAACTAAATGAAAGTGGTTGCCAAGGGTAAAACGTCGTTTTTTTTTTACCCTTGGCAACCATTCTGGATATATCATCTGAGTGGCAAGGGAAAGACGACGAATGAATCAGCCCTTGCCACCCTGATTTTATTTTCCAATTAATTCATAGAAGAGGAATTCATCCTAACGTTAATTTGGTGCAATCTTTATCCAGTTTAGCGATGGTTTTGTTGCGGAAGGCTTGGATTGCCACATGGCAGGCTGCTGCGGCAGTATGTCCCACCTCGACAGGGGCGTTGGGTTCTTTTCGGCTACGCATACAATCGAACCAGTTATCGACGTGGGGATCGGTGGGGAGGCCTTCCTCGCTTTTGTAAATGGGTGTGCGGTTTTCCACATCACGCCAGGGTTCTTTATAAATGCGATAGCCGCGTTCGCCTTCGGCGAAGATGGGTTCACCAATCACCAGCGTACCTTTGGTACCCTGGAAAGTGACTTTCCAGCCGTTATCAAAGCTGTTGTTATACGATAGGATCCAGGATGCGGTATATCCATCATATTCATAGCTGGCACTGAATACATCGGGGCATTCGCCACCTAATCTGTATGAACCGCCCTGCATAACGGCAGACAAGGGGGTGCCTTTGCCCATGTACCATTGCATTAAATCAAGCAGGTGCACACCCTGGCCGGTTACCATGCCGCCGGAATAGTCCCAATACCAGTTCCATTGCAGGGCGCGGCGGGGATCGAAAGGACGTTTTGGGGCGGGTCCCAAGAATAAATCCCAGTTAAAATCGCCCTGGACTTTTACATTGGGATTAAGAGGATTCACGTGCCAATACCATTGGCATCGCACCAGGGTAACGTCGCCCAATACACCTTCGTCCACCAGGCGTTTTGCTTCAATACACATCGGGGCACTGCGGCGTTGCATGCCGACCTGTACGATGCGGTCACTATTGCGCACCGTTTTGATGACGCGTACACCTTCTTCCACTGAGTAAGTCATTGGTTTTTCAACATACGCATCCTTGCCCGCAGCAACAGCGTCAATTAATTGAGTGCCATGGAGATGCTCGGGGGTGGCGATGACAACGGCGTCCAGATCCTTTTGTTCGAGCAGTTTGCGGTGGTCCACATACTCTTTGGCGTTTTTACCGGCTTTTTCTTTACCGCGTTTTCGTTTGGGTTCGTAAGCGTCGCATACAGCGGTGAAATCCACATTGTCATGCGTTTGCATGAGAACCATCAAACGGCTTCCCCGCCCTCCACAGCCGATCAGGCCAATGTTAATGCGATCGTTTGCGCCTAACACCTTTTGTGGCTTGCTTAAGGTTGAAGCAGCGGCTATGGCGAGGCCTGATTGGGTGGTGCGGTTTAGGAAATTTCGTCGGTTCATTGGTTGTGTTGACATTTTGATTTCCCCTTTTTATATGTTGGTGTGATGAATCACTTTAAATTTGTAATTTAGCGGCTCCGCGGGAGCGTTGCCCTCCCTTTGTTGTTGTTATGCAATCGGCTCCGCGGGAGCGTTGCCCTCCCTTAGCCCTCCTTTAGTTTGAAAGGATTTGTACGGGGCCTAGTAGGCCTGAATCCAGGGTTTTCCATTCGGGGCGTATGGTTATGTTGGTTTGGGTGTATCGCTTTTCTTCAGGGAGATCACGATCGCCGACCAGGCGGTTACGCCAGGAGTTTATGACATCGATCTCCAACTGGTTATCTTCTTTCTTTAAAACATCGGTGATTTCCACCCGGAATGGTTTGGTCCAAACGATACCCAGATCGTTCCCATTCAGCTTTACTGATGCGATTCCAACATCTTTGACTTCGCCTAAATCGAGCCAATATTGTTTTTCATCATCACGCTCTCCAACAAAATCAAATTGTTTGTTGTATATCGCTTTGCCGGAATAAAATTGTATGCCTTGATTGGGGTGTTCGGTCCAACTGATGAGTTCGTTGAACTGGACTTTTTCGGGTGCGCCCCATAGGGGATCAAATGACACCTGCCAGGGGTTTTGGATGGTTTGAATAGGCTGGTATGTAATGAAATTGGTGTTTTGATTGCCAACAGTTTCATCCGAAATGTCATTTTGGAAAACTACAAAGTATGATCCATAGGGTGTGAAGTGAAGAGGAATTTCTGTTTGCCCGTTCGTTTGGGTCAACGCATTGAGTGAGCGGGTTTCACCAGTTATCACGTTCCATAATTCCGGTTGCCGCCCCTGGATGCGAAATGTGCAGGTGACATCGCGGGATTGTTCTGATTGATTGCAAACATAATAGAGATGGGCATCATCGAGGGTGTAATGGATATAATCGAAGTGTGCCACTTCATCTTTTTGTTTCACCATGAAATCAGGTTGAATTTCATCTTCCATCAAAACTTCGCGTCCCGTTTTTCCCCAAATTAAACGGCCTTGGCCTATTGATTTTTCTCCTGTGTCGTCGAGTGATTCACCCCAGATGCGATTTGCCAATCGCTTGAATTTCGCTTGAGCGGCTGATCCTCCCTGAAGGCTGACAAGCCGGTCTGGTTTGGGGCCTAGAATGGTTGCACCCTGTTTTAACAGTTCGCCGACTTTCTCGAGGGCGGCCAGAGAGAGGACTTTATGATCGGGAAGAACCAGCAACCGATAAGGCAAGCCACCAGGAACGACAACATCGCCATTTTGCACCTTTAGTTGCAGGAGAATATCTTCGTTGGTGACGTCATAATCAAAACCCGGAAGCACTTTTGCTGGATCATCCTCCTTAAGACGCACCAGGTTGGGAACATGATCGCCGTAGTAATAAAGCACATCAGCGACGAATCGGCCCTGCTGCAATAGATACTGGCATCGGTTGAGATAATTGATGAAGGCGTCTGAATAATCCCACCAGGTTACTTGGGGATTGATATGGGTACCGGCGAAGTATTCCTGACCGGGCAAGCCCATTTCCGGGGGTGAACAGGTGAACGTGTGGAAGAAGACCATATTCAAGCCGGAACAAAATTCGTGATCGGCACTGGGTTTTTGTGATTTCCACAAGACATCATCCCAATGGGGGCCGATGGAAGTGAATGATTCAGCGCCTACATATTGCTTGCCGAAGATATGCGCAACCGATGAGGCTTGTTTAACGAAGAAGCGATTTTCCGGACGAGGACGGTGGGGTGAGGGAACCCAAAATTCGCTCATCACGATGTCGTTGTATCCCATGTTCTTAATGGCGTCAAATGGGCCAGCGTGTGGTCCGCCTGATTCGGGTTGGATTTGTAAACCACGTTTATGGGCGAATTCGGCAAAAACTTTGTAATGGTTGTTGGCGACACAATCGCCTAATGTTTTACGAAAATCCGCGAGGAAACGATTACTGGTGGCACGGTCTTCCACGATTTTTCCAGCGAATATAGGAAGGTATGGGAGAGGATCATAGCCGCGATAGTGGATAAATTCCACTCGAAAGTCATCCGTCCAGTTCATCCCGCCACATTCCCAACTGTCGGTTTCAAGTTGTTTCAAGACGGTTCCAACCAGTGGACCGGCGGCATCCAATAGGGGATTGACCACTTCATCCCAGTAGCGTACGAAGGCATCCCGGCTGAGATAATCGATCACATGGCCGTTCCAATCCACGCTATAGGTTGATACATGGGCATTGGTGGGCGTGTATCCAAAGCGGAGAACGGTCCATTTGCCATCAGGAATCCGCCAGTTTAGCGTACCATCCGAAGACATTTTATCGGTGATGTTGATAAGATCATCCAAGCGAACATCCTCTTCATCCGGAATGGCGGGATAATCATCAAGTAAAAAGCGGCAATCGGGTGCTGAGCCTCCTAGTTCGCGATAACCCGCTTTTAAATGTAAATCACGGATGGGGCGTTTGGTGCTTTGAGAGCCGACTGGATTTTCTTCTTCATCCAAAAGAGCGATCTCTGCGACTTGTACATTTCGTGGGTTGTCTGGGTATCGATGGTCGTAGGCGTCCTTAAATACCACGCGAATGATTTTGGCTTTGACTGGTTCAACGGTAACGGTTTTTGCTTCGCCATCTTTTAAAGTGAAAGATTTTATGGCTTTAAAATCATTGCTATCTGTTGAGCGTTCAATTTCAATTGACTTTGGGCCATAGCCCTGCCGGCCCAATATATGCAGTCCGGAGATGGTTTGTGTGGTGTTGAATGAAAATTGAAGGTATTCAGGATTGTCTTTTGATAGGGATTGATTCGGATTGTTTCCCGAGCTGACCCAGTATGTGCTGGTGTCTCCATCGATGGCGTTTTGGAAGGGAAACTGAGGTTGAGAGGAAGAGGCGCTGAATTCGTGTTTGATTTCAGGATGGACTTCGCTTTTTTCTTTATAGGCCAGCACACAGATATCTCTATAGAAGTCATCGCGGGTGTTGGGCATGGGTAATTTTTGGTTATATTGCTTTGGTCCAGTGAGTTTGGTTTCCGAAAAGGTTAATTGCTTGGCAGCAAAATCCGGAGTGACGTTTGGCCCTCCTAAATTCCAGCCGCTTTGGATGGACAGCCCCATTTCCAAGCCCAGCCGTTTCGCTTCATTGAGGGCATGCAGATACAATTCCTGCCAGGCAGGGCTGGCGTAGGTGGGGCCATCTGGTACCTGAGCGTTACCACGTTGATTGGCGCCCCCGGCGTCGAAGATCATCGCCCCGCTAAAGTTTTTGGCCTTCATGGCTTCCAAATCACGGGTGATGGCTTCTTTGGTGACATTGCTGTTGAGCCACCACCACCAGCAGCGAACACCATATTTTTGAGGGGGATTTTTGAAATCCTGTTCCATACGTGTATTTTGTGCATTCGCGTGAAAGGTTATGACTAAACATAAGCAAAGGATAGTTATTAGAACTCGCCCACTTGATATCATGCTTTGAATCTCCTGTTTCTTTGAATAAACCTATCATACCATATTTTGGTGATAAGATAGAACGTCTGGAAACAGGTAAATTTCGATATGAAAAACAGATCCAATCAAGCTAAAAAATTAGTTGATAAGGGGAATCCGAGGTAGATAAACGGTACTACTTATCCTTATTCTGAGTAACCGATTTCAGCGCATCGAATATGGTTCCCATTCGTCCGGAATGGGGGGAGGCGAAGGTTTTTTCTATTTCTTCGGGGGTGAAGTTGTCGTCTAGAAATTGCTGAACATTTAATTCATTTTGCCAGCATTGGTAGAGTTTGTTGCAGGGAAGGCCTACATTCATGCGCCGGCAATAGGCAAAGGTGACTGGGCCACCCAGTTGGGGACAGCGCCATTTTTCATGGTTATCGTGTTGAGTTAAGGTTGGACGTTGTGGTTGTGACATAATGTTGAGCCAATCTTTCATAGACTTAAAGATAATATCATTACTAACTGATTATAGCATTAATCGATCAAACGCATACTATGGGTTTTGATCAGGCAGGTAATTTCCATGCTTGTTTCGATTCCCAGTTCGACCAAGGCTTCATGGGTGATTTCGACCCAGAGGGTTTGTCCAACATCGATGGCGATGAAACTGCCTTCCGGCAAGTCCACGATTTTTTGCACCTTTCCTGTCAAATGGTTACGGGCGCTGATATTGGCCACGTCCTTGCGGCTTAAAATGACTGAATCCGGGGCAATTTGTACGAAGATGGGTTGTGAAAAGGAAAGTGGCAGTTCGGGAAGCCGTAGAAACTGGTTCCCTACCCGGCCAAGCCACACCCCATCGGTTGGACAGAGTTCTTCGATTTGTAAAAGATTAACGGGGGCGGTGATATCTTTCCAGCGTAAGGTATCGGGATGGGCCAACGCCTGTTCCGCTTTGCCTTCGGCGATTTTTCTGCCTTTGTCGATCACGATCACCCAGTCCGAAAGGCGGCGGACTTCGGTTTGGCTATGGCTTACCAGGATGGTGGGGATATGCCATTCCTGCACGACACGTTCAACGTAGTTCAATATGCGGTTTTTTAGGGTTTCATCGAGAGCGGCCAGGGGTTCATCCATCAATAGCATTTGTGGTCCGCTAAGCAATGCCCGGCCAAGCGCCACCCGTTGGCGTTCCCCACCAGAGAGCGTTATAGGATAGCGGTTGAGCAGCGGTTTTAAATCGAGTACTTCTGTCACCCGCTGAAAGTGAATGGTATTACCCTGTTTTTGCCGCCGTTTGAAGCCATAGCGCAAGTTTTTATCCACGGTTAAATGGGGGAAAAGCAGATGATCCTGGAAGACCATACCGATGCATCGTTTCTCAGCCGGCAGGTGGAAATGCCGTTCTGTATCAACATAAAGGCTATCGCCCAATTGAATAAACGCATAGTGAGGTTTTCGCAAACCGGCGATCATTTCGAGTATCGTGGTTTTTCCACTGCCGGATGGTCCAAATATGGAGGTGACAAGCGCATGTGTTTGGAATTCGATGTTTAAATCGAGTCCCTTTGGGTATTCATGTTGGCAATGAAACTTAAGATGCATGCCGTCCCTTTTCTTTTCGTTCAAAATATTCGCTGACCAACAATGCCACACAGGCAATGATAATCGATAATGTTACAAGCCGCCAACTTTCTTCCACCCCAAATGGCCTCTGGACCAGGGAAAATATTGCCAAGGGGATGGTTTGGGTTTGACCTTCAATATTACCAGCCACCATGATGGTCGCGCCAAATTCACCTAAACTGCGGGCAAATCCTAACATCGAACCGGCGATAATGCCTCTAACAGCCAAGGGGAGGCTGATGGTGAAGAAAGTATTCATTTTACCAGCGCCTAAACTACGTGCTGCGGCTTCCAGGCGTGGATCAACATTTTGAAAGGCAAGCCGGATAGCCCGCACCATTAAGGGGAAACTGACCACTGCCGAAGCCAAAGCCGCTCCCATCCAGGTGAAGGTTAATTTTAGGCCAAAAGTTTGTTGTAAAAATGAACCAATGGGACCGCGTGAGCCAAACAACACTAATAACAAATAACCAGTCACCACCGGTGGAAGCACTAAGGGTAAATTAACCGCTAATTCGACAAGTGCTTTCCAGCCGCTTTGCCAGCGTGCCAATAGGTACCCCGCCCAAATTGCAAAAGGGAGCGTTCCTATCACCGCGGTGATGGCCACTTTGATACTCAAGAGGAGTGCTTGTATTTCGATGGGTGAAAGATACATAGGATGGGATTATACAATCACTTTGTTTAAAACTAAATATAACGTGTCAACCATCTTTACAAGATTTGCCACCTGGGTGGCATCAGTTTCCAGCCGGTGCATATCAACCGGGCTGACACGCACCGGTTAGAAGCCGATGCTCCCCGGATTTATACCCTGATTTGTATACGGAGAATAGCCATAAATCCTTTTGCTGCCAAATTATGGGTAACGCTCAGAATAAAATGGGGAGGTTCGGAGGGTATTAAGGGATTTAGCGAAACGTTTCCTTATCAACTCTCCCCTTTTTCCTCGCAATCTTGGGAGGAGAATGGTACATCAATGGCTGATCACGTATGTTAAAAAAACAATCACCAAGACGTTTATTCAATTAATATTTCAAAACCGTAATGCTGGAAGATAGCTTTGGCGTCAGGCGATGTGAAATAATCATACAATTGATTCGCCTTTGGATCATTGGCTTTTGTTTTTATCAACACAACGGGATAACGTATTGATACTGAAACATCTCCAGAAAAGACATGGGTTATTTTAACCTTTTGGCTAATCGAGGCATCCGTGGAATAGACGATACCGGCATCCACCTCTCCGCGTTCGATATACATCAAGGCCTGGCGAACATCCAAGGCTCGAACCACTCGTTTTTCCAACGCATCCCACAGGTTTAATTGCTGAAGGGCTTGTTTGGCATACATTCCCGCGGGAACGGATTCCGGATCGCCCAAGGCTATACGGCTGATTTTTTGTTGTAGTAAATCACGTGGGGAATTAATATCAAGCGTTGAATTGGCTGGTACCACGATCACCAATTTGTTTGCCAGCACATCTTTTGTTTGGGCAATCAGATTCTTTGTTTTCAATAAATCCACCCATTTCTGGTTGGCGGACAAAAAAACATCGGGGTCGGCTCCGGCTACAATTTGTTGGGCCAACGTTCCGGAACTTGAAAGATTTATATTAACGGGCAAACCCGTTTGCATTTCGAATTGCTCAGCAATATCTTTAACCGCATCAGTGGTACTGGCTGCTGCATATAGCAGCAAGGCAGGCTCATCTTTTGAACAGCCATAAAAAAGACTTAATCCCAATGCCAGTGGATATATGAAATACCGTATCAGGCGTTTGAAAATCACTAACATTATCTTATCTTGCTGTATCGATGTTTTCGCGCATGCGTTTTTTATAGCCTTCCACGCCGGTTTGGATGTAGGTATCTTCATCTTCGATTTTGCGTTCACCGGTGATGGGATCGAGATGCAGGGAACGCAGACGCCCTTTGACGGCCACCATATCCATGAGGATTCGCATTAAGGCGAACGTACTCGAGGTATCACGCTTAGGAAAGGTTAAAAGGGCATTTGGTATTGAGCGGCTATTGAAGTCCTGCATGGTCCCCTTTAATGAAGCAAGTTGGGCGGCTTCAAAGGGGATACCTTTAAATATGGTCAAGCTTCCTGCCAATGGGGCATTTTGAGGAACAGAGATTGAATCGCCAAAATATTCGGGTGCTAAAAAGAGAATGACTTTATCACGCGCCCCATTGACAATCCCATTGAGGAGCGAATGGTTGCCGGTCGGGCCGGTGGTAGGCATGATATTCAGGCCCGAACCGCGTTCCTGCAGTGATTCTTCGTACAACTGAACAAACCAATCCCCCAGTTTGCTGTTATCAAAATAGGGGTAAAACACCAGGGATGTTCGTCCTAGAAATACTTCCGCGATTTGGAGATAACGCGCCAGTTGAAATGCGGGATTTTGATCTGGTTCATGACTCAAAAATGTGTCATGGGCTTCCTGATAGCCATTCATCGCTTCTTGTAATCTCGCCATAGGATCATGAGGTGCAGTAACCGCTAAAAAGAGCAAACCAACCGGTGAGGCAAACGAAAAGCGGCCTCCCACTCCATCAGGAACGGGCAGCATGGCCATGAAATTTCCTTTGTGCTCCTCTTGCATTTGATAGAGGAGGCTTTTTGATGAAAGGCCGGTGGTAGCGACCGTGCGGCTCATCCAATCATCACCCAGGGCATCGGCCAGCACCATACCCGCCAGGGCGGTTTCGGCGGTGGTGCCGCTTTTGCTGACGATATTGATGATGGTTTTATCGAGTAGATTCCGGGTCTTCAACATGTCAAGCAGGGCATGTAATCGTAAGGGATCAAACGTATCACCGGTGAAATAGATTTCCGGGATATTTTTCAGTTGGCCGGTGGCCACCATTTCATTGTGGTAGGGGTGATTCAGCATATCGTGCAGGGTTCGGGCGCCTAAATCTGATCCACCGATTCCCACGGTGATAAACGCTTTGGCTTCATCTTTAATACGCTTTGCTAATGTTGCGATATTTTGCATGGGAGTATGGTCGGGATGTTGTTCAGGAATCTTATGTGACCAGGTCCAGGCGCGCAGGCGTTTCACCAGGCTTTCATAGCCTTCTTCGTCTTCAATTTGGAATTGTTTGAGGATCGCCGACATTGGGGTATGAAGACCCGAAAGCCATTCCGGTGGAGTGGTTTCGAATAAAATCCGTGCGCCGCTCATGTCGAGTTTGAATCGGTTGATGAAATCCATTGGCTAAATATCCCTTTCCCTTGCATTCATATAGGTTGAGATTTACGACTTCATCATATATTTAGCCGTTGATTATCTTAAGCTCTGTATCTTGATTTTATTCAAATGGATTAGGCAAAAATCCAAGTGATATCTTTCTTTAGCTCATCAGATTGAACTTAACAAATTGTTAATAAAAGCACATAAATGTAAATAAAAAATATGTATCTTCCTTTGTTTTTAGGGAAGAAGAATTATAATTTCAATAAATCAATCGATTTTTTTAAAATAGTAGTACTCATCATCCATATGCACAGCATCGAAGGGAAAATAGCATGAAACTCAACATCCGCAACAAGTTTCTCGTCATCGTTTTACCGGTTCTCATTACTTCATTGATAGCCATTGGATATTTTTCCTATGGTGTAGCAAAACGCACCATACTTGAAGAGGAAAAGAATGCGATGGCTGATAAGATCAACGGTTTAGAACGCACGTTGGATGAATGGTTCAAAATGCGACTGGCGATTGCTGAACATTTAAGCCGTGACAATGATATTATTCAGGCTTGCCAAGGATTTCAAGAAGCAGAAGCCCATAAACGCCTTGATGATCTATATGAACTCATTGGAAATTATGAAAATGTGTTGATTATGAATCCAGAAGGGATCATTCTCTACTCCGCCGTAGATAATGAAGGGGCACAGGGATTAAACGTCAAGGAAATTCCTGAATACGCCATAAATATTGAAAAGGCCCAACAAGGGGAATCCTTTATTGGCGATGTCTATACATCTCCAGTTACAGGAAAACCCGTGTCTTTAATCACTGTACCGATCAGGGATGGCAATAAAATTGTTGGTATTCTGGGCACTCCAGTTGATTTTGGTAAATTTTCTGAGCAGTTCGTCGCCCCCGTCACCATTGGTGAAACGGGTTATGTCTACATATTAAGAAGCGATGGACTGACCATATCCCATAAAGACTCCTCTCATATACTAAAAACAGATGTTTCGCAGTTAGATTTTGGAAAAGAGATTTTGGCGAAGAAAAATGGAACGGTTGAATATATATGGCAAGGGCAGAATAAAATTGCCATCATAAAAGAGAATCCGCTTAAAAATTGGATAGTGGCTTCCTCTTCCACGACGAAAGAATTTTTGCAGTCGGTCAGTGCCATTCGTACAATAACCATAGTGGTTATTGTGATCAGTATGGTCATCGCCATTCTTATTCTTCTTTATGCCACTCAAAAAATCGTCTTCCCATTGAGGGCTGGCGTTACCTTTGCACAACGAATAGCCGATGGTGATTTAACCGAGCGTCTACCAATCACCAGCCATGATGAAGTGGGGGATTTGGGAAATGCGCTTAATCATATGGCGGATAACATCACTCATCTGGTTAGTGAGATACGGGCTTCGGTGGAGCAAGTTGCATCCAGTTCTGAAGAATTATCCGCATCGGCGCAAAGCCTGGCGAATAATTCCAGTGAGCAAGCCTCAAGCCTTGAGGAAACCTCAGCGTCGATTACGTCTTTAACAAAATCGGTGGAAAATAATGCCACTTCATCGAAAAACACCAACGCGATAACCACGGAAGCCTCTCACCGGGCGGAACAAGGCGGACAAGCGGTGATGGATACGGTTGAAGCCATGAAGAAAATTGCCGATCAGATCACCATTGTTGATGATATCGCGGATCAAACCAACCTGCTGGCCCTTAATGCTGCGATCGAAGCGGCCCGGGCGGGTGAAATGGGTAAAGGATTCGCCGTGGTGGCGGTTGAAGTTCGCAAACTGGCGGAACGCAGCCAGGTGGCGGCCAAGGAAATCAGTTCCCTGGCGGCGGAAAGTGTTAAACGGGCTGAGAAAGCGGGACAGGATATTCATGATGTAGTGCCTTCGATTAAAGAAGCCTCATCGAGTGTGGAAGCCATAACCGACTCCTGTATCAAACAATCCGAAGAAGCGGAACAGATCATGCACGCCATTCGTCAGTTGGAACAGGCGACACAGGAAATATCCGCCACCAGCGAGGAATCCGCTTCCGCCAGCGAAGAATTGGCGTCACAGGCGCAATTGTTGAATGAATTGATCAACCGGTTCAGGATCAATGAGGAACAACGCCGGACGGGTGAATATCAAATGCTTACCGGGCCAAGTGAATAAGTGGAAACACTCGGTGGTATTCCCTCTCATTTAAGTTGAACGTGGAAGCAAGTAGGATGAGTTGCGTTGTTTAACCCTTTGAGTGCATTGATAGGTCGGGAAACGTGACTCATCCTACTGGGAATTGTTGGCTTTCCCCCTTCCCCGTCAAATATTCTGCTGCAATTCAACCCACACTTACATAAATGTCAACACAAATTTAATATAATTTTATGTTTTTTGTGTAGACAAAACATCTACTAATACGTTATAATTAATAATTGGTGATACGGTTCGCTGGAACGAGGTTTTCCCCAATGTTGATGTGACGGTTCGTTACATTCATGATATCTTGAAGGTGGATGTCAAAGTTAAAGAGGCACTGATGAACCAAATCCGCTCGCAGG
>CAZFER010000082.1:0-26782 GCA_964517495.1 uncultured bacterium | reverse complement strand
GGCTCCCGCCGAGCCGTTTCCACGTATAACGGCTCGGCGGGAGCCTCGCACTCCCTATTCAACGATCTAATTTGATCTTAACTTAATGACATTGGGTCAACCTCTACATGTGGTAGGGGCGCACCATGTGTTCGCCTTATGTTTTCTGCAGGGGTTTTACTCAGACTTAACCTTGGTACAATCCTTGCTTGATGTATTCGGGCTTGAATTGCTTCATCAAAAGGTATAATGAAGTCAGATTTGTTTTGGGGTTGTGTTTATTTGACTTTGCAATTTAATTTATCCCCATTGACAGATGTTAAATGACCTGTTCTTTATTAGAGATTGCAATAATTATCCCTGTTGATTTTGATTGACAGAAGATCATTTAAAGATATATAAAGGATTAACGAAATATATATAAGAAGTTAGGGGCGGCAAAAACCCTTTCGATTGAATCTCTATTCGGACTTTCTAAGTCGTAGAGAATTATAAACTTGTTTACAAAAACAATTAACCTTGGAGTGATATTGTGCCGAAATCTTTGGTAATCGTCGAATCACCGGCAAAAGCAAAAACCATCAATAAATTTCTGGGATCGGATTATCGCGTCACCGCCTCAATGGGCCATATCCGCGACCTCCCTCCCAAGGAACTAGGGGTTGATATCGAAAATAACTTTGCCCCAACCTACGAAACCTCGCCGGATAAACAAAAAACCATTAAAGAACTAAAAAAACTGGCGAAGGAAAGCGAAGCCATCTATCTGGCTCCTGACCCTGACCGTGAAGGTGAGGCGATTTCCTGGCATCTGGCTGAACTCCTGGGGCCCAAGCTCAACGGACAAAAAATATGGCGGGTAACCTTTAACGAAATCACCAAGCAAGCCATCCAAAATGCCATCGCTCATCCCGGTGAAATCAACACCAATCTGGTCAACGCCCAACAGGCACGCCGGATTCTTGACCGGCTGGTTGGCTATAAAATCAGCCCCATGTTAACCCGCCTTGTCACTCGTAACAAAAGCGCCTTGTCCGCTGGCCGTGTTCAGTCAGTTGCATTGCGTTTGATCTGTGAACGAGAAGAGGAAATTCGCAAATTCAAACCGGTTGAATACTGGACCATCAACGGCAAGTTCCAGAATAGCGACGGTGTTGAACTGGATGCGGAACTCTATAATATAGACGGCAAAAAAATTCACCACCAAGGTGAAGGCAAAGAAAAAGACGGCACCGATTTCATCCACATCAAAACTGAAGAAGAAGCCAAAAAACTGGTGGATGAACTGCACCAGGCCGCCTATGCGATCAGTAAGATCGACAGCAAAAAGCGAACCCGCAAACCACTTCCACCCTATATCACCAGCACCTTGCAGCAGGATGCCTCCCGCATCCTGGGCTTCACCGGTGACCGCACCATGCGTGCCGCCCAACAATTATATGAAGGGGTGGATATCGGCGATGAAACCATTGGATTGATTACCTATATGCGTACCGATTCCGTCCGCATCGCCAAAGAGGCGGTAGATCATGGTCGCCAGTTCATCACTGGAAAATATGGGGAAAAGTACCTTCCCGAAAAACCAAATTTCTATAAAAGCGGCAAATCCGCTCAGGAAGCCCACGAATGTATTCGCCCCACAACCCTGGATGAAAACCATACCCCCACAAAAATTAGAAAATACCTCAACAGCGATCAGGCAAAACTCTATGACCTGATTTGGAAACGCTTTATCGCCTGCCAAATGGCCCCCGCGGAATATTTATCCACCAGCATTATGATCGAGGATGACCGCTTCGCCTTTCGCGCCACCGGCTCTATCCTCACATTTGATGGTTTTACCCGCGTATACCGTGATCCGGATGCCGATAAAGATCAGCAACTTCCAGAAATGAAAGAAGGTGAAAAACTCAAACTAAAAGAACTCACGCCCGATCAGCATTTCACCCGGCCTCCCGCACGCTATAACGATGCATCATTGATCAAAGAACTGGAAAAAGATGGGATTGGTCGCCCCAGTACCTATGCTTCCATCGTCAAAACCCTAGTTGACCGGCGTTATATTTATCGCAAAGAAAAACGCTTTTATCCATCCGACCTGGGTGAAATTGTCAATATCCTGCTGGTGAGAAACTTCCCTGATATTTTTGAAGTTAGATTCACTTCCGATGTGGAAACCAAACTGGATAAAGTGGAAGAAGGGAAGGAAGATTGGGTCAACCTGCTCAAAGAATTCTATAACCCCTTCGAAAAGGATTTAACCAACGCTCCCAAAGGTATGGGGGAAACTCTGCGCGACCTTCAAGAACCCCTCGAAGGCAAAAACTGCCCTGATTGCGGCAGCCAATTGGTTAAAAAATGGGGAAGAACCAGCTGGTTTATTGCTTGCACAAACTATCCGGATTGCCAATACACCGCCCCCTTGGAAGAGACCGAGGTGATTGAAACCGATATCCCCTGCGAGAAATGTCAATCACCGATGGTGATTCGTCCGGGCAAATTCGGCTCATTTATGGGATGTTCCAACTATCCAACCTGCAAAAATACCAAACCCATCCCGTCAGGATTATCCTGCCCCATGCCGGATTGTAAGGGCTCAGTGGTTCAGCGGCGTTCCCGCTGGGGAAAACTTTTTTACGGTTGCGATCAATACCCCAATTGTGATTTCGCCGCCTGGGATTACCCGCTTCTTGAAAAATGCCCCAAATGCGGCAATCCATTCCTGGTAAAAAAAGATTACAAACGCAAAGGCCCGACCATAAAATGCCCGCAAAAAGAATGCAATTATTCACGGCCAGATGAAAATCCGGAAATGAACACCGATTTCGTCTCTGAATTCATCGCCAAATACGCACCAAAAGAAGAAAAAACAGACAAACAAGAGCAGACAGCTGAAACGAAAAAGAAAGCGTCTTAAAACACAGCGAACATCCATCATGGGACCTTGGGAGATTGCCGTATACCTTGTATTTCTGATCACCATGCTCATCGGGCTGGTGGCATGCATTCGGAGTGAATTACCCCTAGCCCATAAAATATTATGGTCAATCGTAATTATTTTAATCCCCATTGCAGGTTGTTTGTTCTATTTTCTGCTGGCTGAAGAGACCAAGGAATTACTCACATGACCGATTTTCCCAGGCCCAATGTCACTGCCGATATGTTGATCCCCAATGAAAAGGGCGAAATACTGCTTATCAAACGCAAGAATGATCCCTTCAAAGGTTGCTGGGCAATCCCCGGCGGCTTCCTGGAAGTCAATCAGGAAACCGTGGAAGAATGCGCAGTCCGCGAAGCGGAGGAGGAAACCGGCCTCAAAGTCGAAATCGCCCGCCTAATCGGTGTCTTTTCCCACCCCAAACGCGATCCCCGCTGGCACAACGTCACCGCCGCCTTCCTCGCCAAACCGGTCAGCATCCCCCAAGCCCAACAAGCCACCGCCGGCGACGACGCCGGTGAAGTGCTGTGGATTCACCCGCAAAGCCAACAATATCAAACACTTCAGATTGGATTTGACCACCGGGAGATAATAAAGAAAGCGTTTAAAGGATAAAATTAAAGAATGAAAAATTGATTACCAACATTGACAAGTAATCGTACAATATGATATATAGGGACTCGTTTTCTTTACAATTTGAATTTAGTGATATAATCTATATAGGTACAAGAAATTCTAATTTTAAAGAATTCAAGGAAAAAGAATGGATATACTCTCTATTTCTGATCTTGGCACTTTTGAAAATATCGTAAAAAAGTTGAAATCATTGATTCAAGAGTATAAATGTTCAATAGATGTGAGGTACCCGTTTTTTGCTGATTTTGATATTGAGAAGTCAGCATTGGAAGAACAAGATGCACGTGTAATAGCTAGAGAAATTGAACCTCTATTAACATTTCTTCTTTCTGAATCAAAAAAAGAAAATGAACGTTTAAAAAATTTTATTCCGATTGATGATAAACAATTGACAGAAGAGGTGATCAATGAATTTTGGAAAAAAAGTGAGATTGTCAGCTCATACTTCTATACAAAAGAATTGAAAGAACTTAAAGAAATCAGACAAAGCACAAAAAATATGATTTTAACCAATATTAACTGGGAAATCAATAAGAAACTATACACAAGTGATAATGACAAAAAGAAATCATTAAAGTATACTACTTTACAATTTGAATTTCAGGAACAACGAGATTATGGAGGACCGTTCTTTTTTAAAGGACCTAATCCTTTTGTTAAATTAAAAAAAATAAATTTCGATTTACATGAAATTAATATAGACAATCTGATACAAATGCTCCACAAAATTAAAGCAGAATTGAAAGAGGAGGGAACACTATGAATATGGATTCTGATTTGAAATTCAGAGAACTGTCTATTAATGATAATGAATATTTTAGTGAAACAAGAATGGGATTTTTAACTGATGATTATGAAAAAGAGTTATTTCCAAATAGAAATGAAAGAGAATATTTAGATGTAGCTTTGGCGTTAAATGAAATGAAAAAGATTTATACGAAAAAATACGCCGAAGAGAGAGAAAAAGAATTAAGTCAAAAAGACATAGTAGAAGTAAGATACCACGGGGGAAAATCATTAGTATTAAAACCCCCTTACGGATCGATGTTTAGCGAAGACGTCGGTCTAGCGAAATTATTTTCTAAAATAATTGCAGAAATGCTTAAATTATTTCCAAAAAACTATGAGAATTATTTTCAAGAAAACAATGAATTGGAAGACATCACTATAGTATCATTAAATGACAGTGAGAATATAAATAAGATGTGGAAAAAGAACAAAGAATTCTTCGAAAAGAACGAAGACAAATTTATGATCGAATATCCTGATTTATATGTGGCCGTGCATGACGGTAGTGTAATTGGAACCGATAAGAGACTTGGTTCACTTGCAGGAAAGATATACGAAGAGAAGGGGAATATTCCATTCTATGCAGACAAACCGGGTGAAGAAAGTGTAGTTATGATAGATTCACCCATTTGTTAGGAATCCAATGTATTCAAAATATATTGAAACTGGAAGTGATACATATCCTGCCCCTATCATGACCGTAGAATTGTCTCATAAGGCTACAAAAGAAGCGATCTCTGTTCAAATGAAAATCGATACAGCGTCATCATTAACAGTAATCCCAATAGCAATATTAGAAAAAGATTTAAAAGCTATCCAAATTAAAAAACAAAAATGTGGAAATTTTAATGGTGAAACATGCTCTATGCCTATGTATGTAGTCAATCTGAATATACAAGGAAACCTTTTCCAAAATGTTGAAGTCATAGGTTCTAATAATCCTAATTATGGTTTATTGGGACGGGATATATTATCCAAGCATTTCCTAAGATGTGATGGTCCAAACCAAAAATTTGAATTGGAATACATATCTTAATAAGAGAGTCTCACAAGTTTACTTAAACGACTTAATATATAAACATATCAATCCATCTCCAATGTTTTCAACCACTTAGCCACCTTTTTGGCATCCTCCTCAGGCAGGGCGAAGGGGGTCATGGCGCCCATGGGGATTTCCCGAATTTTCAGTTTGGTGGCATTTTCCACCGTGGGGGCTTGCAGCCATTCGATGAGTGTTTCAAGGCTGTGTTTGGATGATTGCTCCAATGGCCCACCCAATCCACCATCGGGGGCACCTTCGCCATTGATGGTGTGGCATGCCAGGCACGTATATTTTTCATCCATCAGGATGGCTTCAATCTCTTCATTCCCTGGCCCCAATGTTGATGGCGGTTTGACTTCAAACAGAGCAAACATGGCTTTGGAAATTGAATCCACTTCAGCTGGAGTTAATTTAACCCCCGCCATTTCACCAGTGGGATTTTCGCGGATATTCAGTTCTTTGGCGGTTTCCGCATCCGGATTTTTCATGAACGCGATCACCACATCTTCTGTACGGCTGGCTACCGATGCCAGGTTTCCACCCGGATCCTCGCGTCCTTCCTCACCCATTTGGTGGCAGGATAAGCAGCCCATCGCTTTAATGCGTTCAGCCGGTTCTAGTTTGGTCAGGTCAATCGGTTCTTTCGCCAAGTCATGGGCCGCCATCATCGAGGTAGCCAATAAGGCCAAAACAGCGGCGGCAATAACGAAAGGTTTGGCAAAGAGTTTGAGTTTTTCCTGATACTTTTTATATACAAACACACATACTCCCGCACCACCGGCCAGTAACACAAACCAAACCAGCTTATCCGCCCAGGGAGGCATTGGGACATAATGGGGAGTGGGATGCAAATAGACAATATACCAACTTACGGCTAATAGAATAGCCCCTACATAAACCGCTTTGGTACGTTCACCAAACGCCAACGCTCCTACAGCGAAACCGCTTCCGGCAATCAATCCAAGGCTGCCGATGCCCCAAGCGAGTGATTCCTGCCCCGCCATCAGCCTGGACCAAAAGACCGCATCTTCTGCTCGGAAATACAATTGTACACGCCAGCATAAATATAGTGTAACAGGGCCAATGACAGCCATCATGATCAAACCGATTTGACGCAATCCATCCCGCTTGCCAAACATCCCGCCAATCGCCAATGCGCCACCCAATACAAATAATACTAAACCAAGTTGTACCAGCCAAAGCAAACTGTTCTGCATGAACCGACTCCTCAATGATGTTTTGTTCTAATAAGGATACTCATATTCCTGGTTATGGATAAAGAGATAGGGTACGGATTTCCGTACCCTATCTTTTTACTCACATTTGTCTATAAATCCAAGATTTGAAGCCCCCAAAAATTAAGGTAATTCAGGTTCTTCAACAATTGGATATTCCCCACTGAGTGATTTGAGGAACGCGACCAACTGCTTGATCTCTTCATCGCTAAACGTTTGGGCTTTCAAGGCTCGGAAAAGTGGATGAAGGTTGGGATTGTCTTTCCCCCCGCCAACCATAAAACGAACTGCTTCTTCCAAGGTTTCGATGCTGCCATCATGCATATAAGGACCAGTATTCTCAATCTCTCTTAAATGAGGGACACGAAATGCACCCTTATCAGATGGGGCTTCGGTTACTTCCATGCGCCCAATATCCATATCCTCTTTATCCGTTCCCACACCAGCATTGTAGAATCCCCAGCTGGAGAAGACCGGAGGAGTATGACAGGTAGCGCATAAGGCTTTACCTTTGAAGAGTTTTTCACCGGCTTTGGCATCTTCACTGAGGGCATCTTCATCACCATTGATGTATTTGTCATAAGGTGAATTGCCACTCAGGAGGGTGCGCTCAAATGCGGCGATGGCTTTGGTGATGGTATCTTTGGATGCCGGTTCACCAAAAACGGCCATAAAGCGCTTTTTGTATTCGGGTATCTTGTTAAGATCGGTTACAACATGAACCATATCCTGTCCCATTTCAATGGGATTTTCAACAGGTCCAGCGGCTTGTTCTTCCAATGAAGCCGCTCGGCCATCCCAAAAGATCGAAGTGGCATAAGCTGAATTAACCACCGGATTGGCGTTACGGGGGCCAATCTGATCTTTGATACCCTTCGATGTTGCCAACGGTTCCGCATATCCATGCTTTGGAAGATGGCAGGAAGCACAGGAAATGCTTTGATTTTTGCTAAGACGTGTATCAAAATACAGCATCTTGCCCAATTCGATTTTCTCCACTGTCATGGGATTATCTTCCGGGATTGGGACCGGTGGTAATCCAAGCGGTGGTTTTACTTTGTACGGCGTTCCCTTTTCCTGAGCCGTTACCGGCATTGAGAAGAGGAACGCTCCTACGATACCTAATACAATGATTGCAGCCAAAGATGTTTTCATCCAAGTTTGCTCCATGTTTTGCCCTCCACAGGATGTGTTATGATTTAATAATATAGGTCAAGTTTATCACAGTAGCCTCAACTTTTTAGGGGGTAGGTACAGGTGCTTCCAAAGGTTTTGTCCCACTTCCCCGGCTGCCTCGCTGCAGGAAGAAGATAATCACTTCCACAATCAAACCCACAGCCAGGAGGAGAATTAAGCAACCCATAATGATCAGGGTTGTATCCTGTTTTTGCACTGCATCCATGATACGTATCAATAGTGATGAGATGGTTATCAACAGCATAATCACCATAGGTATTGTTGTGATCCATGAGGGTCTTCGGATAGTGACCAGGTATACGGTGGCGGTCAACAAAGCCAATCCAGCCAACAGCTGATTGGTGGTCCCGAAAAGAACCCATAACGCTGTCCCATAAGGTGATAAGGCTAAAAATCCAATCGCAGCGATGGCCACCAGAGTGGAGATGTAACGATTTTTGAGAAATGGAATGCGAAAGGCTTCACCAAGTTCTTCCACGTTATAGCGAAGTATTCGGGTACCCGAATCCAGGGTGGTCAAGGCAAACGAAACGATGACCAATGCTATGAACGTGGCTGCTACGTTTTTAGGAATGCCCAAGAAAGAGATAAAGTTTGCGCCTCCACCCACGAACACTGAGAGTTTTGCTCCCATGCTTCCCGCGGCTGACCAACTGGCGTAATGGGTCAACCATTCCTCTTGTGAGGCTACACCAGCGGTACACGCAATGACCGCGATAATTCCCAAAGCACATTCGGCGATCATTCCACCATAGCCAACCGCTCGGGCATCTGATTCCTTCGCCAGTTGTTTGGCTGTTGTTCCTGATGCCACCACGCTGTGGAAACCGGAAATCGCACCGCAGGCAATCACCACAAACAGCAATGGGACCATGCTGGGGAGTTCAGGATTGGAATTCAAAGCAGGCGCCACTATGGTGGGTTGGAAGAAGAATACCCCCAAGTACATGAGGATCATCCCGACAAACAAAGTATACGCATTGATAAAATCACGTGGTTGTAGCAAGAGCCAGACTGGCAACACGGATGCAGCAAAAGCATAAATTAGCAAGACGTAAACCCACGTGTTAAAGCCCATGTTTAAAGGCAGATAAGATCCCATCCAAATAAAGAAGAAGGTTAACAAGGTTCCGAATACACTAACTGAAAGCAAACCGATCCTTTTTTGACGCATTAAAAGGCCACATATAATGGCAATCACCATCAGCATGGCAGCGGGAAAGGCGGCTTCCGGGTAGGTTTGAAAACCGATATCTTCGGTTTGAGTTTGCAGCAAGAGAGCGATGACTTTAGTAAAGACACCCATCGCCAGGGCAATGGCAAAAAAGATGATAAACAAGAAAAGATAGCGAGCCCGCGGACCGACTAGATTCCGGGTGACATCACCAATTGACCGTCCCTTGTTGCGAACAGAAATGACCAATGATGAGAAATCATGAACCGCTCCCATCAAAACGGCTCCAACAACCAACCATATCACGGCGGGAACCCAGCCCCATATGACAGCCAAGGCGGGTCCCATAATGGGGGATAAACCCGCAATCGAGGCAAAATGGTGGTTGAACACAATAGCTTTATGGGTGGGGACATAATCACGTCCATCTTCCATTGTGACAGCGGGGGTTTTAGCTGAATCATCCAATTTAAAGATCTTCTCGGCAATAAATTTGGAATAAAAGCGATAACCCAAAAACATGCATGCAAACGCACCTAAGACCGGTATCAACGAATTCATAACAACCTGCCCCTTTCACCAAGGTATCAAAAAATGGAGAACCATTCACACTCGCCCCTTCCAGTGTTGAGAGGGGAAAAGATTAAAATGGTTAACCTACTAATTCGTAACTTTAAATAATAACATAAGTTGAATGAGAAATCACTTCATTTGAGTTGGGAAATGTGTCCATAATCCGACAGCATCCCAACTCTCTGATATAATTCTTAGAGATAGTATGCTGCATTCAAAAAAGCTGTATGAATCAAAGAATTCTGATATGAAAGAGCTAATCCGATGAAACGTTTGTTTTCCATTTTCATTATACTATTCATTACATCGATCTTCACACAAGCGCAAGGTATTCCGCGGAAACGGGTGACGCTTCCTATGTTGAAAGATGGATCGCCAGCGGCGTTTGTGGATTTTCGCCAAGGGAAAGTGACACGCGGCCTGGCGTTGACCAAAGTGGAAGGGGTTGAGTATGTGCGAGACCTGAAGGCGGGATTTTATGGGGTGATGCCTTCTCCGCAATCCAGACAAGCGGCACTCTTTGTACAAGCGGCAACTGATCAGATTGTTCAAACGACCGGCACGTTTTTTGTCTCCGTGCAGTTTTTTGATGAAGGCAAGGGAGCGATTGAATTGGATTCCCTAGCGCGCGGGCCGGACCAAACGGTTGACTTGCAAACACAGCGTGTCTTTTTGGGTGACAGCGGGATGTGGCAAGCCCATACATTTACACTGTCGGGTGCGATATTCGACCATTCGCTTCCAGGGGAGGCGGATTTCATTGTCAGAAATCCGAATATCCTGATCCGAACCATTACCCTTTCACGGGTGCCGCTGGGGAAAACCCGCCAATCCATTAGTTCGCGTTTTCGTCAGGATCAAATGCAACTGCCGCCCGGATTCTTATTTGGAGTGTACCCCAACACAACGCAATCCGGTGATTTGTGGAAAGAGGATAAGGTATTACTGGAAAAGACAAAACTATATAATGCCTGGGGGGCTCCGCAAGTTGTTGATACGATTGACGTAGGAATAACGTACTTGCGTCAACGCTATTATGATTTTACCCACTATGCAAAGCGAGCGGAAAAGTTGGCGTTGAATGAACTCACCTGGGTGCCACGTTTCAAAATCGGAGATCGTCGCTATCTACCTATGAATGTAGTTGAATCACTGCAGCGTGCCACGGGAATCGAAGATGATCAGGAAGGTCCCATGATATCACTTTGGGATCCGCGTATGATTACGGCTTATCGTGCGATCATCAGTGATATGCAGAAATATATCCCCTCGATCAAAATCCCTTATATGATCCTTTCCTTTGCGGGTGATTGGGGGCCGCTGTTGCATTCGAGTGAGAGTTCATCCAGTGGATGGCCTGATTTATGGGCGGGTGATCCATTGGCTATTCGCAGTTATCATGCTTTTCTGCGCCAAAAATATGGGGGATTGCATGGTTTGAGATCAGCCTGGCGAACCGAACCGGCCGGTTGGAACGAGGTACGGCCTTCCCTGATGGATGACGCTTCCGTTCAAAAGCGGCTTGATACTACGCAATGGTTACAAAACAGCCTGACCGAAGTGGCTGAGCAGATTATAAATAAAGTACGTGCAATCTATCCCCGAACAAAGCTAATTATAGAAATTGGTGATGAGTTTACCTTGTCGGGAACCGATGTATCAGCATTTGTGGAGTTGGCTCAAATTAATAATGCTTCGTTGGTGATGATTAGCAAGCGTTCGCTGCCCACTACGACTTCCTCCTGGTTGTTGTTTTCAAGTTCCTGCCGGCGGGTGGATGTTCCATATGGGCTTCGTATACTGGAAACACCGGGACGTGAGGATATGCTGGGCGCGTTGTATTCAATCGCCAGCGATGGCGGTTCGCTGCTTTTTTATAATGAAGATGCGTTGGCTGCCCCGGGTACGTGGGATTTATATAGTGACACATTACACCGATTTCAGGACTCACCACCATTACGGCGTATTGTCATGGTCTATCCTGAGTTTTCCCTCATGGTGGAATCCCCGGTTCAGTTTGACCGGATGGTGGGGGAACTGCGGGAGCGGTTTGCATTTGATATGGTGGCTCCTGCTGATCTTGAGACCGTTCATTCCAAGCAGTATCCCATTCTTATTGCTCCGTGGGGGAATTTATGGACAGAGGAAACCATTACTCAACTCGAACGGCTGGTGAGGGGAGGTTCAGCTTTGTTGGTATGGACCGATCAAATGTGGCGAACGCTGGATGGCGACATTGAATTCAATGAGCGTTTGTTTGCCGCTCGACTTGAGCGTGAAAATGGACAATGGGTGTTAAAGCCACGTGGATCAAAATCAAATCCCGCAGCTCAGCAAATGGAGGTTTCCAACCAACGGAATTTGCATATCGGCGCGAGTGGTGATTCCGCCTTTTTGAGTGGCCAGTGGGGTATACCCCAAGACCGGGCTGCGGCACAACATTATGGTTTTAGCTTCGACTCATTCCGATTTATTGGGCGTCGTGCATCGGTAACGATACCCAGGATTGAAGCAGGCAAATTGTATGACCTGGTGGTGGAAGGTTTTTTACCCAAGGGGGAATCATTTCGGGTATTGGTTGGCAATCGTTATTTTGATTCGATTGAAGGCCAGGGGGAATTCCAGTGGACCCGCCGAATCCAACCTCGCCAGGGAGATGTGGAGATTAGTTTTCGTGGGGATACATGGAGCATGGGCCATGTATTAGGCGCTACCCAAACCACTCGCGTTGGGATGGCGGTCAGCCGGGTGGCCCTGATGCCGCCCAATTCACAGCAAATCGATGAACCCTCAAAGGCTCCCAATCGTCATGTTGCGTTTGATCGAAGTTCATTGCGTGAAACCTGGCTGCGTGAAGTGGGGCAAGGGATTACATTTTTGGCATTGGCACAATATACCGACGAATGGGTATTTACTGAATTACTGGATACGGTGGTGGCTAATCCGACCATTTTGGATGCCCACTACCGGTTTTCTTTCCCACCCGATGGGGAGCGTAATGGGGTACTCACCAGCCAGCTGGAAGGTATGGCTGTGTACTTAAACACGCGACATACTCCAGCGGAGATAACCGGCAGAACCAGGCGGATAGGGCCCCTTTTACTGCCCCCTACTTCGGTTACCTATATTCGGCGATGAAATAATTGTTACTATAAAAACAAAAAGGGACGCTCCGCATGCGTCCCTTTTTGGTTCAACCTAATACCAGCTATTCCGATCTATGGTATAAAAATTCTTATTCCCATTTTCTGTGAAAGAATTGTACTCAAGGTTTTCTTATCAACCCTCCCCTAATCCCTTCCTATCTTGGGAGGGGAATGGAACTACAAATGGCTTCTTGCTTTTCCCTTAGGCCAGCATTTCGTTTATTGGTTTGCCTTTGCCATCTTTGGTGACATAGAACGGGCGTTCCTCAACGATATAATGCGTGTCAGCAGGAATACCCAATGCTTTGTATATGGTGGCGTACACATCAATCAGATGGGTGGGATTTTCCACCGGAAGCATGGGGTGTTGATCGTCTGTTTTGCCGTAGACGAAGCCTTGCTTGAAACCACCACCGAAGAACAGCATGCATGAGGCGGAACTGAAATGGCCGTGATGTCCGTAAAGCCGTTTATCATCGATGACCAGGCTTTGGCCTGTTTGGTTTTCATCAAAACCAAAATCTTCACGTCCCGCATCGGGTTGATCGGCGATCGTTCGTCCAAATTCAGTCGCGATCACTACCAGCGTTCGTTCCAATAAACCACGTTCATCCAATTCGCGAATCAGATTGCCGATGGGGCGATCGATCTGTTTTTTCATATTGATCATACGCGTATGACCGTTTTCATGGGTGTCAAAGCCTTTGAATGGCGCATATTGGTATTCCACTTCGATAAAGCGTGCGCCTGCTTCGACCAAACGCCGCGCCGCCAGGCAACCCATGCCAAAGCGATGATCGACTTCATATGCCTGGATGGTTTCCGGTTTCTCATCGGAAAAATCGAAGGCTTGTTTAACCGGTGAATCCATCATGTCGCGGGCGTTTTTTATCACTTGCACAAAGTCCAGGGCTTTCTTGGATTCTTTGATTTGCTCTGTGGTCATCCCTGAAATCATTTCAAAGTAACGCTGGCGTTTATCCAAGCGTTCGGCATCCATTCCCGCCACCGCGTTGAGAGTGGGTAAACCTTTGCGAGGATCAGGCACCATAAAGGGGGCATATTTGATCCCTAAAAAGCCGGGGCCCTGGTAATTGCTAATAAACAGCATCTCCTGATCGGAAGTATTGATGTCACGCCCTATATCGATATAGGCCGGCACAAATTCATGGCGCCGTCCCAAGGTGCGGGCCACCATTGATCCCATCGAGGGAACTTGCACGCCAGCGGGGAATTCATAACCGGTCATTAAATAGTGTTGAGCTTTTAAGTGAATGGCTCCGAATTTGGTGTCGGAGGTTAATGATCGCAGGATCGTGCCTTTGTTCATCACGCTGGCGATGGTTTCCAATCCTTCGCTGAGGTAGATTCCATCCGCCGCGGTGGGAATCGAAGGAAAAGTTGAGCCTAGTTCATTGCCTGGCATTCCTTTTTCGAATGGGGTGTATTTTTTGGGATCCCATGTATCAAATTGGCTGATTCCACCGGGCAGCCAGATGAGGATCATGGAATCTGCGGTTGCCTGGAGTTTGGAATCACTCACACCCAGCGCGTTGGGGCCAAGCGCCATGGCGCCTGTGGCGAGGGCGCTTTGTTTTAAGAATTGTCGTCGGTTTTGGCAATTCATACTCATTTTCTCTCCTCAAACAGGCGTTAATTAATGTATTGAAACTCAGGACTTACCGATAACGCCCAAACCATATCCCCCCAATCCTTGGGGCTGGGATCGGTACCGAGAAAATTAATGGTCGTGGACCTTTCTTTTTCAGAGGGTTTGCGGTTAAAGAAATTCAAAAAAGTTCGGGTGACCGCTTTTTCTTGATTGTTCACCTCAGCCAATTGCTCAACCAGCGGGGAATCGTAAATGATCTCATTGAAATGAGGACCGTTCATAAATTCCAGCGCCTGGATAATGGCAACATCCTCAGGGCGGTTGGTTATCACTTCGTTGCGGGTGGCTGGCCGGCCTAAAGCGAGGGTTAAACCGGTTGATTCTTCATCGTAGACCATTCGTTTGTGGTCTAATTTAAGAGCAACATTCAATGAATCGAGCAGTTGTTCGCAGGTTAAACGGCGGTGCTGAGGTGAGCGGAAATACCGGGGGTAATCCCGTCCCTCTTCGAATCGATCCACCAATGTTGGATTCAATTTTAATTGGTAAGTGCGTGAGTTTAATATCAACCGGATCATGTGTTGGATATCATATCCATTGCTGACGAATTCATAGGTCATCCATTTGAGCAATTTTGGATGGCTGGGTGGAGAATCAACGCGGAAATCATCGGCTGGTTCGACGAATCCTAACCCCATATAGCGTTTCCAAAGCCGATTAACAAATGAAGAGGCAAATCGGGGATTTTGAGGATCGATCAGCATTTTGGTAACTGAAGCCAGGCGGCTTTCAAGATCGTCGGTTTTTTCATTGATGGATTTGCCGTTTTCGAAGATAAAGTCAGGCTTAACATACTCATCATGTTTGACTTCACAACGGATGATTTGTAAATCTTCTTCAGAGAAATAACTGGCAAAGCCGAAAAAGCGTTTTTGAGTCCATTCAAAATTCAGAAAATGGTCATGGCAACTGGCACATTTCATTTTTGTGCCCAGGAAAACCTGCCCAACATTGGCGGCGGTGAGTAGTGAATCCTGATGGTTTTCCGAACGTACATATCCGCCACGGTACCGCATCGAGGTGGGATCAAGCAGTTGGGCGACAAACACATCATAAGGTTTGTTTTGTTGAAAACTCTCGATGATGTAGTTCTTGAAGTTGGCTCGTGTGCCTACACCACCTTGGTGTTTGCCATTGCTGCAAAGGGCATCTTCCCAAAATTGCGCCCAGTGTTCTGCATAGGCTTTACGTTGATTTAATAAGGAATTGACTAATTCAGAACGTTTATCTTCGCGGTCATCTTCAATAAATTCAATGATATCGGTTGCATTGGGGATATAGCCCACCACATCCAGATAGACACGGCGGATAAAGGTGAAATCATCACATAATCCAGGTTGTGGTTCATTTTCAGGCCATTTGGCAATAATAAACGTATCGATGGGATTGTGCGTATCTTTTGAAACCTCAGGAGGTTGTGGAGGTTGAGGGAGTTCCTGAAGCCGTTGGCTGCGCCAACGAGCCATATCAGCCATGTAGGTATGATAAGCGGCTTCTTCGGCTTGGGTAGCGGCTTGTTTTGCGGCTTTAACGGCTTGTTGTGCTGCTTTTTGGGCCGCTTCGGCAGATTTTGCTGCTTCAAAAGCAGATTGGGCTGCTTTTTTGGCTTTTTGAAGTGCTGATTCATCACTATCCGAAAAGCCATGTAAAGAAAGAAGCAAAATGCTGAGGGAAAACACGATTGTGCTTATACGCCTTATGCTCATTCTGTCCCCCCGTAATAGGGTATTAATGGAGTGGATTTTAACATAATTAAATTTACCAGTCAAGTAATGTTTATAATATTTATAAATTATTTTATAAAGTTTTTTTCGCATTTCTTAAACAAAATTATAAGTAATTCTATTTTGAATAAGTATAATTATATGAGAATGTTAAATCTTAATATCAATCCATTTTTTTTAGTGATTATGGTTGAACTCAACATTTATTCGTCTTGTTGAAAGAAAATAATTTATTAAATTGGTAATGATTAAGGAAAAGGGTGTTTTATTAAAGGTGGCACTACACTTTAGCACCGAGGGAGGTCACAATCCTATGCATTGGTGATATGTGTGCAGAATGAAATATTCTCCAACGAGTTTATGAGTTGGGATAATTTATGAGTTTTCATACGTTGTATTTGATTGCGCTTCTTTCATTTGCGCCGGGGATTTTTTGGTTGGGGTATATTTATAAGAAGGATAGACTCGAGCCAGAACCTCAAAGGTTGGTATTGGTTTTATTCTTTTTGGGGATGTTAGCGGTGGTTCCGGCTTTGATTATGGGAATGATATTGGCGTTTTTTTTGCCGCAGAATACCATATTTACGGTTTACCGAAGTATTTTGGCGGCACCGCTTATTGAGGAGACTTGCAAATTTCTGGTTGTCTATTTGGCCATTTTTCGCAACAAGGAATTTGATGAGCCTATGGATGGGATTGTGTATGCGGCAGCGGCGGCGTTGGGATTTGCTTCGCTTGAAAATGTTACTTATCTGTGGAGTGCCTATGAAAATCCTGAAATATTCAACATGGAAACGACCGATGGAAAGCCGCATGATGCGGTATGGCAGTTAGGCATTTTACGCGGAATATTGTCTGTACCCGGCCATGTTATTGATTCGTGTATGTGGGGATATGCGTTGGGAATCGCCAAATTCATAAAGTCCCAGGCAATGGCCAGGATGGTGATTATCAAGGGATTTGTTTTGGGTGTCGCTCTCCATTCTGTTTTTAACTCATTGGTATCGTATAACTTGAGTATTTTTATTCTGTTAGGCTTTCAGGTTGCCCTGCTTTATTATTTAAACAAGAAGGTCAAAATCGCTTTACTCAAGTCTCCTCATGCCGCAAAACTAATGCGTAAGGATTAATCCAAATTAATTTACCATGCTTTGGTTGGAGGCGGTAAATTGTTGGCGTAGTTGGGCAAGTGATGTTTGCACTTCTTCCAATCGTTCCTGATAGCGTGGAATTTCTTCGGATACGATTTCCATCATGGCATAGTCGCGTTTTTTAATGTTTTGCAGGCGAACATCATCCAAGACCATGATCATGGCTTCAAGAAATTCGGCTTTATCCAGTAAGCGTTTTTCGCGGCTTATCCAATAGTCGCCTTGGGTTTTAAGGCGGTCACCATAGGGTTTGTTGGGTGTTTCGTGTTTATGGTCATGAATTGGGAGTGAAACCAGTTTTCCCATTGTACGTCCCTCATTGTCATATGAATTTGAAATGCTATTTGCTTAGTGAGCAATGTGTATGCCATTCGTTTTTATGTGCAAAAGTGTTTGTGAATATTGACTTTATGAATTAAGTGAGGTGAATATACATAATTGAAGGGGGAAAGAAGCTCCTTATCAGGATATAGAACAGCAGAATTTGCCTCTGAAGATTATTGTTTTAAGGATTTTCACGATCTCTCCCGGTTCAGTTAAGCTAGAAGTGGATTCTGGGAGATGATAATCTGGTTTATATATGTATCATTTAACTGGGATCTTTCGTTAGTTGAATATAGACAGGATTATGAAAACAGCCAACTTCGCAAATAAATCGTCAAATGCCCTTTATTGGGGGATCATCCTTCTCGTGTGCTTAATGAGTAGTTGCTCGGGGCCGCCGGTTGGTTCTGTGTCGGGGGTTGTGCAGTTAGAGGGGGAAACCAATCATGAAGCGGTTCAGGCTTATTTACCGGGAACGCAATTTCGGGCGATGACGGATCAAAACGGTTCGTTTCTTATTACGGGCATCCCGGTGGGAACCTATAGCCTGGTGATTGATGAAGAGGGATTTGAATCGTATCGAACCACGTTGGAAATCAAATCCGGTGAACAAATCACCTTGGGAATAGTGGATTTATTGAAAGAGATTCCACCTTACGGTTCGGTAACTGGTTTTGTGACTATTGAGGGTAAATCGATTCATGAAAATGTATTGATCCTGCTTGCGGGGACCCCCCATTCTGCGGTGACCAATACGACGGGTTTGTATGAGTTGGAGGAGGTTCCTCCAGGGACGTATAAATTGATTGCGATAAAAGAGGAGTCGCTGCCTGTTTTTCAGGGGGGAATTGAAGTTGTTGCTGGTGAAGAGACCGAAGTTCCGCCAATCAAAATCAAGCAACCATCTTCAATTTTTCCACCTGAACCGGAAGTGTCCAAATTAGGTGACAATAAAATCACAGGTATGGCATTGCTGGATGAGGAGGATAATCATGCGGGGATTCGGGTTGAACTGGAAGATGTGCCCGCCATTCATGCAATAACCAACGCCTCTGGCCATTTTGAAATTAATGGGGTGGATGATCAGCCGCATACCTTAATATTATCATGCACTGGTTATGTGACAGAGGCGCTGCCGGATGTGATCCCGCAACCTGCCACCTCCACGCGTTCAGCGGGCTTTATTACTTTGCAAAAGGAATACACACCGGAAAAAATCGGCATCTTGCAAGGGCGTGTGCTGCTTGAAGGTGGAACCAATCATGCCAATTCCACGGTTAATTTACGGGGTGTATCGCAGTCAGTTTCGACCAATTCAGATGGGCGTTATATGTTTGTGGGGATTCCATCCGGTAATTATACCTTGGTGGCGGACCATCCCGGGTATGCCACGGCGGAAAAAATGAATGTGTGGGTTGAAACAGCGAAAGTATCCAATGTTGAGGATATTATTCTGGATAAATTGGATCTGCCTGAAAAAGAGGGAAACGGTGGTTTGGCCGGAGTGGCATTACTGGAAGATATGGCGGATCATGGGGGGATTACGGTGGCGTTGGAGAATACTTCCCATTCCGTGGTGACCGGGCGAAATGGGCGGTATCAGTTTGAAGAGATTCCATATGGTGCTTATACGCTTATTTTTTCGAAAGGTGAATATAGAACTGAATATCTGGAAGGGGTGTTGATTCAGGTTGATCAAGTTATGCGGCTTGATCCGGTGGTGCTTACGCGGGATATTGATCCTCCCTATGTGATCGAGACGTTTCCACGGGATGGTACACGCCAGGTGCCAGTGGATCAGTTTGTGGATGTGCTGGTCCGATTTAGCAAGCGCATGGATGGCGCCTCAGTGAAACGGTCGGTGATTATCGATCCGCCGGTTTCGTTTGATGCGGCCTTTGACCGTGAAAGTGAGTTATCAGATTTGGATGTGCTGCATTTGCGGCTTTATCATAACGCTCCCATGCCGGTTCAGCTGAAACAAAAGTATGAGGTGATCATTACTCAGACGGCTCAAACGCCGGACGGGATGGCGTTAGCGGAGCCTTATCGTTTTTCATTTACCACCGACGGGCCGCTGGTTGTGCGTACGATTCCAGAAGAGGGAAGCCGCGGGGTTATATTTGGTTTGGAGCAGCCGTTGGTGTTTGAAACCAATGCGCCGGTTGATCCGGTTAGTTTTGAGCGGTCTCTTCGTTTTCGGCCAAAGGCCGATTCCCAGCCGGTGTTTCAGTATATGCCATTACAAAATGGAACCCGGGTGGTGGTTCGGATGATTTTGAAACCCAATTCCAATTATACGGTGACGTTGGATCGGAACCTGCGCACAGTGGAACGAGAGCGATTTAGCAATGTGCCTTTTACCCTTTCACTGCAGACCGGGGGGATGAGTAAAGATCCGTATAATGATATACGATCCTCTCGAAGTCGAAGCCGTGCGGGGCGCAGATAAATATTCGCTAGTCCCGTGGATTTATTATTTAATATGTAATATTAAAGGTATGCCGGGCGGGTTGTAAACCCACCCCCTATGACGTGTAGGGGGTGACCTAATGTCATTACGTTAAGATCAAATTGGATCGTTGAATAGGGAGCCTCGCCCTCCCCTTTAACTTAATGGCAGTGGGGGTTGACCTATATGTCAACCTCGTTTTGAGACAATCACTTTATCTTTGCATTTGTTAAACAACCGTTCACTGGAGTTAATAATTATCTATAATGAAATAAAGGACTATGGGATAAAACGTGGTGTATGGTACGTGGACCGAAAGATAAATCACAACTGACCGGTCGAAAAAAAGCAGCGATTTTAATGATTTCGCTGGGGCCGGATGTTTCTGCGGACATATACCGTTGTTTATCGGATGAAGAGATTGAACAGATCACCCTCGAGGTAGCCAACCTTGGTTCCGTTCCGGAAGAATTGACCACCCAGGTCATCGAAGAGTTTTACCATACCGCCATGGCCAAGCAGTATATCTCGCAGGGTGGTATATCCACGGCGCGTGAAATTCTTGAAAAAGCCCTTGGCCCTGGCAAGGCGATGGAAGTGATTGAACGCCTTCAAGGTATGTTGCAGGGCACTCCCTTTGATTTCCTTAAGAAAGTGGATGCCGGCCAGTTGGTCAATTTTATCCAGAATGAGCATCCCCAAACCGTGGCATTGGTACTTGCCCATTTGGAATATGATCAAAGCGCCGTCATTCTTTCCGCTCTAACACCAGAAATGCAGACGGAAGTATCCCTTCGTATTGCCACCATGGATCAGACCTCCCCTGAAGTGATTAGTGAGGTGGAACGTGTTTTGGAGCAAAAAATCGCCACGGTGATGTCGCAGGAACTTTCGGCCGCGGGTGGAATTGAAGACCTGGCGGAACTGCTGAACCGCGTGGATCGCGCGACTGAAAAATCCATACTCGAAACTTTGGAAGAGGAAAATCAGGAACTGGCGGTAGAGATCAAAAAACTGATGTTTACCTTTGATGACGTGAGCCTGCTGGATGATCGCGCGATCCAGAAAGTGTTAAACGAGGTTGATAACAATGACCTGCCGGTGGCCTTAAAAGGGGCGAACGAAGAAGTGAAAACCAAAATATTTAATAATGTATCTTCCCGCAAAGCCGAAAGCATCCGCGAAGATATGGAGTTTATGGGGCCGGTTCGAGTTAAACAAGTTGAGGAAGCTCAACAAAAGATTGTCGCCGTGATTCGCCGCTTGGAAGACTCGGATGAGATTGTCATCAACCGTGGCGGCGAAGATGAAATGATGGCCTGATGATACTTAATCATTATCAGAAGAATTTATTTTATCCTCAATAAAGGTTCGACAATCATTCCCAATACATACAATTGCTTCGTTATCCTCGGTTTTGGGTTGGGATACAGATTCTGCAATCGTTTCCCATTTCATATCCTGGAGGTGTATTTCAGAACTCCCAATCTTTGTATGAATGGGTAGTTTCACATCGTTCAGGCGGGGGGAGACATTTTGAAACATCACATAGTGACGGTAAAAGGGGGTATAACAATAGCCTGGGATAATATCTGACTCAATCACCTTTAAAGTGGGATAGGGATAAGATACCGTGATAAAGCCCTGAATCTCTCCAAATATTATTTCTAAAGTGATAATCAGCATGGATTCAGTGGGTATATAGAGCTGGTAAAGAATCTGAGGATTGGCTTCTGATTGTTCAAGCGAAAGATTGAGTGGAATGATAGATGCCCAGGCTTCATGCATGCAGTCAAATAAACGGTAAAGCACTTTTTCCAGGATGCTTTGTTCGATCTCAGTTAGTTCTCTGTTTTGATTGTATAACGTCCCGCGGCCGCCAGATAATCGATCGAGTACGGGAAAATTGAATAATGGTGATGATTCGATCAATAGTTTCCCTTCCAGTGGATCGGCATTGATGACCGAAATATACGTTGGATTAGGCACGGAATGGATAAAATCGTGGTAAGTGCATTGATTAATGGATGCGACGCGAACTTCCACAATGGTCCTCAAGAATGCGCTCAGAGAGATGGAAAAAACCCGCGCGAGATGATCATGAAGGTTATAAAACGTGGTGATGTGTTCATTCGTCCAATATTCGGGAATGGAATAATTGTTTTTATCTGTTGATTCATTTTCCATAGCAAAAGCGCTTTGCAATTCTTTAATTTCGTCGTCATGGAGAAAATCACCATTCATTGTTATGTTTCCTTTAATTATTTATTTGATTGTCATAGTTACTCATGATGGTTATCTGTGGTTAGGTTTTGCATAAATTCACGAACATGGTCATGATGGACTGCCAGGGTGGAAAGAATATCTTCCACAAAGCCTGGGAACTGAGAGTAATCGAAGGCTTTAATATCCAGTTTGTTGGATCGTATTGCCTGTTCAACAAGTTGCAGGCCATGTTGGCGCATTCCAGGAGCGCTTTGAATTTGCATGCAAAATGCATCCGCCACGATGGGATCATTCGTCCAGGTTTCGAACAAGGGGGATTCTCTTTTAAGCAAGGGATCATAGACGGAGCCAAAATAGGTTTGGGCGGTTTCAGGCGTATAAATAAACAGCATGGCAATCACCCGGGATAAATCCTTAAGGGGAAGTGCTTCATCATATGATACATGTATTTGGTTATTGTTTTCTGTATTAGTTTCTGTGTTGGTAGTATTTTCTGGTGGTTGATCATTATTTAAATCATGGCTTTTTGCTGCAGGGTTGTTTTCATATTCATCTTTTCGGTGTTCGGTTAGAATCACGGGGTGATTACCCAAAGCGGGAGGGTAGATAATACTTGCTTTGTGATAGCGAATCAGGGCGTTCATTAGATAGGCTGAGAAATGCTCAAGCCGATGATTTATCATGCCTTTGACAAAGGTTGTAACAGCTTCATCGTTAGGATATTCCTTTGATAGAGAATGGGCCATTTTTGAGATGAGATGCGCGTCGGAGCGCCATAGATTGCGGATCGGATTATTCTCGAGCAGATTGGCGCGTAGAATTGCGGTAACCGCATGACCATTTCCACGCATCGCCAGCTCAGCCAGGACGGTTTGGGCATTGAATGAACCTTGAAATGCCTGTAAATACACGGTTTCTCTTTCCCGTTCCCCTCTGTTTAAATACGCATCGCGCAAGGATGCAGGATCATCTGCGATTATGGAATCATAAGCGGATTCGGCTTCCTCTTCAGCCAAATCTTCTGAAGAAAAATCCGGCTCAGGGGGCATTTCGTGCTGGGGTTGATCTGGTTTATCCTTATATTCAGGAGGGGCGGGTGGCGGCTCCCTTCGCGTGTCATCACCGTTAGCCAGCCAATATTTTATAATTGATGCCACGTCTTCCGGCTTTTCCGCCATGTAATTGATGACGTGTTTCTGCATTTTAAGTTTCTGTTGTTCTTCAGGGGGAAGTTCTTCAATATCCATGAAATCCTCCAGTGCGGATTTTGATGGTTCTTGATATTTTCGGGCAGATTCCTGATCCTTATCTTGTTTGTTTTCACTTGCCATCGTCGAGGTGGTTTTCTTCGCATCCGAATGAGATGAACTCAAAGTGCGTGAGGAATCTTCGGCATAATCTCCCAAATCCGAAAACGCTGATTCTGGTTCAGGTTGATAAGTGGCTAAAAATGAATTGCTGACTGTGGGATTGAAAAAAGTCAAACCCTGTCGGGGAACCACATAAAACCATAAAAAGACTAAAGCTAAAATTCCCGCTGCCTTAAAAATGATAAAACGAAAGGTATCAAACCACGCGGAATTGGATCCGAAAAAGGGGAAAAATAGGCCATATTTTTGGGATAGGAACAAATGAACGATAGGGAATAGAGCCACAAGAAAGAGGATGATTCGAAAAACGTGTTTTGAGAATCCATAAGCTATTTCTTGAAGTGCCTTACGGTTTTTGTCAGCCAGTTTGATGAATATGAATTCCAGAAGAGTAATGAGAACAAATAAGGAAAGAGAAAGATCAATGATTTCATAAACTGAATAAGAATCATATAAGCCAAATAGTTTGGCCAGCATATGAAAGATAACCACGGAAATTACAACGATTGCGATGCTGGAATAGAGGACGAATGTTCTCATTTTTGTATCAAAGGGTAATGGAATGTTTTTGTTCATATCTTTTTTTCCCAAATGATGTTTATTCGTAAAGTGTCAGCCATATGAAGGAGAAATTGAGTGAAAACTAAAATCGGTCCCACTATTCCTCCCCCAATGAAATGGGGGAGGTCAGGAGGGGGTTAAAGGATTTGACTTTACGTTTTCTTATCAACCCTCCCCTAGCTCTTCCCAATCTTGGGAGGGGAATGGTCCTTCAAATGGCAGACCACTTACGTTTATTCTAATTATTTAATCATGTTGAATGATAAGTTCACCTGTTTCTTCCATGCGCCGAATAACTGCCACGATTTTCTTTTGCACTTCATCAAGTTGGCTTGCTGAAACCTGTCCCATAAATTCCATTTCCTCTCGGATATTTTCAGCCGCTCGAGAGGAAACGTTGTTGAAAATTTTCTCTTTGATATCTTCATTTGAACCATTAAGCGCAATCGCCAAGGTTTTCATATCCACTTCTTTTAAGACCGATTGAATAGCCCGGTCATCGAGCATGGTGATGTCGTTGTAAGTGAATCTGAGTTTTTTGATCTCTACCGCCAGTTCCTGATTTTCTTTTTCGATCGCGTTTAAAATGGTTTCTTCCGTGGTTCGGTCGACTAAATCCAAAATTTCTACGGTGGCTGCAATCCCTCCGGCGACCATAAATTCTTGAGATAAGATAGTGGCGATCTTGCGTTCCAAAACCCGTTCAATTTCATTTATGATTTCGGGTGATACTTGTTCCATGAGCGAAATTCGCAGGGTGACATCCGCGGCCAGGCCGACTGGAAGGTTGGAAAGAATAACAGCGGACTGTTTAGGATCAAGATAGGCGAGAATTAAGGCCATAATCTGGGGGTGTTCGGATTTGACGAAATGAATGTAAAGGTAATTGGGATCGACTTTTTTAAGAAAATCGAAGGGAGTGCCCTGTAACATCCCCTGAAGGTGCTCAATAATCTCCATCGCTTTCGCTGGTCCCAGCGCTAGTTCCAATATAAGGCGGGCAGTACTAATACCCCCATGCGTCATGGTCTGTTTTGCGAGAGCCGTATGATAAAAAGTTTCTACAACTTGCTCATTTAACTCTTTTGGGATTGCTCCCAGGTTGGATATTTCAAGCGTAAGTTGTTCAATTTCTTCATCGGATAATAAACGAAAAACATCAGCAGCGATTTCAGGACCTCCAAAAATCATGAGGATAGCAGCTTTTTTTCGGCCTGTGAGTCTATAACGTTTTGCCATGATTCATTTTCCATTCATGTTTTGTAAGGAATCAGCCATTTGAAGCACCTTTCCCCTCCCAAGATTGGGAGGGGTTAGGGGAGGGTTGATAAGAAAACGTACAGCAAAATCATTTAACCCCCTCCTAACCTCTCCCATTTCATTGGGGGGAGGAATAGTGAAGCCGATTATAAGTTTCTATTTCCAGTCCTTTTCATATAATGACACGTAACCATGTTTATCTTTATCATTCATCAAGTGGTGGTCTTTGCCTGGGTGAAATAAACGCTAACAGTTTTTGTTCGAGTATTCGTGGGTTGTCACCTGATTGTATCGACAGAATCCCCTCTATTGCAACTTCTTTAATCAGAATTTCTTCAGAAGTGCGGCAGGTTAATTTTGTGGAGAAAGGGAAGAATATGAAATAGGCCAGGATAATGCCATATAAGGGGCCGAGTAATGCCATTGCGATCCCAGGAATAAGCGTTGAAGGCTCGTTCACATTCAAAAACAGGATGATGATATTGACCAGCAGGGCAAGGATTCCCATGGCCAAGGTTATTTTTCCACTATCCGTGAGTAACCGTTGATTCCATTTATGCCTGTCTTCAACGAAGGCTAATTCAGTTTGAAGGATATCCTTGGTCAATTCAGGTTCCACGCCATCGATCGCCAACGTTAAGCCGCTTTTCATAAAGTCATCTTCAATTTCATCCAAGGACATTTCCAAAGCGAGAATTCCTTCACGGCGGGCTTTTTCTGCCAATGTAACGAGCAAGGATATTGTTTCAAAATTATTATCAAGATTTTTATATGGTTTGTATTTGGGGGCTTGGGCAATAACATGGATTAGACCCAGAATTGAGCGCAAAGGATAACTCAGCAATAAACCAACAAATGTGCCTCCAAAAACAATACAGATTCCCAAAATGATTTCTATAATGAATATCTCCACGGGCATGCCTTCCCTGAATTGAGTTGATTTATACTATAATGCCCTATATAGCATGTTGAATACATTAATTCAATATAAATTTGATTTTTTTTTGACAGTTCGGCAAAGAATACGGTCTACTCAGAATGGTTATACATTTTTATTTCGCCCCGTCAGGGCTAGGTTTTTAGAAATTCTTAGTCCCAAGGGCGTTGCCCGCTGGCTATTTTATCTAACCCCGTTGGGGTAGAAAGCATGGAACAATTAAACTTTTGATTAAAGATCAGCCCAAGGCTGGGTGTATTAACTGGTCACATCCCTTATTTCATAAACAACGCGGGAAATTTGCGATCATGAATTTATAATTTTTTTGGAGGAAATAATGAAGAAATCCACTTTTACTTGTCTTTTTATCTTGGTGGGATATTCACTTTATGCTGA
>CAZFER010000081.1:0-26789 GCA_964517495.1 uncultured bacterium | reverse complement strand
GGAATCGAGAATGGTGGCTATGCGATTTTGTTGATTCATCATTCTTATCCTCTTAAACTTAAAGCCTATCACTTATTCGCCAACCGCTGACGTCCTTTCTTGAGGTAACAAAATGTGATCTCAAGTTAATTTGGCATACAGTGTCTGCCAAATTGCCTCAAGCGGAAATTGTGCCGACGCTGTCCGCACTTTTTGAATGAAACAATTGTCATTATGCGTTTTTCTCATAAGTCTCGTAAGGTGGATCTCGTCTTTCTGCCCCACTGTAATCTGTGTTATTCATCATGGTTGCCATTCTTTGTTTTATCTTGCAACACAACATAATCATTTTTAATATTTTCTTGAAACGATTCTGGAATATCATCCCAGATGAACAGGTCTACTCGAAAGGGTAGATAACTTTCATCGAACGCTTCTTTGAGATCATAAACGGCCATGTTTTGTTTTGGAGAAGCGAAAGCGACCAGATCGAGGTCTGAGGTGGGATTGGATTGGCGCGTCACTCGCGATCCATAAGCCCAGACTTCTGTTCCTGGCAAGTAGCGCTTTAGCAGTTCCGATACTTCTTCCAGTTGGGCATTCGTTAAATCGATATCATCCAATTTCTTATTCATTGTTCCCAACGCTTCCCGCTCAACAATTGATATAGCGCGATTGCGGCGCTTATGAAATCACTCATGATTTCCAGCGCTTGCTCTGATTTTTCACCACTATAATCATGAGACGTGCCGACACGCGCTTTGGCAAATGTAAACCACTCTTCAATGGGGGAGGGGAGCAGATTATTCTCATTCGCCAAACGCAAAACCGGATTTGGTCCATTGGGAGGATTGGGTAAACCGGATTCTTCTTCCAGGTAACGCCTTAACACCTTCCACAAACAGTCCCAACAAGTCTCAAAACGCTGTATCGTAGACTCTTTCACCGCATCGATGACCCAATCGGGTTGATCATCAACAATTTCATTTAGGCGGGTATTTTGCTCTTCTAATAGTTTGAGTGATTTCTGAAATTTTTCATAGTCAACCATAATCCATCCCTCACAGCTCCTAAAACAAAAAAACCCACCGAAGTGAGCATGCTAAGCAGAGGCCCGGCGGGTGTGCTATCTATAATATAGGCATGGAACCGCAAAACATCAATGGTAAACAAGAAAAAGATTCTAGTTTCCATACCCCAATTCCTCCAGATTCTTCCAAATGGCGGTATCGAGGGTTGCCGCTTCCGCGTACTGCTCTTTTAAGGTCGCGGTTAGCGTCGCCATCTTCTCTTCGAACGGTATGCCGTCGTCTTCGATCTCTTCCGCACCGACATAACGCCCCGGTGTCAAGATGTGGCTATGCTCCCGTATCTCGTCCAATGTGGCGCTCTTGCAGAATCCTGGCGTGTCCTTGTACTTCTTCTTGCAGTCCTTGTCACCCCGCCAGGCGTGGTAGGTATCCGCGATCCGGGCGATCTCTTTTTCGGAGAGTTCACGATGGACGCGGTCATACAAGGTTCCCATCTTGCGGGCGTCGATAAACAAGACATTGCCGCGACGATCCCGAAAACGCCCATTCTTTTTATCCCGCGCAACAAACCACAAGCAAACCGGAATTTGGGTTGAATAAAACAACTGCCCTGGCAAGGCGACCATGCAATCGATCAAATCGGCTTCGATCATATTCTTGCGAATCTCGCCTTCGCCCGAACTGTTGGTTGACATGCTTCCATTCGCCAAGACGAATCCCGCGATGCCGTTTGGGGCCAGGTGATGAATGAAATGTTGAACCCAGGCATAGTTGGCGTTCGAGGCGGGCGGCATACCAAATTTCCAACGCTTATCATCCTTGAGTTGGTTTCCCCGCCAATCGCTATCGTTAAACGGGGGATTCGCCAAGACAAAGTCGGCTTTGAGGTCGGGGTGAAGGTCTCGGTGAAAACTGTCGGCGTGTTCCTTCCCCAGGTTGCCACCGATCCCGCGAATGGCGAGATTCATCTTGGCAAGCCGCCAGGTAGTATGGTTCGATTCTTGCCCGTAAATGCTGATATCGCCAATCCGCCCGCCGTGGGCTTCGACAAACTTTTCGCTTTGAACGAACATGCCGCCCGATCCGCAACACGGGTCATAAACGCGGCCTTTGTAGGGGGCCAACATTTCGACCAGGATTTGAACAACACAACGGGGCGTATAAAACTGTCCACCCTTTTTACCTTCGGCGCTGGCGAATTGGGAGAGGAAATATTCGTAGACTCGGCCCAAGATATCTTTGGATCGGTTTTCCTTGTCGCCCAAACCGATCTTGGCGATCAAGTCGATCAATTGCCCCAAGCGGGATTTATCCAAACCGGGCCGGGCGTAATCCTTCGGAAGAACGCCTTTCAGCGAGGGGTTGTCGCGTTCGATGGCGACCATGGCGTCATCCACGATCTTGCCGATCTTCGGATCTTTGGCGCTGGATTGGAGAAAATGCCAACGGGCCACTTTGGGAACCCAAAAAATGTTGTCGGCGAGATATTCGTCTTTGTCTTCGGGGTCGGCCCCTTGGTCGTGTTCGGCTTCCAATTGGTTATATTTCTCGATAAATGAATCAGAAATGTATTTCAGGAAGATCAAACCCAAGACGACATGTTTATACTCGGCGGCGTCCATGTTGTTTCGAAGCGCGTCCGCCGACGCCCAGAGATCTTTTTCAAACCCCAAATTCGCCCCATTGCTAATCTGCCCCATGTTTGCCTCATCAATCAAAATTTTCTTATTTTAGCACTTTATGTTTTATCAATGTAAGGCTTGGTTATTAATTTCAGGAAATCTCTTATTTTTTTTACGCTTAGAGTGGGAGGGTTGACAAGAAAACGGTGAGTACCCCCTCCTAGCCTCCCCCATTTCATTGGGGGAGGAATAGTGAGACCATTCATACGTTTCGATTACAATTTCTTTATATAGCTGGCACGTTATTATTAATCCTCGTGTAAAGATATCGGGGAAGGGAGCTAATATTAACTTGACGCAATATGCTATCTTTATATAGTAACAACGATGCAATTCGATCAAAGTTAATATTGGAGGCCGGTCATGTATCGATCAATTTTACCCTCTTTTCTCTGTATCCTATTTTTAACTGGATGCCAACCGCAAGGCAATCTTGAGGTGGAAAATTCGCCTACCCAAGAACAATCAGCCAATACCAATAATTCACAAAATGATTCATCTGAAAATGGTAGCAACTTGAAGATTGCCACCTTTGCCGGCGGCTGTTTTTGGTGCGTCGAAAAACCGTTTGACAACACCGAGGGTGTAATAGAAGCAATAAGCGGTTATACCGGTGGGGAACTGGAAAACCCGACTTATGAACAAGTTTCATCAGGGAAGACCAAGCATGTGGAAGCGGTTCAAGTAAAATACAATCCGCATGTAATATCATACAAGGAATTGCTCGAGATCTTTTGGCACCAGATCAATCCAACCGATGCTGGCGGCCAGTTTGCCGACCGGGGCTATCAATACACCACCTCCATCTTTTACCACAACGAAGAGCAAAAAAAGATTGCTGAAGAATCCAAAAAGGAATTGGAAGAGTCTGGCAAGTTTGATGAACCGATCGCCACTCGCATCGAACCCGCTCAAACGTTTTATAAAGCCGAAGAGTATCACCAGGACTTTTATAAAAAGGATCCCGAACGCTATAACAACTATCACTATCACTCCGGCCGCCAACCCTATATTGAAAAGGTTTGGGGCGAAGAAGAATAATATTAATGATATTCCGGGTAACCGGGGATTTTTAACTTGAAAGAAAATATTGCGTTACCGAAAGACGAGATTTCCAACTTTTGCCGTCGCTGGCAAATCAATGAACTGGCGCTTTTGGGTATTGTTTACGCAAGATGAAGGGAGTTATTTTTCCCCCGAATATCATTCGCATAAGAAATATTATGTAAACTTATTGTCTAAAAAAAGGCTGGGGAGCCTTTTTAAATCTTTTTCAAAATGTGCTCAACCTGGCGTTTTAAGGTGGAGATATCATCCTCGATCCGGTCTAATTTGGTGGAGGTTTCCTTCATATAATCCATGATCATGGCGATTTTACCTTCAACACTTTCAGTGTTTTGCGATGAATCATCATCTTCGCCGCCCGGTTCTTTGGATTTGGAGCGGAAATCATAAAACAATTTCTTGGCTTCTTCTTTGTTTAATCCATACTTATTTTTGAACATAAATTGTATTCCTTGATCTTTAATCGATTGTATATGTCCCCTGGTTTGCACACAAAACCGCTGCAGTTCATCCAGAATCCTGTACTGATTTTCCAGCATTAATTGGAGGTTATATTTTTCTGCAAAATCTATTGCCATGAAATACTCCTCAAACGTCCTTAAACGCTTCCCTTTTATCACCCATCAATAAGCCAAACGGCGCAGTCTCTCGATCCGCTTTTTAGCATGCTGAGCAAATGCGCCTTGTTGGCTATGCTCGAGGTATTTTTGGTAGAGTTGAATGGCTTCCTTATACTCACCAATTTTTTCCTTCATGTGGGCCAAATTGAAAAAAGCATCGTTATGCTCTCCAACTTCAATTGCTTTTTCATAAGACTCCATTGCGTCTGCCCCGCGGCCAAGATATTCCAATACCACTCCACGGTCATTATACGCATCAGCAAAATCCGGATCCAAATCAGTGGCTTTTCGAAACGCCTGTTCAGCCTTTTCAAATTGTTTTAACTGAATATAGGCATAACCCAGGTTGTAATGAACAACAGGTTGTTTGGGATTTTCATTCAGAATTTCCTGCGAGAGTTTGATCACATTTTGCCATTGCCCAGCCTCCATGGCTTTTTTAGCGGCTTCATATTTTGCTTGATCGATTTGGTTTAACGATTCAGCATTGGCTGATGGCGTTGATACGGATTCTTCAACTTTTTCTTCTTCAACTTCCTGAATTTGCTCAACATCCTCGCCTATTGTTGAGGATGGTTCGATCTTATTATTTACCGGTTTTTCATCTTGAATAGGAGTTACTTCTATTTGTTGCTCTTTTTGATCTTGATCCAATAACATCTCTGTTTCATCCGGCTCATCGCTTATCTGTGGTATCGGTTCCACCTCAAGGTCCTGTGGGATAACCGCATTTTCAGGTTGTGTGGGATCAATGGCTTGGGCGGTTTCAACCGTCTCACCTTGCATGATATCCAGCTGCATCCTTCGCTGGATTGCCGCTCTAAAACTTGGGCTTAAACGAATGGCTTTATCCAGATATTTTTCAGCCTCTTGCAAATTGTCCTGAGCAATCAAGATTTGAGCCAAGCGGTAGTAAGTTATTGGTCGAGGTGAAATGGCGATCGATTGTAAATACTCCCTTTTCGCTTCATCCAAATCACCACTTTGCTCCAAACGGTCACCAGTGTAAAAATGATTTAGCGCTTCTTTTACCTGGTCTTTAAATGTGATTTCCTCTTCGGTTTTACATCCAATATGGAAAATCGATATTAAACCAAATAAAATCAGTATATTCCAATTCAAATTTTCTTTCATTTCAATAAGTTCCCATAAATAAGTGAAATTGTTTGTCTTCTATTTATTAAACCACATTAACCACAGCAGTGCAACGACTCTTCAATCTCAAGCCATCAACCAATAGATATCTCAAGACACTTGAATTCGATTCATTTTAAAATGTTTTTGCACTTTTCGATTGTTTAAAAAGCATTTTATCGTTAAGATAGTATGTTGATAATTATACTATAAGTAATTCAAATATTGAACATGAAAACGACACGGTAAGGTTGTCTTATGGCTAATTTTTCACGCAATCATAAGGAAAATGTTTTAAAGGATCTGTTAAAAAAAGCTGAAAAGAATTACATGAAAGATCCTAAAATTAAGAAAATGGTCAAGCAACTGAGGAATCTCTATATGAACGATAAGGATGATTTCCTTTTTGCGTTGGGTATGGCGCCTCCTCCAGCCCAAAAGACCACCAAAAAGAAGCCCACTCCACCTCCCTCTCGCATTCCTCAATTGTTGATGATTCTGGATGCAGTCGCGAAAAGCCCAAGCACTTTCAGCTCGATGATGGACAGGTCAGACAACACCCCGCCTTCCCTGCTTGCGCCATTTCCTCCAGCCGACAAAAAAGAATATACCATTCCGGAACCACCTCCTTTCAAGCCTTCTGAGGGTGATATCCGTGCACAGGTTAAAGAAGTCGACAAAGAGATGAACGAATCAAAAGACCTGTTTTGGAGCATTAAAAAAGAGGAAAAACAACTTCGTGCCCGTCAAGGAAAATACGCCGTTTCCGTTGAGCGTTTAAGAGCTGAGCGTTTACTGCGTGAACTGCCGGGCAAGATTACCCAATTGGCCAAGAAAAAACTGGACTTGTTGAATTCCCTGGATGAGAAGAAATGAGGATTGTGCTACAACGGGTAAGCCAGGCCGAAGTTCGCGTCGATGCTAGTGTTGTTGGAAAGATCGGTCCAGGATTACTCATTCTGCTAGGGGTGGCGAAAGAGGATAGTGAGAGCGATCTGGATTGGCTGGTGGAAAAAGTCTGTAATCTGCGAATCTTTCCCAATGAAGCCGGCAAGTTCGATCATTCAATCAAGGATATCAATGGCGAAATTTTGGTGGTATCTCAATTCACCCTTTACGGTGACTGCCGCAAAGGACGCCGTCCCGACTTTACTCAAGCCGCTCCCCCCCCAAAAGCAGAGGAATTGTATAATCTTTCAATCGAAAAATTCAAATCCCAAGGGCTAAAAACCGAGTCAGGCCAATTCGGCGCCATGATGGATGTCGGCTTCATTAACCAAGGCCCCGTAACCCTTACCATAGATTCCCCCTCCAAATCACAATAAACTCATTAAGATTAACTTTATTTAAATCAATGTATTAAGAGTCATTATCCAACAAATATAACTGTAGAGGTTTATTCTGGAACAATAGCCATAAACTCTTTATTATCAAGGTTTTAAAATACATTAAGTCAGATCTGCGAACAGGTTGTTTATCCTTAAAAATTGCTGAAAATTAGGAAATCCCTTAAAAAGACATAATGTCACTAAGTTGATTTAACTTTAGACACTTTAAAAACTCTTAAATAATAAGTGAATGATGATTGAAATATGAAATCTTAAAGATAAGCAAATTACATTCCAACTTATAAAGATTCTGTATCTGAAGATGCTTATATATATTCATTATAACATTATAATATTATAATAAAATGACTGCATACCCAATAGACATTATATTATTATAACATTATAATGTTATGTTGTTATAATATTATAAAATTTATAAGTTATTTATATGAAGGTATTTATACCATATTTTAAATCAGAAAGCAATGATAAAATAGCACTTATAAAAATCGCTTTGAATTAGATCTTGAATAATTTGCTTTATGATAGGAAAACGATAAAAACTCGAAGAAGTGAAAAATAATTCATTATAATAATATAAAAACGGTCTTTAATTCCCTTCCCTTATGATTCGCTTTGATCCCATCATTTCGGAAAACCTAGTTTGATTTTCAAATAAAAATCCATAAGTTATATCTGCTTATAGTCACTTACGCTTGATTCCTGCAAGTAGTTTCACATGGTTTAAGTTGGCGATATCATCTTTATCTGATTTTCGTGGCACTTCCATGATGAATGGTAAGGACTTAAAGGCTTTGTTCTTAAAGATACGTTTAAAGCCATCGATGCCAATATATCCTTTTCCAACCACGGCATGCCGATCGACTCGTTTATTGAATTCTTTCATGGAATCATTGAGGTGGATGACTTTAACTTCTTTAAAACCAATATGTTTTTCAAATTCATCGATCAAGTGGGTGATTCCTGGGTTTCTTCGCAGGTCATAGCCTGCAGCAAAGGCGTGGCAGGTATCCAGGCAAATTCCTTTAGAAATTGTAACAGGCAACTGATCATAAAGTTCAGCTATTTCAGATACTTTTGCTCCGAGTTCTTTTCCCTGCCCGGCGGTATTTTCAATCAGAAGGCAGGTGTTGTAACTCTTGCCATTAAGGGCTCTTAGGATGCCTTCACGCATGCGCTTTATTCCAAATTCAGGTTCCCCTTTGCCCATATGCATGACCAAAAAATCGATTCCAAGCGTATCACAGCGTTCTAAATTATCCCGCAAAGACCGAATACTCTTTTCGAAATTTTCGTCACCCTGGGCGGCTAAATTGGGCAAATAGGGCATATGAGCAACAAGTGGAGCAATGTGTTTAGCTTGGTTGTTTCGGACCTTTTTGAAGCGCTCAACATCTTCATCCTGCAGCGGTTTGGCTTCCCAGGCTCGAGGATTCACCAGGAAAATTTGGGCGGTATCACATCCAATTTTAACAGCCCGTAAGAGCCCTTTTTCCAACCCACCAGCGATTGATACATGAACACCAAATCTCATTCACTTTTCTCCAAACATATAAACTGATCATACATAAATCTTTAAATATCAGTTGATTGTGCTATGTTCTAATTCAGGTAATACACCCCTTATAATATATACCCTTTTATTATAAGGTATATGTATGAAATTTGATAGGGAAATTCTCAAAGGCCATTTAACAACCATAGTCTTGGCCGTCCTTGAAGGCGGTCCATGCCATGCTTATAGCTTGAACAATCTGATCATGGAAAAAAGTTTGGGGGTTTTCTCATTTAACGAAGGGACAGTTTACCCTACCCTGCATAAATTAGAGAAAGATGGCTTAATTCAATCTGAGTGGCAAGAACGAGAAAAAGGACCCAAAGTACGCCTTTATTCCCTGACCTCAAAAGGAAAAAAAACGCTGGAAGAGCAGAAAAAAAGTTGGAATTATTTCTATAAAGCCATGAATATGATATTGAATAAAACAGTTGATAAACTTTGATATGTGTATGTGAGATTTCCAATTCTGTGATTACCGTGTTTGCAAGAGCTTAAAGCATATGAATTTGAATAAATTACCAAAGAAATTATACGTTCCAGCACAATTAGAAAAATGCAACTGGTATTGAGAAAATTGTTTGGAGAGGTGGAACGTGTGAAAGTTTTGTTTCTGCATTCAAATAATGGTGAAACTGTTCTTCCTGTCTGGTCAAAAAAATCGGCATTCAAAAAATGGGCTGAATGGTATGGAGAAAATGTTGAGCCGTTGGAATTAAGAGATGTTGGTGTATATGAGATATCAGAATCTCATCATGAAAAATCGTAATTGCATTTAATCTGGAACCAGGAAGTAACTTTTTCCCGCCTGATAAATTACTTGTATTTGATGAAGATTGAATTCTCTACCAGGAAAATCTTCGAGATTATTGCGAATAAATCCGAACATTATCGAGGATTATTTTCCCTGAAGTTCCAAGCCCGCCCAACTGAACCACACTGAATGGTGAGAAGAATGGATTGATCGTATTGAATTCCCCTCCTATATATATCTGTTTAAATCGATCAATCGACAGATGATGGGCTTTGATGTAACACGCCGCTGTTTGATCATCATCGGCGATAACAAAGGCAAACATGGCGTTATCCCCTTCCTGACGTTTAACCATTGTTGTTCCTAAAAGCATGGATGACATCGTACTGTTGGGTGTCTTTAAGAGAATATTGGAGGCTATTTGGCCTGTGGATAGGTTTAGAAGAGCGCCATTTTTCTGATAGCCATCAGTCAGTAATGTTTGACTATTTGATTGAATAGTCAAAGATGATGGGTTGAATCCTTCAAGTTTTTCATTCACCTCATCAAAGGTTAATTCGGCAATTGTTGTACTGCTCAGATATGGACTAATTACATAAGGTTCAACCTTAATATCATCAACATAAATCTTTGTTTCATAGTTAGTTACATTGTCTGGAACCACAAACTGAAGAGCGGGAATAACCTGCTGGCCAGGAGATTGATAGATAAGTCGTAGCGTTTGCCATTGGTTTACCTTAATCTCATCACGTACTGGATTCACATATCCCAGGCTTCCATCAATGGGGTAGGCTAAAACCACAAGTGCCATTTGCACTGATGGGGATGTGGATAAAACTGTGGCTGTCCATTCATATAAATCATCCTCAAGTTCAGTGGGATTGTCCGGCATTACAAAAATCCCTTCCCCCGGGTGAAGCTGTATAGTCATGCCGATACCATCCAAAAAGGCTGAAGATTGGGCATATTCTACCTGATCCGTTAATTCAAAACCATCAACTGGATTGGCATTTAATGTGTGAATATCAATTTTTTTTATAGATGAGACGCTCGGAGTGGGTGTAGGAGTTGGAGCTGGACGTGGTGTGGGAGTACTTACAGGAGGAAATTCTGCTCCTGCCAATGCGACAAAACCGGAATTCACGATTAAAGAAATCTCACCATCATTCAAGCGTGTTTTATGGGGCGCTTCCATTTCCAGTTCTAAAGGAACAACCTGCCGAATTGCATTTAGCTTTACTTTCAGTTGAAATTTCAGCAAAACACCAGAACCTTGCAGGCTGGGTTTGACACCTGCCACTGACGATATAATTACCGAACCAAATTGAGGGGACTCTGATGCATCGTTAACAGACAAAACCCATCCTTCACTTAGCGTACCGGAATTATCCACGCTCCCTTTCATGAATTCCAAAGGATAATCATCATTTAGATTGGGTAAATTAATGGAAAGTCGGAATGAACGAATAGAAGCAGCCTGGTTGATTGCAATTTCCACATCAAAGATTTCACCTGGTTGGGCTGAGATACGCGGGAGCTCCAGAATAGGAGTTTGCGTGTACCCTAATAAAGAGTACCCATTAAATAGACCGAGTAATATAAGGAATTTTAAATAAATCCATGTTGATTTAAAGTGGGCACAACCTTTCATTGAATACTCCATTTCCTTTTGCACTTTCTATGCTCATTTACCATCCATAATATTTTAGAAGAGATTGAGATATTATATTATATTATATTTGATCGAATTAGAATACCACTATATTTTAAAATTCTTTAAAAAAATTTACATTTAGAGCCAAATTGTCAAAGAATGAAAGCGAGGATGCATTAAAATGAAACAAATAATTAGAGTATTTCTTATAATAGGGTTTGTTTTACTGACAATATGTGCAGGAATGTTACACGCACAAAATTGCCCTTTGCCAGAACCTTTTGATCAGAAAGCACAATATCGCCAAATACTGTATTTATCACCATCAGGTAGTGATACCGAGGGGGATGGAACAATTGAACGGCCGTTCCGTACCCTATTGCGAACGGTTGAGGAAGTTGAACCGGGTACAATAATATATATGCGGGAAGGCACCTATCCTGGAAATAGCCATATCTCCAACCTCAAGGGATTACCCACATTACCGATAAAAATTGCCGGTATGCCTGATGAGGGACCCGCGATTATAGACGGAGGTGGAACCGCGCTTCAACTCTCCGATCCCAACTATGTCATCCTGGAAAATTTTACCATTCAACATGCAGCCAATAATGGGATAAATATTGATGATGGTGGCAGTTATGATTCTCCAGCCCATCATGTCATACTTCGCGATCTAACCGTTAAAAACGTGGGAAGGGATGGAAATCAGGATGGTATCAAACTTTCCGGGTTGGATCAGTTTCGAGTGGAAAACTGTACGGTGATCGATCCCGGTGGAGGTGGATCGGCAATCGATATGGTGGGTTGCCATGAGGGAGTATTTTTTAATAACCAGATAATTGATGCCCATAGCTCTGGAATCCAAGCCAAAGGTGGGAGCGCAAATATTCTAATCTATGGCAACGTGTTCAAAAATGCTGGATTGCGGGCAATTAATATGGGTGGCTCGACCGGTATGCCCTATTTCAGGCCACTCGAAGCCCCTTACGAGGCAGCCCATATAACCGTTTGGGCCAACGAGTTTATCGGTGCTCAAACACCGGTCGCTTTTGTGGGATGTGAAAATGGTTTATTTGCTCACAATACAATATATCTCCCAGGAAAATGGGTGGCGAGAATTCTTCAAGAAACCGTTGGCGAACGTTTTATTGCTTGCCGTAATAATGTGGTTGCGAACAACATTATAGTGATTGATAATCAGGTTAATACATTTGTGAATGTCGGGCCAAATACCCGGCCTGATACGTTCCGCTTTGCCAATAATCTATGGTTCCATCAAACAAACTCGAATTTTCGTGGCCCTTCTCTGCCCGTTGGTGAGCAAAACAGCGTGGTGCAAAAGGATCCCCAATTCAAGGATATGGAAAACCATGATTTTCGAATCGAAAAAAACAGCCCTGCGATTGGCAAAGGAGTTGATTTAAGCAATGTTATAGGTGATCTTCCCATTTCGGTTCCAGCGGTAGGTGACAAGAATCAAAATTGTTACAGCTCCCCCTCAACCTTAGGCGCCCATGTCCAGCCTCAGGTTTCGAAACTGAAGGATTGGAATGGGTATTAATGTGAGGATTAACCAAACAAAATCGTTTACCTCAAAACTTTTCCATCCTGATTACCCCTTCTCTCCCCGGCGCTTTCCGGTTTTTTATGGCTGGGTAATTTTGGTGATTAGCACCGCCGGGATTGTAATGAGTGTGCCCGGGCAGACGATGGGCGTCAGTGTGTTTACCGACTATCTAATCGAAGCGTTGGATTTGTCCAGAGTGGAATTAAGCCTGGCCTATATGCTTGGGACTATTGGCAGCAGCCTTCTATTGCCCTGGGGTGGTTTTTGGTTTGACCGCAAAGGCGCCCGAGTTTTGATTGTAATATCGCTCATTGGTTTAAGTATCACATTGTTTGATTTAAGCCTATGTGACCGAGTCGCTGATTTTCTGATTTTTGCAGATATTTCCTGGCTTCCCAGGATTATAAATTTCACCGTGATTTTTCTTGGATTTCTTTTCCTCCGTTTTTTTGGACAAGGGTTGTTATGCATGACCTCACGCTCTATGCTGGGAAAATGGTTTAATCGGCGGCGTGGTTTTGCCTCGGGTATAAATGGGTTTGTGGTAACTTTCACTTTTTCTATCGCCCCTTTGATTTTGAATCAATTTGTTAACTGGTTTGAATGGCGTGGGGCGTGGCAAGTAATGGGCTGCATCAGTTTTGTGATGATTTTTTTGTGTTGGTTGTTCTTTCGTGACAATCCAGAAGAATGTGGCCTGTTAATGGATGGAGATGATCAACCTCCTGACGATACCCAACTGGCACATTCTAAATTTCATATCTACAAAGAGTTCACTTTGCGTGAAGCTCAAAAGAACTACACGTTTTGGGTTTTCAATCTGGGGCTTGCGGCTCAATCACTGATCATTACAGCGTTAACCTTTCATATTGTGTCAATCGGTGAATATATTGGATTAAACCGTACAGAAGCGTTGGCTATCTTTCTCCCCATGTCATTCGTGAGCATCGGCACGAATTTCATTTTTGGCTGGATTTGTGATCATATCGAATTGAAATACACACTGATCGTGATGTTGATGTTCATGGCATTGGGAATTGGGAGTATTCCTTTTGCTGCGCATATGGTTGGCCGAAGTTTGTTGATTTTTGGTTTCGGTGCCAGTGGTGGTATTTTTGGTCCCTTGTTGACAGTGGTGTGGCCTAAATTTTTTGGACGCGAGCATTTAGGAGCGGTTAGTGGTTTCAATTTATCAACAACGGTTTTTGCCAGTGCGTTGGGTCCCATGATCTTTGGTTTATCACATAGTTTAACGAAAAGCTATAACCTGGGCATCTATTTTTGTCTGTTTTTGCCTCTAATCATGTGTTTTGCTGCTTTAAAAGCGGATAACCCACAATTGAAAATCAAAAATTCTTTACAAGATTTTACTTGACTTTTGCGTTAACTTTTTGAAAAATATAAATATGCTTATTCAAGTTCAGTTGCAGTGAATTTTAATTTTTTTTAAAAGGAGATGTAATGCAATGTCAATGCGGGGTTTTACTTTAATTGAATTACTAATCGTGGTTGCCATTATCGGAATTTTAGCAGCAATCGCGGTACCTAATTTTTTGAATGCTCAAATAAGGGCAAAAATCGCTCGCAATCAATCGGATATGAAAAGCCTATCCACCGCGATTATGTCGCTGCATGTTGATAAAGGTTTTTATCCTGTCGATAACTGGGATGATGACACCGAGTTGGGATGCGAACGCTTGAGAGAAAATTTTAATGAAGTTGGCATGAATTCTGATTGTGAATCACGGAACACATTTGCGGTTTTGGCGGTTTTAACCAGTCCCATTCCTTATATGTCAGCTTTGCCCCTTGATCCCTTTTACGAAGGTCTTGGTGGTACACAAACAAGCTATCGATATGGTGATTACGAATCATCTTACATTGGAAAAACCGGGAATGTGTACAACCATAATTTCAATGCCCTTAAACCTGGAAATGCGGAAAATTTAGGGCTTCGACCATTGGGATTGGATGAATTTGCATTGATCGGTAGTGGACCTGATAAAGAATTTGGTTTAGGTGCTGGTGCAAGTGATCCAGTCAGGGCGGTTCCCTACGATGCTTCGAATGGCCTGAAAAGTGTAGGCGATATCGTAGTGCGCTCTGGTGGTGGATGATTAAAGATTCGAGCGACATGATTATTTAGTTTCTTATCGTATCGTATCGTTATAGATTAATAAATGCCCCAGTGAGTATCCCGCTCCTTCATTATGGCTGGAAACTTCAATAGCATAGATGGGGTAGTGCGCCAGGGCTTCTGGGAAGCGAAAGTAATGTGTTGACAATAAATCCACTTTCGTTGGTGATACATTTATTTCTGATTCGTACGCTTTATTTTTATGATTGAGAAATCTGATTGTGATTGGACTCGTTCCCGCCAGGGATATTTCCATCATATTTCCGATGGCGGGAGGGTCATATTTAATATGTATCTTTTCCCCTGGCGGCTGATGTATTACACCTGGAACATTTTTGTGCACTCCTGAGGGTTTGTGAATGTTAAGGTTTATAAAGTTGTATGATCGATTTTCTTCTCGAGTATATTCATAGTCCATAAAATAGGCATGCAAATAATTGCGGAAAGCCACATCTTCAGGACGGTTATAAATATAAATTTCTGAATTCATATAGGATTCTATATGTGCCGGATCACCAAAACGTTCATGGATAATTTCTTTATTTAACCGATCTGTAACAATAAAGTCATAAAGTAAAAATGGGGATGGACCTTTTGAATGATAATCAACATACCAATGAATGTTGTTTATCCAAAAATAAGGCCATAAATTTCCCAAAACCTGATTTATTCTTCTGTCTTTACGGCTAAGTTGTGTGAGATAATTTGCATTCCAGTAATCGGAGATACCATTGTGTAAATTATGTTTTCCAATGATCGAATCCACCCATTTTACGCGCTCAGGGTATGGCCATTTCCAGTCATCGGTATCGGATTTAATAAAGCCCGGCAATATAACCAAAGAAGATGTTAAAATAAGGATGATACCTGCCCATATTTTTACCTTTCTTGGGATAAATTCTTCCCATTCCATTGCAGTCCAGGCAAATCCCGCAAATGGCAATATGAAAACCGGGATTATATAGCGAATTTCAGAAAGGCCTGTCCAAAAACCGGTTATGATAGGTACTATAATAGAGATAAGTATACTTAACCAAATAAACAATCCAAGAAAGATATAGTATCTTCTAAGCGGATCGTGAATCATCCTCAATCGATTATATTTTGATTTTGGGGAGTAGAACAGCCATAATTGTACAATGGTAATCACAATCCAAAAAATCCATATGAGCAAAAACCATGGATTTATAAATACAATATAGTTATACATGTTTTGAAAAAAATAATATACGGTAGTCAGCAACCCATCATGAAATAATTTGATTTTACTGGATAAAGATGGTATAAAAAATAGATCAAACTCGTTTAAAATATCGATAAAAAATTTGACAAGGATGACACTGATCATGGTAATCATTGATATAATAATGCCAATGCGAAGCTTCATCCATTTAAAATACCATGCGATAAAGAGAGCACCACATACCGGGATAAGAAATTGAATGATGATACTAATATCGGATAATGTACATATAAATGAAATAGCGAATAGAAAGAACAGGTAAGGACATTTCCACTGATGTTTCCAGGAATGCAAAATGGTTCCGACCCATAATAAACCGGATAAAATCGTTCCTGCGTGGCGGCCTGGTATAAAGATAAACTCATCAATCTTTGTTGAATGTGGATGATGAATGGCAAGTACAAATATTAAGATTGTACTTGCAGATAAAAGAAAATTTTTCCCTATTTTGGAATTGAAATAATAGCCTATCCATGTTAACAAGATAATTAATGTGAAAACATAGGCTAATCCATAAAAGAATAAGGCGATGCTGTAATTTGGCGATAATTCCAGGAGTGGGAAATACATGAGCATATCAGGGAAAAAACAAGGAGAGGGAGAGAGGACAAATTCAGAAATTCCATAGTTACTTTTGAATATGCTTTTATAGACCATCAATAAATAAAGCGAATCGCTATTGATGCCGATGGCTAATAATTTTTTGGTTTTGATACCCACCGCAATGATTAGATTTGCTACAATAAAAGCACAAAAAATACCCCCTCCAAGATTACCCAGGAAGGTAATCATCCATTTTTTATCCCCTTTAACCTCAGACATCATTTATATTATCTTTCCATTTCGTTATTCAAATATATCGTTATTTCCTTGTTTTCGGTAAGATTTACTTCTCGTATAGGAGTTTTGCCCTTATCGTCCCAACAAAGGATATAGTTTCCAAGTGGTAGATATGATAAAGAATACACACTGGTATTTAGTTTTCGAAACGGAATGGTTTCATCGAATGCTTTTAAATACAACGGCATGGAATCAAGAGCTGTTTGATCTTCATTATTAATATGGATAATTAAGTTAGCTGTCTCCTGAGGCTCTAAAATGCTAAAAGCAACTGTATTTTCATCTTTGTATTTGATTTCAAACCAAGGTATCAATTGTGCAATCCCTTTATAATACTGAAAAACTTCTTCATCATCCATAAATTCACGACGAACCATCACAAGGTCACAGTCACGCTTTTTCAGTTCATTGATAGTTTCTGTTGATGGAAACCATTCCATTTTTTTCACAAATTGATTGTATTCCCAGGGAAAGTAACCACTATATCCATTGATTAATTTTTTATGATGCATTAAAGCATCATATTGATGATGAATGGTTATCTTCGAAGAATGCATAGGCAATACAACAATCGCTTCAATTTGATCCTGCTTTCTAAGCCATTGGTAGGCTGGATCATTGTATCCTGGAGGATATAGTTCAATATACTCATTATTGATATGATTTTCAAAACCTGTCACACAAACGAATACAAATACAATACCATACTGAATCCAGGAAGAAAAAAATCGCTTGAGCAACAGGTGTATTCCCATTCCAGCAATAACAGAAAAAGAAAACAAGAGAAACATTCCCAATCGCCCAGGCATACGGAAGAAAAGAAGCTGGGGGATATAGTAAAAAAGCCATTGAACAGGATAATAGCTGGTGAGAAATAGAATCGTTATCATCAGGAAAACGAAAAACACAAGTAAAGGATTTGATGAGTGGTAAAATGCAGTGGCAAAGTTTCTCAATCTTGTATTCAATAAAAATGCCCCTAACAAGAAAATGAGCCAAATGCTTTGCAAACTATGTTGGTCTCTCAGATCGTGTGGAAGAAATTTCTGAATCGGGTTTGCGGAAGAAGGCAATCCAAACAAGACAATTATTCCACTGAATAATAAAATAATCCCCATCAAAGCATGCCCTTCCCACCTTAAAACATGTTGAAATTCAGCAAATACTGTTCTATATAACCCAATCCCCAAAAACACTAAAGCGCCAAATCCAAAAAACATTCCAAAATCTGGAAAAGGAATATACACGGTTGGAATAAAATTTCTATACGCAACATTGGCTTGAGAAGGCCATATATAGTTCGCTAGGGTTGTGGTTCTGTGTACTAAATCACTAGAGACGGATGAGAATACATGTTCATCGTGGACGATGGAGGATTGATAGAGGTTATAATACAAAAAATATTGAACTCCAAGTAAAAGAACAGCCACGATTAAATAAATCAATTTCTTCCATTGAAAATACCTGTGAACCATACAAAGGACAATCAAACCAGAGGCAATAATATGACCGACTGTCCAATATACATTCGTTGTTAACTGGGCAAGGGATAAAAGGATATACAAAATGAGCCGCCAGATTCCTCCCTTCTCCATATATTCAGACAAAACATACAAGCCAAAGAGAGAAAAGAAGCCATACATCAAGTGAGGACGGCGCAACACCATATAAAAGAATGTCGAATTAGAAAATACAATCCCGCTATACGCTGCTGCCAGCCGGTTGGATGTAATCTTATGGGCGAATAAATAAGCTGCAATGCCGTTTAATAGAAATGCCAATCCCAAAGAGATATTATATGTTAACACTAAATTATGCGATATCCAATAAAAAGGATATAACAAAACCGCCAAAGTTATGAGCGTTTCTGAATGCAAAAAAGTATATGTTTCAGGATAAAAAATAGGCGCATGAAGATACTGATCCATTCCTGCGTCAAAACAATGGAAATTCCATCCCAAAATCCAAATAACAAACATGGGATCCATGTGATCAGCATGAATCTTTAAACCGGGTTGAGTAAACAAAGGATACGTGTTCACTATTGTGAGCAGGATGAGTATACATAGAAAAAAGTGGAATTTGCCATCTTTATAAAAATTCATAAGTTCATCTGTAACGTGTCAGCATATGATGCAGAATGGGAGTGTAAACTATAATTGGCCCGCACTATTCCTCTCCCAATGAAATGGGGGAGGTTAGGAGGGGGTTGACCGTCGACTCCACAACTTTTGAATCAAGCTCAGCAATTTTGTGTTAGGCATGGAACTTCAAATGTCTTATTTCTTACCAATTTGGTTGTAAATATGTTTACTTAATCCGTTAAGGTTTAAATAGTTTATTCCACTAATTTCAAAAAAACAGGATTATCTGTAACATTGGGCACATGTATCAGAACGCGATCAGGATTTTCAGAATCAACCTCCACCGTTCGATCTGTCGTACTCATGGTCTCCCATTCGGTGTTATCATATCCATAAGGTTGATTAAACTTAAACCGATAGGCTTTGACTTGGACATCAGAATCAACATCCAGCGCAAAAGTCTCAGTCGTTGGTGCAAAATCCTTGAATTCCATCACATTATTCTCATATTTCCAAATAGCGTACCATTTCTCATTTCTTTCGTTGGTCCAACCGCAGCGCATGATGTTATAATTATCCATTTCTTCACTCGCAGCTGGATAGTGCACATCTTTGGCCTGATTCAAACCAAGTCCATCTACAGTAAACAGACGGTGACCAACTTTTCGGATTGCGCGTGGCAATTGGGGAGTTTTAAACCAGCCTGTATCGGATTGCAGTTTCCCTCCACGATAAGAATGTTCGAAGTATGTACTGTATTTGAACGTTTGATTATTGATGGTAGACATCATGGTGGCTTGCATCAAAACCTGCCGCATCATATAAATAGCCTGTGTACGTTCATTGGCTCCAATCGTTCCATGGATGGTTTGTTCAATAGGACTCCAACCAAATTCTGCGACAGCATAATTTGGTTGGTAACGATAGGGCGCGAAAAGTCTATCCAGGTTTTGAAGCCGTGTAATCCATTCCTCATGTTGAAAATCAGTGCGGTGTTCAGGAGGATAAATACCTGAATAGCCATTAAACGATATCACATCTGGGAAATAGTTTGTTTGCACATCCGTGAGATTAAGCATGCGGAAAACAAAACCATGCAAAAAACCGTTTGCGTTGATTCCTACGCCTGGAATTGGCCCTCCGCTATCAAAATCAAGTGTTTTATCACTTTCAATACTACCCAAAACGGTATCAAGTTCCGGCCACTTTTGGTAAATCCGCTGGCTGGCTTCGTAAAAATATTCAGCATATATTCGTCCCGCATAAAAACCATCTTCTCCACTATAGGGAATGTTCGTTTCAGGATCACGCCATTTGCCTTCCTCTTCATTCCCAAATTGAACGGCTATGACGGTTTCTCCAATGGCTTGCGGAAGAGTTCGTTCTATCACACTCAGGCGGTAATCCACCCAATCCGCATATCCATCAGGATCCGCAGTATATCGGCGTTTGTATGTATCATCTTCTGGCTTGAGGGATAGCAGATCAAAGTTCCACCAGCAAATACTGCAACATGTTTCCGAATTAGAATGCAGTTTGCAGGGTTCAACACTTGGATCAATCCCATAATCAAAATTGCCACAGGGGAATACTATGATTATTTTCATATCTCGCTGGGCTGCCAAATTGATCATCTTGATGTTATCCGATACCGGCCCCTGGGCAAAATAACGAATCAATGTCAAATTATCTTCCACCATATCATCCAGGGCATCTTCATTGGGTGCACTGATGTTGCCCCCAAAATGAACATGTTTTGCTGGTTCGGGTGCCGTTGGAGGTGTAGGCTCTGGCGCGGGTTGTACTTTGATCCTAACCACCCGAAACGAAATGGAATTGGCCGAAAAGTCCGGATTAAAGCCTTCACGGTTTGCTGCACGGCCTCCTGCCAAAGCACCACCCCAAAAGGTGCCGCGCACTACACGCGAATCACCAGTCGGCGGTCCAACGGGATTTTCCGTGTCATTATCTGAATACGGAGCGAACCAATCCAGGCACCATTCCTTCATATTTCCTGCCATGTTATAGAGCCCCCATGCATTGGGACGCTTTGTACCCGCTCGATGGGAACGTTGTGACGAAGAGTTAAAGTACCATGCATACTCCGTCCCATGAATGTTAGATGGATCATCTCCCCAATAAAACCGTGTGGTGGTTTCTGCCCGATAGGCATATTCCCACTCCGCTTCTGTAGGCAAACGATAAATCCAACTGTCATCCCGATCGATAGCATTTAATCGTTCCAAAAACTCCAAACAGTCAAACCACGAAACCGTATCCACAGGATAATCAGGATTACTCGTAAAATGAGAAGGATTTTTGTCCATTATCGCATTCCACTGCGCTTGGGTGACTTCTGTTTTCCCTATGTAATAGGGACGAGTAATGGTGATTTCCCGTTGAGGAGATTCTATATCTTGGTGGCCTGTCTCAGTGGCGGGGCTCCCCATCGTAAATGTTCCCGGCTCAATACGCAGTACCGTAAGAGGTTGAGCTCCCTCTTGTAATTTATCCAAGTGAATAATGTCATCTTCGCCAGGTGGTATTGTGGGCTGAGGAGTGGGGGATGTATGTTCCAAGGATTGAGCAATTCGAAACGATATCGTTCTTATTTCCTCATCTGGACGAAACTGTGAACGAGAAGCAGCCCGTGCACTCGCCAATCCTTCACCAAAAGATGTTCCCCGAATTACTCGCTCCGTGCCTATGCTCGGCCCTTTATAGTCACTAACCGGAAGTGAAGGATAGGGACCATACCAATCGTGGCACCATTCCTTCATGTTGCCTGGCATATTATACAATCCCCAGGGATTGGGTTTTTTGCTCCCTACGGGATTGGGTCTTTGAAATGATGTATTAAAAAACACAGCATAGTCAATAATTGGGCCATTTCTGAGATCCTCCCCCCAATGATAGCGAGTGGTTGTTCCAGCCCGATAGGCGTGCTCCCATTCCGCTTCGGTGGGAAGCCGAAAATCCCCTTCCTCCGGTGAGATTAAATTATTCAAACGTGTAAGAAATTCCTGGCATTGAATCCAGGATACATTGTTTACTGGTAAATTATCCGTGGAACCATAAATTTCCGCTTCTTCTTCATTAACAGAAGGATTACTCCCCATCACCGCTTCCCACTGCGCCTGGGTTACTTCATATTTGCCAAGGTAATAAGGTTTGGTAATGGTTACCTCATGTTGGGGGGATTCATCTTCGCGGTGATCTTCCTCATCTTCTGGACTTCCCATTAAAAACGTAGAGGGATTGATCTTAACAAGAACCAGCGGTTTAGCATTTACCGATAAGCCTGGAAGTTCAACCACAACCTCTTCTTCTGCTGGTATGGGTGTGGGACTCGGCGTTTTGAATCCTTGAGCCACACGAAAAGAAATAGTCTGGGCAGAACCAAGTGGATACTCTCCACCCCGGAATGCGGCCCGCGCCCCAAAATAAGCACCTCCCCAAAAGGTATTGCGCAATACTTTTATTTCACCAATCGATGGCCCTTGGGGATCCACTTTACTTTCTAGTGAATAGGAACCAAACCAGTCATGGCACCATTCGGCAATATTGCCAGCCATATCATACAAACCCCATGCATTGGGTAATTTTTGACCGACGATTTGTGAAGTTAGACTAAATTGATCCGTATAAAACCAGGCATAATTCGGAGCCATTGTACGGTTAGGATCCTCTCCCCAATAATACCGTGTTTGAGTCCCGGCCCGATAAGCATACTCCCATTCCGCTTCCGTAGGTAATCGATAGGTGAGTTCATCATCCGGATGCAATCGATTCAAGCGGTCAAGAAAGCGTTCACTCTCTGTCCACGAAACATTCTCGACAGGTAGATCAGGATCACCTTGATTACCAGAATGATTGGTTCCCATCACAGTTTCCCATTGAGCCTGGGTGACTTCATAAACACCCATATAAAATGGTTTTGTGATTGTTACTTCATGCGCCGGCACTTCATTGAGTTGAACTCCATTTTCCGTTAAAGGGGCTCCCATGGTAAATGTTCCAGGCTCGATCAAATTTAATTTCAACGGTTCTGCGTCGTTGGGTAAGTCTGGAATAGTCACTATTTTTTCTGTAGGAAGTCCATGAGGCGTTGGAGAAAAAGTTGGTGTGGGTGTTCGTGTTGGAGTTGGAGTCGGTGTAGAAGTTTTATCAGGAGCTGGTGTTTGCGTTGGTAAAGGAGTCGGGGAATTGGTTGATGTTGGTGTTGCTGTAAATAACGGTATAGGTGTTGATGTTGAAGTTGGCACCATTGTAAATGTTGGAGTTAGTGATGGTGTTGGTGTCGGCGTTGCGGTTTGTGTTTGTGCAGGTGATGGGGTTGAAGTGGGCGTAGCCGTTTGTGTTGCTGTATTGGACGGTGTTGAAGTTGGAGTCGCCGTGTGGATTGGTGTTTGCATGGGGGTCATGGTTAATGTTGGAGTTGGGGTTGTAATAATTTCTGTTGGCGAAGGAACAGATGTAGGTGTAGATATGGCAGGTGTAATTTGCAATGGATTGGGATCAGACTGGTCACCACTTATAAAGCCCTCGTGGTAATAAACATTGGGTTCCAAAGGAACCAGTTCCATATTATCCACATATGCAGTCAAATTTTTATCCGTGCTGGAATTAATGATCTGCAAAATCCCCTGTACAGGTTTTTCCATAGTGGCAGGGAGAATATCAACCATTCGGTAATACTCATTGACCAATAAAGCGCCGTTATTGGGTGTAAACGTTGAAAGCAATTGATTCGAACTTTGGTCCAGGCAGGCAAGCGTCACTGATCCATGAGGGCCATCCATTCTAATACTACAGCGAATGAGTACGGTTTTCGGAACCCTGATAAGCGGGCTAAACATCATAATCCCTTCACCCGGCTCCGCTTCAATAATCGCACCATGTCCATCTGTGGCGGTTGGAAACTCCTCACTTGTGGGAATTTCGCCAAATCGTATATCTGCAATTGGAAATGATCCAAATCCTCCTGCCATGATAAGCAGTCTGTTTTTATCGGATGAGTCTTCAGAAAAGTCGAGATGTATGGGTTCCACGGCTTCTACCGATAAGCACATAAGGGAAAAGATGATAACAATATAGGCAAAAATAGATGTCTTATTAAATAGAGAAGAAGAATGATTAAAAGACTCGTTTAATAAACAATGACATTTCTGTTGCATGAAATATCCCTTTTAATAAATTACCATATTTTTTAAAATTACAAGGCGTCACCATTCATATCAGGAGTGACATAATTATAGCGAATTATTTTCCACGTTCCATTAAGAACGTCAAGTTGTCATGGAAAATTATTTATCGAATGGTCGGAATTGCGAAATATTTTATAAAAAAATGTAAAAGGAAACCAGACCTTTACCCAAAAGTATATGATTCCTTGTTTTACCCACGGTGGCTTAGGCAAAGCAAAACCAGTCTGTAAACCATCTTTCCAATTGTTACCACCAGGGGAGGGCGAGGCTCCTGCCGAGCCGAAGTGGCCGATCAAGTTACATTCACACACAAAACCTTCAGTGCAGGATTGGATGGTTTTGTTGTTCCTCTTTATTTCAGTTTTCGTGCAACCGGCTCCGCAGGAGCGGCGCCCTCCCTGGAATTTAAGCCCATAATTTCTGGTTTAAGATCAGCAAGGTAATAAAGGAAGATTTGAGTCTAAGTTACTCTTGTTATAAACGCATCAATTTTCCGTCTTGCTTTTTTCCCGTTCTTTTAACCATTCCTGATAATCGGCTTCTATCTCAGGAGTCCATTTACGGTCAATCTGGCCGGGAGTGTATTTCCCTTCCCTTAAGCGTTGATGGCCAAATGTATCACGCATGCGGATATTTTCAGACGTATCACAAACCTCTGCTGCCAAATGAGGTGGAATAAAAATCACACCTTCACGGCGTCCTAAAACCACATCGCCTGGCATCACCAGGACATGGCCGATACGAATGGGGATGTTGATTCCCATTAACGTGACATCCGCCAGGGCGGTGGGATCAGCCCCCCGAATAAAAGCGTTAAATTCTGGAATCTCATATATTCCATCAAGGTCACGTACGCCGCCATCGATAATCATGCCCGTTCGGCTTTTCGTATAAATCGCCGTGGCTAAATTATCTCCAGCATATGTCCCCTCTTTCACTTTGCCAAACAAATCAATGACAATCATGTCATTTTCAACCAGGGTATCGATGATCCATGAATTTTGAGGACCAATGCGTTTATCCTTTTTGCCCAGTTCATTGGTCACTTCTTCGACATCAGGGCGTTCGGGCATGAATCCCGCTGTCACAGCACGCCCCACAATAACCCGGTCGGGATGAATATTCATCCAGTTACCTTCAAATTGATGGTGGTAACCGTGTTTTTGCAACACACTCCATGCCTCTTCGATCGAAACATCCTTCATGCGCTCGAGAATGGAATCGGGCACTTTGGGACGCCCATCTTCAAAACGTTCATAAGGATTCTTTTTGGTATAGAGAATCCTCATTTCTTTCGACAACGTTCCATATTGAGCATATGCAAAATTCGAGACAAAGAAAATGAATGCTGTGCTGAGAATAATGCATTTTTTCATCTTAAATTCTCCTCCTTTAAATTAGCTCCACAAACGGTCATGCGAACGCATTTTATCCCATTCAGGAGTTGGTTCAAAATAGCCGGGTTTATATAAATGGTCTTTAATCACTTCGTCAACCAATTCAACACCCAAGCCGGGCTTTTCAGGCACCGGGATAAAACCATCCTGAACAATGGGCTTTTCCACACCGGTGACCATATCATCCCACCAATCCACATCAACGGAATGATTTTCCAGCGCCATGAAATTCTGAGTCGCTGCCGCGCAATGCACATTCGCCATGCATGAAACGGGTGTACCAGCAAAATGCATCATCATGGGCACCCCTTTTTCTTCGGCATAATCACCAATGCGCTTGGTTTCCAATATACCGCCAGCGGTGGCCAGGTCAGGATGGATCATATCCACCGCATGATTATCAATCAGTTTGATGAATTCCTCTTTGAGGTAGATGTCCTCACCCGTCAAAGTCGGAACATCGATGGCGTCAGTAATCTGTTTCCATAAATCGGTGTATTCCCACGGGATCATATCTTCAAGAAAAGCCATCTGATACGGTTCAAGCGCTTTCCCCAAGCGTATACAACTATTCACCCCAATATGGCCAAAATGATCCGCCGCCAGAGGAATCTCATACCCCACCTTTTCCCGGACAGCGGCCACATATTCTGCCAGAATTTGAATCCCCTTCTCGGTAATTTCAACTCCTGTAAATGGATGTTTGGTATTATAGTAATTATCCATACCCCCCGGTGAGGTAATCGTATCTGGGATACGGCGCAATAAACCTATACCAAGGTCCATTTTCAAGAAGGTATACCCTTCATCCATTCGTTTTTTAAGCCGCTTGACATAAACATCGACATCACGCGAAGTATCCGTATCGCAATACATTCGAATCTTTTCACGGTACTTTCCACCCAACATTTGATAAACGGGTACGCCATAGGCTTTGCCAGCCAGGTCCCATAAGGCCATTTCCACGCCGGACACTCCCCCGCCCTGGCGGCCATGATGACCGAACTGTTTGATACGCTTAAATATCCTTTCCACATTGCATGGATTTTCACCCAGAATACGGCTCTTGAGAAACAGCGCATACTTTTCGGTGGCCCCATCACGCACTTCCCCCAGACCGGAAATCCCCTGGTTGGTGTCAATCCGAATGAGGGGACACCGCATGGGGGCATCTTTCACCACCGCAATACGCATATCCGTAATTTCAAGATCGGTGGGACTGGAACTGCGGTTCACCTTCTCCATGGTTTGAGCCATGCTCTCTTCAAACGCAAACGAGGACATCCCTGCCGCGATTGAAAACCCACTGATCTTCTTTATAAAAGAACGCCTGGAATCTGTTTTAACACGATCTGAATTCAATATTCCATTTCCTCCTTCTATTAATGTGATTCAAACATTAACAAATAAATGATCTAATGAATAGAGGGATAAAGGATGGTGGAGGACCTCCTTGCCATTCATAAATTTCTAACCATTCTTCAT
>CAZFER010000080.1:0-27634 GCA_964517495.1 uncultured bacterium | reverse complement strand
ATCAAAGGAGCAACCGTTATCTTAATACGTTGTTTGAGCAAAAGGCCGTAAGTGAATCTCATTGAGTTTCATGATAAGTTGTTTGAGTGAGGAAAGAAGGGTTTGGTAAGCTTTACGGTTTTAATTCCGCTTCGAGAACGGGTTTTATTTTGGTGAATTCAGATTGGATCGAATCAAAAAGATGTTTGGAATTATCCAGTATATTTGATTTGGCATTCACTTCCAATTCCTGGCATAAATTGGACATCAAAAATGCTCCAATATGAGCACCATTTGTTTTCAGGCTGTGTGCGATTCGCTGGACTTGGTCTGAATTATTTTCTTCGATCGCTTGTTCCAATTCCTTTAACAAATCAGACGTATCCATTAAAAATGAATTAATAATCCTTTTATAGAAGTTAGACTTTCCATTGGCATCCAAAGCCCGATGTTTGACTAAGGTTTCCACATCAATGGTTGTTTTACTTTGGTTTTCAGCCCCTTTTTTTGGGGGGTGGGGAGGAACGATGTTATTTTTTTCATGTTTTAATTCCGGTTGTTTTATCTCTTGACTTGCTGCTGTTTTCTCAATCGGTTTTTTGGCTTCTTCTGGCAGCCATTTCTCTAAAACCTCCTTTAATTGTTCCAATTCAAATGGTTTTCCAAGGTAATCATCCATCCCGGCATCCAGGCACTTTTCACGATCACCTTCAATGGTATATGCTGTTACAGCGATGATTGGAATGTGAGACTGATGGTGTTCATCCTTTTTTTCGTATTCCCGGATTAATCGGGTGGCTTCATAACCATCCATTTCTGGCATCTGGCAATCCATTAATATAAGATCAAACGATTTTTGTTTAAACAAATCGACCGCTTGACGTCCACTGGGCGCCAGATCAGCTTTAAAGCCCAATGTTTCGAGCATGGTCATCGTCACGACTTGATTGATTGAATTATCCTCAACCAAGAGAATACGTGCTTTTTGAGGTGAGAGGGATTTATATGAAGAGAATTTACTTCGTTGTTGATTTGACATTAGAAATGAATCAACTTTTCCCGAAGCCCTTAAAAGAAAGTCATATATTTCGGAGCGGCGGACGGGTTTTTCTAGCTGTTGTATTTGTCCATGGAAAACGGAAGTATTTTGTTCATCATTTTGAATAACGGGGGTCAACAACACAATAAATAAGTCCGTAAGCAGGTTCTCCTTTTGAAGATCATTTAAAAAGCGCCAGGTTTCATTGTGAGAATACCTGCGATCAATTATCAACATACGATAAGGGTTGTTTTCCTCGGCAGCGGTTTTGAGGGATTGCAGTGTTTCGCGTTCTGTACTTACACATAGATGGACGATTTCCCATTCCTCAAAGAAAAAGGCAAGTTGCTGATGTGTCAGTTTGTTATCGCTGTGTATTAGTGCGTGCAGATGTTTTATGGCTTCTCCCATATGGCTCTGTGGTTTTAGCATGGGAGCATAAACTTCAAAACTGGCGGTAAACCAAAATGTTGACCCGACTCCTAATTCACTTTCAACCCCGATTTCGCCTCCCATCAGATGCGTTAATTGCTTGGCGATAGAAAGACCCAGGCCGGTTCCACCGTAACGTCTTGTGGTTGAACCATCCGCTTGAGAAAAGGAGTCAAATATATTGCGAAGATTATCGGATTCAATCCCCACTCCCGTGTCAATGACCTCAATTTTCAAGAGCACGTTCAGTTCGGTTTTTCGAATGATTGAAACTCGAACAATAACATCACCATATTCTGTGAATTTGATGGCATTGCCGATTAAATTAGTGAGAATTTGGCGAAAACGCCCTGGATCGCCTCGAACTCCGATGGGAACATGAATTGGTATCATGCAAGCTAATTCAATGTTCTTTTCATGGGCACGTTGGGCAAATAAATCCACTGTATCTTCTATAATTTGGTGGATATTGAAGATGGTATTTTCCAGTTCGATGCGGCCCGCTTCGATCCGGGAAAAATCCAAAATATCTGTTATTATTTCCATCAAGGTTTTGCCGGACTGGTATAAGGTTTCCATCAGACGTTGTTGTTTTTCATTCAAATCAGAATTAAGAAGCAGGTTCATGGAACCAAGTAAACCAGTTAATGGCGTGCGAATTTCATGGCTCATGTTGGCTAAAAATTGTGATTTTGCTTTATTGGCTTCTTCTGCGGTTTCTTTCGCTTGTTTTAATTCTTCAATGGTGTTAGTCAATTCTTCGTTGGTTTTTGATAATTCTGCCGTGCGTTCAGACACTTCCTGTTCCAGCTGTTCGCGGTGCCGTTGCAGATCAGCGTTGCGTTGTTGAATGCGTTCCAGCATGGTGTTAAATCCATCTATCAACGTACCGATCTCATCCTGGCTTTGTTTTTTTGCTTTTAATAGATAATTCTTTTCGTCCGAGACTAATTTCATGATATGGGCCAGATTCAAAATAGGTTCGGATATAACCTTTTGAAGTTTGGAGGAGAGCAGGAATGCAACACTTGAAGAGATTAAAATTACAGTCAAAACAATTCCTATAAACCACCACACTCTGGAATAGAGATCATCCAGTCCTGATCGAATGAAGATCATTCCAATAATTTTGTCTTCCAACTTGATTGGTTTCCAAAGATTAAGAAATCCATCCGAAATAATCGATCCTTCTTTTAAATTTTCTAAACTGGCATGAAATTCAGATGGCAGGGTGGGTAAAGGAATCTTATTTTCATCAGGTAAAGGAGGTGTCTTTGAATAGGATGCAAAAAGGCTAATATCTTCTTCTTCGAGATCCATGGCGTGGAGTTTATAGATACACGCAAATTCAACGCTTGAAACAGTACGAAGAGTATTTAAAGTGGTTTTTGCATCTTTGGGAAAGCCAAGGGTAATGGCGGCTGTGGTGTTTTGTCCGATCACATTAGCCAGTGTGCCCATATTATCCCGATGGGAACTATTAAAGGCTACTAACTCGCTAATTAAAAACGTTGAGGATGCCAGCAACAATACGATAATGCTGGTCAGCATTATAATGAAATTCAGTTTACGCTTGATCGGCGTATCCCGAAAGAAGGAATTCAACCCTAATTCTCCTGTGTTTGATCCGTATAAACCGTCTCGGCTAGTTTAATAAACTGAGCACTCACTTTTAGTTTAGCACGTTTCACTGCTGAGAGGTTTATTTTGAAGTGAATTTTCTTTTCCTGCGCCAGGAGATGGATCATTCCCTTCTTTTTGGCAAATTCATCGAAATCCGCAACTGTTAATGTTTTCCAATCTTTTGTGTACTCGTAAATTTTATCCCAATTCATTTCCTCCGAATTATCAATGAATAATATATGGCAAGGGGTTAAATCCTTTAATTCATCAAAGTGTTTGAAAATGATCTGTCGGCCTTTAACTCTTATGTTTTTCTTATTTTCATCTTCCAGTGAAAATGGGTTTTCTCCTAAAACGGCAATGATAAAAGTCTCATCATTTTTATCTTTGTTTTCTTCAGGCCATTCGATGAAATAGAATAATTTACGCAAAAAGAAAGCTTTTGCTCTATACTCTTTAAATTCTTCTTTGAGTAATGGTTGCGTGTTTGCTTGGTTGGTAGGAATACATATGGACAAGATAAAAAGACTGAACACACAGATAGCTGAATAGCTAAACTGCCTTACCCATAATGTAGACCATTTGGAGTGATTTATTCTAATTCCGTGGATGAATAGATCAGTAAAACGTATCATTTAATTTTCATTCAAGCCATTTTAAGACAGATTAACTCATTCATTTATAAATTTCAACCCTTAGGTGTTATATTTAATAGCTGAAGTGATGTTTTTTTTAGCGTCTGAAAATAAAAAAACTAAAACACTTGAACACTATCATGAATCCGCTCAACATTCACAAATAATTAATATAAAATTTAACCTTTCTTTTTAAAATTCGAAACAATCTTCCATTTTTAACTCACGTTTTTTCTAATTATACGATAACTCTAATAGAATTACAATAATAAGTAGCGATTATTCTGGGTCTAAATTCAAGATATTTAAGGGTAAAAATCGTAACATACTCATAAAACTTGCTTTATATGATATAAATCACATCCATTTTTTTAGATTTTATTTCAGCATATTATAAGGGAGGATGAAAAAAAGTATAAAATAGATAGTGAATATGGGTAGAAATGAAGAATAATCTTCCAAGCCCTCTTAATTCAATTAATATGATTTAATATGTAGCACTCATTTGAAATTTAATGAGATTATACGTACATATGTATAATGCATAGACGTTTCTGTCCTATTATTTATGATGATACTTGTTGCACAACGGATTGAATGATCTTGTGGACGTCAATTCGATCTGCCTCAGCCCGGTAATTGGTGAGGATTCGATGGCGTAAGACAGGTTCAGCCACCATCCGAATATCTTCTTCGGAAACACTATAGCGGCCATCCAAAATTGCCTTCACTTTCCCGGCGAGTACAAGGTACTGGGATGCCCGAGGGCCTGCACCCCATGATACATATTGGTCTACTAATTCGTTTTGTGAGGATTCGCTTACCGGTGCTGGCCGGGTTAACTTCACCAGGCGTACAGCGAATTGAACCACATTGTCAGCGATAGGAACACGCCGAATAAGCGTTTGTATTTTCAAAATATCTTCTTGGGAAATGACTTTTTGGGGTTGGCCTTCATAAGCGGAAGTGGTGTTTTTAACGATCGATATTTCGTGTTCTTCCGTTGGATAATTGATATTGATTTGGAACATAAAGCGGTCGAGTTGGGCTTCAGGAAGGGGGTAGGTTCCTTCTTGTTCAATGGGATTTTGGGTGGCCAACACAAAAAAGGGTGGATCAATGGGGTAGTCCAAACCACCGGCGGTGACTCGATGCTCTTGCATGGCTTCCAGCAGTGCAGCCTGTGTTTTAGGGGGGGTTCGGTTGATCTCGTCAGCGAGGATGATATTGGCAAAGAGAGGTCCTTGGATAAAACGGAATTCGCGTTCACCGGTTGAGCGGTTTTCCTGCATCACTTCGGTTCCGGTAATGTCGGATGGCATTAAATCAGGAGTGAATTGGATGCGGCGGAATTTTAAATCCAAAATCTTGGCGAACGTTCGGATCAAGGTGGTTTTTGCCAATCCTGGCACGCCAACAATTAAAGCGTGACCGCCCGCAAATAAGGAAATCAATAATTCTTCAATAACAGATTCCTGTCCGATAATTTCTTTGGCGATTTCGTCCAGTAATTTTTTGCGTATATCATGAACCCATTGGACTGTTTCAACATCATGATTTTGAGGGGTTTGATTCGGTTCACCAACCATAATTTAAATAAAAATCCTTTCAGATTGATTATTATTATTTTATAAAGCATTTTTTTAATGCTGAAAAATCACACTTGAATACTATATCTCACAGGTTCACGGTCAAGGCGGTGCTCGTGAGATGTTATATTGGTTCATCTAGCAATCCATAGTAGGAGGAATGTCTTCGTCTTCCTTTTCTGTTTCCTCAAAGACTAAAAAATCAGCATCATGAATATCGCCAGGACATTCTATTCCATCAATATCCTTGAGATTTGAATTGAGTTTATCCATATCTCCTCCAGCCAGTTTGTATGCTTCAAACAACGAGTTGAAAATTGGATAAAGTTGCTCTATGTCAGATTCGTGCCGCTTTTGGTACTCACCCAATGTTGAGATGGCCTGAAACAAATGAGTTAACAATGGATTGTTTGAAAAAGGATGAGAAAGTTTTGGATTTGTATGCTCATTCATTTGGAATCATCTGATTATTAATTGTAATGTGTTTATGAAGTATAGTCATTAAAAGGGTATTTGATCAAATCCATCATGATGGTTGATGATGAAATTGCTCCCGGATGGTATTAAGTTCGTTCATGACAAACTGTTCATCAATGGGATGGCGTTTACATATCCTTGAGGTGATTTCAAGGGTGGATTCAACTTCTTCGGGGATGACTTCATTGGCGCCTGCTTCAAATAATTCTTCCACATCCAGTTGGTAGCGGGTTCGGACAATGATGTGAACATTTGGTGCGATTCGCCGGGCGGCTTCGACTGCCCGGGCATTAGCGCTTGGATCGTTGATGACCAGCACGAGTTCCTTGGCTTGCTTGATGCCCAAGTGATGAAGAACTTCCACGCTCGTAATGTCACCAAAATAGGCTGGTTCATTCTGTTGGCCGGCAGTTCGTATGTTATCCATATTCAAGTCTGCAATGACATAGGGGATGTCGCATGTTTTTAAAAGTTTACTTAGTTCCCGGCCTGCCAAGCCGTATCCGCCGATAATGACGTGATCCTTCCACTTTTTCGGTCCATCATGGGCATCTTCTGCTGTTTTAATCTCTAATATTTGGGTTAATCCTCGCAGTTTCCCAACACCAGCGGCTAATTTGGGCCCCAACGCAAGGATGAAGGGAGTTATGATCATTGATAAGATAATGGCAGCGAGCAGGTTTCCCATTAATGTTTCACCAACAAATTCCGTGTCTTGTACAGCGCGAAGAAGGACAAAAGAGAATTCACCCACTTGAGCAAGTGCTGTTCCAGCAAGGATGGCGACACGTAATGGGAGTTTCATAAACACACCGGTCAAAAAAATAATGATAAATTTTCCCAGGATCAATCCGCATAAAATTAAGAGAATGACCGGTAAATTCATCCCTAAAGAAGCGGGATCGAGCAACATACCCACTGAAACGAAAAAGATACTGGTGAATCCTTCACGGAAGGGGATCAGTTCGGAAAGAGCTTGATGGCGATATTCACTTCCTGCAACGACCAAGCCAGCCAAAAATGCGCCGAGTGAAAGGGAAACACCTGAAATGGATGCGGCCCAGGCCGTGCCGATACAAATGAGCAGAACCGTCAATACAAACAGGTTGCGTTGACGGGTTCTCGCAATAATATGCAAAGTTCGCGGGACAACCAATCGAGCAGCAACCAATACAGCGCTTAAGATTAACAAAGCTCTCATTAAGGCGCCGATAAAGTACCAGATGGAAATATCCGAACCCGTCAGCATTGGCAGGATAAACATCATGGGCACAACGCTCAAATCCTGAAAAAGAAGGATACCAATGGTTAAGCGTCCATGAGGTGCGTCTAACTCACCTCTCTCTTCCAGGCCTCGCAAAACTATGGCGGTACTTGAAAGAGCTATGATGAAGCCGAATAAAATTGAGGGCCGTAGGGCCATATTGAATAGAGAACAAATTATCACCACCCCGAGGATCGTTGTAACAACCTGTAGCGATCCACCAACGAGGATAGGCCGCCATAAGCGTTTTAAACGTTGCAGTGAGAATTCAGATCCAATACTGAAAAGTAATAAAACCACACCAACTTCGGCTAATAACTCGACTTGATGAATATCATCAATAAATCCGAAACCTTGAGGACCAATCAAGATTCCAGAGATGATAAATCCAGCAATTGGAGGTACTTTAAGCCGGTGTAATAAAGTGACGACACTTACTGCAACTGCAAATATGATAACTAAATCACGTAGAAAATCAAATTCGCCCATGGATCAAAGTTTTTCCTTTAATATTTGTTTGTCATCGTTATTTTGAAGGCTGGTTTTCAATCCAATAAAGCCAATGATGGCTGCTATAAAGGAAGCGGAAAGGATACCAATTTTTGCCTGATCAAGCAATGCTGGATCATCAAAAGCCAAGCCAGCTATGAAGAATGACATGGTAAATCCAATACCGGCCAGGACACCTATCCAAAAGATTTGTATCCATTTAACACCCTCGGGCAATTTCGACAATCCCAATTTTGATGCTATCCAACAAAAAGAGAAGACACCAATTGATTTACCGAATATTAAACCAAAAAAACATCCCGCTGAAACGGTACTGATTAATTCTGTGTTACCACCAAGTTTTACTCCTGCGTTGGCCAGGGCAAAAACTGGCATAATGAAGAATGACACCCAAGGAACCAAGGCATGTTCCAACCGATGGAGAGGGCTTTGATGGGCAGAGATTACGTCTTCCATATGTTCCAGGTTGATTTCTGTTTTTTCGAAAGCCTGTTGATTATCCAAATTTTCCGCATCATGTTGAATTGAATCGGCAAATGAACCTCTTCTCATGGGTATGGCAAATGCCAATAGTACTCCCGCAATGGTTGCATGAACACCTGACTTTAACATGAAAAACCAACTTATCAACCCTATAACTAGAAATATGAGTAAGTTATAGCCTCCAGCCTTTCCATATCCCCATGCCAAGAAAATTCCTAACAGGGATAATGATAAATAAACGATATAGATGTGTTCAGTATAAAACAGGGCAATAATAAGCACTGCTCCAAGATCATCCACAATAGCCAGGGCGGTAAGAAAAACCTTCAATGATAAAGGGACGCTTTTTCCTAACAGGGATAATATCCCAAGAGCGAAGGCTATATCGGTGGCCATGGGAATTCCCCAACCAGCCAGACGTTCGGTATCATTGTAATTAAAAAAAGCATAAAATAATGCGGGTATGGCCATTCCACCTAAAGCCGCAAAAACTGACAGGGCAGCATCTTTGGGACGCGATAATTCACCAATCAGTAATTCCCGTTTGATTTCAAGCCCCACAAGCAGGAAAAAGATCGCCATAAGGCCATCATTGATCCAGTAATAGAGAGGTTTTTTAAGAGACCAATCCCCGATAGTAATACCCGTGCTAACGTTCTTATAATCAAAATAAAAATGTGAAAGTGGTGAATTGGCAAGGATAAAGGCTACCAATGCAGCAATAATCAACAATAAACCGCTAAAACTTTCACTGCGTACAAACTCTTGAAAGGGAGTTTGATTGTTTTTGGCACTATTTTTATTCGATTGAATAGATCCCATTTTGATAATACCTTCCACTTTTAATTTTTTATGGCACGTTTCATATCCTGTTTTGAATTAATATATAGAGGCTGATATATAAGTACAAATAATTTGAGTGCTTAAAAATGTTTTCATTTTCGGTCAAATTCATTGGATTTTTTATAAAGTGTGAATTGGATCGACTTGTTTTCATTCTTTTAAAGAATAGAATTTTTTAAGGTGAATGATCATATTAGAATAATATATTTTCTGAATAAAAATAGAGAAAGGATGTGAAAGTGCAGGTAGAACTTGATCCTCTTTTAGAACAGATTTCTGTTCCAGAAGAATTAGCTGAGTTGTTGTCATTAGCACCATCAATATTTAGACCAAAAAGTAGGAAAGATCTAATTGATCTGGCAGTAGGTGGAGAAGAGAATAAGAATTATGAAGTCTCTTATGACGTTCCCGGAAAGGGATTAGTGGTAGAGGCGAAAGTGGTTCGTTGCCGCAACGGTATTGCGATTAATTACACGGAGCCATATATGCGAAGACGTGATCCGGAGTGTATGTACATTGCGGATGATGATCCTTCTGATAAACCGCATTTTCGTGATTATTATGGACAACCGTTTGATGTTCTTAGACAAGAGATCGTATCGTGGCTTAAAAAGCAAGATTTGATTGTTATGCCTTTTATCGCGGGTTTTTCAGATATTGGCTATGAAGCGTTATTAATCGCTCCCCAAAACACGGCTTTTTTTGCCGCTTCTCTCGCCGATCTTCAAGGCATCATTTCTGATCTGGATGAAACCAAACCATTCTCGCCGCGATCCATTATTTATGTCGCTCCCCCTTTCCGTCATACTCATTGCAAGGGCAAACAAGTAGTGGTTCACAATCGAAATGAAGAGATGCATGAAGTGTTTTCCCTGAATTTGTATCCTGGACCCAGTGCTAAAAAGGGAGTGTATGGCGTATTGCTTTCTATTGGAGAAGCAGAGGGATGGATCACCGCTCATGGTTCCACTGTCCAAGTCATGACCCCTTATGACAATATCATTACGATTATGCATGAGGGAGCGAGTGGCAGTGGAAAGAGTGAAATGCTGGAGTATCCTCATTATGAGCCTGATGGTTTGCTGAAACTGGGTGAAAACCTGGTGAATGGTAAAAAACGATTTATTGGGTTGGACCGGACATGTGATCTGTATCCAGTCACGGATGATATGGCTCATTGTCATCCCGAACATCAAAACAATAGTAAAAAACTGGTTGTAACCGATGCGGAAGAAGGTTGGTTTTTACGAGTAAATCATATAGAGCATTATGGGGTGGATCCCTTGTACGAAGGCCTTTGTACACATCCACCCGAACCATTGATATTCTTGAATATGCATGGTGTCCCTGATGCCACTTGTTTGATATGGGAGCATACCGAGGATGCACCGGGTCAACCATGTCCCAATCCTCGGGTGATCCTTCCCCGCCGGATGATGCCGGGAATTGTGAATGAACCGGTGGAGGTTGATGTTCGAAGTTTTGGGATACGTACTCCTCCGTGCACATTGGAAAAACCAAGTTACGGTATTTTTGGAATTTTGCATATTATTCCACCAGCCTTGGCATGGTTATGGCGCCTGGTGGCTCCCCGAGGCCATGCCAACCCCAGTATTGTTGAATCAGAAGGGATGAGTAGTGAAGGTGTTGGTTCATATTGGCCATTTGCAACGGGGAGGCGCGTGGATCAGGCTAACCTTTTGTTAAAACAAATTCTGGAAAAGACAGGCACAAAATACACATTGACACCGAATCAGCATATTGGAGCGTGGAAAGTTGGATTTATGCCTCAATGGATTGCCCGTGATTATTTGGCTCGCCGAGGTGGTGTGAAATTCCGGCCGGGGCAGACTATCCCCGCGCGCTGTACGTTGCTTGGTTATGCACTGACGTCCATGATGTTTGAGGGTGCTCAGATTTCTTCCTGGTTTTTACAAGTCAATACCCAACCCGAAGTGGGTGAACAGGCCTACGATTATGGAGCAAAAATATTAAATGATTTCTTTAAAAAAGAATTGACCTTTTACCTTGATCAATCTGATCTTGATCCTATTGGTATGCAGATTATCCAATGTTTGTTCGAGGATGGTTCTATCGAGGATTATGAATCATTTCACTAACATATAATATAAGTTGTTATATTGGCTCACCTAAAAGACAGACAAAGAGTCTGTCCTTTGGTATGTTTATATCCATTGTTGTTCCCTGACCGCTTCAATATAATGAATTTTTGATTCTGGATGAAAGGACATATTGAACTAATATGTCAAAACATAAATCAACCCGCACCATACGGCGGGTTGAAGGACGCCGTCTAGTTTATTATCGTTCTCAAGCCGATCAGGCGTTTTGGGATCAACATTGGCGTGATACGCTATCACCTCATACTTATAAAGGGGCTTTCAGAGGGGATGTGGGGTATTTTGAATCGATCTTCAGCCGTTTTCTCCCAAACCAGGGTAAAGTGATCGAAGCAGGGTGCGGGTTGGGACACATTGTCCTGGCGTTGTGCAACCGGGGGTATGAGTGTGAAGGCATCGAGTGGGGAAGGGAAACGGTGGACATGGTGAAGGAATTAGTACCTGAAATCCCTATTCGTCACGGTGATGTAACCAACCTCGATGTTCCTGATGGCTATTATCACGGTTATATTTCCTTGGGGGTGGTGGAACATCGACCAGAAGGCCCGGAACCGTTTTTAATTGAAGCTAACCGGGTGTTGGCCAACGATGGAGTTGCCTTGATTTCTGTTCCCTATTTTCACTCTTTGCGGAGGTTAAAAGCCCGCTTGGGGTATTTCAAACCATCCACTCCTCTGGAGGATCATCATGTTTTTTACCAGCAGGCATTTACCAGGGAGGAAATGAAATCCATTATTGAGCAGCACGGCTTTGGGGTGACCGATATATGTTATTACGATCCTTTTAAAGGTTTAAAAGATGAAATTCCCATCGTTCAACCGCTTTTTCGATTACCTAAAGTTGGATGGCGTTTAATGCGGTTTTGGAATAACTTTTCTATTGCCCAAATACTTTTAGCCCATATGGTAATGTTTATTTGCCGCAAGACTGATCACAAATAGGATGAGAAGTACATACTATCGTCTAACCATGAATTCATCGCAACCAATAAACCTGGTATTATTTTTTACCCGCGGTGTTTCATTACGCACGTGGTATGATGTGGGCATGTTTGACCGTGAAGTGGCTCTGTATCGACGATTGCAGGAACAGGGTATCCACATATCATTTATCACCTATGGGGATTCCAGCGACCTTGAATTTTCCAATCTAGTTCCTGGTATTAAGATTTGTTGCAATCGGTGGGGATTAAAACGCCATTGGTATGACCGTTTGGTAACGTTACTGCATTGGCGTTCGTTGAAAAAATCTCATATACTTAAAACCAACCAAATGTCAGGAGCCGATATCGCCTTATTGGCGGCCCAACGTTATAAGAAACCTTTGATAGCCCGTTGTGGTTATATGTGGTCAAAAAATACCATTCTGGAATGCGGTGCCCATTCCCCGGAGGCAATTTACAGTTTGCAGGTGGAAGACCGTGTTTGTAATTATGCTGACCGGATTGTGGTAACTTCCAATGATATGGTCAACCGCATCCAAAAACGCTTCCCTCAAGTAATCGATAAGACCATTATTATTCCAAACTATGTCGACACCGGTCTGTTTTCGCCAACCGATCAATCCAGTGGTCAGCCATTTCGGCTTTGCTTTGTGGGTCGTCTCTCACCTGAAAAAAATATTGAGTCCATGATTCAGGCCGTTGATGGTTTGGATGTTGAATTGGATATCATTGGTCAAGGTCCCTTGCGTGAATCGCTCGAGTTATTGGCTCAAAACAACAAACGTATTCGTTTTCTCGGCCGTATCGAAAACAATCAACTCCCTGATTATTTAAGAAAGGCCTCCGCTTTTATCCTTCCTTCTCACTATGAAGGCCATCCAAAAACGCTTATCGAGGCCATGGCGTGCAAACTTCCTGTTATTGGCACTGATGTCAGTGGAATCAATGAAATTATTAATCATGGTGAGAATGGTTTGCTTTGTCAAACCGATCCTCAATCGATTCGTTCAACAATTCAAAAACTCGAATCCGATAGAGATTTACAACTTCGATTGGCTGAACGTGCCCGGCAATTTGCATTGGAACACTATGCGTTGGATAAAATTGTTGAAAAAGAACGGGAACTATATCATGAAGTTCTTGACCTAAAAGATTCCCATTTCTCCAAGGCGGAATAATAAAAATCCATATGCCGTTCTATCATCAGGGGAAGGTTGTATTCTTCCTGGGCAATGCGATGTGAAGCTTGACTCATCGACTTTTGTAATTCATGGTTGCCGATCAAGCGTTCCACACATTCACTCATAGCCTGGGCATCTCCCAAAGGAAAGAGTAAACCATTTTCGCCCTCGCGAATTTGTTCTGGAATCCCCCCCACCTGGGTTCCGATCACAGGCAAACCACAGGCCATTGCTTCTAAAACCGTATTGGGAAAGGTATCCGCTTTGGCGGAGTGCAGGTAGACATCTGCGGCTTGATAATAAAGCGCGACTTCCTGAGGTGAATCGATAAAGGGTACAAAGCGAATCTCTGCCGAGCCATATCGTACGGTGTCCCCCCCTTCACCCAAATTGATCAAATAGACCTCTTCCGCATGCCGTTCTGCAATAATTTGCATGGCGTTTTGGAGGGTGGCGTAATCTTTCCAGACGTTTCGCTTTAAGGCATGAGCAACAAATAAAATTACAAATTTATGGTGAGGGATGTTTAGTTTGTCTCGCGCGGATTCCTTATTATCCGGTTTGAAAATGGATAGATCAATGCCATAGGGAATAACGCGGCTGTCAATAATCGCGGGTGATAAGATGGAACGCTTTGCTTTTTCCATAAGCCAATGGCTTGGGGTAATAAGAAATAGTCGGCATTGATTATATATCTCCTGTTTGCGTCGTAAATTATAAGCTGTGGCATCCCTGGCGATGGAGGGATCGATATCCAGGTAAGGGCACCCTCCGCAGCCTTTTAACCACTTTTCACAATCCAGTGAATGGGCACAATGTCCGCTCGTCACCCAGGCATCATGCAAGGTCACCACCAATGGGGCTTGCTGACAAAGCCAGGGTAGAGCGCGTAAATCGAAATAGCTGCTGTGCAGATTATGGGCATGAAGAAGGTTTGGCTTAAAAGGGGCGTTATGAACAATATTCCATGTTCCAGGGTAATCGAAGTCCTCAATCCCTTCCTTATAGCGTAAGTAACGGAACGGTTCACCCACCCAGCGGATACATTCTATAAGTTTTTCAATTATACGATTTTTGGGTAATCTTTTTCGTAAAAGTTGGCTGAGGGATAACCATGATTTTGCCCACCATGATCGATATTCATCGTTATTGAAGGTGAAGACATCATTATCATTGGTCCCTTTGAATTCCACGGCCATGCAGGTTGGGTGTCCAGACTGCTTCAACGCCTGCTGTAACAGGCGTGCGTTGCGAGTTGCGCCACCGGCGTGATCGTTTTTGTTTATATATAGGACGTTTAATTGGTGTTGGTTAGGATCAGCCATGGTTTGTGGAATTCTTTTTGATGACCGCCCAGATTTCACCCCATCTCACTTCTTTTGAGATAATGTGTAAATCTGCGGCTTTGATTTCATCCTCGAAGGTTTCTTGAGTATATTCTATTTCATGAGTTCGGTCCAATCGCCATTCTGTCCCCAATTCTTTTTTTAATGGCACTCGCCATTCACGCTCGAAAAGAGGGACACGAATCAAAAATCGATCGGGTTTGAAACGTTCCTGTATGGTTTTTAAAAATTTACTTCGGTCAGTCAGGTGTTCCAATACATTGGATAAAAAAATCACATCGAATTGTTCATCCGGCAAGTCGTTTTTTGCATCTCCAACGCGATAATCGACCCGGTCATGTGCAAAGCGTTGCTTGGCTTGTTCAATGTTTCCCTCATCCAGATCGATCCCCACCATCTGGCAGCCGGTTTTCTCAGCCACATCCTGAGCCAGTGCTCCAATACCACAGCCAATATCAAGAACACGTTCATGGGATGAGATATTCCGAATAAAAAAGTCGTGATATTTAATATGGCGGTGTTTGGGGTGAATCCCATTTCCGTAGACTATGGCTTTTTGAGTTTGATGAAAATACAAGCAACTATCCAAATCAAATAAAAAACAAAGTCCCTGCTTGGCATCGAGTCGATTTAAATGAGTTTGCACCAGGCGTTTAATCAAAGGGGTGACCAATGATTTTGGAACAAGATTAAGTATCGCTTGCTTAATGAAATTCATTATACCTCACTTGGGCAAATTGAATTGGTTCTGCCGTGGTTTGCTATTTGTTTCAATCAGCCAACCATTATAATGTGATGATAATTAATCTTATCCAACAACGATCAATAAATCGAGGAGAATACAATGAGCGCTAAAAACATATTAATGCTGGTTGGTGATTTTGTGGAAGATTATGAAGTGATGGTTCCTTTCCAGGCTTTATTAATGGTTGGCCATAATGTCCACGCTGTTTGCCCGGATAAAAAAAGCGGGGATATCGTTCGTACTGCTGTTCACGATTTTGAGGGTGACCAGACCTATAGTGAAAAGCCGGGTCATAACTTTGCCCTTAATGCCACCTTTGATGAAATCGATCCCGCCAAGTATGATGCGCTGGTCATTCCGGGTGGCCGTGCCCCTGAATATATCCGTTTAAATCCCAAAGTGATTGAAATCGTCCAACATTTTGCCCAAAACAATAAACCCATCGCCGCTATTTGCCATGCTTTACAGTTGATGGCGGCTGCTGGTGCATTGAAAGGCAAAGCCTGCACCGGTTATCCCGCAGTTCAACCTGATGTGGAAAGCAGTGGTGGCCAATGGGTGGATGTTCCCATCGATCAAGCCCATACCTCAGATAACCTGGTGACCGCTCCCGCCTGGCCCGCTCATCCCGCTTGGTTGGCCCAATTCCTTCAGGTGCTGGGAACCAAAATCGAATTATAAAATGGTGGGGTATTTATTCGCTGAATTAGACCTACAATAATATCTAATTTATACCACACAAACTATGGATTAGTAAAAGAGAGGTAGATACATAACTATATGCGTTTTTCACGTACCAGCGGTTTATTGTTGCACCCCACCTCCCTCCCGGGTAAATACGGGATTGGTGATCTGGGTGTGGGAGCTTATCGATTTGTCGATTTTTTGGTTGAAGCGGGCCAAACCATGTGGCAGGTGTTGCCGCTTGGCCCAACCGGGTATGGTGATTCACCTTATCAAAGTTTTTCCGCTTTTGCCGGAAATCCCCTCTTAATTGCTTTTGAGCCGCTTGTTGAGCAGGGACTCTTAACACTGGATGATCTTCCCGAGCAACCCTTCCCCCAGCATGAGGTCGATTATGGCTGGGTGATCGATTATAAATTCAAACGCTTGCAAACCGCTTATGAAACATTCAAGCGCGATGGATCATCAAAACTGCGGGATGCATTTCAGACTTTTTGCCAAGAAAAGCAGAACTGGTTGGATGACTATGCCATGTTCATGGCGCTGAAGAACGCCCATAATGGGGCAGTATGGAACCAGTGGGATAAAGACATCGCCTTTCGGGATTCACAGGCCATGGATCAGTGGCGCAAGAAACTGCATGATGAGATTGAAGCCCTTAAATTTTGGCAATTCCTCTTCTTTAAGCAGTGGCAGGCGGTGAAAGATTACGCGAATGAGCGTGAGATCAAAATCATCGGTGATATCCCCATTTATGTCGCCCATGACAGCGCTGATGTATGGGCGCATCCTGAACTCTACTATTTGGATGAACAGGGTAATCCTTCCGTGGTTGCTGGTGTCCCGCCTGATTACTTTAGCGCGACCGGTCAGCTATGGGGAAATCCCATCTACCGTTGGGATGATATGAAACAGAGTGGCTACAGCTGGTGGCTGGATCGCTTTCGGGAAACCTATAAACAGGTTGATATTATTCGCTTGGATCATTTCCGCGGCTTCGAAGCCTACTGGGAAGTTCCTGGCGGCGATGACACCGCCCAAAATGGCCGGTGGGTAAAAGGTCCTGGCTCGCATTTCTTCCAAACGCTTCAAGAGCAACTGGGTGAACTGCCCATCATCGCTGAAAACCTGGGCGTGATAACCGACGAGGTTGAAGCCTTGCGCGAGGAATTTGCTTTCCCCGGTATGGGTATCCTGCAGTTTGCCTTTGGCCATGATGCCAGCAATCCGAATATGCCTCATAATTACCCCCACAACCATGTGGCCTATACCGGTACCCACGATAACGACACCACCGTGGGTTGGTGGACCAGCAGTGGAGGCGTGGACAGCACTCGTTCCGATGAAGCCATTGAGCAGGAACGGCATTACGCCCGCCAATATCTGAACACCGATGGACATGAGATTCATTGGGCCTGCATCCGCTGCATGATGGCCTGCGTGGCCGATTCGGTGATATTCCCTCTGCAGGATGTCCTTGGCCTGGGGAGCGAGGCGCGCATGAATCAACCGGGGCGGCCCGCTGGCAACTGGAAATGGCGCTATACCGGTGATATGCTGAAGCCGAAGCATGCCCAACAGCTGTTGGAACTGACCGGCATTTATGGCCGCTTAAAGAAAGGATAAGCACAATGCCTTCTGTTTTGCCCGAAAATAAAAAGCCCAAACATGTGGTGGTGCCACTGATCGATGGCGGCTTAACCATCGATGGCCAGTTGGATGACAAGCCCTGGAAAAAAGCCCCCAAACTTACGCCCTTTTACCTCAACGACGGCTCCAAAGCGGAAAGCGAAACCACCACGGTGCGCGTGCTATACGATAAAACCTACCTCTATTTGGCCTGGACCTGTATCGATTCCAACATCAATGCCACCATGACTGAACGGGATAGCAACCTATGGGAGGAGGAAGTGGCTGAATTTTTCGTCACCCCGCACGATCCCACTCGCTATTTCGAACTGCAATGGAACCCGCTGGGAACCATCTTCGATGCCATTATTACCAACACACTCGATGAAAAGGGCTTCTCCAAAAGCATCAAAGGCGACCGCAGCTGGCATGCCTCAAATATGAAATCCGCCGTGGTGGTCGATGGCAAAGTCGGCGACGACAGCGTAAAAGACAAGGAATGGCGCGTCGAAGTTGCCATCCCCTTCGCCGATCTGAACCTCGATCCCCCCGCCAAGGGCGACACCTGGCGCGGAAACTTCTACCGCTATAACCGAACCACCGGCCAAAAACCCGAACTGGTCTCCTGGTCCCCGACGTTAACTCGTACCTTCCACGAACCTAAACGGTTTGGGTTTATAGAATTTGGGGGGTAGGTTAAATTACCACATCCGCTTCATATTCAAACACTTCCCCCATGGTGGCTTGCGTTCCCTCGATCCTGGAAGACAGCACCGCTTCTTGCGTCGTCAAAGGTGTCAACAAAATATGGGGGTTTGGAATAACACTCAAAGCTCCATCAAACCGGGCCAGCGCCGCATTGGCTGGACCAATGAGAGGAATCAATTTATCCCATTGAATAGTGTTGGGGGGAAACATGCCCAAATGATAATGAACCGGATTCACCATTTAGTGTCACGCTTGAGCATCATTTTTTATAAGATTTTCATGAAATAATTATATAACTTTGAGGGTCGCAATTCAATAAAAATGATCCACAAAACGAATTGTGGATCATGGATGCACCTAAAAAAACATCTCAATCATTTTCCATCTTACAAAATGGAACTGAGAGAAGATATAAATCTTGATAACATTCAAGAACTTTTGGCTCATCTGGAAGGGGAAGATAGGTTATAGAAAAAGGGCACGCGGTAACGTGCCCTTTTTAATCTATTTCTAAACGTATAAAAACCTATCCGATCAGGTCGTCGAACCCAGTTCGTCCCAGGTAACCAGCGAAGGCTCGAAGGATTTTGTTTTGCGTTTGTACATGGCCTTGCGTCCCATGAGGGAGATGAGGGTGGATATACGGCCGGTTTCCTCGTTGCTGAGGGGCTTTTCATTGTTGAGGACATGATTGATGAAGGCTTGCAATTCATGGGGTGTGCCGTAGTTCCAATTGGGGGCTTTTTCGCCCAGTTGTTTGGGTTCCCCCATGCCGGGACGTGGATAAAAGCGGCTTTCCACCAAATTCACGCCGCCCTTTTGGCCGTGGACATTGAGTTTCTCACCGGTGAATTGTTCGCAACAATAAAAGAGGTGAGTGTATGAGAACGTCACGCCACCTGGGAATTCAAAGGCCACCGCTGATTGATCTTCAGAATTATGTTCGGGGGGCGTGCTGGTAGGCCGTGTTATAATACCCATTGCGCTGCATTTTAGGGGATGCTGGCCTTTCATCACCCATTGCATAACATCCATATGGTGACAGGCCTGTTCAACCAATTCACCACCGGACATATCCACATCACCAACCCAACCGCCGACCGACCAGGTCCACTGCCATTGTCCCTGCAAGAAGGTGATATCACCGGCGATGCCTTCGTGGATTTGCCGAATCGAATCCTGAAAACCAGGGGCATAACGGCGTTGAAATCCCACCTGGTAAATCCCCTTGGCTTTGCGGGCGGCTTTGACGATTCGATCCACTTTCTCCACCGTGCAATCCATGGGTTTTTCGCTAAAGCAATGCAGCCCTGCTTCCAATACGGGGACCACGCACTTGGCATGATTGCCCACTTCAGTGGCCACGATGCAAGCGTCCAGGGATTCCTTATCCAACATTTCACGGAAATCGGTATAACGCTTTGTTTCAGGATAATAATCGCTGCAATAACGCATTGCCTGATCCAACCGTTCTTCACGCAGATCACAGATGGAAGCCACCCGTACGTTTGAAACATTGGTCAGGGTTCGTAAAAGCGCTTGCCCTCGTCCCCCCGTTCCGATTTGGCCAAGCACAACCCGGCCATTGGCGCCAAAAATGTGTTGGGACACGCCGATCATCATCGCTGATGCGCCGGAGGCTTTGATAAAGCGGCGTCGTTTGATTGTCTGCTTGTTGGTGCTCATTTATATATCCTCCAAACGAATTCATTTCGTTCTATTCAAGAGTTAAAGGTTTAGGTGGTTGATCCCAAATCATCCCACGTCACCATGGTGGGTTCAAATTCACGTTGAGCGCGATTGTACATGGCTTTTCCGGCCATAATGCCCATCAGGGTGGATAAACGCCCGGTTTCCACATTGCTCAGCGGTTTTTCATTGTTTTTGATATGGCGGGCAAAGGCTTCCAATTCTTCATAGGTTCCGTCATCCCATGTTGATACCGCTTCACCCAAGCGTTCAGGTTCACCCATTTCGGGACGTGGATACTTCATCCCCGCGGGGAGGTCGATTCCACCTTTTTCTGCATAAACCCAAAGTTTTTCGCCGGTAAATTCTTCGCAGCAATTCATTAAGTGGGTATAAGAAAACACTGCATCATTGGGAAACTGATACATAATCGTGGAATGGTCTTCCGCGCAATGTTTGGGAGGATTTGCATGTTCCACGGTGGTTTCGGCCATTGCGCAGCAATGATCAGGTTTTTGCCAATCCATCACCCACATCATGGCATCCACATGATGGCAGGCTTGGGCTAAAAACCACGTTCCCGCGAGATCCATATCCAAATAGCGCGGCCCAACGCCACCTGTCCAATGCCACATGCCTTGCATGAAAGTGATTTTACCCATACCACCCTCGTGGATATGTTGGATGCACTTTTGGAACGTAGGGATGTAATGACGCTGAAAGCCGATCTGATATATTCCTTTGGCCTTGCGAGCGGCTTTCACTACTCGGTCCACTTTTTCCACAGTGGTATCCATTGGCTTTTCACTAAAGCAATGCAGCCCTGCTTCCAATACCGGAACCACACATTTGGCGTGATTAGCCTCCTCGGTTGCTACGATACACGCATCCAATTTTTCCTTGTCGAGCATCTTCCTGAAATCCTGATATTTACGCACAGCTGGTTCATATTTCGAACATACGTCCGCAGCACGTTCCATCCGCTCAGGACGAAGGTCACATATAGCGGCGACATGATAATCCGGTATGTTGGTGATAGCCTGAAGCAGGCGTGTTCCGCGTCCACCTGTTCCGATGACGGCCAGCTGAATCCTGTCGTTGGCTCCCATCACCCGCTGTGGAAAGGTAAACGCAAGCGTGGTTGCGCCAACACTGGTGGTTTGCATAAAGTTTCTGCGAGATAGTTGTGTTTTCACCTCAATATTCCCCCATCTTTAATGGTTTTTTATCTTATTTAACGATCATCCAGGTTTCCATGCAATGCGTCAAGTTGGATTGCCGGTTTTTTATCAGTGATCACCGATAACCATCTGGTTTTTTTACTGTTTGTTGGTAGAGTATAGGCTTAATAAATAATCAATAACGATTGAAATCAGAGGATACATAATGGCTGTAACCGCATTACCCCAAATTCAGGATTTGGAAGCATATATCCCCAAAACCGCCAAAGAGGCCAAGCAGGCTTCCCGAATGTTGGCACGCATTTCCACCGATCATAAGAACCAGGTTTTACTGGAAGCCGCTCGGCGAATTCGCGATCAAAAGTCCATCATCCAGGAACAAAACCAGGCTGATTTAATTATGGGGCAAGAAAAGGGTCTCTCCTCTGCTATGCTTGATCGGCTTGAACTCAATGACAAGCGCCTGGAAGGCATGGCAACCATGCTTGAGGAAGTGGCAGCCCTGCCTGATCCCGCAGGTGAAATTACCCAAATACGTGTCAGGCCGAATGGATTGCAGGTTGGTAAGATGCGGGTGCCTTTGGGGGTAGTCGGTTTGATCTATGAATCCCGCCCCAACGTAACGGTGGAGGCAGCAGCATTATGCTTGAAATCGGGAAACGCTATTTTACTGCGCGGCGGTTCGGAAGCCATTCACTCCAATATTGCCTTGGCTCGTATCTTGCAAGGTACACTCAAAGATTGCGGCCTCCCCACGGCGGCAGTTTCATTTATTGAAACCACCGACCGCGAAGCAGTCAAACTGATGTGTCAACTAAATGGCCTGGTGGATGTAATCATCCCACGTGGAGGGAAATCCCTCATCGAAACCGTGGTGCAGCTGGCTACCATCCCCGTGTTAAAGCACTACGATGGCAATTGCCATGTGTACGTGGATAAAGATGCCGATCCGGATATGGCTCATCAAATATGCATGAACGCCAAAATCCAACGCCCTGGCGTATGCAACGCGGCGGAAACATTTTTGATTCATCAGGATCAGTCCGGTGAATTTTTGAAGAACCTGATTGTGGATTTGAAAAAGAATCATGTGGAAATCCGAGGCTGTGAAAAAACTCAAGCACTTGATCCCGACGTGAAACCAGCCACCAACGAGGATTGGAACACTGAATTTCTTGATCTGATTATCGCCATCAAAGTGGTGGATAGTTTTGAAGAAGCGGTTGAACATCTCGCCGCCCATTCTTCCCATCACACCGATGCGATTGTGACCAATAACTATTTCACCACACAGCGCTTCTTAAGAGAGGTTGATTCCTCTTCGGTGATGATTAACGCTTCCACCCGTTTTTCTGATGGAGGGCAATATGGCTTGGGCGCTGAAATGGGAATTTCAACCGATAAACTGCACGCCCGCGGTCCAATGGGATTGGTTGAACTGACTTGCGAAAAGTTCATCGTCCTCGGTGAAGGCCATATTCGGGAATAACACAAAAAATAAGTTGAAAGATAGAAACCATATATTCGGTACGATCTGTGAATGAAATAAAAACAGAGCGCATAGGGGTATACGGAGGAGGGTTCGATCCCGTCCATCCGGCCCATTTAATATTAGCCCAAACCGCTTTGGAAAAACTCAACTTGAATCGAGTTATCTTTATGCCTTCCGGAGGGATTGCTCATTATAAGGATGAATCGAATGTTGCTTCCGGAACACAACGCTTGGAAATGCTGAAACTGGCTACCCACTCAGACGAGCAAATCGAAGTCAGTGACTTTGAAATCAGCCAAAACAAATTTTGTTATACCATTGATACCCTGCGTTATTTACGCCAGGAATACCCCCAAGCAGAAATCATTTTGTTAGTCGGCAGTGACTGGAAGGATAAAATTCCAACCTGGAAAGATGGCAAACAACTGCTAAGGGAATTTCCCGTGGCCATATTCGCCCGCCCAGGTTATAACTTTAAGAATGAATCCACATGTGAAAATCATTCTGATTCTGTTTATTATATCGAGATGCCACTGATCCAAATTTCCTCATCTGATCTTCGCGAGCGCCGGCGCAACCGGCGTTCGATTCGATACCTGGTCCCTGAATCGGTGTACCACTACATCATCAAACACGATCTTTACTTATAATGTTATATTATTCCGTTACAGCTATGATCAATTGGCGGGTGCGCGGTCCATCAAATTCAGCAAAGAAAATCTCTTCCCATCGGCCAACCAACAAACGTCCATTTTCAACCAAAACCTGCCGGCTGTTTCCCATCAATGATGATTTGATATGGGCGGCGGCGTTGCCTTCCATATGGGCATAACGATCTGACCAGGGCACAATCTTGTCCAGTGCATATTCCACATCGCGCATTACATCAGGGTCATAACCTTCGTTGATGAATACCGCCGCCGTGGTGTGAGGAACGTAAAGCGTACATACACCATTACGCACTCCCATTTTGGTAATCGCAGATTGGACATGCTGAGTCACCGCCACAAAATCAGAGCGTGAATTGGTTCGTATGGAAATGGTATCTTTTTTCATAAATATATCCTTTACTTATTTTTTGCTTCCAATGGCTTGATGCGCATGTTGCGGAACTGAACCCGGTGCGAATGATCCTGCAAGCCAATGTATCCCCGCCTGCGCCGTCCCTGAGTTTCAGGGTATTGATCGAGATTGATATCCTGAATGACTTGTCCGTTTAGAGTGACTTTCAGATAGGGATCATTGCAGATAAATTCAATATCGTTCCATTCCCCCGCTGGTTTTTGGGCATTCACCTTTGGGGCTACAACACTGTAGAGAGAGCCGGAACCATTTTTTTTCGGTGGTTGACCGGCATCGTCCAAGAGTTGAACCTCAAAACCGGTTTTGGATGGCCGCCCGGGGATGGGGGCCCAGATAAACAATCCGCTGTTGCTGCCTTTTCCGATTTTATACTCCAATCGCAAAATAAAGCGATCATACATGCGGTCAGTCATCAGCCAGTGGTCACTTGCGCCTCGGGTTTTAACGATACCGTCTTCCACATAAAAATCATTCTCATCTATATCATACCAGCGTGATGAATACTGCCAGCCGGATAAATCCTTTTTGTTGTAAAGCCAATATAAGCCATCAGGTGCTTTGCCAAAATCCGGCAGGCCTGATTTTAGCCAGCGGGCATGGGTCAAGGTGACCGGCCCACCCAGCCAGGTGTCATATACTGGCCGTTTTTTACCCAAGAATGATAGCCATGCGGGTTCGCCATATGTCTTTGTGGCAGGCTCCAGCCATCCCCAATGTTGAACTGAATCCTGAGCATCATTCTCTTTAATCCGGTTGAAAAGAGATTGACAAACCGTATGAAAATTCTTGGGGCCATAGGCATGATGATACAGATCGTTGCCCCAAAACAGGTCGCTATGATGGTTGGCAATTTGAGCCATCACTGTCATGGCACTTACCAGTTCCACGTGTTTTGTTATAGGAATGGAATCTTTTAATGATCCATCATCATTGAATTTATGCTGGAGCGCTTGAAGGAAGGCTTTTTCACAGCGTTTATATAATTCTTCATCTTCCAAACTAACCGCACATGCCATGCGGGTGGGATGAACAAAGAAGGTTTCTTCTGACGTGATGTTCTCCAATTCCTTTTTCAGCCATTGAAGGGTGTTCGCTTTTAATTCGCTGGGCACAGCCTCAGCCTGCTTGATCAATTCGAATGCCATCGAGGCGTTTAAAAGCATAAACACGCGCTTCTCATTTTGTATCTCTTCGACTTTGAGTAAGGATTTTAAAGCTGTTTTTGAACGCTCCAGCGAGGCATCATCTTTGGTCAAAGCGTAGAGTATACTTTGATTCATCAGCATTTCGGCGAGCGTCTCAGGTTTATTCGGTGTAGGGTTCGTATTCATATGACACCGCTCACGCAGGTTTTTTAAAGCGCTCAACCACGGCTCTTCATCCGTATGTTCATTGATAAATGTGACATCGCGGTTGTCGATCAAAAGCCCCTCATGCCGCCATTGGCGTTTTGCATCGGCATTTTCCATATGGCTAAAGGCCAACAAAAGGATAACAATGATAACAGGGAATAAAATAAACGATTTTTTCATTCTTCGACTCCAACAGGTATTTTCTCTATTGTAAAAAATAAACCGGCTTTTATATAAGGGCTGCAAACCAATCCAATCCCCCTTTCCACAACACTTACAATTTGGATAATGGTGTTATCATGATTACCTTATTGCATCGAAGGGATAAAACCAATGAATAGACAACTATGCGTAACTGCTCTCTTAATGTTTTGTGTGCTTTCTTTAAGCTATGCTGCCGTGATTGAAGAAACCGAAAATCCCAGGGGCTGGACGATTCAAACCAACTCATCGTCCTATCAAATAACTATTGCCGATGATGGTGTCGTCATCCCCGTTTATTATGGTCCAACTGCTGATTATGCCGCTATAAACCATGTGCAGGTTAGAGTGAATCCAAAAGTGGGTAGCACCATCCGCGAGGTCCCCTATCGTGGTGGATTCATTGAGCAAATCCCCGCGATTGAAGTGGTTTATCCGGATCATACCCGGGATGTTGAGCTGGTTTATCACGATTCCGCAATCCTTGAAGTTGAGGGGCAGCCCACCCTTCGTATTGATCTGAAAGATCCTGAATACAATTTACGGCTTTCGTCCTTTATCCGCGTATTCCCTGAACTGGATATTTTGGAAAAATGGCTGGTTTTGTCAAATGTGGGTGAAGAATCCATTCTCATGGAAAATGCTCAATCAGGCTCCGTCATGCTGCCTAAGGATGAATATGATTTGTTTCATTTAAGTGGTACATGGGGCAGGGAATTTATGCTGCAACGCACCCGCTTAACGCCCGGCGTTAAGACCATCCAGGTGCGTGATTTCGGAATGCATAACAACCCGCCCTGGTTTGCAGTCGCTCAGGCAAATAATATCAGTGAAACCCAAGGTTTTGTCTGGTTCGGCAATCTGGCTTGGAGCGGTAACTGGCGGCTCGATTTTGAAAAGAAACTGGCCGGTGAGGTACAAATCATTGGTGGCATCAACCTCTGGGATACCGAATGGACTCTCAGCCCTTCTGAAACATTCACCACTCCAAAAATGATCTTCGGCTTCGCCAATAATGGTTTGGGAGGCGCCTCCCAACGTTCCCATGATTATGTTCGTCAGCATATCCTGCGCGATGCGTTTAAAGATAAACTCCGGCCTGTGCTTTACAACAGTTGGTATGCCACCACGTTTAATGTCAACGAAGAACAACAACTGGAGTTGGCCAGGATCGCCAAAGAGATCGGTGTTGAACTGTTCGTCATCGATGACGGCTGGTTTCATGGCCGAAATGACGATCATGCCGGCCTTGGTGATTGGTGGGTGGATAAAAAGAAATTCCCCAACGGCCTTCAGCCAATGATTGGTAAAATTAATGACATGGGCCTCGACTTTGGCATATGGGTAGAGCCTGAAATGGTCAATCCCGACAGTGAACTTTATCGCGCTCATCCCGATTGGGTGTTCCACTATCCCAAGCGCACTCGCCATGAACAACGGAATCAACTGATGCTAAACCTGGCACGTGAGGATGTGTGTGACTATCTACTCGATTCGCTCTCAAAACTGCTCAGTGAAAACAACATTCGTTTCATCAAATGGGATCGTAACCGCCGCTTGAGCGAACCCGGCTGGCCGGATGTTAATCCATCAAAACAGCGCGAGGTTCGTATCCGCTATGTCCACAATTTATATAACTTGATCGCCGAATTGGAAAAGCGCTTTCCTGAGGTATGGTTCGAAGTCTGCTCAGGTGGAGGTGGCCGCAATGATTTGGGCATATTCTCACTGATGGATCAAATCTGGACCAGCGACAACACCGATCCTACTGATCGAATCCTGATCCAATATGGTTTTCTCCACGCATTGCCTGCCAATGTCATGGTGTCCTGGATCACGGATGAAGATTGGCAGAGGATTGGTCCATCCCTGGACTATCGTTTTCATGTTGCCATGAGTGGCGTATTAGGCATCGGAAACGATTTAACAGAATGGTCGGAGAACGAACGGCAATTGGCTGCCCGAATGATCGAAGAATATAAAGAGATTCGCCCCATCGTTCAACATGGCACTGCTCACCGATTGATATCGCCATTTGAACGAACCCGTGCCGCTGTTGAATATGTTTCACCCGATCAATCGGAAGCGGTGGTGTTTCTATACAGCATGCTTGATCCCCTTATCGGAAGCACCCCCACCGCACGAGATGAACAGGTGATGCGACTGCGTGGTCTGGATCCCCATGCCATCTATCAGTTAAGCGGTGCGCGGCAGGGAAACGTTGATGGGAAAACCTTAATGGACTCAGGCATCCCCTGGTTTTTGCGAGGCAGCTTCAAAAGCGCCGTGGTTAAATTGAAGAAATTGGATTAATATATTATCGTATACGTAATTAAAAGGGGAGGGCGAGGCTCCCGCCGAGCCGTTTCCACGTATAACGGCTCG
>CAZFER010000079.1:0-28040 GCA_964517495.1 uncultured bacterium | reverse complement strand
CAATTGTCCCCACATTCACGTGAGGCTTTTTCCGTTCAAATTTTTGCTTCGCCATGTTGGTCCCTTTCTTTCAACTTTTTTCCTTAAACATTAAGGTGAAGCAGTTCTGTTCACATTATTCTGTTCATTCGTAAGGGGTACAACAGAACACTGCTTTGAATTGACAAAAATATCAGAGCCCACGACCGGGATTGAACCGGTGACCTCATCCTTACCAAGGATGCGCTCTACCTACTGAGCTACGTGGGCAAAGTAACCTATTCTAAACAACAAATTAGCAAATAATGATAAATAGCGGTGCCAAGACTGTCAAGGAATAGAGAATATAATCACTATTCACAAGAGGAAGGTGTACACACCGCTTAATGAGGTTTTTTTTCTGTTTCTTTGATTAATTTGTAAATACCTTCGCGGATTTGGGGAACACGGGGGGCAATTTCATATTCAAGAACATCGGATAATTCAAGAAATTGTTGCTCCTGGACCAGCTCAGAAACATCATCAAGATATTGGTGAATTTCTTCATTGATTTGAGAAAACGACTTCCCCTCCACAAAGATGTTCTCAAACCCAACGCCAGTAACCGCGATGGCTTTTTGCAAGCCCATATATAGTTCCGCCCAGGTTGATGTAATGGTTTCAAGTATTTGCAATCCTTCCTGTTCGTTGCGGGATTGAATTTTTGTGGAACACTCCACCAGGGCATTCTGAATATTCCCCATAAATCCGGCGATATCATAGAGCACTTTATGCGCCAGTTTACGGGGTTCTTCTGAAATCAAGCGCATGCTATCACACGTCCCGACCTTCATTGAAGACAAGGTTTCATCATTCCAGCCGGTCATCATTCGTCCATTGACATAAATTTCGCTGATGACCCGGTTCTGCTCTTGCAAGTCATTGGAAATCCGTTCAATGACTTCGTTTAAAGATGTTTCTTGCGTTTCGATGATTTCAGCGGGTTGATTATCCACCAGTAATTTCATGAATTTGATAGCCTTTTCCGTAGTTCGAAATAGAAATATATCTAATGTATTAAGGCAAAAAAAATGAGATTTTACAAGAGGACTTTACATCAAATTCCAAAAATGCACGATATGTTACACAATAAAATTCGGTTATTTTATGTAAGGATTGACCTCAATCATAAAGGCTCGTTTAATGCTGCCATCATTAATTGAGGTTAAGGAATGAGAATTAAATCCCATCAAATCGAGCGAATTTTGCTCGTACGGTTATCTGCATTGGGGGATTGTGTTAATGCAATACCCGTTTTTCATGCCCTGCGAAAAGCGTATCCGAAGGCGCATTTAGCATGGGTGGTTCAAGACCATTTTGCCCCTTTGCTACAAAATCTTTCCGGCTTGGATGAACTCATTATCTTTCCCCGAAAGCGCTGGAAAACGTTAAAATCATGGCGTATCAAAGCCAAAGAAGCACGGCGATTTATACGCCATTTACGATTGCGCCGTTTTGATATGGCCATTGATGTGCAAAGCAATACAAAGAGTTCTGTAATCGCTTATTTATCAGGATCTCGCTGGCGAATTGGGCATGGAAAAGGTGAGGGCAAAGAATTAAGTCTTTGGTTTAATAACGTCAAAGTGCTGCCTCAACCTGAGGTGCAATCCATCTTTATGCGCAATCTTCATTTGCTTGGTATATTGGGCATCAAACAACCAGATGTGGATTTCACCTTGCCAATGCATAAACTGGCTGATGCCCGTATCAATAAATGGTTGGCTCAACAAGGATTGGATAAAAACCGTTACATCTTATTTATACCCTTTTGCAGCCGAGCTGAAAAGGAATGGGGAGATTCATCGTTTGCTCAATTAGGTGAAAATTTAGCGAATCAAGGCAGAAAGGCGGTTATATTACATGGCCCCGGACAACTGCAACGGGCTAAAAGCATGATCCTACCTTCATCTGAAAAAAATGTATCCCTTGGTCCACCCACAACCATTCCCGAAATGGTGGAATTGATCCGCAGTTCAGGTTTGGTGGTTGGAGGAGATACCGGTCCATCACAAATTGCCGGGGCTTTAAATAAACAAATCATCGCCCTGTATGGACCCACAGATCCCAACCGAACCGGTACATGGGGTAGACCGCATTATTTAAAATTGGATGCAACACCTGATGATGTATCCGCCTTAATAGATACGCTCGTTCCCTTGGAATAAATGGCTTTAATCCGCATCAGGAAACCTCATCTCTTCAATATATATATTCTCAAATTGAGGATATTCATTGAGAGAAATATGCTCGGTTTTTTGTTTGATCATCTGGCAAATCGCTTCAGGACCGTCTTTTTGAAATAACAATAACTTTGCTCCCAGCAAAGCGGTATTACCAAATGGCACTATCTTATCAGTGGGGAATTTGATCAATCCTATGCGTTGGGCGCTTTTGGGATTGATATAATTGCCAAATGCTCCAGCCAGATAAAGACGGCTCAGTTCACTCTCATGAATATCCATATGGTTTAAAAGAATCCGAACTCCCGCTGCAATGGCCCCCTTGGCGAGTTGGAGTTCACGAATATCGCGCTGGAGAAGCCTAACTGGAGAAGCAAGCAAAAGTTCTTTCTCCTTATTGGAAAACCGGCCATTGGATTCAATTTTCCCAAGTGTTAATCCCGCTGCAACGGTATCAACAAGCCCGCTGCCGCAAATCCCTTTTGGGAAGACATTACCAAGCACATGGTATTCCATCTCATTGTTTTTAATTCGTACACTTGAGATAGCACCCGTCGAAGCACGCATTCCCATTGAGATGCGCGCCCCTTCAAATGCAGGTCCAGCCGCGGTTGAAGCACAGACAATGCGTTCACGAGAGCCAATGACAATCTCCCCGTTAGTTCCTAAATCCATCAAAGCCGTTCGTGAGTCACGCTCATGCATCTTAAGCGCAAAGATACCCGCTAACAAATCGCTTCCCACAAAGCCCCCCAGGCATGAGATGAAGCATATTTCCGGATTGCTACTTAAATCCCAATCCAATGCATGGTTGGATAAATATTGAATATCCGTTTGTTCAGGCTCGAATGGATAATGAGAAAGGGGAGCCGGATCGATCCCGCAAAAAAGATGATACATGACCGTATTCCCCACCAATATGATTTGCTTGAGTTGATTTTCGGGAATGGATGCTGACTGTATCAGTTGATAAATGATGTTTCTAATCTCATTGCGGATCAACAATGTTAGTTTGCCGTCATTATCATGTTCAACCGCATAATGTACCCGGCTCATGATATCCTGCCCAAATTGGGCTTGTGGATTGAGTGTTCCTGCTACGGCAAGAATACTCCCAGACCGCATATCCAGGAGCTGAGCTGCAATCGTGGTTGTACCGACGTCAATCGCAATGCCAAAACCATCTCGTGGGGTGAACTCAAATTGGGTTTGATCCGCGAGGATTGAGATATCCCATTGTTCAAGGGCAATAACCAAATCGGTTTCCGCGTTGCATTGGCACGCCAAACGCCAACCTGCTGCCAGTTCATCCGATGTGAGTGTATGTTGCTGTTCTGATGTAACAGGAAGATTGCCTTTAAGGAGTTTAATTCGGCAACCCCGGCACATGCCTTGGCCCCCACAGGGGAATTCAACCCCATACGGGAATAAAACATCTTGTAGTGGAGCACCTTTTTCGACTGTGAGTTTGCAGCCTAGCGGATATAGTTCAATTTGGACCTGGCTCGTCATTGCTGGCTTATGTTAGATCAGCTGGTTTGTGGGAACGGGCATAGCGAAGCATGGCATTGACATTATCCGGTGAAGTATCACGGGTGACTTCACACCCGGCGCCTACAATATAACGCTGACCAGCGTGTTGATGGCATTCTGCAATTGCTTGATAGACCGAATCAGGATTACCATCGCGTAAAACATTGACAGGATCAATATTGCCCAACAAGATTTGCTGACCGCCCATCGCCTTCCGGGCTTCATCCAGGGGATTCATCCAATCCAAATCGACAATCTCACAACCCAGTTTCCCCATTTCTTCATAAAAACGGCGGGTTTTACCGCAAATATGCAAGCGGACTTTGGTGCCAAGGTTATGAAGGCCATCAACCAATTTTTTCTCATAAGGCCAAACAAACTCATCATAAACTTTTTTGTTTACCAACGAAGCGGCGGCATCACCGATGCCAATGTAATCCACGCCCGCTTCAACCTGATGTTTGGCAAAGTTGATTTCCATTTCCACCACGAACTCGAAGAGATCACGCACAAAGGTGGGATCATCGTAAAAATCCAGCATGAGATTATTAATGCCGCGCAAGTCAGCAGCCATCGCACAGGGGCCTTCCACCCAACCTTCGACCAGTTTCTCTTGCCCCACTCGCTCTTTAAGGGCGGAAGCGGCATGAACCCGATCAGACATACGCCGTCCCTGCAGTGGATCAGGAATTTTGAGATCAGCCAGTTTGGTTTTATCCGATAACAACGCCTTATTTTCGTTAATGGCAGGCGGTTGATTATCATAATACTCAACTGCAGCGCCTAAATCGGCCGCTTCACGGGCGGGATCGGATATACAGGAGACCTGATCAATGTCAAAGATCTCAGCAGTTTTAATTTGCCCTTCCACCAAAACGCGATAATCCAACGCATATTCACCATAGGGCTTACCGATTTGATCGGCAGCGAACATCATGGTGATAGGCATAAAAGGCAATGAATCAATGGGTGAATTATCGATGGCGGCTAAAATACGTTCCCGTCCGTTCATGATGGGGTATCCTCCGTTTTGATTATGTCATCGCTGTAATCGGCGGCTATCTGGCTTCCCGGCGGAACGATAAGAAAATCACGTTCATCCCAATCGCCGTCAAGCAAGCGTTGAAAGAGGGTAAGATTTCCCTTTATTTTTTCGTAAATCCAATTCCTTTTTTTGGCTTCCGATTGGGTTTTCTCTTCAAAACGATTATCCGGTTCAACTCCCATTTCAATGAAAGTCAATTGTTTGTAATGTTTGGTGAGATCATATAGTTGATCATAAAGATACTGCGCATTCTCCTCCCCATATTTTTCGACTAATTCTTTATAGGATTGTTGCAATCCCTGAACCGATTGAATGGATTGGGGAGAAAGAGCGCCATCAAAACTATTACCCCGTTCTATCCACCCGGATGTAATGTAATAGGTACCCACATGGGAATGGAAATAATCGTCATAACGGTCTTTGTTGCCTAAAAAGAGCGTGATGCAATCATGCGCACGGGGAATAACCAGCGGAATCGTATTGGCTTTTAAACCGGCGATGCCATTGTTGCAAAGCCCATAACCAAGCAGGATGGCATCATATTGAGATTCATCCACCCGCTCAATCGCCTGTCTCAGTTGAGCCGACATCTTTTCCTGGCCAATATCGTGCAATCCTTTTGGAAGAAATTCGAGGTCGATTTTATTGCTGGATCGGGCCACCGTAGCGCAAAATTCCCGGAAAAAGATTTCACATGCGATCAACTTATAATGCATCAGTGTTCAATTTGTTCCAATATAGTTTTAGCGGTTTTAATAAATTCGGGTGTGGTTCCACAGCAACCGCCAATAAAATTAGTTCCGGCTTCGACCAGTTTTGGAATAAAGGAAGCGAATTCATCAGGCGTGGTTTTATACACGACTTCTCCATCCTCCACTTCCGGAAGGCCGGCATTGGCTTTTATCCAGATGGGAAGCACTGTCGACGCTTTCAGGCGTTTGCTGATTTCGATATAGCCTTCGATCCCCTGGCCGCAATTGGCGCCGATCACATCCGCCCCTGCTTCTTCTAATGCGGATATGGCCTGTTCAGGAGTTGTGCCCATCATGGTGCGGTCTTTATTCTTCCCGGAGTCGTAACACATGCAACCCACCACGGGCAAACCGATTTCTTTGGCGGCTTGAACCGCAAGAGTGGCCTCTTTGGGATCGGACATGGTTTCAACCGCGAAGCCGTCTGCACCGCCCTGTGCCATAGCCTGGGCTTGTTCTGAAAAGGCATTTTTCACTTCCTCTTCCGATACTTCACCCATCATCAGCATTTTTCCCGTGGGTCCAATGGAACCAAAAACCAGAGCCTGTCCATCGGCCCCGCGTTTGGAAAGTTCCGCTCCCTTTCGGTTAATCTCAGCAGCTTTATCAGCAAACTCATATTTTGAAAGCGAAATCCGGTTGGCGCCAAAGGTATTGGTGAGAATAATACGGCTGCCAGCTTGGGTATAAGCACGGGCAATGTCTTCCACTTTATCGGGGTGGGAAAGGTTCCAGGCGTCAGGGCATTCACCCATCTCCAACCCGCGTGCTTGAAGTTGGGTTCCCCAGCCACCATCCAATAAGACAGGGCTATTGTCGAGTAATTGCTGCAATGTTGGGTGCATAAACCATACTCCTTTACGGTTACCCGGCGACTAATTCACGAGCGATGCTAACAGCAGTACGTGCATTTTCGCCGTACGCATCCGCACCGATTTTCTCCGCATATTGAGGGGTAATCGGTGCTCCACCTACGATTATTTTGACCTGTCCCCGAATACCGGCATCGGACAAGGCTTTAACTGTGGATTCCATGGACGGCATGGTGGTGGTAAGCAGGGTGGAAAGGCAAACAAGGTTTGCATTTTTAGTTTGAATGGCTTCGATAATCCGATCCGGCTTGACATCAACACCCAGGTCGGTGACTTCAAAACCGCCACCTTCCAGCATGGAAGCGACCAAATTTTTGCCGATGTCGTGCAAATCACCTTTTACGGTCCCAATGACAACTCGGCCCGTGGGTTGGGTGCCGCTTTGTTTTAACAAGGGTTGGATGATTTCCATCGATTGTTTCATAGCCCGTGCGGAGATCATTAGTTCGGGGATGAAATAGTCTTCACATTCAAACCGTTTTCCCACTTCATCCATGGCAGGGACCATATGATCGGTTACAACAGCTAAGGGTTCTACGCCATTATCGAGGGCTTCCCTGGTGGCGTTGACCGCATCCTGGGCGTTACCTTCCAAAATCGCGGTGTAGAGTTTTGATTGTTCGGCCATGATTTTATCCTTTTGTGCAGATGTTCAATTATGGTGTTATACTCGTTTCTCAATTATAACGGGTACACCTCTGAATCGATATAGATACACACCCATAAGCATAAGGTTTATCTACAAGAAAATGGAATCAATTGATATAGATCAAACCTCTTTCATCTAATTGGGATTAACTCGCTTTACCAAAATATCTGACATATGCTTTAGCACATCGGCTGGGGTTCTGCCATAGAAATCGCAACCGGTTTTTTCGGCGAGCATTTGAGTGGCGGCAGCGCCGCCCAGCATAATTGATACCTGGTCTTTTAAACCGGCGTTCTGGATGGCTTCAACTGTGGCAGGGATGGCTTTATAGCACGAGGTGATCAAAACGCTCATTCCAATCGCATCGGCGTTATGGTTTTTCACGGCCTCGACGAATTGCGCTGGTGGCACGTTAACCCCCAAATCAACCACCCGGTGCCCTGCCCCTTTCAGCATCATCACAACAATATCCTTGCCGATGTTATGAACATCGTTCTGCACCGTCCCCATGACCACACAACCCGTTTGTGGAGAAGCCTCTCTTGATTGTTTGAGAAGCGGTTCGAGTTTTTGGGTCATTTTTTCCATGATTTTTCCAGCAACCACCAATTCAGGGATAAAGCAGTCCCCTTCTTCAAAACGCTTCCCCAGTTCAGTCATACCTTGTTGGCATTGGCTGAGGATATCTATCGCCGGAACACCAGCGTTGATCATTTGAGTAACCAGGGTTTCGGCTTCATTTTCATTAATCTCGCAAATGGCTTTGGATAGATTGGATAAATCGTTCATTTGATGTGCTCCCACATGTCGTATTGGTCTGATAAATTATCCTGGCAAATAATGAATGAATGTTAAAATTGGATCAGGCAAAACCAAATGTATAAATAGGCCAGGATATCCTGATCCTCCCACACTTTCTTAACCAGTTCTTCATCACCTAAAATGGCTTCATATTCTTTTTTACGATCCTCCCAGGGAATACAAACGCCTGGTTTCAATTTTTGATCGGTTGAATTAGACATCGTGTCGACTCCCAGATGGTTTTGTGTTGTATTAATAAACACCGTATTCAACGGTAAAATCGGTCATGGCTCTTACATTTTCGACTTTGGGATCTTCCTGCATAATGGCGCCAGTATCCATGATATAGCCGCCATCCTGGGCAACCCCATCAATGACTTTTTTACAATATTCCTTCACTTCCTCCGTGGTGCCATAGGTTAGCAATTCATTGGGAATACCGCCGCTGATGCAGAACTTATGACCAAGTTTTTTATGGGCTTCAAAGATATCTCCCCGGTCCACATGGTATATAACGCTCCGTTCAGGCAGTTGGACAAAATGATCGAAGTGGGCATCCCAGTCCCCTTCGGCATACAGAATAACTTGATAACCAGCGTTCCAAATCTCTTCAATCATCTGTTTAAAGGTAGGCCAATAGAACTTCTCGAATTGTTCATGTGAGAGAAATGGAACACACCCGCGGTGCATCCAGATGGAGAGCGGAACATTCTTTTCCGGATCAGCGCCAGCCAATGCATTGAAGATCATATGAGGCATAAGGGCCTCGGTGGCGGCGAGTACTTTATCCGGTTGCTGGTATAAATCCATGCAAAGGGGAACATATCCGCGCAGTTTATCGGCAATAATATCAAACGGTGATTTCAAGCAGCCAGCCAATGCGGGTACGGTGCCCGATTCCACTCGCAAGCGGTTGTTTTGCTCAATAAATTTATTGAAGTAGGAAAGCATCCCCATTCCGCCCTTAAGCCACGATAAATTATTACGATAGGTGTTAGGCTGCTCTGGACCCACGACATCATCATTGACACGCGGCATCCAAACATTGGCGAGAAAACCGGTGGGATCTTCAATCAATAAATCATATTCATCCGCGCGCATATACGCATTTTCTTCGTCTTTTGGCTCTTTATACTGAAACGCGCTGTCAGGTTGACCATCGATACCGGGCTTTGTGTAATAATTCAGGCCAACCGTATCGACCAGCCCTGTCCAGACATAGACCATATTGCCCACAACGGCATCCCAATTAAAATCAGCGGCACACCGCCGAACCGCCTCAAAGGCCAAATCCATATCATGGGTAACTTGTTGACAGGTGAATCCCGCGTATTTCCCGGCGAATTCCGCCGCCAACGGGCGGATGGGGATGCGATCGGGTTTTTCGTTGCGCATGGCAGTGGTGTAACGTTTCAATCGTTCTTGATAAAGCTGCTCCATGGTGTTATTCATCAGCTGTCTCCCCTTGAAGTCATTCAGGTTCTTTGAACTACCGATTATCAGAAGCAGAAGCGTAAGTCAAGCGATGTGGAATCATTTCGCAATGTTTATCTGACAATACTACTTTTTGATGAAATTATGATACAATAGTCTATTACATCAATTAAAATGCAACCTTCGATAATTCTGAAAGATAGCACAATGAACAATTCCGAAAAAATCACGGCAGTGTTAACGGTGGATGGCAAGGTTCTTCAAAAGAATGATGATGGAACCTATACGCCACTTATACGCCACTTACCAGTCAAACCGATTGGGAACGTGTTGAAAGCATGAATGATAACGAAGTAACAGCTATAGCACAGTCAGATTCTGATAATCCTGAATGGACGGAAGATGCATGGAATCAATTGGCTGATATGCATAAAACACGTAAAAAAGATATTCATATCAAAGTGGATGAAGATATTATCCAACTTCTGGTTCGTAATGTACTTTCATGATGGTCTCCAATGTAGTTGGGATTTTATTGGTTGATTCTTTGGTGCCAAAACTGCAGGAAAAGTAACAAATCCTCTTTGTCAACAACGCCATCTTCGTTGAAATCGGGATTATAAGGCAATGGGGTTGGTGTGGGCGATGGTTGAGGAGGACTTGTCGGCGTTGAGGTTGGGATAGGCGTTGGGCTTGGTGTGGGAGTAGGCCGGAACAAGTATGGTGTGGGTGTCGGAGTTGGTGTGGTTGTTGAATTGGGATCACCAATAGGCCCCAGGTTCGAACGAGTCAACGAAATGGATTGATCCGGATGAACCACCGCCATTCCAATGGTTCCATCAGAAAAGTAGCGTCCAGCTTGAACATGAATCGGAGTGGTCGTGGAATATATCCTGGTCGACGATCCACCAAGCGGACTATCATTTTTTTGGAAGGCAATAATCCCCTCATCATTGGTGAAGAGAAGTTCATCAAGCGCATCTCCATTTAAATCATAGGGAATAATAGGTTCATCCAATAAATCACCGGCAAGCCGCACAACAGTGGTTTCCTCTGTTCCCAAGGCATCACTGTTGATGGTGGCAAACCACAAGGTCGGATCGGTTTCGCCGGTTTCGTAAAATACGACATATTCAGGTATACCAGGAACATGGATATTCGCCATAAAGGCATCCTCCAGTTCGCCGCTCAGGTCTTTGAGTTCATCAATCAACACACGAGTGGGAAAATCCAAATCACTGGTGTTGAACATAAGATGGGGATCCGCATTGGGAGATGTTGTCGAACGAGCCAGGGTCACCAGCATGTCGGTTAAACCATCTTGATTTACATCGCCATAGGTTAAAAAGTCCCGCCCTGGCCGGCCGCGTTCAAACAGGTTAAAGGCTTCGTTAAAGGTCCCATCTCCGCGGCCACTCAGAATATACGGTGCTCCCCCCACAATGATATCGAGCAGGTCATCCCCGTTGGCATCAAAGAGCGCCAAGGTGGTTAAATCGGTTGGGATTTGTGAGGCGGCAAATCCCTTATCAAATTCCCCAAATTGATTCCCCTCAAAAACCGTAATCGTGGTTAGCGGGAAGCCAGGCTGTTGGGAAGCAACCACAAAATCCATGCGTCCATCCCGATTCACATCGGCAGAGCGGACACGCCGGGGATGATCGATATCATACTGTAATGAACCATCAAATCGGGATAATCCATCGGAATAGTGAATGGCAACGGAATTGCCGGGTTCAGATAACAGAAACAATTCATCCAGGCGATCATCATTCATATCGGCTACATGCGTACTGGTAATCTCAACAGCAGATGAGGCGCTGAAAATAAAGGAAAACATATCGGTTTCGATATTTTTAGGAGGAGATTCATCCGGAACCAGGACTGAATAAGGATGAATTCGTAATCCCCATGAAACCAACCTGCCCGTTAAACCGCTCACTTGATCAAAGACCTGGATGGTCCATGCCCCTTGAGGATTATCCTCCAAAAGTGGAGCTAACGGCATAACCGGCTGGTTGAAGGTGCTATATACAGGCGTAAATGGTTGCTGCTGTGAGGGAGTTCGGCTATGCAGAATAACCGAATCGCCGGATGGATTGATCAGCCGGATGACCAATTGTTGAACAGCGGGATGCTCGATGTTAAGAGCCACCTCCAGTTTTTCGATGGGAGTGTTTCCCGGCACGTGAATGACGTGCGAAAGGCCATCAAGATTGGCATCCGGAATGGAGGTGTTGACGGTTAATTCCGCCACCGCAAATGGGGTTTCAGCAACCTGAGTGAAGGCTGGCAATGCGGCCAGGTTGAACAGGCTGAACCAGATGATGATAAAAATCCCGCTACGATTTCTTTTGCTTGCGCTGTCGAGGCGATTTTTTGTTTTGTGGAGAGGGGATTTCTTTTTCACCTGTGTCAATCCCGGTTTGTTCATATTCCATGATTTTGTCACGATAGATGGCCGCCTTTTCAAATTCCAGATTTTTTGCCGCTTCCACCATCCGGGTTTTCAATTCGGCTATGATATCTTTTGTCGATTTTCCTTTTAGATCAACGGCATCGGATATGGAATACAACAATTCTTCAGATTCCCGTTTTTTGGTTGATCGGGCTTCCAGAATCGATCGGACCGCTTTTTTTATCGTTTTAGGAATGATTCCATGCTTTTCATTATAGTCAAGCTGAATCCGGCGGCGGCGCTCCATTTCGGCGATGGCGTTTTTCATGGATTTGGTTTCTTTATCCGCATACATGATCACTTCACCCGCGACATTGCGGGCCGCCCGTCCACAGGTTTGGATTAGGGAGCGTTCATCACGCAGAAACCCTTCCTTATCCGCATCGAGAATGGCGACCATGGACACTTCAGGCAGGTCAAGCCCTTCACGTAACAGGTTCACACCCACCACAACATCAAATTCACCCGACCGCAATCCCTCGAGAATTTCAGCCCGTTCAAGGGTATCGATTTGGAAATGCAAGTAGCGGACTTTGATGTTCAGTTCAAGCAAATAATTGGAGAGGTCTTCCGACATCCGCTTGGTCAGGGTGGTGACCAAGATGCGTTCTCCACGATCGATGCGCTCGCGTATACGGCCAATCAAGTCATCGACCTGACCGGATGCAGGACGCACAATGATTTTAGGATCAACCAGGCCGGTGGGACGGATGAGCTGCTCTACAACGGTTTGGCTGTTTTTAAGTTCGATATCCCCTGGCGTAGCAGAAACGAAGATAGCTTGATTGATGGAATTCCAAAATTCATCAAACGAAAGCGGGCGGTTATCCAATGCCGATGGAAGACGAAAACCATAATTAACCAGGGTTTGCTTCCGGCTTCGGTCTCCCCCCCACATGCCTCGAACTTGGGGAAGCATGATGTGTGATTCATCGACAAACATCAGGAAGTCATCAGGGAAATAATCGATCAATGAATTGGGTGCTGTGCCGGGCGCTCGTCCATCCAGATGGCGGGAATAGTTCTCGATTCCCTGGCAAAAGCCAGTCTCGCGGAGCATCTCGAGATCATACATGGTGCGTTGCTCAAGCCGCTGAGCTTCGAGCAATTTACCTTCCTGCCGCAACTCCTGCAGGCGTTCGCGCAATTCTTCCTGAATGGATTTGATGGCGGTTTGCAACCGTTCGGGTGCGGTGACGTAGTGCCGTGCGGGATAGATGGTAACACGTCCGCATTCGCCTAACACCTCACCGGTGATGGGATTGATTTCAAGGATACGGTCAACCTCATCACCCCATAATTCCACCCGGTAGGGGTAGTCGCCGTAACTGGGATAGATTTCAACCACATCACCGCGAACTCTAAGCGTTCCGCGATGAAAATCCATGTCGTTGCGGGTATATTGCAAATCAACCAGGCGGCGCAGCAGCTTTTGCCGGGGGATGGAATCCCCCACCTCGATAGGAACCGTCATTTCACGATATTCTTCCGGCGAACCCAGGCCGTATATACACGACACTGAGGCCACGATGATCACATCACGCCGTTCCATCAGGTTGGTGGTGGCTTCCAGGCGCAGGCGCTCTATCTCATCATTTATAGTGACTTCCTTTTCAATATAGATATCTTTAGTGGGGACATAGGCCTCTGGCTGATAAAAATCATAATAGGACACGAAATAAGAAACCGCATTGTTGGGGAAATATTGCTTGAATTCGCTATATAACTGGGCAGCCAGGATTTTGTTATGCGATATAACCAGTGTCGGACGATTACTTTTGGCGATCAGATTCGCCATGGTAAAGGTTTTCCCACTGCCGGTCACACCGACCAGGGTTTGTAATTTGTTTTTATCAAGAATGCTTTGGTGTAACTTTTCGATGGCTTGGGGCTGATCACCGGTAGGTTGATATTCGGAGACCAAATCAAAAGGAATCTCTTTAACACCCTGGCTTTTCCGTCGTTCGGCGCTTTCGTTCATCGCCACTATTTTATTGATCGATGAAACCACGTTATTTTGAATCCTTTCATGAATTCATACCATCCTATTTTAATTCATGGAGAGGTGAATGCAAAATCATACTCACAAGAACAAAAACATGGTACCGTGACCAGACAGCTTCATCATCATTTCCATATTAAAGTAACTTTACCGTATGAATGTGACCCTTATAATTGAATTCTACTCAGGCCTTGAATTGGTTAGACCGTTACTCAATCAATCTTTACGAGTTATATGAACAAAATCAATATGGAAGGATTATGATAATGAAACTGTTTAAATCATGGGTATTCTTGTTGGCAATCATCCTGGTGTTGCCACTCTTGGCCACTGCCTCGGAATTTAAATTAAAGAACGTACCAGAAAAATTCGCCTCATTGGAAGGGGCGATTGTTGAGGAAACCGAGCAATCCATCATTATCCTCACAAAGTCCTATCTGTTAACCCGCAGTATAGAAACCGTTGAAGTGGTCAAGCGGACACCAGAGGAGGATAAAAAGTTTATCGAGGAATATGGCCCCAGTGTACCGCTGTATCAAGAATATTTACGGCGAAAAAACAATGAAAGCCCATCCTCTGATTCACCACGTACCTCAACCGCTACATCCTCTTCGGTTCCAAAAGATAAAAAGGTATTGCTTCGTTATCAATTCACCGAGGGAGAAACAGCCTATATCGTTTCAAACACCACCAATACGGTTTCGAATCAACTCGGTGATCGAAATTTTGATACAAAATCTTTAGTAAACCATGTAATCAAACTGGCGGTTAAACATGTCGATGAACAAAATCAAACCACCATCCAAACTAATTATGAGAAATTCGAAACTGAAATATCATTGGGAAGAAGAGCAGGACAAAAAATGGACCTGCTTAAGCAATTAGGTGAAATGCAAAAAACCTATCATGTAGATCCTCAAGGGAATTTTAAAATTATCAGCAGGGAAGAATTAAAACGTGCTAATCCCATGTTAGGTATGGAAGGACAGAGTTCAGAAATGTCTTTTTTGCTTCCCTTCCCGGAAGATATTGTCACGATTGGCGATACCTGGAAGGGAGATCAACCCCTTCCCATTCCAGGAATTGAGGATGATGTGATCATAAATATTCAATCGGAACTGAGTGACATTGTTAACAGGAATGGTGAATTGATTGCTATTATCAACTCGAAACAAACGATCGATATTCACGATGTTTCATTTGATCCGGCAGTTGCCGCGGGAGAAAATCTACCGGAGAACGCAAAAATTCCAAAAATGACGATAAATGAATATAACTTGGATAGCAATGTGGAATATGGCTTTAGCCTTTCCCGTAAAATGATGCGTTATGTCAATACTACAGGAAAAGCAGTCATAGATATGGAGACTGGCGGCCAAAGGAATATGAAAACCATCATGAATATAGATGGAACAGCACGCATTACCTTGGAAAAACCGAATTATTAATCATCTCGCGAAAACAAGGTATTAATCCCTTGATACTTTTCATGTAATGTCATTGGTCAGCCGTTTGAAGCACCATTCCCCTCCCAAGCCTGGGAGGGGCCAGGGGAGGGTTGATAAGTATATGTTGAGTAAAAGCCTTTAACCCCCTCCTATCTTCACTAATATTAAATATTAATGAATTCGTTTCATGCACTTTACTTTTTATAGGAATATGGGGGAGGATTCGTGGCGCCAATTGAAAATTTATAATAAACTTTCGACCTTAGTCATCCCCTCCATATCAATGGCGACATCATGTAAACGAAGTGAATAGGTATCCTTATATTTATCGAGTACCGCTTGCAATTCGGATTGTTGATTGGGCTTATTAGTTAAAACCACCATAAAACCTCCTCCACCCGCACCTGTAAGTGACATTCCCAAACAATAGGGTTTCAGGTCGGCCATCATCCGGGTCACATGCGGAGGTTCCACACCTCCGGCAATTCGCTTTTTTTGATCCCAGTAACAATTGATCGCCTGGCCGAGTTTTTCCAGGTCTTGATTATGAAGGGCATGGCTGCATCGTTCAGCATTTTCGGTTAACTCATTGACCAGTTGCACCACTTCCGGGATTCGAGCGTACCATCGCCGGATGACATCCTGCAGCAAATTACGGGCAAGACGGGTTCGTCCTGTGTAAATAAGTAGCAGATGGTTATTCAAGGTTTGAATAAAATCATTAGGCAGGTTGAGCACATTGGTCTCAACGGTTAAAGGAAGGCTGGCCGGTGAATGAGAGGTTTTAATGCCTCCTGGCAGGCCCCCTACCTGATCCTGCCATCCCCCACCTGTCGTGAGTAATTGTTCCAACTTTAAAACGGCGTGGATTATGGATTGTTTTTCATAGTGAAAACCATAGGCACGGCCAAGTGCAACGATTAGTCCTCCAGCCAAAATACTGCTGGTTCCTAGTCCCGAACCTGTGGGAAGATTGGAACGAGTGTGGATTTCCACCCCGCCACCCAATTCCAAAAAATGTTGCTGCAATGGTTTTGGTTGGTTTAAAGAGATGATTTCCATAGTCAACAGCGTTGCTTTACATAATGCACCGGGGGCAAGGGGTTGAGTATAATCCGCCATGTCCGAAAGGGTATGGCAGACTACCGGTGGATTATCATCATATACGATTTTTATCACAGGCTCTTCGATGCGGCGTACTTTAACCCCAATGGGTTTCTGTTGATTGACTTGAATGGCCGTGTTAACAACCAATCCCCCATGTTCGTAGGTTATAGGTGGTGTGTCTGACCAACCTCCGGCAAGATCGATGCGTGCGGGACAGTCAATGGAAATCCATGTTCCAATTGGTGGGGGATCACATGATGTACGATTCACAAGAGCGGTTTCGACATTCTTGCGAATAATTATTTGTGCGGCGCCTTCGTAGTGGCGGGCGGCACGCATTAAAAATTCCGGTGAGGTTAGCCATTTATGGCGTTCAATAGCCATCTTTTGAACGGCACTTGCATAATCACCCGCTTCTAAAAGGTCAAATGCTTTTTTCCATGCGGTATTGCGGGCTGGGCCGGACCGCAGGCCTGCTCGTGTGCCGGCAAATGCCGCTAATGTATCAGCAATGTTTGAAAATACTCTGGATGTCCCTTCGGGAGGGGATACTGCAGCGATGTTATCAAACGTTGGAAACACATCATAACGATTTTCCCGCACGCAGCGTTTTAAAACGGCTTGCAGGCATGTATCTCGCTTTTCCAATAAGGTGGATTCTATCAAAAGTAAATCCATTTTGTGCTTCAGGTCGCGCTGCCATTGAAATTCGGCTTCAGTGTCCGCCTGAGTCTGGATATCGGCAAACGAAAGGCGTTCCTGTTGGAACCATCGTCTTAGATTGGTTGATGACGGAGGATTGGGATATTGCAACCAAAGCACAATTTCAGGCCAATCTTCTTCATTTAAAATGGGAAACAGCCTGGCTTTCCACAAAGTACGCTCATTCTCTGGAAGCCCGGGCCAAATCTCCTCTGGATGTAGTCCAGAGATTTGGAAAAACACATCCCAAGGACGATTGGAAAATGTTGCCTCGGTGCTGGTATAGTGGGCTTTGATGGGATCATCCACCCCAAACAGCGTAAAAACAAAACGCCTGGCATCGCTGGAACTGGCTCTCAAGGTGATTTCCTGAAACACCATATTCTTTTGTAAATGAAGCCCGGATATGCTTCGCAGAGCTGAACAAAAAGCACCTTCCTCTAAATGCCAGTTCCCCCGTAGTTCAGAATGTTCAATGACCACACCTGTATCCGCTCGCCCATTTCCCGCTAAAAATGAGTTGATGGCAATTGCTTCGCTATTTTGTTCAGGATGTTCGATAAAGGATTGAGCGTTATTGATTAAGCCGTAATGACGCGCAATCGGTGAATTTCCCGTCAACATGGATATATACTCACGGGTGGTTCCAAGGTGGGCAAATTCGCCGGATTCCGCCACCAGGGCTTGAAAGGAAATCCCATGTAGAGATTCCCACAATAATTCGCGTGCTCTTTGATGCAATGCAGAATCTAAGTCTTTTAAATAATGATCCTTTTGCATTTGTTGTGTCATGCAGAATAGGATGTCTGAATAAAGTTCAAAACGTAGTGGTATAGCCCCGTTGTCAACACCAAGATAAGTACAAGCATCCAACGGCGGGGTGACATGAAGGCTCAGCAGTAACTGAGTTGTTTTTGAACAAAAATAAACGATTCCACTATCGAGCAAAAGAGTATTATCTGGGCGGATGGCGCCTGCACGACGTAATGCCACTTCCGAGCCTTTTTGCATAAATGAATATACATTGGAGGAATTGTTTTGTAAGACATATACCCCATGTTTTGGGCCATATGGAATAGGGGCCGGAATGGCCAGCCCGGTTACACCCGTAGATGGCCAGTCCAGGGGGGCATTCGGCAAACGCAGCATCACATCCCCACTGGCAACGCAAAGACCGGGGGGGATATGTTCACAGATTCGGGAAAATGTATCCAGCAGAAAGTCGAGTGGTGTGTATAATTCACCCTCCTCATCCACAGCGGGAAGGGTTGAAAATGCTTTTCCACACACCGAACAAGTGGGAACCCGCTGGCTGTCGCCCCCCGAATGCAGTACGAGAATACGTGCATGGGCAATCACTTCGGGATCAATAAATGTTCGGCTGGCACGGGCAGAAAGATGTTCAGCGACCGCAACCAATGCGTTTAAGGTGGCTCCCCCACTTCCTACTCGCATGGAAGAGGGATCAGGAACAGCGAGTAAAAGGGTATCCGCTGAGATCATCCCCCGTTTTTGACGCAGGTTTAACTCATGTTGATAGGCTCGAGCCTGGGCAGGATTAGCCGCTGTTACGGCAATGGCCGACCAAGTGTGAATAGTATTCATACGCTGTTTATTACCTTTAACAGATTTTTTAAAAAGTCTCTTAGTAAGCGGTCTGCCGTTTGAATTGCTATTCCTCTCCCAAAACTGGGCGGGCCTAGGGGAGGGTTGATAAGAATATGGTGAGTAAAATCCTTTAACCCCCTCCTAACTTACTCCCCTTTTCATTGGGGGAGATATAGTGGGACCGATAATAAGTTTTCACTCCCTTTCCACTTCATAGAGCTGACATGTTATGTCTCTTGTTTATTTTTTTAAATATCACCTTGGATTGCCTTGCCACAAGTGTTTCTGTAAGTTTAACGAAAAAGTGTTGAAAACTAAAAGGTTTGGATAATTGAAAAGTGTAACGGCTCATTAACTGAATGCACTGTTTGCCAACCCGCCATAGATTAGGAAAGTATTAATACACTAGATTATTTCTAAAAATTGATTTTTTTTTAATCGATCCCTTAAAAATGCTTTATAAATGTTTTATAATAATCTTTGGAAGTGTCAATTTAGATGAGTGAATAAATTTAAGTTATAGTGGGAGTTTCTGTATATGTAATCATGTTGCATTTAAGTCCACATAAATGAAGGTCTTATACATATTAAGACTGTTCTATTAAATTTATTCATTTTTTTTGTTGACAAATTTATTAACAAAAAGTATTATTTCATTTCACGGCAGAGAATCAAATTGATTCGCCAGAAACGAGGATTGGACAATGAAAATCAAAAAAATATCTTCGCTGAGCTTATGTTTGTTAGTGGGGATGGTGCTATCCTTGCCATTGCAAGGCGCCCAAAGTGAGAAATTAAGCAAACAAAATATCTTGAAATATGTTGAGGAAGGATTCCAGGAAGCGGTTTTAAAAGATCCTTCCGATGCGTTTCAAATGGATTTTTCGGTATTACCCGGCTATGGAAATTTTTCCCGAGTCGAAAATAACGTAGAGAACTTTTTAGATAGAGGCGAATTTCCTGAAGTCGAATCAGGAAGCCTGACTGCGAAAAACATTAAACAAATATGTAAAGAATTATTTCAATTGGGGGGTATTGCCAAAAACCCCGAGATGCCAACCCCAACTTTTCCCGATGTTGTTCTGCAATCCCCGGATTTACCCGAATTTTTGACGTTATACATGAAATACATGATTGAGCGATCACTGGCGATTGAAGCCATATTGCCAGATAAAGAACAGGTGAATGAAATACGAAAACAAATCAAAGATTTGAAAGACACTCTCTTTAATCTGGCAAAAGAGGAATTTCATGAATTCTCTCCTGAAATTATTAAGGAACAATTGGATATTCTTTTTGAACCGATTGATGATGGGCCGACTAGTGTACAGAACACAACAGCCAAGCGCCCCTTAACCTCTGCGCAAATTCAGAATATTATGTATGAATGGGGTGAATTGGCAGAAAAACAAACAGGCTTCTATCAAAATTTAATTGATAGGGAAAAACAGATAAGAGGACGAGCTGGAAGAAATATATCAAAAGATGAAATCTTATCACGCAAATATTTCAAAAAATCTTCATTAATGAAATATTTTTTCCCTTTCAATAGAGTTTTAAGAAAAGAATATCAAAATGTTTTGCTCAAGGAATATGTACCGCCACAGAAACCTGAAAGATTAGTGGAGATGGAAAAAGAGTTTGATATAGCTCGAGGTGTAAATTGACCAGATCAAGGAGTTACACAATGAATAGGTTAAAAGCGGTTGGAATACTGATTTGTTTAATTTCCAGTGTCTTCCATTGGTCATTAACAAATGAAGCCCATGCGGATTGGGTAAGAACAGCATATACGTATCCGGATATTAATTATAAAACTGAAGGTTTCATGCCCAATACGGATATCTATTATATTAAGGAGAAATACACCACTCCAGCGACATGGTATGCTTATTGTCGCTCTTATGCTCAGAATTATGGAGACTATGTATACGCCACCCAGTTTACGGTGATCATTCAGGGTACATTTGATGAAACCTATGAATGGCAGGGAGGTTCTCCACCTATTTATGGTTGGTCCTGGGATGGAGCGGCTGACCACGATTTGACTTCGGCATGTGAGGATACAGCAGAGCAAGTTGATGAAGCATACGCCATCGCTGAAGTGGACTTGGATGTTTATGTTCCCGGTACGGTCAGTGATTCCCACGATCAGGATGGTGAAGTTTATGCTCAGACAAAAGATGGGAATATTCGTGTCTATAACACCTATAATGGAACAGATACGGGTTGGAGCCCAGGTGATGCTTGTTGGGCTATCGGTGATACATCCCGGAGTTACAAGGTGAGCATGACAAGTGGCAGTGGGCCTTATCATCGTAAAGGTATTATTAATGAACTGCATGCCAGGTCTTTTATCCGTGGCGATAGCACCTATGCAGAAGCAATGGTAGACTGCGATTTTTATTTACATTAGAACAGAAAACTACACGTAGTTTGAAAGAAAAAGGCGGGATCTCCACATCCCGCCTTTTTTATTGTCTATCCCGCCTTTCAAATATTGAGACCGAAGATGCTTTTTTGATTGCATCGGGTTTGTCGATTTCCAACTCAACCGATTGGATTCGCTGATCTTTCATAATGATCTTGATTAAATGATCTGTAAGGGATTCCAATAAATAGTAAGCGTGGGATTCGATTTCTTTGATGAGCGTATGGGCCAGCTTCTCATAATCAATCGCATGCTCAATCTCGTCAGTTTGAGCCGCAAGAGAAGCATCATATTCCAGAGTTATATTCAAAAAAAGGCGTTGTTTTTTGTAACGTTCATGATCGTGGATTCCGATCAAGGCATATGTTTCCAAATCTTTTATTTTGATAATCATGGTTAATCCCTTATTTAAGTTGTTCGCCGCCATCCACAAAGATAGTTTCTCCAGTAATAAAATCATTATCCAATAAGAACGTAAGAGCGGATACAATGCTTTCTGTTCCTCCCATGCGTTGAAGAGGAATACGGTGTTCTTGAAACAGGGAATCATCATGATCCTCGCCTGAGGGGGGGAGGATATAACCGGGGCATATGCCATTAACGCGAATGAAGGGTGCCAGTTCCTTCGCCGCCATACGGGTGAATTCAAATAGTGCTTTTTTGGATAATGTATAGGCAAAATATTCAATCAGGATTCTTGAAGCCTTGGTATCGATCAGATTAATAATCTGACCTTTGGAACAATGACGGGCAAAATCACGGCTCAAAAAAAAGGGCGACTTGAAATTGATATTGAAATGGCGGTCGAAGAATTCCATGTCAGTATCCATTAAACGGGATCGCTCAAAGATTGAAGCATTGTTGACAAGCAGGCAGCAATTGGGAAAGAGATGATATATATCTTGTATAAAGGAGCACACTTGCTTGAGGCTGTTAAAATCGCATTGATAAATGGAACAGCCCACGTGATGATCCCGGATTTCATTTGCGACTGATTCCGCTTTGCTTTGGGATGAGTTGTAATGGAGAATAATATTGTAACCGTGTGTTGCCAGGTGAATGGCGATGGCGCGTCCAATACGTTGGGCGCCTCCCGTGACAATGGCGGTTTTTTCCTGATCGGAATTTGGCATCTTGCTTAACCTGATAATGGGTTTTCTGATTGATTATAGCGAGTTTTCGTTATAAACCGAGAAGCAATGGATACCTTGATTTGCATGTGGGGATACCGTATCATATTGCTTGCTATTGTCTCAATTTTAAATGAATTAAGCCGATTATATAAAAAACACTTTTTATCCACTTGACGATTGTTTAAATTGTGGATACGATTCTTTTTACAAAAATGAACAAAGGAAATATCAATAACAAACCATGAGCCGTATTCTTAATTCCCCAGAGCTTCTTATTAGCGTCGTCGTCGTTGTTGTACGTACGCCCACTGCTTTGGGGAGAGGCGGATAACGCTCATTATTAGAACTCCTCAAAGCCGTGGGCAGGAAGAAACGCTCACGGCTTTTTTATTGAGTGTTTCTTCATTCCCCTGCAAGAGTGGTTCGATTCAAAACCCAAAACACAGCATGTATTCATGCAAGAAGGAGGACAAAAAATGGCGAACCGATCCAAATCAAGTAAGCCAACGAAAAAGAAACAAACTGCACCCAAGACAACAAGCAAGCGCGGTGCGGAGATCGTCATCGACGCTCTTGAACGTGAAGGAGTGGAAGTGGTCTTTGGTTATCCGGGGGGGGCGATTATCGATGTGTTTGATCTGATTAATCAATCCGATAAGTTCGAGTTTATCCTGACCCGTCATGAGCAGGGCGCCATCCATATGGCGGAAGGATATGCGCGTGCGACTGGAAAGGTGGGGTGCTGCCTGGTGACATCCGGTCCGGGGGCGACAAATACGGTCACGGGCTTGGCGGATGCCATGATGGATTCGACTCCAGTGGTGGTTATTTCTGGCCAGGTCCCGTCTCATTTGATCGGGAATGACGCTTTCCAGGAAGCCGATGTGGTTGGAATCACCCGGCCGGTTACCAAGCATAACTATTTAGTCAAGTCGATCGGTGAGCTTGGCATCCTGATGAAAAATTCGTTCCACATTGCCCGTACTGGCCGGCAAGGGCCAGTGGTGATTGATATCCCAAAAGATATTCAAAAACAAACCTTGGAAAATTATTCGTATCCGGATGAGCCTTATTTACCGGGTTATCATATTGAAACTCGGCCAGAGGGAGAGAGTGTCAAAGAGGCGTGGGACTTGATCAAGTCATGCGAACGACCCTTAATTTATGCCGGGGGTGGTGTGATCAATTCCAATGCCGCTGATGATTTGTTTTTGTTTGCCACTCGAACCAACATCCCCGTGACCACAACCTTGATGGGATTGGGGGCTTTTCCTGAAACGCATCCCCTCTCGTTATTGATGTTGGGCATGCATGGGACGGTTTATGCCAATAAAGCGGTTCAAATGTGTGATGTATTGATTGCGATTGGATCGCGTTTTGATGACCGGGTGACAGGAAAACTGGAAGAATTCGCCCCCAATGCCAAAATTGTACATATGGATATTGATCCTTCATCAATCAGTAAAAATGTGGTGGTGGATGTGGATTTGGTGGGGGATGTCAAAGAAATCTTGCAGATGCTGAATCCCATGACCGATCGTTGTAAGACCGATGAGTGGTTAAAGGAGTTGGATGAATTAAAGAAAAAGCATCCCCTTCAATATGATAAGGATGATAACTCTGACTTGATCAAGCCACAATATTTGATCGAAATGATAAATAAACATTCTGATGAAGATGCCATAATCGCCAGTGAGGTGGGCCAGCATCAGATGTGGGCTGCACAATATTACACCTTTACTCGACCAAGAACATGGTTAACTTCAGGTGGATTGGGGACCATGGGTTATGGATTTCCCGCCGCAATTGGTGCTCAATGGCCTTTTTCCGGCCGTCAGGTGATCGATATAGCCGGTGATGCCTCGATCCAAATGAACATTCAGGAATTGGCCACTGCGGTTTATTATGATCTTCCAGTCAAAATCATTATCATGAATAATGGCTGGTTGGGTATGGTGCGTCAGTGGCAGGATTTATTCTATGGTAAGAATTATTCGGCGACTGAAATGACACGTCCCAAACCGGGTGTTGATCCATCCTCAACCTCTCCAGGTGATTGGATGAATATGGATTATCTCCCCAATTTTGAAAAATTGGCAGAAGCCTATGGATGTTGGGGCAAAAAAGTTATCAAGCGTGATGAACTGGAAGACGCGATAAAGGAATGCTTAAGCGTAGAGGGTCTCGCCATTTTGGATGTGTGGGTTGCGCGAGAGGAAAACGTTTATCCAATGGTTCCCGCAGGAGCATCCCTGAGTCAAATGATCGAAGGTATGGCCTAATAGGAGGGCACAAATCATGATACGTCGGCATATCTTTTATGTGTTGGTGGAAAACCGCTCGGGAGTGTTGGCTCGTGTGGCCGGATTGTTTTCCGCCCGAGGATTTAATATCGAAAGTTTATCGGTCGCAGAAACAGAAAATCCTCAAGTATCCCGTATGACCATTGTTGTGCCTGGTGATGACAAGATTCTGGATCAGGTGCGAAAGCAGTTAAACAAGTTGGTTGATGTTCACGAATGCAAGGATTTTTCAGTCGAAGACCGTGATATTGTTTCACGAGAATTGCTTTTATGTAAAGTCAACGCCACCCCGCAGGAGCGTGGGGAAATAATGGAAATCGCCAATATTTTCAGGGCGAAGGTGGCGGACGTTGGCTTGGAAACCCTGGTGGTGGAAGCGACTGGTGAAGAGGGCAAGATCAAGGCGCTCTTAAGACTTCTTGAACCTTACGGTATTATTGAAGCGGCCCGAGGTGGTCGTGTGGCCATGGCACGTGGCCGAGTGAACGTTGAACTCGCTGCCCCGGCTTTGACCTGATTGTGGCCCAACATACATGTGTATATTCAATGCTCATAAAGGAGAGTAACTATGGTAAAAATGTATTATGACAAGGATGCAGATTTGGGATTGTTGAAGGGCAAAACCGTTGCCATCATCGGTTATGGCAGCCAGGGACATGCCCATTCTCAAAATTTGCGTGACAGCGGGATCAATGTGGTGGTGGCCGAGGTTCCCGGCCCCAATTATGATCTGGCTAAAAAGGATGGATTTGAGGTTCTTAGCGCGGCTGAAGCGGCCAAGAAGGGCGATATTATTACGATCACTGTTCCTGATCAGTACCAGCCCAAAGTATATAAGGAAGAAATCGAGGCTCAGCTTGAAAAGGGAAAGGCGCTTTTGTTTGCGCATGGGTTTAATATTCATTTTGGCCAAATCATTCCTCCTCCCGGGGTGGATGTTATTATGTGTGCACCCAAAGGGCCAGGGCATCTGGTTCGCCGGGTGTATGAGGAAGGTGCTGGCGTTCCTTCGTTGATCGCCGTGCATAAGGATGAATCCGGCAATGCCAAGGATCTGGCGCTCGCCTATGCCTGTGGGCTTGGTGCCACCCGTGCGGGCGTGATTGAAACATCTTTTGCGGAAGAGACCGAAACCGATTTGTTTGGTGAACAAGTGGTCCTTTGCGGTGGATTAACCGCTTTAATCAAAGCTGGATTTGAAACCTTGGTTGATGCCGGTTATCAACCGGAAATGGCCTACTTTGAGTGTGTTCATGAACTGAAACTGATTGTTGACTTGATTTATGAAAACGGAATTTCCGGGATGCGCTACAGCATTTCGGATACCGCCGAATATGGCGATTTAAGCCGCGGATCGCGAATCATTACTGAAGAAACCCGGGAAGAGATGGAATTGATTCTCGATGAGATCCGCAGCGGTGAATTTGCGCGTGAGTGGATTTTGGAAAACATGGCTAACCGCCCTGTTTTCAATGCATTACGCAACCATGACCAAAAACATGAAGTGGAAGAAGTCGGCAAGAACCTTCGTGGATTAATGTCGTGGATGAAAAAGAAATAGGCTTGCTTTATTAACCTGATCATCATTTTTCCCAGCCAAAGGGGTGTATGCAATGCACCCCTTTTTTGTTATTATTGTATTAATATTGAATTGAGCATATACATCAATGAAACAGCGTTCTAAACCCATGGAGGAATTGACCTTTTTGAGGGAAGACGCCATTCGCCAAAATGGTTTCGATTTGATTGCCGGTGTGGATGAAGCGGGGCGGGGACCGCTGGCTGGTCCCGTGGTGGCCGCGGCGGTGATTTTGCCATCGCCCATTGATGCTCATGTGTTAGCCGGTATTCGTGATTCGAAAGCGTTGAACGAAGCGCAGCGCTTGCAATTTTATCATCGCCTTACCCAACTTACTCTGGCCTATGCGGTCGGCCAGGCCTCGGCACGAGAAATTGAAAAACTGAATATACGTCAGGCTTCCTTGTTAGCCATGAAGCGGGCGGTGGAAAAATTGAAACCTGTGCCTGATTATGTTCTTGTTGATGGACGGGATTATCCTGAGATTGACTTACAGGGTGAGGCGATCATTCGTGGGGATCAAACCTCGGTCAGTATTGGGGCGGCTTCCATTATAGCCAAGGTGGTTCGGGATCGGATTATGATTGCCCTGCATCAACGCTATAGCCATTATGGATTTGATCAGCATAAGGGGTATCCTACCAGATATCACCGAGTGGCGTTGGAATTATTTGGTTCATGTGATTTGCATCGATGTACCTATGCGGGTATTTCTGAGGCCGTTTTAGTTGATGAGAGAAGCCCCATATTTTCATCACTGCTGAAAAAAATTGCGGTTTGTGACACCCCTGAAAAAATGGATGCCATGCTAAAGACGATCCAAGCAGCAGGGTTATCAACGACCGAACTTTATTATCTTGAGCAACGGCTCCAGTATCATTCGGCTTTTTTAAATCAAAAAGAGCGCCATAACCAACCCGCCACCCGCGATAAAGGCAAAGAGTGGGAATCCCATGTTATCGGCTATTTAAACGCCCGTGGGTATGAACTATGGGAGAGAAACTTTAAAGGCAGCAAGGGTGAGATTGATTTAATCGTCAACAAAGGTTCGCTGATTGCCTTTGTCGAGGTCAAGTCACGCTCGTCAGAAAAGTACGGCCACCCCTATGAAGCCATCGGCAGGAATAAACGCCAGGCTCTCATCGCTACCGCGAATGAATATCTTTACAAACGTGATCTGTTGAATGATTGGGATATCCGCTATGATATTGCTTCCATTATTGCTCCGAAGAATAAACCGATGAAACTTGAATATATTGAGGATGCCTTTCGGGTTGAGGAGGAGTTTTGAAACTTGAATATGTGCTCTCAGCATTACCTTATCAATAGGCAGAGAGATGCTTTGCCATATCAGGTGTTGTATATGGTTTGAGGGGGAGATTTTTCACGTTTAAAATCAATCCCCGCCTGGCACGTGCCAGGATTGAGCTGATCTTTGCACAAAATAATGTACGCGAATCTTTCAACCCCACCCCAGCCCCTCCCAAACCTGGGAGGGGAATGTGTGATTCTATCGAGGTCTATTTATTTTATAAAATATCCCAAATATTATCTTGCTTGAGTAAGTATTTTCGTGTAATATAAATTCCTTGATGGTAATCAATATTAAACAAATCCAACATTGATTTTGTAAACCTATTCAGGCTGATGCGAAACAATGAAAAACGAACATTTGACCCAAGATGATTTAAATGAAATACTTAAAGAAGCGGGATTGCCTCCATATCAATACAAAAAGAGGGAACCTACTCGTAATGGATGGCTAACCAATGAGGAAATAAATGAACTTTTGGATTATTTCAAAAATCCACCTGAAGACGTTATTCTTGATCAAACAAGTCATACACCATCACCACAAAATATAACCATAAATAGAGAATATTCAAAGCAAAAAGTCTTATCATTAGCAAGACACAGAGCAAAAAATGAAAGTACGGTTGACCATTGTTTTGGTGATCCAGCCTTAGAAATAGCACGGAAAT
>CAZFER010000078.1:0-28605 GCA_964517495.1 uncultured bacterium | reverse complement strand
GGCTCCCACCGAGCCGTTATACGTGGAAACGGCTCGGCGGGAGCCTCGCCCTCCCTAATTTGATCTTAAGTTAATGACATTAGGGGCGAACCTATGTGTTCGCCCGATATTGTGGTACGGCAAACATCGAGTTTTCTTCATGTCAAATTAGTGCATTGATGGGTCGGAAAACGTGACCCATCCTACGAATTTAAGTTGACTACATTTTTTAGATAGATCCGTACTTAAAAAATGGTTTCCCGAACGATGGTTTGATGGCGTGCAGGCCCCACGGATATCATCACCACCGGCACATTCAACCATTTTTCTATTGCCTTTACATAATTCTGCGCTGCGGATGGAAGCTGATCAAACTGGGTTATATTGGATATATCATCCTTCCAGCTGGGAAGGGTTTCATAGACTGCCTGACAATCCGCCAAACGATTCATATTCGCTGGCATGACCCCCTTTGTCTCTCCATCCAATTGATACGAAGTACAAACTTTAATTTCATCCACCGCATTCAATACATCCAATCGAGTCAACGCGATGCCAGTCATCCCCGAAATACGACAGGAATAGCGCAGCAACGGTATATCCAACCAGCCACAGCGGCGTGGACGTCCCGTCGTCGCCCCAAACTCTCCAACTGGTCCGGCCGTTCTCAACCGCTGAGCTTCTTCATCAAACAACTCAGATGGAAACGGGCCTTCACCCACGCGAGTCGTGTACGCTTTGGCAATGCCAATCACCTTTGATATCTTTAATGGAGGAATACAAGCACCGGTACAAACTCCACCAGCTGTGGTGTTGGATGAGGTTAAATAAGGGTAGGTTCCAAAATCAAGATCAAGCAACGTTCCTTGCGCCCCTTCACATAGTACTTTCTTATTCTCTGCCAACATCTGAGCCACCACCTCAGTGGTATCAGTAACAAACGGTTTTAGCCGGCGTGCACATTGGCAAAGCGAATCATACAATTCCGCATCATCTATGGGTTCACCCCCATAGACGTTTTTAATCATGCTATTTTTTAAAGGTAACACATTATCCAAGCGCTTTTTAAGAATCTCTTCATCGCACAAGTCATACAACCGCAAACCAATGCGCGCCGCTTTATCCATATACGCTGGACCAATACCACGCTTGGTCGTGCCGATCCCTTTCCCTCCTCGCCTTTGTTCTTCCAATCCATCCAATAATTTATGATAAGGCATAATCACATGAGCCTGGCCACTTATTTTTAAACGATCAGGCGTTACATCGATATTCTCATTTTTCAAATTATCCAATTCTTCCGTTAAAACAAATGGATCGACGACCACCCCATTGCCAATAATGTTCAGTTTCTGTTCATTTAATATTCCACTGGGAATCAAGTGAAAAATATACTGCTTCCCATCAACCAAAATTGTATGGCCGGCATTATTTCCTCCTTGATGACGCACGATGACATCGGCATCCTTGCATAAAAAATCGATGATTTTTCCTTTCCCCTCATCACCCCATTGACAACCGACGGTAACAACAACTGACATAAGCAACTCCCCTCATTCTCTGTTCTGATTTTGACACAAACGTATTATTTTACTTCATCGCTATAGACTTCTCAATGCACATAAACCATTGGTAAAGTTAAATCCCCGCCTCTTCAACACACTTTTCTATCGCATCAGGAAACAAACTTGTTTCAAAAGCCAAATCGAGCACGGTATACCTCTCACGTATATCTTTGGCTATACGAACGGTATCAATCGCTTTCTGTCGATCAATTTCCAATCCCTCCAACGTATGACATGCACCTGCCGATTGCAAACGCCGTTGCATCTCCGATGGTGTGGGGATTTCCATACGCTGTAATCCCTCTCGAATAAATGGCCATTTCTCACGTAGAACAGACAAGCGCTTTTCCATGCGATCATATTTTTTATGATAATGAGATATGACAGCATCGGCTAACGGTCCATGCTCTCTGCAAATTCGCCGCTCTTCATGCTCCCATTCAGGAATTTCCATCAATTGAGGGGTATCAAGTTCCAGCAATTGCTGATAAATAGCCGAACTGATACACGTCGTTAATCCCACCTGAGCACCATGCAATCTTGGTTTATTGCCATTCATTAATGATTCCATCTCCCAAATATGGCTGATTAGATGCTCACCCCCACTGGCAGGCCGGCTGTTCCCCGCCACAACCATTGAAACTCCGCTTAATGTCAATGCCTCAGCAAGCACAAAAAGCGAATCCGGATCATTGTGTGATAAACCAGCAGCATGTGCCACAGCCTTCCCGACCGCGTGGTCAACAATTTCACCGGGAAGAGTGCTGTAACCAATCTCTTCCAGCTGGTCTGCCACCCACCAGTCAGCGTTACAAACTGGCTTGCTCAGCAAATCACCAAATCCAGCCTGATTCATGGCTGGGGGAGCATTCTGAAGAATGCGGGTGTCCAAAATCACCGCTCTTGGAGGAACGGCTGATAATGTGACCTTCACCCCATTTCGCACCAGGGCTGCAATCCCACTGGTATAACCGTTCATACTGGCAGCTGTTCCCACAATAATATAAGGAATCTTATATTCCGCTGCGAGATACTTAACAACATCATTAATCGTACCACTGCCAATGGCAATCAGGCCTCTTTTTTCAACAAGATGGTTTTTTACGAGTTCACATGTCTTCCCATCACCATGCGGATTCGATGGAAGAAGACATAATTCCTTCTCCAAATCATCCACCAAACCGGTTGGACTCAATTCACAAAACGCTTTCCATGTTTCTGGATCAGCCACACATAAAAAAGGAGCCATCGTGTAACGATCAATTAAATCTGATAGATGACCCAAAACACTTTGGCCAATAAATAACTCTTCACTTAGCGGTAGATGACGTGGTAATTCAACAGGTGAAAGATCAGATAATTTCATTCACTATTCATCCTTGCATCAATTAGTCTGTTCTATTCGTGCACTCACAGGTATTATTGTTAGTAACAAAATTATGCTTTATATTGTATTCCCTTATGCCCTTAATCCATACCGAAGCCATAGTTATCCGGCGGCGGCGAAGCCGCGACGCCGATGCCATGATTACCCTGTTTTGCAAAAAATGCGGGAAGATGGTGGTTTCCACCAAAAGCGTCACTAAAACCAAGAGCCGCCTCGCGGGTGTAACTCAATCCTTTAACCATTTACATACCGTCCTCTATGCCAAGCATGAAGATCAGGAATTCTGGACTCTTACCCAAACGGCTCTGATCCATTCATTTGAAAACATTCAAACAGATATTCACCGAATGGCTTTCGCCTCATGTATTGCCGAGTGGATCGAAAAATTGACCAACGACCACGAGAAAAATATGGCTATCTGGAACCTGCTACTCAGTGCCCTCAAACGTTGGGATGAACAAAAACCAACGGTTGAAGATCTCTTCTTTTATCAATGGCATTTACTCGGCGACGCAGGTTTAATTCCAAACTTAACTCAATGTACAAAATGTAAACGCACCGACTCACCCACCTGGCGCTATCAAGCCAAAGATGGCGTGATCTATTGCGGCCCCTGCTCCAAGGAAGGAATTTTGTTACACTTGGGCAGTGTTTTATCCTTACGCAAATTCTCCAATTACACCGCTCCACCCTCCTTGCGATTATCACCTGAACAAAAAAAGGAGATTAATCTCCTATTCAAATATCATTTGGAGTATCATGTGGGCATACAATCTCGAGCCGCCCTCTTTCTCGAACAATTAATCTCATCATCTCGTAATTCCACCCTCTCGGGAAAAAAGGAGGAATCCCCCTCATGAAACGAATCATGATTCTTGGTATTGGCCCTATCGCCGGTGAGTTCACTCAAAAATTCCACGGTGGTGGAAACCGCGCCTGGCATTTCGCCAAACCGCTGCTTGATAAAGGATTCGAAGTCATCCTGGTTTGTATGCGGATAACCGATAAACATGCATCCTCCACACCATACGAACAACGCCATGATCAAGACACCCTTACTTACTATAGCGTGGATGAAATCCAATGTTTCGCCAATGATGACTACCTCCGTCATCTTATCGATGAGCACCAGCCCGACGCCCTAATCGGTGCATGCGACTACCCCGCTTCGCGAGCTGTAGCCATAGCCGGTGATCTTCCCGTTTGGGCGGATGTTCACGGTTACCCCATGGGTGAAGCACAAGCCAAAGCGTATCATTATAATGACCAGGGATATATTCACCATTTTTGGAATATCCATCATAAAGTGCTTCGACGAGCGGACCGTTTTTCCGTCACCTCTGAACGACAGCGCATGGCGCTCATCGGTGAATTGGGCACGATGGGACGACTAAATGGCCACACATTCTGCGAATCGCTCGTCACCCAAATCCCCATCGCCTGGAACCCTGAGACACCCTACCAGTTCAACCAAAGAAACAAGGGTGACGATTTGATCCTTTTCTTTTGTGGTGGCTATAACCTGTGGTGCGATGTTGACACCTTGTTTCAAGGTGTTGAAAAGGCCATGCAACAGGATTCACGCATCCGCTTTCTATCCACGGGAGGAGCCATTGATGGACACGATGAAAAGACCTACCCACGTTTTAAAGAACGAATCGAAGCGTCACCACTTCGAGAGCGCTTCGATTTACGGGGGTGGGTGTCAAACAACGAACTCCATCAATGCATGAAACAAGTCCATTTGGGAATTAACGTTGATTTCCCCTGTTATGAAACACTCATCGGTGCACGAAATCGCATTACCGAATTGATGGCTCGCGGTATTCCCATCCTGACCACCTTGGGCACTGAAATCAGCCAAATTTTGTTCTACAAAAACATGGCGCTCAGCGTCCCCATGCAAAATCCCATTGCACTCGCCAATGAAATCATCCTGGCCGCCAATCATCCGGATAAAATGGAAACCTTCGCCACAGAAGCACGCAAATTGTTTGAAGAACAATACACCTATTCTCTCACAACAGGTGATCTACTGGAATGGTGCGCCAATCCCCAACATAGTGGTGATTTCAATCAACCTCCGGTTATCCTTGACTATCGGCATCCTGATCAACAACAACCGCCCTCACCCTCTCTTATCCAAAAAATGAAAGGATGGTTGCATAAACAATCGGATTCATAACATCCGCATGGAGAAATTGATAATTTTCAAGGCTTTATCCCCAAACGGCTTGACGCATTAATAAAGGGAAATAATATATTTTTTCAGCTTAATATAGAGCAGAATGAACGCCAACGTAGCTCAGCCGGTAGAGCAACGGTTTCGTAAACCGTAGGTCAGGGGTTCAAGTCCCCTCGTTGGCTTTTTCCTGACTCAGGATTTTCACTCCATTACGACCATCTCTATGAACGGTTTCACAGTCCATTTTAATTCTAAAAAAGGTTATGGTTTTATCCGTAGCGAAGGTTTAGACCATGATTTGTTTGTACACATAACGGATATCAAAGGACATCAACCCTTAGTGGCTGGCCAACCCGTATCATTCAGTATCCAGCCTTCCCCCAAGGGAGACAAAGCGGTTCACGTCATACCAGGCTCCGTTCCCATAAAACCTTTCAACTTATATCTCACCATAAGCCTGATTCTTTCTTTTATTACGTTTGGAATGCTGACCTTTCACTATCAGTGGGGATGGATGATCTCTTATTTAATCAGCGTGAATGTAACTGTAGGTATCGGTATTGCCTATGACAAATTGGCGGCCCGTTTAAATATATTGAGGGTGCCTGAATTTCTCTTACTTCTTTATACCTTGTTGGGCGGCACACCCTTTGCCTATTTATTTCAACAGGTTTTCCGGCACAAAACAATAAAGAAGTCTTATCGGCTCAGCTTTTGGATCATCATCATTTTACAATGTATCATCCTTGCGTTGTGGATATATCTCAAAACAATTTAACTGGCTCTGTCTCTAACTACGTTTAGCGACCCGCTCAACCTGCTCCAGATATTTCTGTACGTTCTCACTGGGATCAATTTGCTGAGCACGGCGCAATAACGGGAGGGCCTCTGCATATTTGCCTTTTCGTACCAACAGCTGAGCATGCCTTACTTTCGCTTCGGCTTCATACCCTTCAATCCCCGCCGCGCGTTCGTAATAAAAAATGGCCTTCTCCGTTTCCCCTTCCCGGCCATAGTGTTGACCCAGTAAAATCAATGCCTCACCATCAAGGGGATCCAGTTCAACAATCTCCTTTAGTACTTCAACCTCTTCTTCAGCTGTACCATCCGCAACGGCAAGACGAGCTTCAATCTTCAGCAATTCTTTTCTATCCTCGCGAACAAGCGTATCACTATACGTTTCCTGGATATGCTTGATTATTTTACGGGTTTCCTCGTAAGCCGCACGCGCAACCAGGATTTTGGCGGAACGAATGGCACGCTCTGCATTATCTTTTGATCCAATATTCATGGCTTTGACATACGTACCAGTAGCCAGGTCATACAATTCTTCATTAATATATATATCACCAAGCATAGTAAGGGTTTCTGGCGTGGATTTACCGAGATGATCAACCAATTCATAAATCTCCGCAGCCTTAAGTGGCTGTTTCAAACCAATATAGGCATTCGCCTGCAGCAACCAGAGATCAACTTGATTGGGATGCTCTTTAATCAGCTGCCTGCAGATGGCGACTGCCTCCGCAAAACGGTCTTGCTTGAAAAAACTCCGTGCCAATCCCATCTTCCAATCCAACGTTTTAGGATCAAGCAGAATTGCCATCCGGTACGCGGATTCTGCAGAGATATAATTCTCCACCGCCGAATATGAAAAACCCAGCAAACCATAAGTCACCGCATCATGACCACCAAGTTCTATTACACGAGTTAACGCGGGCAAGGATTCTTCATATTCACCCTGCCGCACATGAATAATCCCCAGATTCTTCCAGGCACGGCGAAATTTAGGAAATTTATCAACCGCGACTTTATACACCTCTGCAGCCTCATCCAATCGATCCTGCTGAAAATAAATATTAGCCAGGCTAAAATCGATTACCGCACTGGCCGCTTCGTTTTGAGCATTCTTAAGTAACTGAGCGGCTTCATCCAATTTATCCGATGCCATGAGATCAAGTATTTCCTGCATCTGTTCCCGCTCTGGAACTGTTACCGTCGGCTCAATATCTGTTTCTGCCTTGTAACTTTCTGTAAAATCCCGCTTAAACGACTCATCATTCCATATCTTCAATTCCATTTCACTTAAATGTGTGTCGGAAGGCTTTATCTGAACCTTTTCTTTTTGAGATGCGGTCCATCCCATTGTGACTGGAACCAACACAACCAGTGAAAATATATATATGTAAAAGATTGATTTTCCTTGCTGAATACTTACGATTTTCATGTTTATCATCCTTTTGGAAAGGTGATGGGCACCCGCATACGAAAACGAACAGACTTCCCTTTTCGTTTGCCCGGCTCGAATTTCCATTGCTTGATCGCCTCCAGCGCCGGTTTTTCAAAGATGGGATCAGTGGATTTTTGCACTTGGGGTTTCTCCACCCGCCCTCGCTTATCCACAATAAAAATTATATACACCGTGCCCGGTGCATGTTCACGCACCTCTCGCGATATCCTTGGACTTGGCTGGTAAACCACTCGAGGCTTCTGATCAAGTTCAGACAATGAAAACAGGGCATCCACTTCCTCATTTTCAGAGGTCACCGTCTTAAGATTGACAGCGAAATCTCCCTCCATCCAGCCACCACTGAAATTCGGATTCAACGCCAATTCAAGTTGCGAAAGATCCAGCGGCGGCGCTTGTTCTGTTAACTTCGGTGGTTCTTCCTCCGGCTCCGGCTCTTCTTCCGGCTCCGGCTCAGGTGGTGGGTCAGGCGCTTCGAGTTTCCCCGTATCCACAGACTGCACCACCATATCCGTACTCGGAGGTTTGGTGAGTGTTTGCATCAATGGAAGAACTAGGAAAAAAACCAACGTCAAACCAATTGCTCCAAAGATTACAATCAAGTGATGTATGAACCCTTTGATAAAATTTAGTGTTGTACGATTTTGATATCTCATCATAGTCAAATTTAATTACTCGTTTTCCGGGTAGCAACGCTTACCTTGATGGCTCCACCTAATTTCGCTTCATCAATAATCCGAACCAGCATACCAGAGTTTGCTGCTGAATCGGCCTGGATAATAACCGGTACATCCTCTTTTTGCAGCATGCGCTTAACAAGCGGCTGCACACCACTAATACCTATCTCACGCCCTCCATAAACCACTTCCCCCTTGGCGGTCAGCGCGATAAGAATGCTATTCTTTTCCAATCGAACCGACGAGGCCGCCTGTGGTTTATCCACTTCCACCCCCGTCTCTTCAACAAACGTGGTTGTTACGATAAAAAAGATCAACAGAATGAATACGCAATCCATCAACGGCGAAATATCAATCCCCGCTTCACTGCTATCATCCTCCGAAATCATTTGACGAAAACGCGACATAAATACCTCGTTTACTATTACTTACCTTTCTTCAGTCTCTTAAACACTCGCTGAGTACAAACCGTCTCGAGGTGCGCCAAAAACGCTTTATACAATTCCAGTTTGCGCGCAAGTTGATATTGGAAAAAAAGCCCCGGCAGCGCAATCACCAATCCAGTTTCCGTTGTAACCAACGCTTCAGAAATCCCTTCCGCCACCATCCCCATGGTTTTATCTCCACCCGATCCTGCCGCTAATGCCGAAAAGGTGGCGAGCATCCCCGTGACCGTCCCCAACAATCCCAGGAGCGGTGCGGCACTAACACATATCTTCATCACCCGTAAATCCCGCTCAAAAGGCGTAATTTCCGTAGTGCGCAATTCCTCAAAGAAAACTGTTGTATCTTTTAGAGACTGCCCCCCCGTAACAAAATCGATCAGTTCCCCTACCGGCCCTCTACGCTCTTCGGGGTGATCAATCCAACGCCGCCAGGTCTTTTCACGCACAGAGGTAAATTTTTTCTCTGCAAGTTTCATATAAACATGCGTTCCTAACGCAAACATAACCACCGCATTAACCGCAATAGCCATCATCGCCCATCCACCCGATAACCAGATGGATACCGCCTGCTCCCATAGCGCGTTCAATTGATTGACGATAACTTCTGTATTCAGCTGTTCGATCATCATTTATTAATTCCAACGTTGTTTCTTCTTTGTTAACTTGCACTCAACAAAACCTGCCTTAATCGCTATCGATCTTATTGGATTTTCCCGAATCATCTGCGACGGTATCGCTATCCTTTCTCAGTGGCGGTAAATCGCTTTGCATCCCTGCAATCGTTTGCTCCGTTTGTGCCCCACCTGATTTAGAAACTTCCTCTTCTGCAATATTGGTATGTTTATAGGGCGTTTTGCTGATTTGATTCACCAACGCCACTGCCGCTTTTTCCATTTGATTGATAATCCCTCGTGCCCGGCGTGAGAGAAAAGCATGCATCAGCAAAGAAGGAATTGCCACTATCAAACCGAACTCTGTCGTAATAAGCGCTTCAGATATACCACCCGACAATGTTTTTACATCCCCGGAACCAAACACGGTAATTAATTTAAAGGTATTGATAATCCCTGTAACCGTTCCCAATAATCCCAACAGGGGAGCCGAAGCCGCACTTATCGCGATAAAAGGCAGGAACCGCTCAAGCGTGAGCCGGGTCGACAGAATCTTCTCATACATCACTTCTTCAATAAGTTCCCGCGGCTCTTTAATGTGCTCAATTCCTACCGTCAACATTTGTCCAACCGGTCCACCAATTGCCTTGGCCCTTTGCTTTGCCGTTTTCTTGTCATGCTGAGCCACCGCATTTAACAAGGCGCGAATTCGTTTCTGTGATGGAGTGCGTATAAAGAAAAGAACTAACCATTTGTAAAGCGCGACCAACAACGCCGCACCGGCCAATCCAAAAATCGGCACCATTACCGGTCCACCCTTCTTCACATGCTCTACAATGGTTTCCTGGGTGGATTCCACCTTGTGCGCATTCCCCAAGGTAGGATCCAGTGGAAAATGCCCGGCGGATGTATCAACCACTTCCCCAGCTGCCGCTGCATCGTCAGCATCCCCAAAACTGACCACCGCTGGCTCAAGCGATCCAAGGCGCTGCTCTGCCGTACCAATATTCAATCCATCCGATGATTTAAAAATCGCGGCCGGTCCCACCAGCACAAATGTTCCCGGCTTTAAAATTCCCCCCTCATCCACAGCCGTACCCTTGAACCGTGTGCCCCCTAACAAATCATACAAACGATCGATCGAGACAGACATAAGCTCAGCCTGCGCTTGATAAATCTCCTGCTGCGAAAGATTTTTGTTCTCAGGCGCCAATCTGGCTTTTTCAAGCGGCTCACGATATCGCTGAATTTCAGCAATATGCAAAACCGTTTCAAAATTGCGAATATATTCGCTCAGCAGGTTCGAAAGATAAGTCGCCTCTTCCTCTCGCGATTTAATTTCGTTTCGTAGATTACTTAAATCCAACGTGCGGCTGTCGAGCAGGCGGGTCGTCTGTTGATACTCAAGACGCACATTTTCCAATTCGCTCTCAAGATCACTCAATTTCTGGCTGAGAGGGATCTTCTCATTGGCCGCCTTTTCCCGAAGTTTGTTGAGTTCAGCAATACTATCCTCGAGTTTTTGCTGAATCGATTTGGAAGCCTGGCCAAAACTGTTCTCTTTCTCTTGTGATTGATCCTGTGCTAATCCGGCTTGCGTGAAAAAAAACAAACAAACCACAATGATACAATTTTTTATAGGCATAATGGGTAATATAACCTGATTATTTGATTTCTATTGGCAGTTGGACAAACGTGGCTACTTGTTCATTATTTAAAATCGCCACTGCTTGGGCGACCTGGGGAGCGGCTTCATTCGCCGGCTCCCATACCCATCCATCATCTGAAGCGGTTCCGATACCGGCGATACTGTTATTTACACCAACGTAATAGGCCTTTCCAATACCAATATAAAGCGTGGTAACCTCGGCAGACGTTCCATCCGCCAAAGTGCGAACTTCGCTGGTGACAGTGATATTTCGGTTGGATTTGTTAATCTCGTTAAGTATCCCCACCACATTCTGAAAACGCTGCGAGATCGTCAATTTTGTCTCGGTCTCCGCCTGCTTTTCCGGCAGCTGCTGGCTAAGCAGTTTGACCTTCTCCTGAATTGGCTTGGGCATCTGCTTTAGCAACTCTTTGGTATCATTCTCCAACGAAACCAACACACCCTTGAGTGAATCCAAGGCTCCCTTGAGCTTCTCGTTTTCTTCCATCATCTCAGCGCGTTTTTTATCCGCCTCGGCAATGCTCTCATTGGCATCCTTGATCTTCTCCTTCAGCGAATCAATCTCGCGCTGAACCAATTCAATCCGCTCGCTGAGCATCTCCTTGGCAAGTTCCAAATCCCGCTTTTCCTGCGATATAATCCGCTGAGTTTCAACCCATTTTTCCAGCGCTGTCCGGGTTGCCTCTATATCAGCTTCCTCTTTATCAGCAGATATGGCCCCCGAGGAGAGAAACAACACAATACATGCCAATAAACAAAATCCGGCTTTTAACTTCCTACTATTGCCCCTTTTTCCAAACATACTTTCACAATCCTTTATATGATTAACTCCACTGTAGATTTTATAAACAAAGATTTTTCAATGGCTTATTGAAGGTTTGATCGATAAATATCCACATTGTAAGATGGAATAACTCAAACAGTCGCTGATACTTTAGCCCATGATTATTAGAAAAACGTTAGTTTTTGATTTCAAAAATGTTAAAGAAAGGCTAGTTGCTCACCAAGCACCTTAAATCAACTTCATGTGAGAAAATATCTATACTTACCCTAATACTTCTCAATTTCGATTGGATTGTACCACGCCAGAAAAAATGCTAAATTAACCATTATGGACAAAAAGAAAACCACCCTTTCCCAAATGACCCGCACCCACAACGACGATTACGTTCCCGGCACCCCCGAAGAACGCATCAATCTCGTCTGGGAACTAACCAAAGAAGCCTGCTCACTAAGCAACAAATACGATGCTGAACAAAGACTACAAAGACATATTACACGCCTTATCCGCCGAAAAAGCTAAATTCCTCCTCATCGGAGCCTACGCCATGGCCACCCACGGCTATCTTCGCTCCACCATAGAATATAGACATATGGGTCATGCCCTCCCCCGAAAACGCCGATGCCGTGCTGCGAGCCCTGCAACGATTCGGCGCACTAATAGAAAACCTAACCAAAGAAGACCTCAAGAAAGATGGAACCATTTTCCAAATCGGCGTAGCCCCAAGACGAATCGACATCATCACCACAGCCACCGGCCTTCAATTTGAAGAAGTGTATAAACGGTCTCGACGCATGGACATTGATGGTATCAACATCCATATACCAACAATCGACGACCTGATTATTAACAAAAAGGCAACAGGAAGAACCAAAGATCTAGCCGACGCCGAAGCACTTGAGGCGCTGAAGAAGGAATAACAAACTATTTGTAACTTGCCATATGTAATAAAGTTTCTACTATCTAAACAAAATCGATTTAGAGATTATTTGATAAGGATTATGTCGTCCCACTAATTTTCTCGAATGATTAACGGTGAAAGGATTGGTTTTAAATTTTCTATGACCAATCATCGGGTCCAATCAAATTCGCTGATTCAGCCATCCTCAAAAAAGAATACGGTTCCCCCTTTCTCCCATAACCAGCCTCCTTCCAATATATTATAAGCTAAATCCCCCCATTTTAATGCTATAATTCATTTTTTAGGCTAAAACGAAAGGCGAAAACAAGGTTATTTATAAATGGATCACAAATTCATACGCCCCGCCATTCTTCTATTTACCCTGGCCCTGGGCCTGTTCCCCAGCCTTCAAGCTAACAATCAGCATGTGGTTGAAAAGGCCGATATTCAGCAAACCCAAATCAGCCAAACGCGCGATGTGCAATTCGCCGGATACCAATGGCAGATCAAGCACAGCAATCACCCCGTCGGCCCTGGTCCCAATTATTTTTCCAATGCCAATGAGCGCATCTGGGTGGATGATGACGGCCTTCATTTAACCATCACCGAACAGAATGGACGCTGGTACTGCACTGAGGCCATCAATCGGACATCATTGGGCTATGGCACCTATATCATCAAAACCCGTGGGCGGGTGGATCAAATCGATCCACGCATGATCGTTGGCATCTTCACCTGGGATACCTCCGCCCCTCAACACGCCTATCGCGAGATCGATCTCGAATTCGCCCGCTGGGGAAACCCCAATCATCGCACCAACAGCCAATACGTCGTCCAGCCCTGCTCAGCGTGCCCGGGCTGCGCTGACCGCTGCCAACGCTTCAACGTGAATCTAACTGACTCTCAAAATGAACTCATCCACATCCTCAAATGGCAATCCAACAAAGTCGAATGGAAAACCTACCGTGGAAACGCACCCAACTCAAATCCACCCCCCTCCGCCTTGATCCATCAATGGACCTACGACGGCCCCCACGTCCCCCCCGCTGGAGATGAAACCTTCCGCTTCAATTTCTGGCTCATGAACGGAAACCCACCCCTCAACGGCAACGAAGATGAAATGATCATCACCGATTTCGAATTCACCCCCCTAACTTCTATAGATACCTGGGAAAAAAAAGAGGAATAATCGTCTTCCGGTACACACATTCATACCATTAAACATGTACCCCAACACAGTTCATACTATTTATTAAATAAACAAATTTTAACACAAAACTTTCGATTTTAAAACGATAGGGGCAGGTTTAAAACCTGCCCAATGAATTGATCTATTTCTGATCTTATTGTTGATATTTCATTTTCAATCTCAAGCGTTTCAAAGCCCAATCCTTCCCAAATGCCTTCCAATTTTCTTATTTGTCCTTTGGGCTGAACATCATGTTTAAACGAGTATCAACATAATTCGATAAATCCGTTAATTGGTCGGCTGGTAACTTATCTATTTGTTGTTTAATCATTTCTACTTCAGTTTGACGATTCATAATTAAAAAAAACTGTCGTTAATTCTTTATTTATACTTCAATGATTATATCACAAAAGAAAGATGAAATGAAACAGGCTATTCGTATGAGTTTATATTGCCTGAATCAGACAAACACCCCAAACCATAAATACCTTTCAAATAATCCATTACATGCCACAATATAATCTCATTAAAACCAAAGAAAGAACAAAACATGGCCGAAAAAATCAAATTCTTTAAACAAGTCAATCAAAACTTTGACAAAGCCGCCCAATACACCGATTACCCAAAAGGGCTTTTAAATCAAATTAAAATCTGCAACAGCACCTATCACATCACCTTTCCCGTCCGCAAGGACGATGGCAGCATCGAAGTCATCCACGCCTGGCGCGCTGAACACAGCCACCATAAACTCCCCACCAAAGGTGGGTTTCGTTTTTCCGGCCAGGTCGAAGAAGATGAAGTCACCGCCCTGGCTGCCTTGATGACCTATAAATGCGCCATTGTCGATGTCCCCTTCGGGGGCGCCAAAGGCGGCATCCGCATCGATCGAAGCAACTATAGCGATTTCGAAATTGAACGCATTACCCGCCGCTACACCTTTGAACTCGCCAAAAAGAACTTCATCGGCCCCGGTATCGATGTCCCCGCCCCCGATTACGGAACCGGCGCCCAGGAAATGGCCTGGGTGGTGGATACCTACCGGCAAATGAATACCGGCCAATTGGATGCTACCGCCTGTGTTACCGGCAAACCCCTCTCTCAGGGTGGCATCAACGGAAGGGTGGAAGCCACTGGCCGCGGTGTGTTTTACGGAATTCGTGAAGCGTGCAAACGCGAACAGGACATGAAACGCCTTGGCCTTGCCACAGGAATCGAAGGAAAACGTGTCATCATTCAAGGATTGGGAAACGTGGGCTACTACACCGCGCAATTGCTACAACAACACGGTGCCATCCTCACGACCCTCGCTGAATATGAAGGCGCCATTCACACCCCCAACGGTCTTGATGTCGATAAGGTCATCCAGCATCGGAAAGAAACAGGCTCAATCCTCGATTTCCCGGGCGCTCAAAATATTCCCCGCTCCTCCGAAGCCCTTGAACTGGAATGCGATATCTTAATACCCGCTGCCCTCGAAAATCAAATCACCCCCGCCAACGTCCCCCGCATCAAAGCCAATATCATCGCCGAAGCAGCCAACGGCCCCGTAACCGCCGACGCCAACCAACTACTATGGGAAAAAAATGTCCTCATCATCCCCGACACCTTCCTCAACGCCGGTGGAGTGACAGTCTCTTACTTCGAATGGCTCAAAAATCTTTCTCACGTTCGTTTCGGACGCATGAACAAACGCTTTGAACATAACGTCATCTGTTCAATCCTCGGTGAAATTGAACAGATAACCGGCTCCACAATTTCAGATGAAAAAAAATTACAAATCGCCAAAGGCCCGGATGAAATCGACCTGGTGCAATCAGGCCTCGAAGAAACCATGATAAATGCCTACCACGAAATTCGTGAAATACAGCACCGCCACCAGGATCAGATCGACCTCCGAACCGCATCTTTCATCTGCGCCATCGGCAAAATCGCCACCTCCTACCTGGAATTAGGTATTTTCCCCTGATAAAAACCGGCCAGGATTTCAATATCCTGGCCGACTTATCTTACAAACTATTTTTATTTTGTGGTAAGACTGTCTCGAAACTCATCCGCATAACGGCCATACCACACCATATGGCAAACCCATTGGTTCGCCCCTCTAAAAATGTTGGGGTTGACCTATGTGTCAACCCCAACAATCTCCATCCTTATTCTACAAATACATCAAATATCCTCTATAAACTCCCGTGGAATATCCTGCTTTTTCGAAGCCACTATCGCCACATAATTAAGCGGTTGGCCATCAATCGACATTCGATGCCGATATCGACGACACGCTTTTATTTCAATCATTCCCTTCTCCTCCATCTTGCTGATCAGACGGCTAAAACCGGATGAATCCTTATTACTTAGGAATGCATCCTTGATGTTAAACGCAAGCCATCCCGGCGTATCGATGAGATTATATGCCTGCCAAAACGCCTCGGTGGGAATATCTCCAAATCCAAGCGCTGCCACCGTGGTCATACAATTAAATCCTTCAATCTCCAGCTCAGTAAGTACGTCGCCAGATAGATTTGTTAAGTCTTCAATCAGATAATCCTTATAGACTTCAGGCCGGTCACGCAAAGCTGCTTGCTTGGCTTCTTTAATAATATCAATCCCAACAATCGATTGAGCCCCAATTGCCTTGATTTGCTCACCAACCATCCCATTTCCGGCCCCAACATCCAACACCTTAAGTTTCGATACATCAAAGGATGCTTTCTCCAATTCCTCTTTCAACAACGAGGCCACCATCCGCGGTGAATCACATTTGAGCTTTTCATAATACAAAAACTCATAAAATCCCGGAATCTTAAAAATTTCACCGTAATCATGAAGCCGTAATCTCTTTTCCACACCATCAAATTCCACAACACACCATTCCCTATCCTGCTCCGTGGTTTCTGATAGTTCTGGAAATTTAACCGTATACAACTTCCCTGCAACCGATTCAATTGTCGTAAAATTCATAATATCGCTACTCCTTTTCCCATAGAATAAATAATTCCGTGGAACACCTGGATGAAAATAACTTATTTTTGATTCGAAATAGTAAGAGGTTTAAATTGTGTTATGAAAAAAACAAGGTTGGCTTCTTTGCTGTTAATTACTCATTACAATCCTCTACGTAATCAACACCTATTTGATACGCTCTGAAACAGACTCTATTAAATTGGAAGTTTAATAATGTACACAACCTTCAAATTTAGGCTGGTTCTAATTCGTACATTCCAGTGTTTCCCAGAAACAGAGCAAAATACATCGTACTTTCCACTTTTAAATTTCATCATAAAAATTATGAATCATTTAGATTACTAATATATACGATCCTAAACAATTTTCAAGGCCTAAAATTGATTAATTTGATAATTAAACATAAATTTAATCACTTTTCATCAATTCCTAACTGTGAGCGCCCTTTAAAAATATTTAGGGTAAGATATAATAAACCAAACTATACCAATATTTAATATACGGATTTATGAGATTACTAATATTATATAACTATATCAATTTACTAAACTTTCGCGCTCATCCATTTGCTCCCAACACCATCTTCTGACGATTGAAACTTGAACCCGAGTGTTTTTCAAAATCCTGTTCACTGGTGTTTATGTACAATAAAAAGAGGAAAATCAAATGCGACTGACATATTTTTCGAAAACGGCAAAATTGACCGGTTTTATTTTGACTCTCAACGCTTTTATCCTTCCGTTGAATTATAATGACACAGCGTTTGCCCAAAATGAATCTTCTGTACCTACCCCCGAATTTGACTACCAAAGCACCAGCAATACCATCGATGAAGAAGGCAACGTAGTGACTAACTCCGGCCAAATTGAATTGGTATGGAAAGTTCCTGGAAATAACACCAATCTTGATTCCCTCGAATTTGAGCTCCAGGAAGGCGAAACCCCAAATTTTGAAGAAACGCTAGTACGCTATAAAGGCCCTGACCGGGCTTCATATATATCCGGTTTGGAAAATGGTACCTTCTTTTTTCGCGTTCGCGCCATCAATACCGAAACCAATCAGGTCAGCAATTGGTCCGAACCGGCAGTCGCCATTGTTGAACACCATTCCTTAAGTTTTGCCCTGTTTCTATTTTGTATCGGTGCCATTGTCTTTCTATTAACGGTGAGTGTCATCATTCATGGAACCATGACCGTCACCAAAGAAGATACACCCGTTTGATAATCTGTGATTCGGTTAACCATTTATTGATTTGAAACCGGCCATAGGATAATCCCCTGACCGGTATATGCTTTTTAAGAAACATTTCGGTTCTCAAACTTTTTATTATGTGGACCTGACAAAATGTAAAGGAGGTCATGGCATTGGAACATCAATCTGCTGTTTTAAGCCCTTATATAGGGATGTTGTTGCTTGTTATTTTAGGATTAATATGGATTGGTCTGGGAATTCTATGGGGAAAAAAGGTTAAAAACCTGGAAGGCTTCATGCTGGCGGGTCGAAATGTGGGCCTGGCCCTCGGCGCAGCCACTGCCATGGCTACCTGGGTTACCTCAAATACCATTATGCTCGCACCCCAATTTGCCTTGGAACTAGGCGTATGGGGCATGCTGGCTTACTCAACTGCCTCATTTGGTTTGTTTTTGTTTGCCCCCCTGGCGAAACGAATTCGTGATGTCATGCCCAATGGTTACACCAGTGGTGACTTTATCCGCCTTCGCTACGGCACTACCGCCTGGCTTATCTTTTTGGCCATCTCCATTTTCTATTCGTTTACCTGGCTCATCAGCATGGGTATGGCAGGTGGAATATTGATGTATGCACTCTCCGGCATTCCATATAAAGTCGGTATGACCGCTATTCTTTTGGTCTGTGTTCTATATACCCTCTATGGTGGCTTGTTCGCTGTTATCGGAACAGACTACATCCAAAGTTTAATCATTCTCCTTGGAGTCGTAATTATCGGTGCGGGTGTGTTGGCTACTGCGAACTTTGATCCAATATATTCAGACCTGAAAACAAAAAACCCTATGCTCATTAATTTCCTGCTTCCCGCTTCCGTCATGGCGATCTTCAACAATCTATTGTTTGGAATTGGTGAAATATTCCACAGCAATGTCTGGTGGAGCCGTGCATTTGCCATGCGCGAAGGGGTGGGCAAAAAAGCCTATCTCCTGGCGGGACTGTTTTGGCTGCCTGTTCCCATAGCCGCAGGCTTTATCGCCTTAGCCAGTGGAACACTGGGAATCAACGTAACCAGCCCCGACATGGTCGGTCCCTTGGTTGCTTCCAATGTGCTGGGTCAAATAGGCTCAATTGTTGTTTTCGCGGTGTGCTTCTGTTCCCTGGCATCCAGCATCGACAGCCTGCTGGCCGCAACCTCCGATCTTATCACAGAAGATGTTTACCGAAAGTTAATTAGCCCGGACGCCAAAGAACAAGAATTGCGTAAAATGTCAGCGTGGATCATTATTGGATTAGGATTATTGACATGGCTTGTTTGTCTGCCACGAGTGAGCACATTAGCACGCGTTCTGTTCTTTGCCGGCCCCATGGTGGGCAGCACCATCTGGCCAATTGCCACCGGCCTGTTTTGGCGAAAAGCCAGCCCAATGGGTGCTAAACTGGGTATGATATTCGGATCAATTTTCGGTCTGATCGCCTATTTCCAATTTGGCTGGTACACCGCCTCTTTGATCGGCGCCACCACCTCGATGATCATCGTCCTAATCGCCACCAAACTATCGACGTTTGAATTTGATTGGAACCATTTGAACGAAGAAGAAATCGAACCGGAAGGAGTGCAATAAATGATTGTTTTTTTCCCCAAGTTCTTTCTCTCTTTATGTATTAAGGGCTCGTTGGTATTAACGGTCGTTTCCGTTGTAGTCCTTCTTATTTTACTTTGGAACGATTACCAAAAAGGGAGGATTTGGTAATGAATAACGAAACCAATTCACTTGAAACAAATAGCAATTTGGATATCAATCCGATTGATTCGGCAGGATTATATCCCGATCCCGAAAAACTGCTCTCCGATAATACCATTGATCTGAATGTCCTGAAACAAGTTGTCGGTCAATCCATATTGTCCGTTAAACAACTTGATCAGGAATTGGTGCTGGAACTATGCAAATTCGCGGCGCTTTTGGAAGCAACAGAAATCGCCTCCAGCCATCCCTTGGATGGAAAAATCATCATCACCGCCTTTTTCGAAGCCAGCACCCGAACCCGTCTGTCCTTTGAAAGCTCGGTCCTGCGCCTTGATGGAAAAATCATTAGTATCCCCGATGGGCGTACGACAGGCGCCGCGAAAGGAGAATCGTTAGCGGATATTGGTGAAATGTTCAATGCGTATGGCGATTTGGTCATTATGCGCCATACTGAGACCGAGTCCATTCATGAAATTCGCGAAAAACTAAGGCTCCCCCTGGTCAATGCCGGCAATGGTTCCGGCGAGCATCCCACTCAGGCCTTAGCGGATTGGTATGCCATCTTAAAATGGAAACCGGCATTACAATCCCCCATGAATGCAAAAGAGAAGATCCATTTGGGAATCCTGGGAACCCCAGGGAGCATGCGTGCGGTGAAAAGTTTTCTGTTAATGTCATTTCTCTTTAAAGACAATATCAAAAAGATATCGATTATTTCAGAAATGGCCGATCCCCTTGGAACTGATGTCATGGAAGATTTGGAAAACTCGAATATCGATTACTACATCTCTAACGATATCAACGATGTTGTATCCGACTTGGATGTGATTTACATGAATTCAATCGCCTTTTTGGGTGATAGTTACAAAACACTGGATAGCCGTTTTAAATTACATAAAGAGAGCCATTTAAAAGAAAATGCGGTCGTGCTTCACCCCTTGGCCCGCTTGGATGAGTTAAGCACATCATTGGATGACACATTGCATAACTTATACTTCACTCAAGCGCATGGAGCGGTTTTTGTTCGGCAGGCGTTATTGATTTCCATTCTCAACCGGTTTGACCGGCTGCCTGATAATATACCGGTTAAATAACGTCAATCTTTCACTATTTCATGTTGTAAGAAGTAAAACTTCGGAGGTTTATACTCAAATGTGTGGAATCACAGGATTCTGGTCCATATCTGATTTCGATGAAAATGCGGATCAACGTCTGGCCAATATGATCAGCACCCTTCACCACCGCGGTCCAGACGGTTCGGGGGTCCATATCGATGCCAAACGGGGCCTGGCCATGGGCCATGCCCGTTTATCCATTATCGATTTGGAGACCGGCCACCAGCCTTTATACAGTTCGAACCGAGAACAAATCCTGACGGTTAATGGAGAATTTTACGATTATAAACGAATCCGCGCCCACCTGGTTTGCAATGGCGCCAGATTTCATTGTAAATCAGATAGTGAAATCGCCTTGCATTTATTCGAACGCCATGGCTTGGATTTCATTGAACACCTGCGCGGTGAATTTGCCTTTACCCTCTACGACCAGCCCAATGATCGCTTAATTCTTGTGCGGGACCGTTTTGGTATAAAACCACTTTATTATCATATCAATGACAAAAAGGACACCATTTACTACGGTTCAGAAATCAAATCCCTTTTGGCCCACCCCAACGTACCCAAACAATTGTGTCCTCAAGCCACCTTGCATCAATTGATGCACACCATGGTTCCGGGCTCCAGCGCATTCAAGGGTATCCACGCTGTCAAACCGGGGTATATGGTCATCGTCTCAAAACGTAATGGACGCCTGGAAATTAATGAACATCCCTATTGGGATGTCAATTTTCCCCAAAAGAATGAACGAGATAAATCCAAACCAGCCGAGTATCATATCGAACAGGTTCAGGAAAAACTGACAGAATCCGTCAATCTACGCCTGGAAGCCGATGTGCCGGTAGGATGTTATCTCTCAGGTGGGATTGATAGTTGCTCAATGTTGGGATTGGCTTCCGCTGTTCAACAGTCACCCGTTAAAGCATTTACAATCAGTTTTGATAACGAATCATACGATGAAGCGGCCATCGCCAAGGAAATGGCCGACAGAGTGAAGGCCGATCAGGAACAACTGAATCTGACCGCGGATGATCTGTATGGTGATAACTATCGCAAAACGTTATGGCATGCAGAGCGAACCTTTTACAACACCCTTGGAGTAGCCAAATGGTGCATGAGCCGGCGTGTGCATGAATGCGGTTATAAAGTCGTGGTCACCGGCGAAGGAGCGGATGAACTCTTTGGCGGTTACCCTGCATTCAAACGGGATATGTTGCTATATGGCCATGATGATATGGATGAAGATCAATTGGAAACCTATCAAAAATCCATGGAAGAAAGCAACAAACTATTCAAAGGGGCGATCCTGTCAGAAGAACAAGTTTCCCACCCCGCCTTCGAACAAGTGTGTGGATTCACTCCATCCTGGATTCAACCCTGGATGCAAACCCTGGAAATTGCCAGACCGCTTCTTCATAACGATCTGCTGGATGAACTTTCGGATTACGACCCCATTCAAACCATCGCAGAGTCGTTTAATTCTGATCAGATTAAAAACCGTCATCATCTGGATATCGCCCAATACACATGGATCAAAACCATGCTGGAGTGCCAAATCCTGAATTGGGGTGGAGACCGTGTCGATATGGCCAATTCAATGGAATCACGCCCCGCCTTTCTTGACCACCATGTTGCCGAAGTGGCAAAGCATATACCACCCACCTATCGAATTAAGGGCAATACTGAAAAGTGGGTTTTAAGAGAAGCCATGAAACACATTCTCCCGGAGATATTGTATAAGCGAGAGAAATTCGCATTCATGGCCCCGCCAGGCCATACTGAAACTAAAAAGCAAAATGCCGTGCAAGAGCTGATTGACCGCCATATGAATAAAGACCAAATTGAAAAGGCAGGCCTATTTGATGCCGACCGGTTAACTCAGTTCATTGATGACTATCAAAAGGATAAGGATGATGTTTCTCTCGTCCGAAAAGATGCGCTCGTTAATCATTTGTTAGGACTTCACTTATTACACGAAACCTATATTCAGTCCTGAATCTGAAAGTAAGTGATCAACTGTTTGAAGTACTATTTCCATCCCAAAATTGGGAGGGGCTAGGGTAGAGTTGAAAAAACGTGGAGCAAATTCCTTGGAATAAAGATATGACGAATCAAATCCTATATGTTAATTTTGAACGGCTCAAACAGGATATAACCACATTATCCGAAATCGGACGTGCCGAAGATGGTGGTATCTATCGCATGGCGTTTACCGATGCGGATATGCATGCCCGTAATTGGCTTATTTCCAAAATAAAGGAAGCCGGTTTGCAGGCGGAAATCGACAGTGCCGCCAATGTATTCGGGCGATTGAATTCCCGTGATAATAAACCCAGCGTCTTGATGGGATCTCACATCGACACCGTCCCCGGGTCAGGCCATTTGGATGGCGCTTTGGGTGTGTTGGTAGCGCTGGAATGCCTTCGCCGAATCAATGAGGAGGGGATTCATACAACTTATCCCTTGGAAATGGTCTCCTTAACGGATGAAGAAGGACGCTTTGGAGGATTATTCGGTTCTCAAGCACTGTGTGGTGATATCAATCCTGAAACCATCCACAATGCAACAGATTTGAATGGATTGCGTTTATTCGACGCAATGAGCCAACATGGCATGGATGCCATGTTGGCATTGGAAGCCCGGCGTCCACCAAACTCCATTCAAGCCTACCTGGAACTGCATATCGAACAAGGGCCTGTACTCGATCGGCTGGGCTATGATATTGGAATTGTTGAAGATATTACCGGTCTTTTCAAGTGGTCCATTCGTCTTATCGGGGAAGCGGATCATGCCGGGACCACCCCGATGAATATGAGAAAAGACGCCCTCATGGGTCTGGCCGAATTGGCGGGTGAACTCCCAAGGGTTTTGGAAGAGCATGGCAGTGAAACCAGCGTGGCCACAATTGGGAAGGTGGATTTAACCCCCGGTACAGCCAACACGGTACCGGGCCGTGTCGACTTTTCACTTGATGTACGCGATCCAAGCCAATCTGTTTTGGATGAACTGGCGAATGCCTTCCGCCGGGTAATATCCACCATTGGCCGCCGCCGTTCACTCATGTTTGAATTCAATATCATCAGCGAAGTGAAACCACAACAATGCGATGATAAAATTGTGGAGAGTCTGACCAAAACATCCAAAACATTAGGAATCAATGCTCACCGCATGCCCAGCGGAGCGGCCCACGATGCACAAATCATGGCACAGATAACGCGAGTTGGGATGATTTTCGTCCCCAGTGTGGGTGGCCGCAGCCATTCACCCGCTGAATGGACCCATTGGAAGGATATCGAATCCGGCGCTAATTTGGCATTGAACACATTAATCGAACTGGCCGAAGGAAAGATGAAATAACGTTCAAACAGTCCGCATCATACCTTTTACACTTTATACCTTTAACCAACGTAATTTAAGTTATACTAATTATTGATAAAACAATCCCCTTAGTGAGGAAACGCAGGGAGTCATATGAGTATTCAGAATAAAGTGGACCATAAATATATAAATGTCGATCCACTCGAGCATACATACCACGAATCGATAATCGATACACCAGAACGGATCGAACCTCAAAAAAAGGGCACAATCGCCCTGTTATGTGTTGATATGCAATATTTGGATGCCGCTCCAGGACACGGTGTTTTTGAAGATGCAGCCAAATCAGGCGTTCCCATTGAGGCGCAGGAATATTATTTCAGTACGTTGAAATTTTCCGTCTTTCCCAATGTGCGCAAACTGCAGGATTGCTTTCGCAATCACAATCTTGAAGTCATCCATATACGCATCCAATCACTGACCCAGGATGGCCGTGATCGAAGCCCAAGCCATAAACGACTGGATTTACTGGCCGCCCCGGGTTCAAAAGAAGCCGAATTCATTGAGCAAGTTGCCCCTGTCGGAGATGAAATCATTATTAATAAAACCGCCAGCGGAGTGTTTACATCGACTAATTTGCTTTTTGTGCTGAAAAACATTGAAATAGAAAGCATTTTTGTCACCGGTGTTTACACGAACGAATGTGTTTCAACCACAGTAAGGGATGGCAGTGATTTGGGCTTTTTTGTCACCCTCATAGAAGATGGTTGCACAACGGTTACCAAAAATTTTCAGGATTTCTCGCTTGCGATTCTAAAGGATCGTTATGCGCGGGTGATAAGTACGGAAAAAGCCATCCAGGAAATCGAAAAACTCCATCAACTTAAACCAACCGGTTAATTCATCTCAAAAACACATAAAACACAAGTAACATGTCGGCCATATGAATTAGAATGGGAGTGAGAACTTTTTAATGGGCGCGGCTATTTAGGAAGTGCTCAACGTGTTTTTATCAACCCTCCCCTAGCCCCTCCCGAGCTTGGGGAGGGAATGGGGCTTCAAATTACTGACCACTCACAACACAAAGGGGGGACAGTGTTGTACTGTCCCCTTTGAACTTCAATTGGAAGACAGGCGCCGTGGCCTGCCTTGACTTTAGGTTTTAGGTTACATTAATGGGAATGGTTTTCCGTTTGGCATCCGGACTTTTTGGAAGAGTGATGTTCAACACGCCATGCTTGTATTCTGCATTGGCCTTGTCGACATCCACTTCAGACGGTAACTGTACCGAGCGGGTAAAGCTGCCATAAGAGCATTCCACCCGATGGTAGTTCCGTTTTTTATCTTCCGATTTCTGCTTCTTCTCACCTTTTATGTAAAGGCGGTTATCGTGAAGTTCGATGGAGAATTCATCTTTTTCCAATCCGGGCATTTCAGCCCTCACGATTACTTCGCTATCCGTTTCTTCCACGTCAACTGAAGGCACATTGAAATTTCCAAACGGAAACCACTCACTTTCCTCACGACTCGTCGTCGGCGCCCACTGACGGAAGAAATTGTTCATCTGGTTCTCAAAATTATCCAACTGTCTTTGCCATGAATAAGGAACCAAATTCATCATCAATATCACCTCCTTATTCGTTGATATTTATGGTTATGAGGTTTTCACTTCGATGCGTTTTGGTTTTGCTTTTTCCACCTTTGGGAGATTCAAAGTCAAAACGCCGTTTTTCATTTCAGCCGTGATTTTTTCCACATCAACTCGTTCAGATAATTCGAACTGCCGGAAGAAGTTGACCATTTCAAACTCCCTGAAAATTGGTTCAGTAGGAGCCTGATTTTTGGTTTCCGCTTCGATGGTTAACAAGCCATCTTCAACATTGATATTCACGCTTTCTTTATCCGCTCCAGGAAGATCGGCGACAACGATGAGACGATCTTCTTTTTCAAAAATATCAACTGGTGGAGCGACATAGTTTTTTTGAGACCGAGTTGTTTCTTGTGGTTGTTGTACTCTATTTTCTTGTGTCGTGGGTACTGTTTTTTCAGCCATGATATTCACCTCCTGGAATTACCAAGGATTTCTCAATCTCATTAGTTCAATACTTGAACTTCAATTCGCCGTGGTTTGGCTTGTTCGGTCTTTGGCAGTTTGATCATCAAAATGCCATGTTTATAACCGGCTTCCACTTTTTCCACATCCACTTCACCTGGGAGTTCGATTGAACGAACGAAGCGTCCAGCAGATCGTTCGGAGCGATGAATATCTTCCTGCTTCAGATCACCATTGGATTTCAACTTTTCTCCGCTAATGGTGAGTGTATGGCCTTCCACGGAGACATCCAATTTTTCCGCATCAATTCCGGGAGCCAACGCTTCTGCGACATATCCTTCAGAATCTTCATAAAGATTGATTCGTGGATACCGTCGTGCTTCTTGTCCAGGCAGAAAAGCCAAGCGCCACGGACTGCCCCCATTAGCAGGCCAGAACGTATTGAATACTTGATCTATTTCCCTACGAATCTGGTCCAGATCTCTGAATGAATTTAGAACAGTCATGACACCATACCTCCTTTTGGTTTATAGATGGTTTCAACAAATTTCACTCTTTTATTCTATCAAAAGGTGTGCCAATAAACATAATATCAATATTTTCTGATATTTATGTAACTTTTTATATAATTTCAAGGTATGCCAAAATGGCCCAGATGGGATAAATAGGGGTGGAGGAAATACGTCGAAACAACACAACAAACAAAACACCCTCAGGAAACATATCCCAAGGGTGTTTCAAGGTTAATTATTGTGAGATGAGAGGAGTACGTTCTATGCCAAACTTGGAGTTCCCAATGTTTGATCCGGATTTTGTGATATATCGGGATTGTTCCGGGTTTCAGTTTCCGGTGCGGGGACGTTTAACAAATCCTCCGTTAGCTGATCGCCACTTGGTGCGGTGGGATCACTTGAAGCGATTTTATTCTGCCGTGATGCCCCATTTGCCAATCGTTCATCTCGTTCTTCTTTTAATTGTCGCAAGTTTTCATCCAATGTTTCCAAAGCGATTTCTTCTTCACTTGCGGCTTCTTCAACCTGTTCTGGTTTGTTACCAGATAAATTGTTGAAGAAATCATTGGTTATGGAGAAGAAGTCCTGGAGATCTTTTTCAACATCTTTTCCAATATTGGCTAATCGATCCGGTGCAAAGCCGATTTGTTCCAAGGTTTCACCGTATTGCTCATTCATGCTGCTAAAAAAGCTATTTAATTTTCCGGATACATGGTTTTGGGTGGCATTGATTAAGCCTTGAGTGGCGTTCACGAAGGAGCCCAAGTTGGTGGAATCCGCATTAAGGACACCACGTGTCGCATCCAGAAATCCTGTTAAGGTGCCTGAATCATCAAAGGCTGTTAATTGATCAGCAACGTTGTTGAATTCACGAATATCATCGCCACTTATGGAAATATTCAAGGTGAATTCACGGGATACTTCTTTTGCGACGTTCAGAACGTTTTCACCGCTTTCTTTTCCAAACGACTGTTCGGCTTTAAACGCTACTGATTTTGCTTCTTCATAGAAAATGTTGGCTTCAAATCCGCGAGTGCTTAATGACTGTTCAAAGGAAGTATAGCGTTCAGCTGAAGCGGAAAGCGATTGAGAAAAATTATTTGGTGTTTGACGGGCCAGTTCATCACCTTCCCGTTGACCTTCTGGCAGTGCTTGTTGTTGGGAAGTTCCTAGTAACGCAGCCCGTGATTGAGCGAAGTTTACGGCTAAATCCAAGTCATAGGAACCATCCCGCCGTATTTGTAAATCAATTGATGCTTCAAACCGGCCATCTTCACTGACGAACACGGTGCTGGTCGAACCGGCTTGAGGAGATTTCCGAGCATTCTCCAAAGCTTGATTGACCGCATCTTCAGTGAATTTTGACAATTCCACACGATCACCTTCTTTTGATTGACGATCGTTAGGATTGTTTTCTTTTGCTTCTCTGTTCTGATTCGATACGGGGGGTAAGAGTGCTGGCCGTCCGCTTGAATTGGGTTGAGATTGCAATCCCAAGCTGCGTGGGATTAGACCTGCATTTTGTTGTTGGAGATTTTGTTGGCCGACCTGCTGGCCATTAAAAAAACCATTTAGAAAACCCGATCCAAATGGACCTCCATCTTGATTAGGTAGTCCAAGTATATTAACCATTGCGCCTGTACGCCCTTTCTACATTTCGCCCTCTATGCTCAATATAACTATCGGCGCAAAGTGGATTTACTTAATTAAAAATAGGGGATGTAAAACACAATAGTAAAATATTATTTTAAAAAACATTATAATTAAGATGAATATTTCGTTCATATCATCAGACAAATAAGATACTTTTGAGATTTGGATATAGATAGACCTCTCCCCTTGGTCTTTTTGGTTGATCTTTAACCAAAAGTATCTGATTCAATTGAGAATATGTGTAAAACGTTCAACCCTCACCTGAGCGGCCGGGCATCTAGTTTACATTTTAGACCAGTCAAATGGTTGACAATCCCTTGTTATGTGCTTGTTTTCATTCCATTTCTATCCGTTTCGAATCATTTTTTTAAATTCGGGGCGCCCCGGTTTTTAATTCGGGGGGTGCCGTCGATTTATCCTATTCT
>CAZFER010000077.1:0-29271 GCA_964517495.1 uncultured bacterium | reverse complement strand
CACTGGCCATTTCACCACACACTTCAACAGGAATGTTATACTCCCACCCTGCTTCAACCACCATAGCGATCATGCGCAAGACGGCAGGATGAAGAGGTTGATATAAATAAGCGATCTTTTCGTTCCCACGGTCAACGGCAAGGGTATATTGAATTAAATCATTTGTCCCAATACTAAAGAAATCGAGGTAAGGAGCCAAATCCTTTGCTACTAATACGGCTGAAGGGACTTCGATCATTGCCCCGACCGGTATGTTTTCATCAAAGACAACTCCCTCTTTCCTTAAATCGTTTTTCAATTCTTCCAACAATTTGTTAGCTTCTTCAAGTTCAGTCGGTCCTGATATTAAAGGATGCATGATCCTCAGATTTTTTTGATCACTGGCGCGAAGAATGGCACGTAATTGAGTGGCAAACAAGCGGCGATTTGCCAATGAAAAACGAATAGCCCGGCACCCCAGGAACGGATTTAATTCATCAGCCGTATTAAGTGAGTGAGCGAATTTGTCGCCTCCAATATCCAATGTTCGAATAATGACAGGCGCAGGCGCCAATTTGTTGGAGACCTGTTTATAATCCTGATACTGTTCTTCTTCGCTCGGGATTGTGACACGATTAAGAAACAGGTATTCGGTGCGATAAAGACCTACTCCATGTGCCCCATATTTTGAAATTGTTTCATGTTCCGTGGCAAATTCGATATTGGCGGATAATTCAATATAATGGCCGTCGAGTGTAATCGGATCCAGTTTCCCCAACTCGATCAGTTTGGATAAACGGATTTGGAATTGATCGAGTTTGCGGCGGTATTCATTCAGATCCTGTTCGGTGGGATTTAAAATAACTTCTCCCGCATTGCCGTCGATAACAATCAGATTATTGTCACGGGTAATGCGGCAAATATGATGAACACCCACGACCGCTGGAATCTCCAAGGCGCGAGCGAGTATGGCCGTATGCGATGTTTTCCCTCCCGCTTCCGTTACAAATCCCAGGACCTTCTCCCGGCTCATGGATGCGGTATCAGAAGGGGATAAATCTTTGGCGACAATCACGGCTTCTTCTTCCAGATTTTCCAGGGATTGCGTAATGACGCCGCGCAGGTTATCCATTATGCGGCGGCAAATATCCTCGACATCCTTAAAGCGTTCACGAAACAGATCGGGGAGTTTGGCATAATGCTGGCGGTTTTCACGGACAACGTTAGACAATGCATATTCCGCCCCGTAGCGATGTTCACGAATGAGTTCGATGGTGCGGTCCATGATCATGCGGTCTTCCAAAAGCAAAAGATGCATGGTCAGTATTTCAGTCAGTGCTTTATCTTCACCCCGTTCGGTAACCCGTTTACCCAGTTCCTGAAGTTGCTCCCGCGTGGCGTCTATTGCGGCCTTAAAGCGCTGAACTTCAGATTCAATAGAGTTTTCAATCACATTGGATTCGCCGACATCCAATGAAGAGATATGGAACAGGCGTACATGGCCAATGGCAACACCGGAAGAGACACCCAGTCCAACTAATTTAATTTTCTCCGAATTTATCATTAATCAATTCCTGTACGGCATCGATGACTTTATCGCTGTCAGGCCCTGTTGCCTTAATCGTAATATGGCTACCTTTTTCAGCCGCCAACGTTAAAACTCCCATGATACTTTTCCCATCCGCTTCGAGACCTTCCTTTTCGATAATCACATCGCAATCCAGGCGAGAAATGGATTGAACCAATAACATGGCAGGCCGGGCATGTAAACCGAGTTCATTAAGAATTGTGAATGTGGCTTCACGTGATGGAGGTTGGCACATAGACATCAACGATCCTCATGTTTTTTCATGGAACCAATCAATTTTTCATCAAATTCTTGTGCCATATGTACACCTGATTCTTTTAATTTGTAATCCAATACCGCCATTTCCACGATAGTGGCAATATTGCGCCCGGGTTTGACCGGGATGGTATAACATGGCTTTTTAATCCCCAAAACCGACGTGGTTTTATCTTCTATGCCCAAGCGCTCATATTCTTTGCTGGGGTCCCATTCTTCCAGTTTTACGATAAGGTCCACTTGCTTGGACATACGAACACTTTTTGGCCCATACATTCGACTAATATCAATAATTCCAATCCCACGGATTTCCATGTGATAGGGAACCGGTGAACGGCCCATCCCAACCAAACGGGATAATTGGGTTCCTCGAATTAAAATCAAATCATCGGCGACAAACGCATGACCATTGGATAATAATTCCAGCGCACATTCGCTTTTTCCAATGGAACTGGGACCCGTTATCAACGTTCCAATATTAAAAACATCCATAAGAACACCACGTCGAACCACATAAGGGCTCAGGTCGATTTCAAGGTGGTCCCACAGGCGTTTGGTGAAGATGGTGGTATTGAATGTGGTTTTCAAGACGGCAACATTATTTTGATTGGCGGCTTTAATAATTTCCGGAAAAACATCGTAATCGTTGGTAATCACCACACAAGGTGGTGGGGTGGCAAATAAACGGTCGAGGTTTTGCAATACGTTTTGGTCATCCAAATGGTTCTGGAGATATGACATCTCACCTGAACCAAAAATCTGGACCCGGTCGGGCTGATACTTTTCAAAAAATCCGGTCAATTCCAAGGCGGGTCTGTTTACTTCGGGACGAACAATTCCACGTTTCAAACCCTCTTCTGAACCAATAACGGCAAGATCAAGGTCATGAAATTCAAGTAATCTTTTTACAGGTAAGGGATTTGGGAATAATATACGTTCATCCGTCATGATGTACCTGTTGCCGTTGAAGGTTCATAAATCTTGCTAAGGATGGTATATACATCATCCGCTGTTTCTGCCTTCATGAGTTCTTCCCGAGTGGAGGCTTTGCTAAGCAAGCGAGTCAAAGTAGCCATTACTTTTAAATGCTGGCCAGGTGCACTTCGGGGAGCTAAAATCAAGAAAAAGATATAGACTGGTTCTTGGTCAAGAGCAGCAAAATCAATCCCATTGGGTGAGATTCCACATGCCACACAGATTTCTTTCACTTCGACACATTTTGCATGGGGCAAAGCGACACCATGTCCTATTCCGGTACTGCCAACTTCTTCTCTTTCCATTAATGCTTCATAAATGGCTTGCCGGTGAGGTAACATTTTAACGGATCCGAGCAGATCTACTAGCTCAGCGATAACATCTGATTTATTGGTGGCATCGAGCGGAACCTTTATACATCTCGGTGATATGAGTTCCAGCAGGTTCATAACATTTCTTCCCGTCGCTTTTTTTGATAGGATAAGTGGTTGAATGCAACAAAATACAACCGCTTTTTTAACCATTCTAATCCTGGTACGAATTATAGTTCTGGTTCAACTAAACCGTAATTCCCATCTTTCAGCCGGTAAAGGACATTAATACGATTTTCTTGTGAATTGCGAAAAACAAGGAATTCCTGATCAATTAAATCCATTTGCATGACTGCTTCATCGACTGACATGGGTTTCAGGCTAAATTTTCTGGTATGAGTTACCCGGGGAGCAGGGTTTTGTTCCTCAATATCGGATTTATCAAAAAAGGAGACATTCAAGTTCAAAAAACTGTTCGGATCAGACTTTTTATGATGGTGATCCACTAAACGTTCTTTGTGTTTCCGCAGTTGAGCGTCTAGTTTGTCAACGACCTTGTCGATGGATGCATACATATCTTCCGATTTTTCTTCACCATGAATGGTTATTCCATTGGCTTGAACGGTTACTTCAACGCCTTGATTGATTTTTTGAGTGAATAAAACGACATGAACATCAATCAACCGGGGAAAATATTTCTTCAGTTTTTTCAGTCGTTTTTCGATATAATCACGTAAGGTATCCGTTATTTCCACATTCCTGCCAACGATCGATAGTTCCACGGGTAATCCTCCAACTGAATGTCAATGTCCAAACCAAAACGTAACAAAAAGGTATGGAATAAACTATTATAGCCTGAACTTTTATGTTTCGGAGTGTTATTTAATGGTATAAATTCTGGAATATTTACCAAAATCCATTCATCAAGGGATTAATACAGAATAATCATGAATGATTGCTTCATCCCATCAGTATACGCTGGGATGACTGGATGGATTATGATATGCTCTCATTTATATAAGTTAACACAGAAAAACAAGGGTTCTAATTATCCATTTTATATTAGATAACAAGTCATGGTAAAGCGAATTTATTCAAGTGGGGTATATTTATTCATTCTTATAGCCCCCATACTTTTTATCCATTGGCGTGTATTGTTTCAGGGCTGGATTCTCTGTGAGGGAGATGCGGTCAACCAATTCGTTCCCTGGCGTGAGTTTGCTCTTTCGCAATTAAAAAGTGGCTCATTTCCCTTTTGGAATCCATTTGTGTTTTGTGGTACTCCCTTTGCCGCCAATATCCAAACTTCTTTGTTTTATCCCTTCAATTTATTCAACTTGGTGTTTAGCGTTGAATGGACATTTTCGCTTTCGCTGGCTTTACACCATGTCTTATCCGCTTTGGGAATGTACATTTTCCTGAGCTTTTTATGCCGTTCAAAGGCTGGCGCGGTTATAGGGGCAATGGTGTATAGCTGGTCGGGATTTTTCATCACTCACGGGGGGGATGGCCATCTCATCCACATTCGTGCTTATGCTTTTATCCCGTTTGTTCTATATTTCCAATCCCGTTTGCGGGATCAGTTCACTTTGAGCCGCTTTTTTCTTTTTGGATTGGGATTTGCTCTTATGTTCTTTGGGGGGCATACCCAAATTCCCCTCTATATTTTTTACCTGGTTATGTTCAGAGCTGTTTGGTGGGCTGTGATTGATTATCGCACATACCGATCCATTCGGGGCGCTTTTCAATATCCCATGACATCATTGAGTGGTTTTTTGTTATCGCTTTGTTTGGCTGCGGTTGTGATTTTGCCCCTTTTCCAATTATCACGCCATACCGCCGAGCGGGCAGGGGGAGCCAGTTACCAATTTGCCACCCACGATTCTATGCCGCCATCTCATTTGGTGACCTTTTTTGCTCCCTTTTTTTATGGTGATCCAACTGGAGAGACCAAAGAAGATATATTCTGGGAAACCCGAACCGGCTACCATGAAATTTGTGGCTATACTGGCATTATTCCTTTCTTTCTTATCTTTTTTATCTTTTTGCCATTGGTTCACTTTAAGCAAGAGGAGAAAGAAAATAGCCAGTGGGGAGAGTGTTATTTCTTTATTATCGCGGGCGTTTTAGGGCTATTTTTTGCTTTGGGGAAATACAATCCTCTCTACCCTCTCATATATTATGGTCTACCCGGTTGGAGCTATTTTCGGGTCCCTGGCCGTTTGGTATTGATTTTTATCATCGGTGTTTCTGTCTGGAGTGCTTTTGGGGTAAAGCGTTGGGAGCAGATTAGGCTAGACTCTATTACCAATCATTGGGCGTTAAAATTCGCCGGTGTGCTTTCATTTTTTGTGCTGATCTTCACAATTATTTTGTGGTTATCCAAACCTGCAGTTATAACCTATTTGCGCGAGCTGGAGATTGATCGAACCATCATGGAATACCGGCTTTGGACTGTTGACCGGATGGCAATCGGCGCCAAATTGCCGGACATTTTGTTTGAAACACGATACAGTTGGATGCTTTATTCCAGTGTGGGGGCTTGTGTATTTTTGGGAATGGGGTGGTTAGCCCTGTTTTTGATGAAAAAGGTGGTTTGGCGCTGGACCTGGCTGCTTTTGGCTATAGTTGTTATGGCTGATTTGATGTATTTTGGGCAGCGCTTCTTTGATCCAATGCCTTCAAAGCAGTGGAAAGAAACTCATTTTCCCCAATCCGAACTGGTCGGTTTTTTGCAGGAAAACAGTGATGGACATCGGATTATGTGCTTGGATGACGCCATTGGACAACCGGGACTGCAATACCATCCGGAATTAAGGCCTAACCGCTTGATGCATTATGGGATACAAACCGTGCGCGGTTATGATCCGATTATTTTAAATACCTATACCCAATTTGTGAATCGAATGTATGACAAGCCACCTGATTCTTCCCAGGGGGGATTACTGTTTTTTCCCACAATTCCACCATATCGTTATTTAAACATGATGAATGTTAAATATATCCTTACAACTCAAACCTTGAATAAGCCCTATCAAGTGGTATGGGAAAAAGATGATACGCCTTTAAAAGTGTACCAGAATCCAAATACTCCCGGCATGATATTCGGTGAAGATGTTCAAGGTGGTTTTGAGTATCGTATTGAAAAACAAACATCAAATCATCTCACCCTTTTGGTTGAAAAAGACCCAAAAGCAGAATCACCAACACATTTGGTTTGGTCCCAGTCTGTTTATCCCGCCTGGGGGATACAGATAGATGGGAAACGAGTGGACACAGAGCCTTATCCAGGCACATTTCAACGCTTTGAATTTCGACAGGATAAGCAAAAAATCAATGTTGACTATATTGATCAGCTATTCAACATTGGTCTTTTGATCAGTTTTGTTGGTTTTTTCGTGATAGGCTTGTTTATTGTTTTGAAAAGAACTGGAGGGGGAGCTGCATAATATCTACAAATCTAAAATATGTTTATAAACAATCAATCAAACATTTTTATCAACAAAACTTACGATTCCTTTTGCATCATATCAAAAGCATGTTATAATGCTATAACGTTTCAATGCATATTCAAATCAAATATGCAGTTTTGTGTTGAGTTGAGGGATAGCCATCCGAGAAGGTTATTTGTACTCTTATACAGTGAGATAGTAGGATGAGTCATCCCGTAAAATTAGAAAACTTACCTCGTTTCGATTCTTTATCGGCCGATCAGGACGGTTTGGATTTGTTGTTAAAGAATGCCATTCTTGGGTATTTAAGCGTCAACGTATCCCATAAAATGAACAATTATCTTACCGGTATGATGGGATATGTTCAGTTAAGCATGAATTCCATCAATACCGATGCAAAAACACGTAGAAACTTAAGCCGGGTATTTGATTGTTGTGAATCGATCAAAATATTCAATAAAACCATTTTAGAATTATTCATGGCTTCTCCACACAACCAATTGGTGGGCAATACCGCCAATTGTCTTCATGACTTGATTGAATTTTGCAGCCAATTGTTTGAACCGGATTGTAAAATCACGCTGGAGGATGTAACCCTGCCTAAGGGGATTACAATACCTGAAACACAGTTTAAAGAACTATTGCTTTATCTGCTGTTGAGTATTCAATCTTCGATTCAGGGACGGGGAGAAATAGCCATTGATGGTTTTCATCAACGAGAAATGCACCTTGAAAAAACGGAGAGGATGAATACCTACCTGGTTTTTGATATTCAAGCCAAGGTACAATCCACTATCAATCGGGCTTCATCATTTGATATTTCTCATGAGAATTCAATGCAGCAACTGAATTTGAACCAATATACCTTGAAGTTGGCGAACGAATTGGTCACCCAATGGAAAGGTCATATTAAAGAACGGAATGATGAAGAGGGGAACACAGGTTTTAGAGTATTCCTCCCCATACAACTGGGTACCGATGCAGTGTACTTCGCAGACCTAAAATCCAATGAAAACAAAGCGGAGCGGTCATTTAAAATATTGCTTTTAGAAGATCAAGAGATGATTAGTGAGTTTATGAAATCTTTCCTTGAGAAAGAAAATCATGAGGTGACTGTCTTTAATGATGGAAGAGAAACGGAAGAGTATTTAACCCCCGATACCATCAAGCAATATGAGTTATTTTTATTGGATGTCTATGTTCCTGGCCGGTCAGGCTTGGATATTGCCCGGCAAATACGCCAACATCACAGTGGCTCAAAAATACTTTTTTATAGTGCTCTAACCAGCCGTGAAATTGTAGAAAAATCTTTCCCACTTGATCAAAATACGGATTTTATGGCAAAGCCGTTCAAAAAAGAAGAACTGCTTAATAAGATCAATCAATTATTATAACTATTTTTTTTGTGCTCTTTGATGAGAATCATCATTCTTATTTTGTATTTGATACGATCCCCGGTTAAAAATACAATGGAATAGTAGAGCGGGAAAGTTATCTTTTTAGCTAATTCTTATTGTGTTGGGTATAAAATCGTGCTCTAATGGAGTAGAGATATCAACCTTGAATAAACAAAAGGGGGTAAGGATTAATGTGCTCAACTGAATTTTCCCGCTTTGAAAATCCTTGCCGTTGCTGCGCCAAGGCAGTATGCAACAACGGATCGCATGTCAACATGAACCGAAGGTCTTTTATGGCAGGTGTTGGAGCCGCATCCGGCGGATTGGCCTTATCATCACTCAATGCTTCAGCGGCAAGCCGTTTAGGCGATGCCGATCACAAGCCACCTCAAAAGCAATCACTGAAAGTCCAACCAGTGCTGGTTTATAGTTTGCCGCAACGCCGCAAACAAACCAGTTGGCGCTCATGGGGTGGAATTCAATCCGCTCAGGATGTTGCGGAGGAAAAGCAACGCATTGGTGGTGAACTGGATGCGTTGAAGAAGAAGGCTGAATTTTCCCTCGATATTCTTCCTCTTGCTGAAGTTCAAAATCCGGAACAAGCGGCCAAAGTGGTCAAAGGTGACCATGATGTCTTATTAATGTATGCCGCCAGCAGTTGGGTGGCTACACTGGAAGCACTGACTGATCCCAAAAAGTGGACCATCATGTTTGTACGCCATCGCTCTGGACCGGTTTATCTGTGGTATGAGATTGCCCATAACCGGTATTTGCGGAAGACGGTGGATGAGTATGGTCAGCCAGGTATGGACGCTCAGGATGTGGTGGTTGATGAATATGATGACATCCTATGGCGGCTGCGTGCCCTTTATGGCTTGAAAAACACGCTAGGCAAACGGATTGTGACCATTGGAAATGCCAGTGGCTGGGGGGTAGGTGGCCAAAAAGCGCCAGAACTATCCCAAAAAATATTTAAACTTGATTATTTCAATGTGCCATATGACGAACTTGGTAAACGAATCAAAGGAGCGCGGAAGAACGATCGCCTGGTCAAGCGCTGCAAACATGAAGCTGGCCAATACTTGCAGCAACAGGGAATTGATCTTCAAACTTCAAAAGAGTATGTGGAAAACGCTTTTGTGTTGAACGAAGTGTTCAAGGATATTCTAGATGACGCTGATACGGATGCGTTTACCATTAATCATTGCATGGGAACGGTGATGCCGATTTCTGAAACGACGGCGTGTTTACCTTTAAGCTTATTAAATGACGATGGTTACCATGCTTATTGTGAATCTGATTTTGTGGTTATTCCTTCAGGGATTCTTCTTCATTATATTTCCAGCAAACCTGTGTTTTTAAATGATCCCACCTATCCGCATCATGGAGTGGTTACTCTGGCTCATTGCACTGCACCACGAAAAATGGATGGTGAGAACCTTGAGCCCACCAAGATATTAACTCATTTTGAATCAGATTACGGTGCAGCACCCAAAGTGGAGATGCAACTGGGGCAAAAAATCACTGTGATTGATCCTGATTTCAACTTCAAGCACTGGCTTGGGTTTGAAGGCGAAATTGTTGATAATCCATTCCTGGATATATGCCGATCTCAGATCGATGTTCAGATCAATGGTGATTGCGATACATTGGTTGAAGAAACCAAGGGATTTCACTGGATGGCTTGTTATGGCAATTATCTCAATGAAACGGGATATGCCCTGAAGAAACTAGGCTTGACCTGGAAAAATCTGAGTTAATAGATAATCCCTGTGAGTTATGAGACACGGGGTTGTCTCATAAGAGGGTTGACACATAGGTCAACGAACCCAATGTCATTAAGTTGAAGGGGAGGGCGAGGCTCCCGCCGAGCCGTTTCCACGTAGAACGGCTGGGCAGGAGCTTCGCCCTCCCTGTTTAACGATCCAATTTGTTCTTAAGTTTATGACATTGAGGGCAAACCTCTGTGTTTGCTCTATGGTGTGGTACGGTAGACATCAGGATGAGTATTGGGACAACCCCTTGTTGTTAAATTTTGTGTATTTACCAAGCACATCCAAAAATACATGTAGCCATATCCCATCTTCATCGATTCAATTTTTTCCAATTCACAATCGCGCAAAAGAAATTCTTCTTCCGTTTATCCGGAAAATTGGGATAATGAGTAAAGGGATGAACGAACATAGCTTATTGGATTTTTTGTAATATAGGATAACATCTTGGATATGACACTAAAAAAAATGGAACAAACCAACCAGGATGCCTGGTGGCGTGATTGGTTTAATCAAATCTATCTGGATGTCTATGCCCATCGAGATGACGAAACTGCCGAGCAAGAGATACGGTCAGCTCTTTCGTTTGTTGAATTAAACCGTGATGATTGGATTCTCGATCTTTGCTGTGGCAGTGGAAGGCACTGCCGTGCCCTTCGCCGCAAGGGATACAGCCATGTGATTGGGATTGATTATTCTCCTGCATTGTTGCGCCAGGCCAAAACCTCACCTCCCCACAGTTTTTATGTTCGGGCTGACATGCGTTTACTGCCTCTGGGGGATGAACGCATCGATGCGGTTTTTTCCTTTTTTACATCGTTTGGATATTTCAATACCAATGTGGAAAATATCGGTGTTTTACAAGAAATCGGACGTGTATTAAAGGATAAGGGATGGTTTTTGATTGATTACCTGAATGCAGACTATGTTTCTCAGCATATTGAAGCGGAAACAACTCGCATACACGGGGAGTATCAAATAAAAGAAAGGCGTTCCATTTCAGATGATGGAGAGCGGGTTGAGAAAGAAATCATCATCGAAAACTGGGGTGGAAAAGAGCACCGCTATTTTGAATCAGTCCGGCTTTACAGTTATGATGAAATGGTGGATATGTTACAAACCGCTGGACTTAAACTCACGAATGCTTTAGGTTCATTTGATGCGCTTGCCTATAAAAGCGATTCCCCTCGCATGATTCTTTATGGCCAAAGGATGGATTAACCATTCACCTAAAAAACCATATAAATGATAACCTGGCCAATCATGGCTGCCGCCACAAAAGGCCTTAAATCAACTTTTTTTTGTGCCCCCGGCAAGTCTCCCTTGACTTCGGATTCATCCATTTGCATCACCCAAATCAATAAAATGATGGGGTAAAGGATAAATATGATCCGCACTACCCATAATGGAATGGTCAAGATAAACTGACGAATAGCATCGCCAGGACCAATTAATATCGAAGTGATAAAAGCCGCTAGACTATCCATGGTTCTCTTTACTCCTATATTTATAAACCAAATTCTTTAATTTCGACTCAGGCTCTGGTGGTGTCATCAGACTAATAACGACCGTAAGAACAACAGAAAAAACGAACGACCACCAGGCTATATATAAAAAGGGATCCTGTATTTTGAACAACAATGGCCGATAGCTGTGTGGACTTGCCACAATTTCTTCAGGATAGGCCTGTTCGAGCAGCTGACGGTTCAAGCGCATCAGCTTTTTGCCCTTAGGCTCTTCTTTTATTAATTCCATCGTTTGATCTTTAAGTGATATACCCGAAAAGCGTTCTTCGTTATAGAAGTTTTCTCTGGCCATGAGAGAATTTAATTCATTAAGAAATTCAAATTGGATCTGTTCTCGTACCAAATCAGCTGACATCCCCGGAACGGCAGGGGAAGCATAGGCTTCCAACATGCGTTCTTTAAAATCGGGTAGTTTCTCATTTAAATAGGTTGATAGTGGATCATCCGGTTCATTTATTGTGGTCATAAAACCGGCAGGATTTGTTAGATCGTTAGGAGCAAGCTTCGGCGAGGTTGTTTTATCAACGAGAAAAAGAGAGGTGGATAAAGCAATACCGCAAATTAAGCCAAGTAATGCTCCTGTTCCAGTGGTACGCCACCACAACACCCCGAGTAAGATAATGGCCAGGCTGGGCCCTTGAAAGATGGAAAGCAATGTTTGAATCAGGGTGTATATACTTTCACGTTTGATAAACAAAGCGAACAAAACGGCAAAGATCACGGCGATAACGGTTATAATTCGTCCAACAACCAAATAGTGCTTATCCGACGCATCTGGGCGGATAAAAGGCTGATAAACATCTTTGGTTATCAAAGTCGCGGTTGAGTTCAAGCATGAATCGACACTGGACATCAATGCGGCTAAAAAGGCGGCAAAAAAGATACCCAACACGCCTGTTGGTAAAACCTCGCGAATTAGTGTGGGTAGGGCTTTGTCACCATCAGCGAGGTCAGGAACCTGGGTTAAAGCAATAATGCCCGGGATAACCATGACGATAGGAATAAAGGTTTTTAGAATGGCGCCCCACATAAACGAGGCCTTGGCTTCAAATTCCGATCGAGCCCCTAGCGAACGTTGCACCATCGATTGGTTCCCAATCCAATACGCAGGCGCTAATACAAAGCCCAAGCCGAACAAGATGCCGGACCAGGGGAAGGGAGTTTGAGTATCCGCCGGCAAGATTAATTCAAAGTGGTTTTGATATTGTTCACCCAATCCATGTACTTCTTCAACAAACGAACCGATACCCCCTGCCATATATAATCCAATGATTAAAGTGATCGTGCAGCCAATAAACATCACAATGCACTGAATCACATCAGTGTAAACCACCGCGGTTAATCCCCCGATCAGGGTGTAAAGTCCAACCATTACAGCGGTTACGATAATAGATGTTTCCAGGGGCCATTCCAGCATGACCTCCATCATCTTCCCCGTGGCATTGAGCATGATCCCCAGGTTACAAGCGAGAAATATCCCCCATACCAAGGCGGCCACCGTGCGAACCGAGATGTTGTATCGTTTCCCCAAAAATTCAGGAATGGTATAAACTTCCGCCCGCCAAAAATAGGGGATAAATATCATCCCCGCAATGATCATAACCGGGATGCAGCCGATCCAATCAAAATTGCCAAGCACGATCCCATATACATAGGCCGCACCGGCAATGCCGACAATATCAATTGCCCCGATGTCAGAAACCACCAGTGACATACCGATCGCCCACCAGGGTAATTTTCGCCCGGCGAGGAAGTAATCCTTTCCGGTTTTGATCCGTCGGCCAATATATATCCCAAAGAGAATTGTCCCCACCAAATAGGCGAGCATCATAAAGTAATCAACACCCTTAAGAGCCGCAAATTCCATAAGGCCACCTTTAATTTCCGAATTGTCTATCGTGGATGATTTCGCGAGGTGAATTTTGAATATCCTACGAAAAATCAGTAGATAAGTGAAGGTGTGAGGGGATATATTTTAAGCAATTGCTTGATCTTGACTTATGATCATTTACAATGCTCAAAAGACCAAGCGGATTATTAAGGCTATTCTTGCGCAAAGTGCGCCTGTTACAAATCAATAATATTTTCTTTGTTTCGTTCTTATCGAAAAAAAAATAAGGATTAAGATACCAATCTCCTCCCTTTTATAAGTCCGTTTTTGATACCAAATGTTTAAGCTACGCTACTTATCTGTTGCAGAGATTCCAATAACGATTTCATTTCGTTTAAGGGGATCATGTTGGGGCCATCGCTGAGGGCATTTGCAGGTTCGGGGTGGGTTTCGATGAAAAAGCCATCCACGCCGACGGCAGCGGCGGCTCGGGCCAGATGGGGGACAAACTGACGCTGCCCACCAGAAGAATTTCCCAACCCACCGGGTTGTTGGACGCTGTGGGTGGCATCAAAAATAACCGGTGCGTATTGGCGCATGATGGGTAGCGAACGCATATCCACTACAAGATTATGATAGCCAAAACTGGTCCCCCGCTCGGTGAGGATGACGTTTCGATTACCGGTTTGGTGAATTTTATCGACCACATTTTTCATATCCTCAGACGCCATAAACTGCCCTTTTTTGACATTGACAGGAAGCCCTGTTTTTCCACACGCAACCAGTAAATCCGTTTGGCGGCATAGAAATGCAGGAATTTGCAAGATGTCCACTACGTTTGCGACCTCTTGTACCTGATGTGATTCGTGAACATCCGTTAACACGGGTAGAGAAAGTTCACTCCGAACCTTATTGAGAATCTCCAAAGAGGTTTCCATTCCAATGGAACGAAACGAATCACCACTACTGCGATTCGCTTTATCGAAGGAGGCTTTGAAGATGAAGGGAATGCCTAGCGATTGGGTTAATGATTTCAGAAAACCAGCCGTTTCCATAACCAATGCTTCTGACTCAACCACACAGGGACCGGCGATGAGAACAAATGGTTTCCTTCCGATCTCAAGAGCAGGTTTCATGCGAATTGTATAAGGCGGTGAAGTGATCGGTTGCATAAAAAATCCCTGATTCATTAAACTAAAATGGGTTGATAAATATCATGAACCCTTACCAATCCTAGCCAACGGTTTGCCAATGGATCAACCACGGGTAAGACTGAAATTTGTGATGGGCGGTCTTCCATGAGCTGTAACGCATCCTTCAAGGGGGCATCGGGTGGAATGGTAATCGGGGATTGGGTCATAATTTCTCCGGCTCGCAGGGTACGGATATCATCGTATTTAAGCAGAATTCGACGTAAGTCGCCGTCTGTGATTAGACCTAAAAGCCGCCTATTTTCGTCGATGACACATGCCGCACCTAGATTGAATTCCGTCATTGCGACGATCACATTTTTGAACGGCGTTTGTGGTGATATCTTTGCGACTTTGTGTTCGGGATGCATCACATCAGAGACATTTAATAAGAGGTTGCGTCCCAATTGTCCTCCTGGATGGAAACCTGCGAAATCCTCTTCTGTAAACCGGCGGGCAAACATTAAACCCGAAGCCAGAGCATCCCCTATAGCCATTGCCGCCATTGTGCTGGCGGTAGGCGCTAATCCCAAAGGATCGGCCTCGCGTTTGATACAGGCATTGAGCACAATATCCACCTGGCGTGCCAAGGGGGAATCGAGATTGCTCACGATGGCAATAATTTTGGATTTCAATGAGCGTAGAATGGGGATCAGTCTTAGTAATTCATGGGTGCTTCCACTTTTGGATATTAACACGGTTGGATCGCCAGGAGCATAAATGCCCAAATCGCCATGCAAGGCTTCTGAAGGATGAAGATAAACAGCCGGTGTGCCAGTACTGCAAAAGGTAGCGGTTATTTTTTGAGCGATATGGCCGGATTTTCCAATCCCTGATACGATGATTTTTCCTGAGTGATTTAGAATAAGTTGGACGGCATCAACGATGGTTTCATCGACTCGAGCCGCCAAATCGTTAATTGCCCGGGCCTCTCGAAAAAGAGTGGATTGGATAATCTCAATGCATTGGGTTTTATCAAAAAGGATACTATCCATTGAGTGTTTCTATTCTGTTTGTATGGTGGCCCATTGAGGAACCGTATTCAATTCAATCCCTAAAATAGAGGTAATCAAGGTAACTGAAATAAATGTGATTATGGTAATCGCGACCAGGTTCATCCAAAAGCCCGTTCGAGACATTTGTTGAATGGAAATATAGCCTGAACCAAAAACAACGGCATTAGGTGGCGTCGCCACGGGCAGCATGAAGGCCATTGAAGTTGCCACACAGGTGGGGATCATTAAAAGATAGGGATGTTGGCCGATCCCAACTGCCAAGGCCGCCATAATGGGAATAAATATTGTGGCACATGCGGAATTGGAGGTGACCTCGGTCAGGAAAGTTACAGAGGCGACGCAGACCAGCACGATGATGAAGGGATGGTAGCCGCTCAGAAAGTTGAGTTGAGTGGCTATCCATTCCGACAGTTTTGATTCGGTAAATCCATTGGCCAGACATATACCTCCACCAAATATCAAGAGGATATCCCATGGAATCTTTAAGGCGGTTTTCATGTCCAAAACAAATTCACGCTTTTTGATATCCACTGGAATAGCAAAAAGTAGAATTGCTGCCCCCACAGCAATGGTGGCATCGCTGTTCACTGATTCGAATACCGTCACGAGACCAGGGATGGTAAAATTGCCAATCGAAAGGCTTTTTCGAAATATCCAACCTAAAGCGGTCAATACAAATATGATAGCCACATAAATTTCACCACGATGCATGGGGCCAAGTTTTTGGCGTTCTTCACGGATAACTTGTTCGCTTCCACCTTTTGTGCGTGAAGGAAGTGGAAATTGTATCCTGACTAGATAAATCCAGGCCAATGGCAGAATGACAATCACAAATGGCAGGCCGACTTTAAGCCATTCGTAAAAGCCGATGGCCTGCCCATAAAGTTCACTGGCCTGACTAACAAAAATCCCATTGGGTGGCGTCCCGATCAAGGTCCCAACACCACCGATAGAAGCCGCGTAGGCAATGGAAAGCATTAAGGCGGGGGATATTTTGTTACACAAATCTTCATCCGCAAATTCACTGAATTTCTTTAAGACCGCCGCAGCTACGGGAAGCATCATCAAGGAGGTGGAGGTGTTACTGATCCACATGGAAATCAGGGCGGTGGCAATCATAAAGCCCAGCACAATTTTACGTGGCGTTGCTCCCAACCAATCGATGACGGCCAATGCAATTCGCCGATGCAGGTTCCAGCGCTCCATGGCTTGGGCCAGCATAAAGCCGCCCATCATCAGAAAGATGATCCAATGAGCAAAATGCTGGATGGCTTCATCGCCTTTCATCACACCCAGCCAAGGGAATAAGGCGAAGGGAAGCAATGCCGTGGCACCCACGGGTATAATGCCGGTCAACCACCAGGTAGACATCCAAACAGCGACTGCACCAACCTCTTTTCCACTTTCACTCAAATTTTCTGGAGGGGGAAGGAGCATTATCACAACAAACAAAAAAGGGCCAAGCAACAGCCACAACCAACTTAGCCAGGGATTCTTATCGTGTGCAGGTTTAATCTCTAATGCCATAGATTCACACTCCCCTATGATGCATTGATCATAACCATAACAGATTCAGTGATAAGGACCAAGGCCGGAATAGCACAAGTTTGTGGATTTATAGTAAACGCGGGAAAGAACTAAATTAAACAAACAATCGCTTTAATCTAAAACTGCGGGTTCGATCAAAACGATCTCGTTGATTACGGAATTCCAAGAAGATTATACGCTGGTTTTTTGATTGACGGGGTTTGGCTTTTATGGATGAGGGCATAACACAAAAACAGGTCAATTTATTATCAGAAGTATGGCCACATCGTGGGCAAGTAAATTGCATGTTAATGGGTTTGATTTTTCTCGATCGAATCCAATTATCCACCCGTTCGATATCGATCTTCAAGGCGTCTATAATTTCCTCTCGCGTAGCACGGGGATTTTGTCTGATGTAATCACCGGTTTTTTCAACCAGTTCAGTTTCTTTAATAGCACATTTCATGCATCGAGCTTCATCATCCAGTTTGGCATAGAGGTGACAGTCGATACAGTTTCCAAAACGATGCTTTTCATAACGGTGCATGAGAAACCCTCTTTCCAAAGTTTTTATATACTAACCGGAGAAAATGCACTATTGATAACTTTACTTACTTTAGCAAAGAAGAAGGTGCTTGTCAAGTATATTTGCAATTAATTTTGACACAAAATTAATAATCTCATTTTTACCAGGAGTGATTAAAGGTGAGCAGGTAGGTCATAGAATTAGGATAATTAATTGATTTTATTGTTTTTTGCTTCTTGGATCAATTTTTTGAATTCCTTGATGGAATTCACTTTAAGGGCATGTTTTCGAAGTTCTCGTAAAACAGAATGGTCCTCAATTTTTTTAACTGAATTTGGAAGCGTGGAAGGGATTTTGCCAAATCTTTCATTCAAAATATCGATTATGGTGGTCTGAGCTTCCTGCAATATTCCTTCTTTTCTACCTTTTTCTATGCCTTTTTCTATGCCTTCGTCTAGCCACATTTTTTCGAAAGGAGCGATTGTTGGCATTTTCTTTTCCTCCATGTAATCATAGATTTTGTCGATAAATATCTGTTCCAGATCAAAAGGTAATGTCATCATCGTATCTATGAATTTTAATAGCGAATATATATTATATTCGGAAAATCCTTGTTCCAACATATTTTTTGTGATTTCTTCTTTATAGTTGAATCGCTTTTGAATGTTCTTTTTTGAAGCCAGTGTTTTCAGGTGGGCTAATACAAAATAAGCGAATGGATTTCGACTTTTCTTTAGTTTTTCTTCTTGTTCCCGATAATCCAACAATTTAACGGTTCGGTATTCCAAGGTTAAGCGGCTGCCCCATACATCATATTTGAAACTCTCAGGCCGCCAATTGGGGGAATCATCGCCCAAAACCAATAGGCTCATAACAGGTTTGTTGAAACGTAAGTAGAGTAAACTGTTGTAGATATACATCCGTTCAGCGACATTGGGGCGTCTTTGTGATTGGACCTCCACATGAATGTTTACCCAGGTTTCTTTTTCATTCTTTCGATACACTTTCAAAAGTTTATCGACTATCCGTTTTCCAACTGCTGCTTCGTTAGCGATTTGATTGAGTTCTTTATCCAATGATTCATACTTTTTTGACCAATCGATATCATCGTGAACCTTTGGAAAGAACAATTTCATAAATGATTGGAAAAATACATCCAGGATGTCTTTCCAGGGGCTGTCGAAATCGGCTGGAAATGATTTGTTTTTGTTCATGTGTTGCGAGTCCGGGATGAGTTGATTGATTACTAAATCAATAGTATTATAGCATGTTTCGCACACGTGGTAAATTACCTGGTTTAGTTTTTTATGATATATTTAAAACAATCTTGGGATTGCATGAATACTATTTAATCCTCACAATATCAAGAGATTCGTTTACCGAAATTAATAGGAGGAAAGTGTTTATGAGTAAGGTTGAGCATTTATTCAAACTGGTTGTGTTTATAGGGGTGTGTGCTTTTTTGTTGAATCCAGAAGTGTTTGCTTTAACGGATAAAGAGAAAGAGGCTGGTTTTGTTTCGTTATTTAATGGTCAAGATTTGAGCGGCTGGGAAAATGTGGGCAAACCGGATGGATTTGTGGTTGAGGATGGTATGATAGTTTGCCAGGACAAAGACAGCCATTATTTAGGCACTGAAAAATCCTATGAGGATTTTATCCTAAGATTGGAATACAAGATTGCTCCTAATGGGAATAGCGGCCTTTATTTTCATATACCCCCTCATGGGCGAATTTCACGCCTTGGGGGTGAGGTTCAGATCATGGATTCGTATGGCCGAGATCCTGCCGCTCATATTGCCGGGGCGCTTTATGGGGCTGTGGCGCCGAAAAAGAATGCGGCTCATCCTGCGGATCAATGGAATGAATTGGAACTTATGTGTGATTGGCCCAAAATCAAAGTGTCATTAAACGACATAGTCGTAATTGATGTGGATGCCAGTGAAAATGAACAGTTGAAATGGCGTAATCACAAGGGACCGATTGGTTTTCAAGATCATGGGAGTAAAGCCTGGTTTCGGAATATCCGGATTAAAGAGCTGGGGGGAAAAAGGTCAAAAGAATGGATTACGCTTTTTAATGGGAAAGATTTTGAAGGCTGGGATATCATCGGTGATGCGGAATGGCGAGTCGAAGATGGTTTGATGGTGGCTGAGGATGGAAATGGCTATGCGATTACAAAGGATACATTCAAGGATTTCCATTTTTGGGCATATATTCATACGAGCACTAGAGCCAATGGTGGTATATTTTATCGATGGAATAAACTGGGAGACCGTGGTCATGAAGCGCAGATTTACAATGTCGAGGGCGCAAAAAACATGACTGGAAGTATTTATAACAGGTCCTCTGCCAAGAATTTATATGCCAGGGATGGGCGGTGGTTTCTGATGCAGGTTATTGCTCAGGGAGATCATTCCAAAGTGTTGGTGAATGGAAGGTTGGCGGCGGAATATGACCGGACTGTTAATCGGGAAGGGCATATATCCCTGCAAATGCACCGCCGGGATAGTGTAATTCGGTTTAAAGATGTTCGAATTCAGCCACTCGATTAATGGAATTGGTGAGTCGGGGAGTTAATGAACATTGCTTTTCGGTAAATACCGAGAGAAATTGAGGCTATAGGCTTCGAACATCTTGACAGGATAACAACTGATAAGTAGTCTCATTTTAAAAATTGAAGTGCCTTTTTTCCGTTTTTGAAACGGGTCAAGCCACTCATTCAAAAGAGTACGTTTAGAAGGAAATGGAGGATAATCCCGTGGAAGGAAGAGCCTTGGGACTTGTTGAAACCCGCGGTTTAGTGGGTGCAATCGAAGCAGCTGACGCTATGGTCAAGGCAGCGAGTGTTACACTTGTTGGGAAAGAAAAAATCGGTGGTGGTTTTGTCACCGTTATGGTGCGTGGCGATGTTGGTGCCGTAAAGGCAGCGACAGATGCCGGTGCTGCAGCAGCACGCAAAGTGGGAGAAGTGGTTTCCGTTCATGTGATTCCACGACCCCATGGTGATATTGAAAATATTTTGCCCGCTAAAGGCTGATAAACCTGAAATATGGGCCACGTTTTCATCATGCGGGCCAATGTGAGTGATGTTAACGTTACGTTGTCCGTATTCACACCCATAGCGTGGCATTTTTGCCACGCTTGGTTTTTTAGTGGGAAAGTTTGATCATGCCCGAACCTCAATTTGATGCTGCGTTAATCGAACAGATCACACGAAGAGTCGTTTCGCGCTTGCAGGAATCAGCACCATCTCCTGTGAGTGGGAAAATTCTTGTCCCGGTTAATTTGTCTGTTCGTCATTGCCACTTATGCCGGGAGCATTTGGATATTCTTTATGGGCCTGGTTTTGAATTGGAAGAACGCAATTCTCTTTATCAACCGGGGGAATTTGCCACCAAGCAATCGGTAACCCTGGTGGGTCCTCGAATGCGTTGTTTGGGGGAAGTGCGAATTCTTGGTCCATTACGGAAATTTACCCAAGTGGAAGTATCCAGAACGGACGCCATTTATTTAGGCATTGATCCACCTGTAAAACCTTCAGGGAATCATGAAGGAAGTGTGGGTTTGATTTTAGTGGGGCCTGTTGGTGTGCTTCATTTGAAACAAGGTGTGATTCTAGCCAATCGGCATATTCATTTATCGACTCAATCTGCACAGCAATGGGGGCTTAAGGATAATCAAACAGTTAAAGTACGGGTTGAAACCTCGAAAAGAACCTTGCTGGAAGATTGCCAGCTTCGGGTGAATGAGAAATTTCTTGATGAAATGCATCTTGATACAGATGATGGCAATGCCTGTGGCCTGCGTGGTGGTGAGATGGTAGAGATTATACCTTAAAAGAATTGAGCACCAATGGATTTTGACCAGTTAGAACGAATCGTTGCGGAAGAAGTTAAAAAAGTCCTTGCGGAACAAACGCGAGGAGATGAAACCCTTTTGCCTCCCAGCCAGAATGAAACGCTGGATGCATCGGCTTGCAAGGGTCCTTCATGTACGGTTTCTGCCAGCCCATTTCAAACGCCCGGCAAATCGAATACATTCTCGCCGGATCAAACCGCGATTCTGGTTTTGTTTACGGGTGCACGTGAAAAGTGGGATGTGTTGACGAACGCGTTTAAAGGGTGGATAGATGCAGGGATACGTTTGGATGCGGTCTTTTCCCCCAGTGCGCGGTATATTATCCCTGTGGAAGAATTGACTTCCATGGGATTTCGCATGATTGACCAACCGTCTGAAATCAATGAAATTATGTATGATATGAAGCGTTATGCCGCGACGTTTGTTCCATCGGTCAGTCGGACGCATGCAGCTAAATTGGCGTTAGCGATAACGGATAGCGTCACGTTGAATTTAATGTTGGCTTCATTAGCCCATAAGGTTCCCACGATAGCCTCAGATGATGGATTGGCGCCAACCGCCTGTGTGGTTTGTGGAAATCATGTTCCTGGAATTCAAGAGATTCTGGCGAAGTATCGAGATCAACTGGCAACCATGGGGATGAAGTTAAATCCTGCGGAAGAGGCGGTTCGAGACGTTCAAAACATTGTGTTTAATAAAGTTGAAAGTGGTCCTGACTTAATTACCTCGTTGATTACGGAAGACGATGCCGTCAAGTTGAAAGGGCCGGTTGTCAAGGTGTCGCGTGGAGGCTTGATTACGCCCTTGGCCATGGAATATTTTAATAGGCAGGGGATCGAAGTCGTTATCGTACCCCAAAAATAACAGGAGAGTTGTGTTGGAAATGGATGATCGACATATATCTGAAATTGTAAAACGTGTCTTGGCCGAAATGCAGAAAATGCCCAATCCACCCCAGAATAATCCAACGGGAGGTCATGTGGCCACTTGTGCGGGAGGTGCGGTCAGCGGTGGCCGTGACGGTGTTTTTGAAGATATCGAGCAAGCCATCCAGGCGGCCAAACGGGCATTTCAACAATTAGCCGATGTTTCCCTTGAAGACCGTAAACGTTTTATTGAGGTGATTCGTGAAACGTCTCGTAAAAATAACCAGGCCTGGTCCGAATTGATTGTTCGAGATACAGGGATGGGGCGTGTTGACCATAAAATTATAAAAAATGAATTAGCCTATGAAAAAACACCCGGACCAGAAGAACTGGAGACCGTATGTTTAACCGGTGACAAGGGCATGATGTTAGAGGAATACGCTTCCTTTGGAGTGATTGGGACGATTACTCCCTCTACAAATCCTGTTGCAACTGTTATAAACCACTCCATCGCAATGATTTCAGCGGGAAATACTGTTGTCTTCGGACCTCATCCAGGTGCGGTTCAATGTACGCTGCAAAGTATGCAGGATATTAATCGGGCATTGGTGGCGGCGGGTGCTCCGGCTAATCTGTTAACTTCTATTCGGGAACCGAATTTGCGGTCTGCGAAGCAACTGATGGAACATGAAGGTGTTGATCTGTTAGTGGCAACCGGTGGGCCGGCAGTGGTGAAAGCGGCTTTAAAAAGCCAAAAACGTGTTATTGTTGCTGGTCCCGGCAATCCGCCAGTCATTGTGGATGAAACCGCGGATATTACTCATGCCGCCAATGCGGTGTATGAAGGTTCATCCTTTGATAACAATATGCCATGTATTTGTGAGAAGGAATGTTTTGTGCTGCCTCAAGTGTATGATCAATTTATAAATGCCATGCAACAGCGGGGGGCCTATTTGTTGGATCGAAGCCAAACCGATGCTTTGACTCGTGTGTTGGTCACTGAAGATGGCCATGCCAATCGTGATTATGTGGGGAAAGATGCTGCTGTTATTGCACGAGCCATTAATTTGAATGTGCCTGCCAATTGTGATTTGTTGATCACAGAAGTTGATGTAAATCATCCCTTTGTGCAACTGGAAATGCTGATGCCGGTCCTTTCGATCGTGAGAGTAAGTTCTTTTGAGGAGGCTGTTCAGTTTTCTATTCAGGCTGAGCATGGTTTTCGCCATACTGCCATTATTCATAGCCAACGGATGGACCGGGTTACCGCCTTTTCAAAAGCGATGAAAGTGAACCTGTTTGTGGCGAATGCTTCATGCGGTGCTTGCCTTGGTAATGGTGGCGAGGGGTGGACTGCTTTTACCATTGCCGGTTTGACGGGAGAAGGGCCGTGTACACCAAAAACGTTTAGTAAAAAGCGGCGATATGCTCTGGCAAATACGTTAAGATTGGTTTAAGCAGGCACGAATAATCTTCATTTAACTCTACTTATGATTTGTGTTGCGGAATAAAGCCGGCATCCTCTAAATCCTTATAGGCGGTTTTTTATTCAATAAGCGATATATCTCCAAATATCCATGATTCTTTGGCGGTTTTTTTTTGTTTTATTCGATAAGATCATATATTATGATATGTATAAAATATATATTATATTAGATCGATTCAGTTATTTTTTTTGTACTGTGGGGAGTAAGGGCGCTCATGGAGCGTTGAATGGTTTAGCCTGATGTCAGTTAAATTGGTAGTAGATAAACTTGATTCCAGAATTCTGGAATTCGAAAGAAATCTGTATTATTGCAAATACCGTCAAGTTGTTTCACCCATTCATATTACCCGGGTCCTGGGGAACGAGAATAAACCGCCTTCGAAAAAAAATAATCAACGGTGGGGAAGGTTTTCGGTAGGGGCAACATGGCCGGAATTCCGCTCTTATTTTTGGCTGCGTTTTTCCTGCAAAATCCCTGAATCCTTTACCGGCGAATCAGTCGATTTACGTATTCAGTTATCAGATAAATATACTCTGCACACACCTGAAGGTGTCGTGTTTGTAAATGGTGTCTTTCAACATGGTATTGATCGCAACCACTGTCATGTTCGGCTTACGCAGAATGCTTCAGCTAATCAAACGTTTGATATCTTCATAAAGGTGTATACCGGTGAAGCTGTGAAATACTTTAAGCCGGATCATGTTCCACCCTATCAGCTGGTTGATTGTTCATGGGTTATACCTGATTTAAAGGCATTGAATTTTTATTACCGGGCGAAGGCATTATTTGAGGTCTTGCAACTCATACCGAATCATTATTCTTATTATCACCAATGGCTGGCCATCCTGGATGAATCCTTTAATCATATTGATTATCGATATCCTCGTTCCAATGATTTTTATCAATCCATTTATAAAGCGGATCGCTATTTATCCCAATCGTTAAAAAGAGAAGTGGGAACCTTCCCTGAAGCGGTTATCTGCATAGGCCATGCGCATATTGATCTGGCATGGTTGTGGACATTGAATCGGACGGAAGAAAAGGCCATTCATACTTTTTCGACGGTTTTGGAATTGATGAAACGGAATGCTGAGTTTTATTTTTTCCAAAGCCAGCCTTATTTGTATTCATTGATTCAGAAAAACAGTCCTGAGCTTTTTGAGCACATACAGCAGCGCATAGAGGAAGGACGTTGGGAAGCCGATGGCGGGATGTGGGTGGAATCGGATTGTAACTTGCCATCGGGGGAGTCGTTGGTTCGTCAATTCCTTTATGGATGTCAATATTTTGAAAATGAATTGAATACAAAATGCTCCACTCTTTGGCTACCTGATGCATTTGGTTTTAATGCCGCTTTACCGCAGATCATGAAGCAAGCGGAAATATCGAATTTCATGACCACCAAGTTGTCATGGAACCAGTATAACCATATCCCATTTGATTCCTTTCGTTGGCGGGGATTGGATGGATCAGAGGTGTTGGCTCATTTTATTACGACGCCGACTGATCAATGTTATGAAACCTATAATGGTGTTCTCAATCCCAGAGAGGTTAAGGGGTGTTGGGATTCGTATTCACAAAAAGGGGTGAATAATGAGGTGTTGCTTGCCTTTGGCTATGGGGATGGCGGTGGCGGGCCGACGGAAGAGATGTTGTTGTATGCCCAGCATATGCAGAACCTTCCGCTTTTCCCTCAAGTGAAGCATGATCGTGTCGATGCGTTTTTTCATCGACTCAATCAACAAAGAGATCGGCTTCCTGTCTGGCAAGGGGAGTTGTATCTGGAATACCATCGGGGGACGTATACTTCGCAAGCGAAAACGAAAAAACTTAACCGGCAAACGGAATTTTTATTACAAAGTGTAGAGTTTCTGGCTTCGATAGCGGCTTTGGATGGATATGCTTATCCCCATGATGAACTGGTGAAGTATTGGCAATTACTTTTGTTAAACCAGTTTCATGATATTTTACCCGGTTCATCCATTTATGAGGTTTATGAGGAAAGTGCCCATCAGTTTGAGTTAATAATAAAGGGTGCGAATCAATTATTGAAATGTATTAATGATTCGCTGTGTGATGAGGTAAACCGATCATTTACGTTAGTGAATCGGCTGAGTTGGAAACGCATGGAACCTATCTTTCTACCGTTTGATTCATCGCTTGCAAAAGCATTGGGTAATGGTTTTCAAACGATTCAATGTGTGGATGGTTCAAATCAGATTTTGCTTGATCAGCTGGAATTGCAATCCCTTAGTTTTTGTGATCTGACTAGTCACTGGCTGGATTATACCTCCCATTCAATTTTAAAGGTAACTAAACGGGGATTGGAAAACCGATTCTTGCGTATTCGCTTTAATGCAAATGGTGAAATTGTCACTTTATATGATAAAGAATTTGATCGTGAGGTTTTGGCAGACACACAAAAAGCCAATGTCTTTCAAGCATTTGAGGATAAACCGATCGCCCATGATGCGTGGGATATTGATATTTTCTATCAAGATAAATTGCTCTCCACCGGCGAAAAGACGGATATTACGATATTAGAAGAAGGACCGATTCGGGCGTCGTTGCGGATTAACAGGAAAATACTGGATGGGGAAATCGAACAGATTATATCCATCTATCGCGAATCACGCCGGATTGATTTTGATACCAAAGTCTACTGGACCAATAAGGATGTTTTGTTAAAGGTGGCATTCCCTGTCGATATCCATGCCCATCAAGCGAGTTATGATATTCCCTTCGGGGTGTTGGAGCGCCCCACGCATTGGAACACCAGTTGGGATTGGGCACGGTTTGAAGTGTGCGCTCATAAATGGGTGGATTTATCAGAAGGCGATTATGGAGTGAGTTTGTTTAATAATTGCAAATACGGGCATGATATCAAGGACAATGTGATGCGGCTCACATTGATAAAATGTGCTGGTGCACCTGATCCCATGGCGGATGTTGGTATTCACTATTTTAAATATGGTTTGTATCCCCATGCGGGTGGTTGGCGTGAGGCGAAAATACCCCAGCGTGCTTATGAGTTCAATGTTGATCCTCAGTTGCTTGGAGGGGCATTTAATCATTCAAAGATTGAAGCCAACCAACCTATCGTGACGATAGATCGGGATCATGTGTTGCTTGACACCATTAAATGGGCGGAAAAAGAAAATGCGATGATTATCCGTCTATATGAAGGTTATAACCAACGAGGCAACGTAACACTGCAGTTAGCGATTTCACCCCAAAAAGTGATGGGATGTAATTTGCTTGAACGAGAAGATCACGAAGTTGACTGGAATGAAAACAAAATCAATTTCTTTATAAAACCCTTTGAAATTCGAACGTTTAAGGTATTTTTCTAAACGGAGAGAAAGAATATTTGAATGCGTGAATCTCTAATATAGGGCTCAAAAAATGAGGATGTTTGAGATATAATATCTTTTCTTATAAAGGAATTTATTTGGGCCATTAGCTCAACTAGGTAGAGCATCCGACTCTTAATCGGCAGGTTGAAGGTTCGATTCCTTCATGGCCCACATTTTAATCCCTTTTTATTCAGTTAATTATGGTCATGTTTCCTCCTCGTTGAGATTTTTTGTATTCTCATTGTGCTAGATTTGTGCTAGTCTTTTCTTTAGAAACATTCTGGAGAGAGATTGATGCAAGTTAGCATTTTCAAAAGAAACATAACTTTTTGGATCCGATATTCGGTAAATGGAAAGCAATATCGGGAAAGTCTGCAAACCAAAAATCCCACTGCGGCTAAAAGAATAGCCAGTGAGATTGAAAAGAATCTTGTTTTGGGGATACACAGGATTCCAAGTGACAAAACTCATTTTGAACCATTTTTTGAAAAATATCTTGATTACGCAACGTCCCACAAGCGTTACAAAACCATCCGCAATGATCAATGGGCGGTGACAGAATTTTTGAAAAGAACGAAAATCAAAACGCTTCAAGATGTTTCTCCGGATATAATTGAGTCCTTCAAAAAAGAATTATCCAATAATGGATATTCACCTTCCTCTATTAATATTCAGCTACGCCATCTCTCTTCGATTTTGGTTTGGCGGTGAAATGGGGTTTGTTGTCAAAGAATCCGTTCTCTGGTATTCAGAAATACAATATAGACAAGAAACCACCACGTTTCCTTTCGAAGGATCAAATCGAATCTGTTTTGAAGATTGCCAAATCAAATGGGTGACACCGCACATTTTACGTCACACATTTGCATCACAGCGTGCCATCGCAGGCGTCAGCCTGTATAAAATAAGCAAGTGGCTGGGTCATTCGAACTACTCCACAACGCAAATCTATGCGCATTTGCAAGCAGGGGATGAAGAGATTGATAAAATATAACGTCTATTTTTTGAGAGGATTAAAAATGGGATGAGGTCACAAATACCTGAGTAAGAACAATTTCGATTCAGAATTTAATAGCCTTTTGAAATCTGCTGACAACCGTGATTATGAAGCAAAGAAAAAAGTGTTAAATTCCGAACAATTCATAAATCATATTTTTTATAATCGTAGAGAAAATTCATATTTTGTTTCATTAGTGTCCCAGTATTAGTCCTTGATTTTAAAGGACTTAGAAAATGCAGTCCATGGGAAAGTGTAAACTGCATTTCAAAAGGCCTGTAAATAGGGCCTTTTCGCTCTACTAACATATTTTCAACTAACACAAAAAGTGTAGAAAATCTACTTATTGATCCCTAGACTCTTTCCCTTCAATTTTATTCTATTGGTTCCTCCAGAGAATAAAATAGGGGAAATAACTCCTGGTCGGAGGCCATATTTCTCTTTTGTTCAGGTTGTTCTAAAATCTGATCAATGGGGCATTTCTCATACAACGTGAGACTCAAAACTTGGAGAATTGTATTCATACTGGGTTTCAAGTTGAGTCTCTTCTTTATGATCGCGATCATCACATAAACCGATACGGCAATCCAAATTTGGGTATGTACCGCATTGCTGGTTGTTCCATAAAAGGCTTTGATTCGAAGGTTCTGTTTGATCCATTTGAAAAACAATTCGACTTGCCAGCGTCGACGATACAATTCAGTAATGTTTAACGCCGATGTATTGAAATGGTTGGTGAGATAGTCGAATCGCCTCCTTTTTTCTTGATCGTAATACCCCACACGGCGGAGATGATCGGGGTAATCTTTGGCTGAATCCGGGTGAGTGAGTTTTATCGTCTGGTCGCACCGCAGTCCCGTTTCAGAAGCCGTTCACCACAGTCAGGACAACGATCCAGTCGATATTCTTTTTGACGATCAATGGGGTTCCGGCCGAGGGCGACGAAAACCTTGATGCCCCTTTTTGCTGCCACCTTGTTTGTTGTTCTTCTTTTCTCTTTGCGGTGGTGACTCTTTTTGATAGGGTGGAATCATTCCAGAAGGTGTCGAAAAAGAGGGATTGGTTTTATTGTCAAGCGCATGGATACGAGCTGACATTTCCAGCAAAACAAAGATCAAGATTTCGCTTGATTGATTTGCCAAAGCCCTTGCCTCTTCTTCTGTTTGAGGAAGACCTTTGTCGAGAAGTTTTATAGCTGTTATTTGAGCCTTTGAACGACTCATAATAACTCAACCCAATAAAATATAAATTAGATCAATTTTTACTACATTTAACTGATATCGTTGCTTGCTTTTTGAGATTTGTAAAGAGGAGAATACAGAAAAATTTCAAAATTCCACTTCAGTAGGGTGAACTGTTA
>CAZFER010000076.1:0-30259 GCA_964517495.1 uncultured bacterium | reverse complement strand
TCAAATGAATTGGAGAGTGGAATCCATGAAAAAAACATCAATCTTGATGATTGTGTTTTGTATAACTTATTTTTATGCACACGGTATGACAGAGGAGAGAAAAGAGTTTTTTGCCTTTGATAATGGACTCAATCAGATAGCTGATTTCGAAGAAAAAGCCGCATTGCTTGATGAATTGGGCTATGATGGGATCGGTTGGCGTGTGGGCGCCAACGCTGTGAAGATGATTGAGGCATTGGATATATATGACCTGAGAATGGTGAGTACATATACCAGGGCGACGGTTGATGCGAAGAACCCAACGTATGATAAGCGCCTGGACGATGAACTGGAGGTGATGAAAAAACACAAAACGATCATCTGGCTTTTCATGGTTAAAGGGGAAAATCCCACCGATGATGCGGCGGTGAAGGTTGTGAGTGAATTGGCGGAAAAGGCTGAAGAGGTTGGGCTTGATGTGGTGATTTATCCTCATACGGGTTTTTATGTTGAAACGGTTGAGGATGCATTGCGCATAACCAGGAAGGTCAACCGGCCAAACGTGGGCATGTCGTTTAATCTCTGCCATTTTTTAAAGAAAAACAACGAAAAGAATCTGGAAACGGTTTTAAAGAAGAGTGCGCCCTATCTTCGTCTGGTGTCGATCAACGGGGCGGATTCAGGCGATACCCAAAAGATGGGTTGGGATAGGCTCATCCAACCGTTGGGAGAGGGATCATTCAAGGTGAGTAAGGTATTGAACATACTTGACGAGATTGGCTATACCGGTCCAGTTGGTATGCAATGCTATAACATCAAGGGTGATAACCGGGAAAACCTGAAAAAGTCAATTAAGGCATGGAATAACATGCATGAAGAACATGGCAAAAATGAGTAAGAGACAATGGGATGGAGCGATCAATATATATAGATATCTCCATCCCTATTCATCAGCAGGGTATAGCAATTCAAGGTCAGGGTTACCGGCTTATCAATAATTTTTTATAAACATTGGATAAAACGATAACAAACCATTATTGGAATTAATAAACAGACCATTCATTTACAGGTGTATCTTCTGCAAGCGGGTTTTCGAATATCCGTACCACGGCTTCATTCAAAACAAGGCTAAAGGCACTTGAAAGTTGTTTTAATGTATCTGGAATATTCGGCATGATGGAACTTGCAGAAATAGCAACGGCGACTTTTCCATTCAACGCACAACGCGGTTGATTCAGGTCACCAACCGGTACTTGCCCGATTGATCCACCGTAATCAACAAATTCCGGTTCACTACTCCAATTTTCATACACGGGAAAGCTCGGTCCATAAGGTTCACCATCTTTGTCAAAGAAGCGTCCAAAAACCTGGTTATGGCCATCCTCATTTGCGCCGCCAAAGCGTTTATCTTCCCATACTACAAACACATTTCCATTTTCATCCATATCACAGAATGTCCGATCAAGTTGTCCTATTTCATTTTCTAAATCCACGTCATCAAAGCGAACCCAATGTTTGACCGTCCCATCGGTATTGTAATAAATAAGAACACCCACGGAATCCAAACCATCGCTTACGTGGGAAGTTTTTACGACGAGGTCTTTGCCATTACTGGCAAGGGCCATATTATCACCACGTCCCCCTGTATTCGCACCGATAAATAATCCTGGAAGCCGTTCCGTTGCTTCCACATCCGTTAATTCAGCATGATCGGCTTGAACAGGGGTAATGGGAGTTCCGTCATTGTTATACCAGCGAATTCCTGCTCCATAATCAATGACGAAACCACCTTCAAATGCCGCCAGATTTTGATAAACGCACGAACTGCTGCCACCCAAATAATTTCCATCCTCATCCGTATGAACCACGAAAGGATCCACCACAGTGGAGCCATCAGGGCCTAATATAACAGCAATAGTGACTTCCCCCGCATTGGCACCAACTTGATCGAGCAATTCATCTGATTGCTGCCGGTTTTCACCGATCACAACGACATTTCCATTGCTTAAGATGGCTGCCCCTACATCGCGGTATTCACCTGGAGCAGCGGTGATTGGACCAAATGCATTGATGTTCGAACCAATAGGGGTGCCATCATTATTGAATAACTGAACCATGGAGAAGGCTTCATTACCGACCACATCAGCATGGTCCAAATCAAAGGTTTCAGCGTTTTCACCCTGATTATGAACAACAAAGCCTGATCCATTGGCACGGTCGGCATGCGCCCCAAGGGTGAATCCGCCCCAGGAAACGCCTGTTCCTGCAAAATCAACCCAGGGGGTTGGTTCTCCATCCGCGTCATAACTGCCATGAATGGGTTGTGGTGTAATAAGTTCACCAGTTGGGGAAAATAAAAGAAACTCAGTTCCCCCAACGACACCAGGTGTCTGAAAGTCAGAACCTCGCTTAAGCACGGCTACATTTCCATTGTTTAGGGCAATGGCCCAAACGTTATCAAAGTTCATGGCGTCTACTCCAAAATCACGCCAGGGCGCCATATCCCCTGTTACAGGAGTTACATCCGCATCTTCTGGTGAATCGGCAGGTTGAGAAAAAATCAAAAGCGGGCTTCCGGTGAACACGAATAATACGATTAAAATCCAACGCTTCAAGTCACAATACATAATATTTCCTCCATTAAAGATTTGAGCACATTATATAGCTAAATTTCATGATTTTGAGCAGAAATTATTTCATGTCTCACATTCAACATACAGAATGAAAATTGAATGAAATACATTTAGAATTATTAAAGATGGAATAAAACCGTACACACTAAACATGGTACAGAATATAAACAAAATACCACAGAAATTACGTTTTAAAAATAAAACTCTTTAAAATAACATCCATGCTTTGATGTTTGTTTCTCCAGTTCCTTGTGATCCAATGGGGGTTTCATTCATTCCGGCGGTTAAAACAGGAGAACTTTTTTGAAGCCGAAAGCCCTCCAAGGAGAATGAATCCGATTCAAATTCTGGGGATTCATAACCTGGATCGACTGATATACTATCTTGAGGTTCAACGCCAATATAGGCATCACCATCGACAAATACATTGTTATATTGGGCGGTAACAGCGCCTGGGAGATCATAGTTGAGGATTCCACTTCCCGTGCTCACAATGTTACTATTGGTGATTGTGAGTTCGGCGTTGTGATCGCCATCTTTTATGACCATGACATCGCCTTCACCAAAATTTTCGTAAATATCACAGTGATTCACGATGACACTTACATCCATTGCTCCGCCCGTGGTTACTTCGATTCCTGGTCCACCACTGCCCGCGATAATACAATGTTCAATCGTTATAGGGCCATCGGTGCAACGTATGCCTGCGGATTGATTTTCCAATCCATTTGAGATTATGGCACAACGGCGAATAACACCGCCAGAAATGGAGTCATTCCAGTTGGTGTCGACTTGTGATTCGATACCCTCATGTTTTGAATTGATAATGGTGCAATCTTCCACTATTGTATTTCCACCTGCAAAATGGACTCCATGATTATAGTTGTCGAAATGGCAATTGCGAATAACGGCTTCTTCTGCGTTATCTATATCCACTCCTGATTCAAATCCATTCCTAAAGGAACAATTGTCAATCGTCACATGAACAGGATCGGCACCTGCGCCTTTCTGAAATTGAGCCGATATAATTCCATAATGGGTGTCAGTAATTTCACAATTTAAAATATTCACGTTATCGGTCTTATGAGGTTGAGCCTGAACACCGGCGATCAATATTCCATTTCCTTCCCCTGGAGAAGCGGCTCCCGATCCACGAATAACACAATCTTCAATTGTTATGTCAGCGCAATCAACAATCACCAAAATTGACTGAACATTGAAAGAATTAACTTCATTAAGAGGATTAACAAATTCAATCCCTTTGATTGTAACCCCTTTGCAACCCCAAACCACAAAACCAAGCAAATCACGTCCTGGAACACCAATGGCGGACATCCGCTGAGAGGTTTCCAAATTGGCTGCCTGGATAGTGGGATGCATTCCATCAGCCGCCTGTAAAGTAAAAGACGAAAGTGGAGCGGCTGGAATACCCGCTTGACTCAGGACAGGACTGACGGTTACATCTTCCACATACGTTTCGTTATCCCCAATTTCTATAATGTCCCCCTCTGAAGCTGCATTTAAGGCCGCTTGAACGGTGGTTGCATCCCCTGTTCCATCCTGTTTAACACTAAGGGTTGCGGAATGGGCAAGACCAATCCCTATAAAACTGAAAGCAGAAATCAAAAACCAGCGAAGAACTCTTTTCATGATTAATCTCCTCTTCAATTTTTTTAACATCTTTTATGCCGAACCGGCGACCACTTTGTGGTAACATGATTATCGCACAATCAATTATGATTTGTCCATTTCTTTTTCAAAAAAATTAGGCGTCCTTAAGACGCCCTGTTAATTTCAACTTAATTTATATCTATTCAATACTATTTCGCCTTTACATGTGGATTTTTGATATTCACTTCATATGTCTCGCCAGCGTTGACGGTTACTTTCCGGGGGGTGGAGACTTCTTTACTCGACCTTGGATTGGGCATCGCTTTGATATAATAAACGCCTGGTGGTACTCCTTTAAACTCATAGGTTCCGTCCTCTTTAACCATCATTGATCCGCCCCAGGAATCAATTTTATTCCCTCCTTCCGGTTCGAGTTCAACAATCGCAGGCCGTTCTGGGGGATTCCCTTCCCCATCGGTGATTTTTCCTTTTATGGTTCCTGTTCCATCAAGAACAAGAACGATTTTTTCAGGTTTTTCGAATTTGTACGGTGTGACTTTATATCTTTCAAGGATTGAATTTTTTTGATGCATCCCTTTTGCTACACAGTTCAATCGCACCGATCCATAGGGCAATGCATCAAATTTGAAATATCCTTCATCATCCGTTATCACTTGGAAATCCTCTGCACATGTATATCCTTTGCCATCGATCCCAATCATTTCTTTTAATTCAACCGTTATTCCATTAAGGGGATTCCCTTCCGTATCCATCACCACTCCTTCGAGGCTAGCGCCTTTCAGAAGTGTTACATCCCACTCCGCATGTTGCCCATAACCGTTTATTCCAAAAACATGACGCGGGACATACCCTTCGGCTTTAACCATGAGTGCGGCGCGGCCTTCTTCTGTAACTTTGATAACAAATTTTCCTTGCTCATCGGTTTTGACCTGCTTGAGGATTTGATCATCCCCTTTTCGATTATGCTTTACGATTGAGACCAATGCACCAGCTATGACCTGATGGTTTGTCATGTCAAACACCTGGCCGCGAACCGTGGAGGGTATGCTCCTGCCTGATGCATCCGTTTTACGCATATCAAAAACCCGCACTTGTTCAGGAACAACAACATCATCCCATTGAATTGGGCTTTCATCCCCAACATAAACATCAATTCGAGGTGGCGGCACAGATTGACGGTAGGCGGGATGATCCGCTTGAAAAGAACTTTCACTATTAAACAACCGGTGGAATGAGGCTGGAACAAATACATTAAATGTCCAATCCACTCGTTTGCCATCAAAATCAAGGCCATGAGTTTCTTTTGGCGCATCATGCACCACCAATAACAAAGGCTTGTTATGTTTTCGAATCCGTATTTCTTTACCAAAGGATGAAAAAAGGGCAACCGTATTGGGAACTTGAATTTTGTTAAAAAGTTCCAATGCTTTATTGAATTCTTCTGTAGCTTTGCATTGGTAGGAAAAGTGATATTCACCACCGCCAAATGGGGGGCCTTCATGAAATCCCAACCGGCTTTCCAAATTGGCTATGGCGAGTGAGCCGGTGGGAAAACCAGGATCGTGTTCCATGGGATCATTCCCTGGATGAACACCTATTAATGAATGACTAGCCGGTGAGGTTACCGCCAAACAAATTCCAATCAAAACAATAACCTGCAAAAGCTTTACGAATCGCTTCATGTTCCCATTCTCCTTTATGAGTATTAACCAGTTTCAGAACGTCTTTTGAATAAACGTTATATTTGGCAGATCGTTTTAGATTGAATTACATTAATTTATACAGGCATCAATCAGGGTAAGCACCTCATCAATAACATTCTGAGGAACACGAGTGATAACAAGCGAACCTTCATGGGCTTCAATATCCACTTCATCACCGACATCCAGATCCACATTGGAGAGTAATTCTTTACTCAATCGAAGACCTTGGCTGTTCTCCCATGTTTGAATTTTTGTCTTCATGATAGACTCCTTTGTATAGCCACATAACATAAAGGAATCAATCAAGGATTTATTATATTATGCCCTAAAAATAGCGGCATAACATTTGAGGATCTTTTAAAAAAAAGTGGTTAATTTCATTTTTTAACGTCGGAAATAACCTCTTGGCAACTAAAAACTCAATCGCATGACCTACAAGCTGAACCATAATTTGAACCATAATAAAGTGGAATGTGCTTGACGGTCGGCAATAGCCATGAAAAAATCATTTTTGTACGAGGTATTGTTACAAATAAAACAAATTGATCTAGAAAAGGTGAATACTCATGCATAATGAATCAATGGATTATAAAACACCCGCTATAAGCCGTCGCCGGGTTTTTGCGATGGGAACAGGTGCGGTTACCGCCGCGATGGTAAGTGGTGTAGGCGTGGCACAGGCCTCTGAGTCTGAGGCATCAGACATTGTACTCCCGCCCTTGGATAAGCGAATCCTGCTGTCGTGCAAACTGGGAATGATTCCCAAAGAACTGAATGGGAAAGCCTTGTCAGCAACTGAAAGGCTTCAACTGGCGGGGGAAGCAGGATTTGATGGGGTAGATTTTGATCAGGCTGGAGAATATACACCTGAGGAAGCACGAAAAGCAGTGAAAGAATCGGGAGTATTTGTTCACAATGCCATCAACCATGCTCATTGGTCTCAAAGGCTGACAAGCCCAAAAGAAGAAGAACGCGCCAAGGGTCGAGCGAACATCGAACATTGCATTCGTGTTTCCCATGCTGCGGGCGGAAGTGGTGTGCTGATTGTGGTTGGCAGAGGATCGGATGGTCCCACCGAAGTGATTGAACAGCGAGCGCGAGAGGAAATCCAAAAACTGCTTCCCCAATCCGCGGCCCTGGGACAAATGATTTTGATTGAGAATGTTTGGAATCAAATGATGTACGATCACAATGCGCCTCCCGAACAGGGGGCAGAGCGTTTTGTTAAATTCATCGATAGTTTCAACAGCCCGTGGGTAGGGATGTACTATGACATTGGCAATCATTGGAAGTACGGCCGGCCGGGTGAATGGATTCGCTCTTTTGGCCATCGATGTGTAAAACTCGACGTAAAAGGCTTTAGCCGCGCCAAAAACAAATTCGTGGACATTACCAGTGAAGATGATGACCTGCCCTGGGATCAGGTTCAAAAGGCCCTTGATGATATTGGCTTTACCGGCTGGGCAACCGCTGAAGTCGGTGGTGGTGACCTGAATCGATTGACGTTGGTTCGTAAACAAATGGAGAAAGCCTTTGGTTTATAAGTCGTGAAGGTTTCGTTAAAACTGGGTTGATATATAGGTCAATTCCTACATGTGGTAGGGGCGAACCCAATGTCATTAAGTTAAGATTCCCCCCCTAAATCCCCCCTGTCAACGGGGGACTTTTGAAGCAATAACCGCTTAAGTTAATGACATTGGGGCCAACCTATGTGTTCGCCCGATGACGGGTTGACACATAGGTCAACGCCAACATATTGTAGGGGCGAACCTGTGTGTTCGCCCGATGCCTTGATACGGTAAACATCAGGATGATTTTTGAGCATGGATGGGTATGAAGCCGTGATCCATCCTACGAATATAGTTCGATGCGCCGATTGCTCGGCGGGAGCCTCGCCCTCCCCTTTAAACTAAATTGGGGAAAAACTCACCCTTGCATGTTTTTTCTTAACTCTTTTTATAATTGGGATTCGGCTTGGGCATTTTAGCGCCACACTGTTTCAGCCAATCCTGCAAGTCAGCATGTAATTCCTTTAACTTTTTGGGATTGCTCTTTGCGAGATTATGCTTTTCAGAAAGGTCTTCTTTCAGATTAAACAATTCAAACTTTGGTCCGACATAATGTTTAATCAGTTTCCAATCGCCTTTGCGGATTATGCTATAAGGGCTGTTACCATGGCGATAATGAGGAAAGTGCCAGTAGAGTGCATCACGATCCAACGAACCGGTCTGCTTGATTAAAGGCATGAGGTTTTTCCCATCAATTGGCCGATCCTTGGGTATTTCCACGCCAGCTGCATCACAAATGGTGGGAAGGCAATCGATGCTGCATACCGGTGTATGATCGACAGTTCCCGCTTTCACTTTGCCTGGCCATCGAACAATGAATGGTTCACGAATGCCCCCTTCATAGGGATATCCTTTGCCGGAACGTAAAGGAGCGTTATCGGTTGGCCCCAATAAACCACCATTGTCAGAGGTAAAAATAATCATGGTATTATCATCAAGATTCAATTCTTGCAGGGTATCCATTATTTTACCAACGCAATGATCCACACTTTCGACCATGGCGGCATATTTCGCGTTATCCTGCCCATCGACAGGCTCTTTCTCTTGATATTTTTCTATAAGATTGTGTTTGGCTTGAATGGGTGTATGCACGGCATAATTCGCCATATAAAGGAAAAAGGGCGTGTCTTTATGGGCGCGGATAAATGATTCCGCCTCATCCGCTTCGCGATCGGTCAAATATTCACCTTTTTCACGTGGTTCAATTGTGGGAATACAGCCCTGATTATTATTACAATAAGGATCGAAATAGCTGGGCGGTTGGCCAAAATCACAGCCACCAACGTTATAATCAAATCCCTGCTTATCGGGATACCAATCGTCGGCTCCCAAATGCCATTTCCCGATATGGCAGCTGGTATAGCCAGCTGGCTTTAACAATTCTGCGATGGTGATTTCATCCAGTTCCATCCAAAGTGCATTTTCAGGACATAGCAGTTCTCTATTATTCCCGCCTTCATAACCGCTTGGATTCTGTTTGTCTTCAGGGATTTTGCCACCTTGAAAACGAGCACGTATCCAATCCGTAACACCCAGACGTGCCGGATATCGGCCAGTCATAATGGAAGCACGTGTTGGTGAACATACCGCGCAGGCGGCGTAAGCATTGGTGAATTTCATCCCCTGCGAGGCCAAGCGATCGATGTTGGGGGTATCGTAAAATTTACTGCCATAGCAACCGATATCAATCCATCCCAGATCATCAATAAATATCAAAACGATATTGGGCTTTGATGCATTCGCTGATGCGCTATTCAAGATTGAAGAATGTGCCAAGGCTGTACCAACGGCACCTGCCCCCATTGTTTTTAAAAAGCTTCTACGATTGTTTTGGTCATTCATATGTCAACTCTTTCCCTTCAATTGAATATTTATCCAACTGATCCTCTCATGATCGATCTTTTTTTGTCAAGAAGATCTTCCAAAATCAAACCTCACAAAAAATAAAATGAGAGTGCCATAAAAGCGCTCTCATTCCTTTATTCAATTCAACCACAGTAAAAAATCAAGAATAAAAAGTCTTCTTATGTTTTTCCGCGTATTGCTTTAACTTTTCTGCGATCTTGGGATATTTATCGATCACATTGGTGGTTTCATAGGGATCGTTTTTCATGTCAAACAAAGAAAGATCGATCGTTTTGTGCCCATATTTCCCCGGCATCCCGTCATTATCTGCTTCGATCAAATAACGGTATCGATGAGGAAGATGCAATTTCCAACGCCCATCCCCGGTAATCACGCCCTCAAAATTGCTACCATTTGAGAAGGGATAATAGCGATGGGGATTTTTCGCGTCCGGCTTACTGGTAATGATATCCCATACATTTTTGCCATCGACGGGATTATCAGGCAGTTCAGCACCACAAAGATCAGCCAAGGTCGGGAGAAGATCAATCGAGCAAAACGCTTGTTCTGACGCCGAGCCTGCCTTGATTTCACCTGGGTATTTCACTATACATGCGCTTCGTGTACCACCATCAAAACTTGTGCCTTTGGCTTCACGATAAGGCGTGCTGCCTGCATGATTGCCATAAGATATCCAAGGGCCATTATCCGATGTAAAAATTAGAATGGTGTTATCATCCAAGCCGTTTTCCTTTAGCGTTTTATTGATTTGTCCTACCGACCAATCGATCTCCATCATCACATCGCCATACAATCCGCTACCTGATTTACCTTCAAACTTATCGCTGCAAAATATGGGAACATGGGGCATGGAATGAGGAACATACAAAAGAAAGGGTTCATCCCTGTGGCGTTTTATGAAATCAACCGCATGTTCGGTGTACCAGGTGGTCAACATTTTTTGATGATCTTTGGTTACCGATTCGATTTTAACTTCGCCATTTTCCCAATACTGGAGTGGATATTTCCCCCAATAATCCGGATTTTCCGGGTGATGTTTCCACATATCGTTGGAGTACATCAGTCCGCATGATTCATCGAATCCACGGGCTGGAGGGCGGGTTTCAGGCTTATCACCCAGATGCCATTTGCCAAAGCAAGCCGTGGCATAGCCACGTTTTTTAAACACTTCGCCCATGGTGGCAAATTTGGGGTCAAGCCCCTTTGCTCGTGGGGGATGAGCGCCAAACACCTTGGTACGCCCGGGATAGCAGCCGCTCATCAATGAAGCACGCGATGCCGAACACACTGCCTGCGTCACATAAAATTGGTTAAAACGGCAGCCTTCGCGGGCAAGTTGTTGCGCATTGGGGGTGATGTATTCAGGATCGCCAAAGGGTTCAAAATCAGCCCAGCCTGAATCATCAAGGAAAATAATCACGATATTCGGTGAGCGTTTTTGTTCTTTTCCATGACCTATCCGCGGCGTTCCCCATGCCGCCACTGAGAGAGCAGTGGTCTCTAAAAACTGTCTGCGTGTATAAGGCATTATCCATTCTCCTTATTTAAAATTGATCATGTAACCATCAAAATCAGGTATCATGGAGTCATAGGTTTCTTCGAATATATCATGCAAATCGCTTCAACACAACAGATTCCAGGAAAATGAGAAGTGATCCTTGTAGACATTGTATATGCATATTTATTATTCTTTAATATCCCCCCTTGAATTAACACTGAATTCGTGTACACTAACCACGTGTATATATTAGAGGTGTAAAAAATGAAAAATATAACATTAAGCGCCGATGAAAAACTCATAGAAGCAGCTCGGGAGCGAGCCCGATCCGAAAACACAACCCTGAATGAAAAATTTCGCCACTGGTTGGAGAACTATGCATGCAAAGATGAACGCTTAAAACGATATGATGAGGTCATCAGTAAGTTAAAAGGTAAGGTGCGTGTTGGCCATAAATTGACAAGGGATGAAATGAATGAACGCTAAATTTTTCATTGACACCAACATCTTCATATATCAAATTGAAGCAATAGACAAACACAAAAGCACTATTGCAGATCAAATCATTCGAGATGGACTAAAAACAGGAAAAGCATGTATAAGTTTTCAAGTTGTGCAAGAATGTCTAAATACGCTATCACGTAAAGCTGAAATCCCCTTGGATACTGATAGTACAAGAGACTATTTCGAAAATGTATTATCGCCTCTATTTGAAATATTACCTTCTACAACACTCTATCAACAATGCCTTTCAATTCAAGCACGGTATCGTTACGCTTTTTATGATTCTTTGATCATTGCCGCAGCAATCCATGCCGGTTGTACGCAACTATATACAGAAGATTTACAACACGGACAACAAATTGATCGACTTGGAATTGAAAATCCCTTTTTGTAAAAGATTAATAATAAGATCAAATTGACCCCATGTAATATCCAATTCAAAACGGATAAGCCATAACACACCCCCATTGAACCAAGCGCCACAGCGCTTTCTGAACGGTTTCCTCGGAGTTTGATTCTCCCATCGATTTTACCGCCGGTGCTTGCTGGATGGTTTCCCAAAGTTCATCGTAACTACACGGTTGCTTAAGCGAAAATAATATGGCGATCTCGTGGGGATGATCAATTTCCACACTCCCACCATAGGGGAAATTAACCTTCAGGGACGCACCGGGAAGCAAATCTTCCAATCCATAGTGCTTTGTCAATTTCAGCGGGCCTAACTGTAAGCGGCATTGCTGGAAGCGGTTGGTATCGAGTGTGCTTAAAGGCGTGTTTTTATCAAATAGGATCGACCGGCGCATGGATCGCCATAAAACCAGATCCATGGCCTGTTCGAACCGAGTTAAATCCTTACCATAACATGACTTTATATAGTTATAATGAGGATGATTTTTGGGAATCACAGCGGGTGAACTTTGTACAAATGGGAACTCAGTGGCAAAGCAAAGATGGTTCTCTTTGCACAACTGGTTAAACTCACTAAAACGGAAGGCATGGTTATCGCTTTCCAGATATTCGTGATAAAGATAAATATCGCTCTTGTCTTTCAGGTCGTTCAATCCTTTTTCCAATATATAACGATAGACAGAATCTTTAGGCAAAGCGTTGCAATACGATCGGGTAAAAGTTTTAGCCCGATGAATGGATTGTTCAGGTGGCAGGCTATCATCCGCCTCCAACCGCATGATATCCCTTAAGTAGCCTTTAAAATACCATCCCGGATACACATTGTAACTGATAAAGGCCAATCCATTCGGCGCTAAAATATTCCGCATCACTTGGAATAAGCTACTCCACAACCGTGAAGGACACCATGATAACAATCCGTAACAGTAAACCACATCATATGTCTCATTCTCGTTGGCCAAATCCATAAAATCCATACATCGAAAGGAGACATTGGCAAGTTTCAAAGATTGAGCTTTTTCCTCGGCGAGATTGATTTGTTCTTGGGTAATATCGATCCCCACAAATTCAATCTCAGGATGACTCCTGGCTAATTCAATGGTCGAAACTCCCGCCCCACAACCAATATCCATGCAACGGATGGGTTGAGTGGAAAAGTGTATGCCATACAGCACATAGGCTCCTCCCACTAAAGCCAAAGGGGAAGGCAAGACACTTCCCGAGGTTATATATGGAATTTCAGCATATGGATCGAGTGACATGAGATTAATCAATCTTCAAATAAGAATAGGATAATGCTTCACCTTTAGAAAAAAAGAATCTCAAAAACACATATTCATCTAGTCTTTCGAAAGAAATCTTGAGATAATCATTTTTGTTGGTTCGGCTTTAATCATTAAAATATTAAAAAATAACATCAAAAGGAAAAACAGAATGATACCACCTGAATCAAATCCCCAAAATACTACTGCATTAATAATAATAACCTTCGTCTACTTCATGATATCCATTCTTTTTGTCATTGTATTCAACTCTAGCGCATTTTCTTCTCCAGAGATCAAATATCATTCAAGCAATTCATTTTTATTCTCCGATGCCTCATCGTTAAATATAAATGTGAAAGAGGCCTATGAAAAGAAACCCATTATTCAATCACGCACCGTATACATCAATAGCGAGTTACTCCAACAATCATGCCGTGATGAAAATACCCCCATTTATTTTAATCTGTTTAACGATGAAGTATTAATCGGTGAAGTGAAAGACCGCACCATCCGTTCGGCTAAAAATTTTACCCTCTTCGGTTCCACCAAAGATGATTCTGATAGTTATTTTGCCATCACCATGCACGAAGGTGTGGTTAATGGAAGTTTACGAACCAGTCAGGACGAATATTATGAGTTTAAATTTATTAAGGATTCATTATACCAGCTCAGTGAAGTCGACAACACGAAGTGGTTGGACATGTTACAGGTCAACGATCTTGAATCTCACAAGCAACTTGAACAACAAAATTTTATGCCCGCAAAGGTGTCAGGCAAAATCGCCAGTGATGAAGGTAATACAGTCGATATCATGATTATGTATTCTCCTGCCGCTCGCCGGGCGGCTGGTAGCATTGAAGCAATGGGCGCCGCGATCGATAAGGCGATCGATGAAATGAATTTTTGTTTCAAAAACAGTAAAATCACAGCCAGATTACGTTTGGTCCATTTTGAAGAGAATCCTTATGAGGAAATCCGGGATGCAACAGGAGATATAAGAGACCATGATCATCGCCGGCTACTCGAAAATAGCCTGGAAACCTATCTCGCTCGTGACAAATATCAGGCCGATTTAGTCTGTTTTTTCACCCAAGGTATTGGTTCAGGCGTTCTTAATTGGCCATTTTCCGTAGTTGGCTGGCATTCAGCCACCAGTGGTGGTTTTCTATTTGCCCATGAAGTTGGCCATAATTTCGGGGGGCACCACGCAGTTGGAGATGGGTGGAAAGGGGGATGCCCTGGATTGGAGAGAGGCAAGGCTGGTACAAGTGCATACTATTCCCACGGCTGGAATATTTATGTTAATGGCGATCGTTATACAACGGTCATGGCGTATCACGGAACCATGTGCAATCAACCGGGAAGAGGCACCAAAATTCCCCATTACTCCAACCCTAATGTCTTATATGAGGGAAAGCCAACCGGAAATCCCGTGGACCATCCAGAGGCTGCCTATAACGCTAAAACCATCGAGGATAATTCCTATGACATGGCCAAATGGAGGGATTCCCTGCCTAATCCCGATCCACCAGGGAATGTTTCAGCGACCAAAGGTTCACAAGATCATGTAGTCATTACATGGAATAGCGTCGCCGGGGCATCTCATTACCGAGTCTATCGCGCCAAGTACTTGACCGATATTCCTGAAGCCGTCAGCTCATGGCAAACAGAAACCCAATTCGAATATGATGATGTCGAACCTTTTGCTCCCTATTATTATTATGTGAAAGCAGCAAAAAGTCCGGTTGGTACCATACCGAGTGATTTCAGTTCTCTTGTTCAGGGATGGCGTATGCTTCCTCCTCCATCCAATGTGATAGCGACGGATGGATCATACACAGACAGAATCTTTATATCATGGGATGCAGTAGACTATGCCACTCATTATCGCGTGTACCGTTCTGACACTTTTAATGGAACAAAAGTCCCTGTAACAAATTGGCGAGTCGCTCTTAATTACACTGACTTGAATGTAGAAATATACGAACCCTACTATTACTGGATCCAGGCGGCGAATAATGCTGAAGGCAATTTCCCCAGTGATTTCAGCGATCGTAATTCAGGATGGGTAAATATGAAACAACCCATTATTACCGCATCTGACGGAATCTATTCAGATGGCATACACATTTCCTGGACAAAACCAGAAGGTGCAAGTTATTTTCAAGTGTCTCGTTCAAATGAAGAGGATGGAAACAAGAAAGATATCTCTCCCTGGCAAACCAATCAATCATTTAATGACACCTCCGCTCTCCCTGGTAAACAATATTACTATTGGGTGAGCTGCGCCCAAAACAGTACGGGATTTGATGCAACCTCACGCATTTCATACGATAAGGGATGGCGTTCATATAACGAGCCAACGTATTTTATAACGACGTCCAACACACAGGATGTAAGTATTAAGCTTACGTGGGAGGCCGTTCCCGGAAATCCTTTTTATAAAATATACGTCACAACAGATCTAAATAACATTCCTCAACCCGCTAGCGGCTGGATACAAAAAACCGAATTTGAATTTGAAGGAACACCCGGACAAACTTACTATTTCAATTTATCTATCGCCGCAGATCAAAATGGAGCTTTTGGAAGCGCTCATGTATACAGAAAAGAAGCCTGGATTGGATTAAAAGCACCGAGAAACGTAAATGCATCAGATGGCACGTATACAAACCGAATTCGAATCACCTGGGATTCGGTTGAAGGTGCATCCCATTATCGGGTTTACCGTGGGAACAAAGCCGGATCGACTAAAACAGCAATCACAGATTGGATTTCGAAGATCTATTATGATGATTACAATGTATCTTCTACCAACCAATATTATTATGAGGTCAGAGCGGCCGTGGATGCAAACGGAAATCGATCCGGCCCATTCAGTGCATCGAATGGAGGTTCCGTGGGTTTGACACCACCAGACAATGTTCAAGCAACCAAAGGTACAGACTTTAATAAAGTTGTAATAACCTGGGAGCGATTGAGTGGGGTGAATTACTATCAAGTCTATCGATCAGATTCTCTGGATGGAGAAAAAACCGCCATTACGGATTGGGTTTATCAAGCATTTCGCCATGAAGATAAAAATATCAAAGCAGGTGATATTCACTACTATTGGATAAAAGCCGCACGCAGTTCCACAGGATTGAATGAGAGTACATTTAGCGAAGTAAGTGTTGGATACCGCTACCTGCCACCTCCTCAAAACCTTGCTGCTTCGGATAATTTGCATGAAGGCCTGATTGTCGTGGAATGGGATCCTGTAACTGAAGCAACCCATTACATGGTCTTTCGCGCTGACGGTCCTGACGGAGCACGTACAGCGATCAGTGATTGGCAAACCGACACAGAATACCACGACAACGATCCAAACCTCATTCCCGGCCACACTTATTACTACACCGCTAAGGCAGCTGGCAGTAACAGCGGCAATGGTTTGAGCAGCCATAGCAATCCCAATGGTGGCTTCGCTCGTATGTCCCCTCCCTATCAAATATCAGCCACTGATGGGATCTTTGGAGATAAAATACGCGTCTTCTGGCAAAGTGGACAAGAGGCTTACTATTTTCAAGTTTTCCGTTCGGATAATCCGGATGGCGATGAAATGATCCAACTTAATGATTTCGAACGAATCACCCGATTTGACGATACCACCGCCGATGGGGGGAAAATCTATTATTACTTTGTAAAAGGTGCACGAAGTCAAAGCGGATATGGCGAGACCAATATTAGTACAGGTGATGGCGGTTGGACCTCACCTCCAACCCCGAGCCGGCCAACTGTATCTTCCGGTATATACGATGACAAAATTGAAGTCAGCTGGGAAGAAGTCGCCGATGGAGCCTATTACCGAATTTACCGCAAAGATTCCCCAAGTGGTGAACTCTATCCCATCGGACCATGGCAAACAGAAACAACATATGAAGACAAAGATGTAGACGCCGGCCCAAACTATTATTACGCCATCCAAGCCGCTTGTAATAACAAAGGTGACCGCCCAAGTGATATTGGACCCGCCAATGGAGGGTGGAAACGCTTACTTCCACCGGACAATATATATACCGCACATGGTATCGATTCGACTGAAATCCTGGTTACATGGAATCAAGTGGATCATGCCATTTACTATCAAGTCTATCGTGCTCAATCTCCAAATGGCGAAAAAATTCCTGTGACGGACTGGCAGCGTCGAACCCAATTCAGGGACCAGGAAGTCTCACTTAACACAATCTATTATTATTGGATTAAAGCCGCGCGAGGGATTACCGGCTATGGAAACACCCAATATAGTGAACCACGCACAGGATGGTTAAAACCATCCGCACCGGTAGAGTTATCAGCATCGGATGGTGATTTAAAAGATCATGTTATTGTCCAATGGGAATCGGAAATTGATAATGCATATCATAGGGTGTATCGTTCGGAAACGATTAAAGGGGAAAAGATTCCTCTTGGCCAATGGCGAAATCAATTAACATTTAATGACACAAACGCTGTACCGGGTAAACTTTATTATTATTGGGTTCAATCCTCCTTTTCCGTTAGTGGTGATGGTCCAAGTGATTTCAGTGAGTCCATTGAGGGATGGAGAAAAATGCCGGTTCCCGAAATGCCTTCTCAACCGAATCCCGCTAACGGCAGTGCCGGTGCTTCCATCTCAACCAATCTGGATTGGAAAGACTGCGAGTGGGCGGAATTGTACCATGTGCAATTTTGGAAAAATCTACAAATAAACAGTTCGGCCACGATCAGTACAGAATTGCCTGAAGATCCAACCTTCAATTATTTGACAGACACTCTCGTCATACTGCCCTATGATCTTGAATACGGCACCAGCTACTCCTGGCGCGTGATTGCTCAAAATAAAAGTGAGGAAATTAGCGGTCCTATTTGGCAATTCACCACCGAAGCATTACCTACCGCCACTCCCACCAACACTCCGGTTTCCACATCCACGCCTACGCCTGCTCCAACTCAAGAACCAACATGGACTCCTACACCAACTCCAACGATAATCGTGATACCAGATAATACTCCAACACCCACCCCAACACCGGAAATTCCTACCCCGATTGCCACCCCTACATTTGCACCTATTCCCACAATACCACCGAGTCCCACCCCCACGATGATTCAAATCACGGGACAAAAAATTGTCATTGATGACATTTTTGAATATCCTGTCACCGATCTCGATTTCATTAATTTCGGGGTTTTGGATATTTCAACAGGTTCATCACCAACCGGAAAAATCCACTATATGCAGGTTGGTGATTTTGATGGCGACAACAAAAAAGAGCTTCAAATTCCCATGTCAGATCCCACAGCCATGCATCCAACAACTTTACTTTTTGCTCCCTTTGTATGTAATGGTGAAGTTCCGGTCAAAGTCACGTTTATCATTCGATGTGCTGATGTTGTCAATATTATAGGCATGGATGATCAAGCGAATATCGCCGGTTCAATCAATTCCAACCCCAACATACAAGAAGATCAAACCCTTATCATTGCCAATCAAACCGGCTTGCGTTCCATCCAGTTTGAGGGTGCGAAATTCCACATTAAAGAAATATCCTGGAATTGCGAAGGAGATACCAGCGTGAAAGATTGGGGACTATATTGATACGTTATATCTGATCATCCAATACCCAAAGAACCAAAAAGGGGAAATCATTTTGATTTTCCCTTTCTCTTGATTGGCTATATCTAATAAGAAAAAAATCATCATTGATTGATACGGCCACCCGTACGCATAAATATATCACCAATGCTGTTCAAACCATTCGAGGCGTCATAGGGAATACCTCTTAATGAACTATTACTCATTGCTCCAGCAAATCCATCCGGTCCCAAACCGTGCAAGGCGTATTCCCCTTTTTGCATAGGCTTAAATCCCAAGACTTCCGCCAAGGGTAATTCCAATGCTGCAATGTTCATATTATTGTTATTGCTTCCTGTGCCGGGAATGTTTGGATCCCAATCGGCGTAGGTGTAGGTATCCGTCGGGCTGCCAAATCCCACATCATTGATATCTTGATATCGACCGATGAAAGGATCGATGGGGACCGATGAAAGGTAAGGAATAGGACTGGTTAAAACCGCCAGATAATGAACTTTACTGCGAACCCCTTCGGGGAAATCACCAACTCCATTAAACACGCGTTTTAAGATGTCCCTTCCTTCCGGAGTGTCATCATCCCAGCCATCAAGGGGCAAATGTCCAGTATCCAGTCGCAACTGTTCCACTGACATTAGTATGGAACGCATATCCGCATAACAGCGGGATAATTTAGCCCGCACTTGTGCATTTAAAAAATTAGGCACGGCGATGGCCGCTAAAATACCGATAATGGCTACAACAATCAAAAGTTCGATCAGCGTAAATCCCTTGTATTTCATTTCGTTCACCTCCCCGCATGAATTATAAGTTCAGCTCGATTTTAGCCATTTCATAATATATATCCATTGAACTCCACGTGAAAATCTTCTGGTTGTTGGTGTTGTCACGAACCCCATCGATAAATATCCCCATTACTATGAAGACCATTGCTCATATCATACGTTGGAAACACATCCCGAGCACTGTCATAATCAGCAGTACGATTGGGGCCAAAACTGCGCACACCCCAATGATTTCCCTGTCTATATTCTTCCACCCCAAAACTGGTCGATCCCCGCGCCTGGCCGGTTTCTTCCATGATATCGAGATTATAGTAGGACATCTTTACATATTTATGGGTATCAGGCACACCATGACCGGCTTCCGCTCGATGGAAAGGATCGACGGGATAGACACTCATATAGGCAACAGGTGTTGTCAATTGAGGCACCCCAACATAAGCGAAGGTGGGCCAATTCAAAAAGGAGGGAAACGCATTGTGATCAATGTTATACATACCCAACGCATTCCCTATTGCGCGCTGATCAGTATGAACCCGCGCCACCCGCGCTCGAATTTGCGCATTCACAAAATTAGGAACCGCAATCGCTGCCAAAATCCCAATGATGGCCACCACGATTAACAACTCAATCAACGTAAACGCTTTTGAATTCATAAATATACCCTCTATTCATAGTCATTTTGATTCAAATAAACAAAGATAGAAGAGAAATGTTTAATGAGTATTAATTTATTATACCTATACCAGTATATCTCCAGACCAATTCCTGTATGATAAAATCACATAAAATGAAATCATTTATTCATATTGATTATTAATGAAAGGAAGAATGAAGCGATGAATAAGAAGTTTGAAAGTGATAACCGTGTCAGCCGCCGTAGCTTTGTGACAATCACCTCCGCAGCTATGATTGGCGGAATGAGTTCAAATAAAAATGCATCCGCCTATGATATTGCTGGCGATAAAGTGCCTCCTGAATCCTACAAAATCAAGAATGGACGAATCAAACAATCCGTTTATCATTGGTGCTACGAACCCATGCCGATTATGACGCTAATCGAGGCCGCCCACAAAATGGGGCTTCATGCCATGGACATTAATGCCAAATATTACCCCGAATTAAAAAAGCGTGGAATGAAACTATCCATGGTTGGTAGTCATGGCTTTAAAACCGGCCCCTTTAGCAAAGAAAATCATGCCTTTTGCCTCGAAAAACTCAAAAACGCTATTGATACAGCCTCTCAGTGTGATTGCCGCAATGTCATCACCTTTACGGGCATGCGTGAAAAAGGTATCACTGATGAACAAGGAGCGAAAAACTGCGTGGAGTGCTGGAAAAAGGCCTGTGATTATGCCGAGAAAAAGAACATCACTCTCTGTCTGGAAATTCTCAACACCCGTGACGACAGCCATCCCATGAAAGGCCATCCCGGCTATTTCGGCGATGACGTGGATCTTTGCATTGACTTGATCAAAAAGGTTGATTCACCAAGCATGAAACTGCTTTTTGATATTTATCACACCCAGGTTATGAATGGCGATGTCATCCGGCGCATTCGGCAATACCAGGATTATATCGGCCATTACCACACCGCTGGCGCTCCTGGCCGAGCTGAAATTGACGACACTCAGGAACTCTATTACCCCGCTATCATGCGCGCCATTCTAGAAACCGGTTATACAGGTTTTGTCACACAGGAATTCATCCCCGAATGGGATGACAAACTGGCCGCCTTACGCCACGCTGTGAGTGTGTGTGATGTTTGATCCCATTTTTTGTATAAAGGATTTAAGTTTGGTTAGTATGCCAAAACATTTGAGGACTCACTAAGCACATTTATATGGAATCCAAGGGCACCTATTCAAATCCATGGTGCCCTTGCTTGATTTCTTATAATGATTTTTTTAAAGTATTGGTATAATAATTACAAGAAATGATGAAATGGAGGTCTAGATTATGACTGAAGTCACAGTTTGTTTTCAAACCAATCAATCAAATATTGATCCCGATTTTTTCAAGCAACTGAACACACTTGCTGAACAATTTGGTCTTCATTTTACTCAAAAATATCAGAAACCTAAAATAGAAGAATCTCAATTAAGTTTAGATGAATTCATTCAAAAATCAGCTGAATTTAGCAAACGTATTGGGCCTCAAAAATACGATAGTGCAAAATTCATTCGTCAAGATAGAGATACTCGATGACAGAAATTATTATAGACGCTAGCGTTGCCATCAAATGGCTATTTGAGGAACCACTTCAGCAATATGCCCGCTATTACCTTTCTCCTCAATACACACGTATGGCACCTGACTTTATCTACCTGGAGTTATTCAGCGCAACCCACAAAAAAGTGCAATTCGAATCTCTTAGAGTAGAAGATGGATTAAATAGTTTACGAATGTTATTCAATGAAAATGTGTTAAAATTAATGCCATTTTTCTTTTATTTGGAAAGAGCCTATGAAATAGCAAATAGCATTCATCATTCAATTTATGATTGTCTTTACCTCTCACTTGCTGAACAGCAAAGATCCAAAGTGGTAACTGCAGATCGCAAATTCTATGATCGAGTTAAGAAAACTGAATATGCCCACTGCATTTCATGGATTGAACATACAATTAAAAATTCATAAATATTTCAAAGTTGTTCGAAAAGGGAAAAAATCTAAATGAAACGAAGAAATTTCCTTAAACACGTAGGTTTATTAACGGGCGCTGGTTTAACCAATACCAATATTCCCCATGCAAGTGAGGCAAAACACCAACCCAACATCATCTTCATCATGGCGGATGATCTGGGCTATGGAGATCTAGGCTGTTATGGTCAAAATCTTATCCAAACGCCTAACATCGACAAATTAGCAGCCGAGGGCATGCGTTTTACCCAACATTATTCCGGCAGCACCGTATGTGCCCCTTCACGCTGTGTATTGATGACTGGCTTGCATACCGGACATTGCCATATTCGAGGAAATCACGCCCTGCCCCATGAGGGAAATCTTCCCATCCCCGCTAACTCAATCACTGTTGCCAAAGTCTTGAAAAAAGCAGGTTATACCACAGCCGCAATGGGTAAATGGGGCCTCGGTTATCCTGGTTCAGAAGGCGATCCCGTCAACCAGGGCTTCGATCATTTCTTCGGTTACAACTGCCAACGGCAGGCCCACAATTACTATCCCGATCACCTCTGGCGTAACACCCAAAAAGTGATGCTGAAGGGAAATTTTAATGGAAAACAGGAACAATATTCGCACGATTTAATTGTTGATGAAGCCTTGCAATTCATCAAGCAAAATCAATCCAATCCTTTTTTCCTCTATCTGCCCTTCACCATTCCTCACACCAAATTCCAGGTGCCCGAACTCGGAGAGTACCAAAACAAAGATTGGGAAAAAAACCAAAAAATACAGGCCGCCATGATCTCGCGAATGGATCGTGACATCGGACGCATTATGACTTTGCTGAGCGAACTCAATCTTGACGATAACACAATAGTATTCTTTACCAGCGATAATGGACCGCACGGTGCAGGAGAAACACTTCAGCAATTCGATGCAAATGGTCCACTGCGGGGAAAAAAGCGTGATCTTTATGAAGGCGGCATTCGCGTTCCCATGATCGCCCGTTGGCCCGGTAAAATCAAACCAGGATCAGTAACCCATCATATCAGCGGCTTTCAGGATGTGCTCCCCACCTTGGCTCAACTTGCAAGCTTACCAATTCCCTCAAATACGGATGGGATCTCAATGCTCCCGAGCTTGATCAATAAAGGAAAACAAAAAGAACACTCTTACCTTTATTGGGAATTTTACGAACGAGACGGCAAACGCGCCGCAAGGTTAGGCGACTGGAAAGGAGTGCAAAACGGTGTAAAAAAAGACCGCAACGCCCCTATTGAACTGTATAACTTAAAAACAGATTTAGAAGAAACCCAAAATGTGGCTGAGCAACATCCTGATATAATAAAACAAATTAAAGACATCATGGCGAAAGCCCATACCCCATCAACGCTATTCACATTCTCATAGAGGAAAGGATTCAATCACCACCCGCCGTGCCTAATTGAGCCGCTCCACCATAACGGCCAATATCCCCACGGCTAACCAATCCGTTGGACCCCGCATACAATGCTCGGTTTCCTGCTTCGATATTGCCTACGGCATATTGAAGAGGCGCCCAAACACCACCACTGTCAAAACGATCCGGCCCGAAACTGGCCATCCCATAACCCTTAAAATAACCATGGTTGGAAAAATAAGATTGGGCGCTGCTATCATGACGTGCCCAAAAACCATTATAACTGACATAAGTATAATACCGGTTGTTACTTGATGTATTGTCCCCCCATTTCCCCTCACCAAAAGGATCAGTCTGCTCAATCGAAGACATATAGGAGACTGGTGTCGTAAGCGAGAATAGGCTGCCTGTGGTATACCCTCCTCGATTGTTGGGAAAATTGCCATAAGGGAAGTCATTCCAATCCAGGCTATACATCTCACACGCAGTGCCAATGGCCTGCATATCCGCACGAACCCTCGCTATTTTGGCGCGGATTTGTGCGTTAAGAAAATTGGGAACCGCAATCGCCGCTAAAATTCCAATGATTGCCACTACAATGAGAAGTTCAATTAAGGTAAATCCCTTACCTTTCATATCTTTAACCCCGAATTTTCTTTGTTAACAAATCCTTGACCATATTGGGATTGGCTTTCCCTTTGCTCTTTTTCATCACCATCCCCAACAAAAAGTTAAGAGTTTGATCCTTGCCCTTTCTGAAGTCCTCGGCTGGGCCAGGATTTTCTGCAATCACCTCATCGACGAACGTTTCAATCGCACCGGTATCGCTGACCACTTCCAATCCTTTTTCCTTGACAATCACAGAAGGCATGGTTCCTTTTTCAAGAATATCATTATAGACCTTTTTGGCAATATTCTGATTAATGGTTCCCTTCTCTACCAATTGAACCAGTTCGACAAGGTGATCAACCGTCACGGGATAATCATTTATATCACTGTCCTCGTCTTTCAGATCACGCAAAATATAAACCATGATCCAGTTACTAAAAATTTTAGGGGAATTATGCCGTTGGCAGCAGGCTTCAAAATAGTTAGCGACCGCTTTGTCTTCCACCAACACCCCGGCGTCATAATCGGGTATCCCATATTCTTCAACAAAGCGCTTGCGTTTGGCGTCGCGTAATTCAGGCAAGTTATCACGGAGTCCATCCAAATAGTCACGCTTTAAAAAAACTGGAGGAATATCCGGTTCAGGGAAGTAACGGTAATCTTTGGCGGTTTCCTTCACCCGCATCGAACGCGATTCTCCCTTATCATCATCCCACAGGCGGGTTTCCTGAATTACTCTTCCCCCTTCATCAAGAATATCAGTCTGGCGTGCGATTTCATAATCCATAGCACGCAATACGGAACGAATCGAACCGACGTTTTTAATCTCAACTTTTGTACCTAATTCAGTCGAGTCTGCTGGTCGAAGCGAAATATTCAACTCAAAACGTAATGATCCCTCTTGCATTTTGCAATCACTCACCTCCAAATACCGAAGCAAGCTGCGCAGTGTTTTCATAAACACTTCAGCATCCTCACGGCTGGTCATATCCGGCTGGCTCACTATTTCCAATAGGCTGGTTCCCGCCCGATTCAAATCAACAAGCGAAACAAAACGGGATTTGTACTTTTGATGGATCAGTTTACCCGCATCCTCTTCCAGATGGATATTATGGATACGAACCATTTTTTCTGTTCCATCATTCAATACGATTTTCATCCCGCCGTTACGCGCCAGCGGTTCATATTCCTGGGAAATTTGGTAATTTTTCGGAAGATCGGGATAGTAATAATGCTTGCGATCAAAAACAGTCTGCTCGGGAATATCACAATCCAAAGCCAATGCCACTTTTAATGCCAATTCAAACGATTCACGGTTTAGAACAGGTAACACACCAGGCAAACCCAAGCACACCGGGCATACATGGTTATTGGGCTCACCACCAAATTCCGCCTTGGTTCCACAAAAAACCTTTGCCTTGGCAGCCAGTTCAACGTGAGTTTCCAGTCCGATTACAGGTTGATAGTCCATTGATCTTCACCTTGGAGATACAGAATTAACGATCCATAATTGTAGCAACTTCACCCATTTGGGCGAAGACGGTGAACCATTGATTCAAACAATATATAAAGTGAATGTGTTATGAGTATAACTCCTACGGAAAATTCAAGATCATATCCTATACCATCGTATGCCTTTTTAGTCGTTCAGGCGTTTTTATTCATCTTTACCACTGTTTTTTATTTCACCCTGCAGAGAGGCACTTCAATCCCCTTTTTGGAATACTCCGGTTTACTCTGTTTATTCCGTACATCGCTTTTTTTGTTTGTCGCCCTCTGGCTTTACGCAGCTCTGCTAGCCGTATGGGACCGGCATGGTGGTAATAAAGCGTTTTATTATTTTGAAATAGGGATCTGGATCATATTTATCATCATCGTCCTTTGGATAGATCGATTCCCCCTGTGGTACGGCCTTAACTCATCCGGCGATCATCTCATGCAATACACCCTGGCTTCCCTGACGGAGGAAAATTTAACCCAATTCCATCGCTTAACTGGCTGGTGTTCAGCCTTTGGTATGGGATTCCCCCTTAATGAACTATACCCACCTGGCGGCCACATCATTGTTTTCCTATTTCGAGTCATTTCCCTTGGTTTATTGACCTTGAAATGGGCCTACACATTTTCCGTATTATTCTCTTACCTTTTATTTGCATTCATCCTGTATCACATCGTTAGAAAGTGGTTTGGCCCTCTTGCTTCGATCCTCATGCTTCCCCTTTTGTTGCTGGATAGCGCCGATGCCATGTATTTCACCTGGGCGCAATTTTTCAACATCGGTTTATGGGGAAGCGGTTTGGGATTTGCCCTTTCCATCCATGCCTTATCCGAATGCGCGGATGCCTCCTTTCCCCGGTCACGCAGGAACATGGTTACCATGCTGGCAGCCTTAGCCTTCAGTTTCCTTCTCCATCCCATATTTATTGTCATTAATGGATTATGGATCATCCTATTACTGATCATCTCATTTCTCAAACATTGCACCTCACCACGCCAATCGCTAATTGAAAGTTATTCAAATCACTATCGATGGTTATTTTATGCCATTCTTGGCTTGGGCCTTGCCGCTTTTTGGTGGCTCTCATTTATCGCCAGCCGCAGTTGGATATTTGAGTACGGCTTTTGGGGACGCTACATGCCCGATGTGGGACGTGGATTTCTTGACGGAACTCTGTTTCCCAAATCATCCGCCGTTCTATCCGTCCTCGGTTATATCGCCCTATTTTTTGGACTATTTGCCAAACGAAAATTCATCAACGTCCTCAGTTTATTAGGCTTAATCACCATTTTTGGTGGAATGGAAAGTGCCCGTCATTTCTTTGATTTCAACGCCGCTCACGAATTTTTTGAGCATATGCAAGTCGACCGCTTGGCCGCGGTGGGAAAAACAATCTCTTTGCTGCTCATCGCGGGTTTTATCGGTGCGGGCATTCAATACGCCTGGCACGCCACGGAACTAAACAAGCGTATATTTGCTGTAAAGCATTTGATCTTTCCCGAACCGGGTTCGTCACATAAAAATGGATTCCACCTTATAGCCTCGACCTTTTCAACTCTATTCTTCGCTATCATTTTGCTCCTACTTGCTGTACCTATCTTCATCCAAGTACAGGCAGTGTTTAAAAGTACTTTCCTTTGGCAGATCTCACCTGCCGCCCGGTTTGTCAAAGCACCACCTCACACTCCTGCCCATTGGAGCGGTTATCTTGATGTACTCGATTATCTCAACGCCCAGGAAAAAATGGATGACAACCAAATATTCCTGCATAATACGCTTCCCCCAGCCCGGGCTTTAACAACCGAATCATGGGGAATGATCGCCGCCCCGGCATTCAGTTCAATCGGTATATTTGTACCACGCTATATGCCTGCCATAATTCTGGGGACACGTCCCATCTTTTTGAATGAATGGACCTTAAATCTGGCTAACGTGAAATACATCTTCAAACAAAAAACACTGCCTCCCAATGAATTGGATGCCTTGCAAAACATCGAGAAAATACACGAAAACGAACATCTTATCCTATACCAACGCAACGACTGGTCTCCCCAAGCCTGGAATCTTTACGGACCAGGCGAAGTAAAATTGCTGGAAAACCGCGATCACTTACTGCGCTTTAAAATATCCAATACAGCCAGCAATTCTTACTTGCGCCTGGGAATCTCCTTGTTCCGCAAATGGGAAATCCGGTTAAACAACCGTCCTGTTCGTCAGCCCTTACCTTCACTTAATGGTGAACCGGAAGAAGCATGGAAAATGATCGGGATACCGCTGCGGGATGGTGTCCTTGAAGTGCGCTATCAACAACAAAGCATCGATCATATTGCCACCTATATCAGCCTTGCCTCATTGATCTTGATCATTTGTATTTTAATAAGTTGGAATACCTCAATCCCCTCGACATTCAACCAATTCATGGCAAATGCCTTATCAATCATTATTCCACCTATTTTGCTTTTATTTCAAATCGCGGTGAGTTTGTTTATCATCGGGCTTTTGGCTTACTCATTCTTCATTAGAACACCAACCCTGCAAAAAGGAGTTCGCTATTTAGGAATATACGCTGACCAAGTTGGTAAAGTGAATATAGAACCCGATGGAGAGAAGGATCTTTGCTTCCAACTCGATTTCCTTCGCATTCCCCATCATGGAAAGATCCAAGCACTTAACCTGATACATATTGATGAAAAGAGGGATTCGGAAACTCTACATCGCTGGACCACCAAAAGCGGACAAATTTGGCGTGCTGCTGTAATGGATTCCACTGGCAACCGCTGCGATACCATCGATGGTGACCTGAACCTTCCTCACACCAAAGCCCAACGATTGCTTGTTTACGCAACCAACCCCTTCACTGGTCCAACACCAACACCATTTCTTGTTAGATGTGAAATTGAATACGATGATGGCACCATCATAACCATACCACCCCTGGAATAATCCCCAGAAAGGAAAAAGAATCATGTGCTCAAAGCAAACATTAATTAAACAATCTTTCATAAGTTCGTTTTGTTTGATAACAATATTATTAATACCATACATCGGTCAAACAGCTATCCCTACACAACCCTGGTTTCCTGAAGCCCCACCTCTTCCGAAGGCAGAAGAAAACATCATCCGCGTTTCAACTGTGGATGAATTATTCGAAGCCGCAAGGCAAGTCAAACCCGGCGGAACTATCCTCATCGAGGATGGCACCTACTATATGCCCCGCTACTTTGAGATCACCACCGACAATGTCACTCTCCGCAGCGCATCCGGCAACCGAGAAAAAGTCATCCTCGATGGAGCCAGGAGCATGCACGGTGAGTTAGTGGGAATCACCCGCTGTACTGGAGTGACGATAGCCGATCTAACCATCCAAAACATCAAATGGAATGGTTTCAAACTAAACTCAGACAGCAATATCCAAAATGTCACCATTTACAATTGCATCATTCACAACATCTGGCAGCGTGGCGTTAAGGGCGTTCGCGTTCCTGAAAACAATCGCGAGGAAATGCGTCCTAAAAATTGCAAAATCCAATACTGCCTTTTTTATAATGATCACCCCAAACGCTTCAGCGATGATCCCAAAGACACCCCAGATAACTTTGACGGCAATTACATTGGTGGGATCGATGTTATGTACGCCAAAAATTGGACCATCAGCGACAATGTATTCATCGGCATTCAGGGCCGAACCGGCGAAGCGAGAGGCTGTGTCTTCATGTGGCATCATGGCGAAGACTGCATTATCGAACGCAATATCATCATCAATTGCGATACCGGTATTGCCCTGGGCAATTCCAGCGGCATCGGTGAAGGCCAAAGCAGCGTCCATTGCACTCGTTTTATCGTTCGAAACAATTTCCTAACCAATACTCCCGAAAATGGCATCCTGGCAGACTATACCCACAATTGCCAAATCGTGAACAACACTATCCACGATCCCGACAGCCGCCTGAAACGCCTTATCCGCATTGTCCATGATAATGATGGTTTGCTGGTCTCGAATAATATTCTCAGCGGTCCTGAAATGCGGATCGAATCTAACAGTGATTTTGAAATCAAAAACAATTTAACTCGCAACCTTACTTCCCTTTTTGTAAATCCATCCAAAGGCAACCTGCATCTCAGTACCCCGGATCAATCCATTGTAGACCTCGCCATGCCTCTACCCGCTGTTCAGGATGACATCGATCAGGAACCTCGCCCCGATAATCCTGACTTGGGCGCGGATGAATGGACAAAAACCAGTTCAATAAAAAATCGGCATGATTAACTTCAGATACGCACCATCCAAAAAAATACTAGGGATTTCATCAAGTGGTTGCGTTTCAGGGTGTAAATCCGGGGAGCATCGGCTTCTAGCCGGTGCGTCTCAATCAGGGCGGTTGCCAAGGGTAAAACGTCGTTCTTTACCCTCGAGTCAAATCCTCATACGTAAATTCTCCCAAAAACTCAAAGACAATTGCGGGCTGGGAAGCCCGCGCTCCGAATATCACGGGGAGCGGGCATCCCTGCCCGCTCGGCATACCCACCAACCAAACATCCTTCTCCAAACCAATCAGCAACGCACCAAAAAAAAATCCAGTTTATCCTCAACATCCTGATTCACGAAAAAAAAATAAAAAAAATTTTACCCCCTCAAATATCTACACTTACAAACGCCTATTTACCAGAAAAACCTTC